>NZ_MAGP01000186.1 GCF_002926165.1 Micromonospora chalcea | reverse complement strand
ACGGGAGAGGGCGGCGAGCAGGGCCGGGGGACAGGGATGGGAGTCGATCCCGGTTGGGGCCCGTGATGTGGGATCACAGTGCGGAGCTGTGGTCCGGCCGGGCGTGGTGTGGCAGCATGAGGCACATGACCGCCGCTGTCGTCCGCCGCTTCGTGGCTCGCCGCCACGTCGATTACGGCCGCGTGCGCAGCGCGATCTGTCCGGCCCACTGACGACGCCCGACCCTTCCGTCTCGGGCGCGCACTCGCGCCGGCCGTCATCGACATCGCCGTCCACGGCCCACTCCCGGGCCGGCCGCCGCGTCCGCGCTCGCAGGCACCGCAGCAAGCAATGGAGGACGCCGCGATGGCGGTCAGCAGCACCCCGACCCGTCCCGACTCCCCGGCGCCCGCCGCCCGTGCGCCCCGCCGGCCACGCGGCGAGGGCCAGTGGGCGCTCGGGCACAAAGAGCCGCTCAACCCCAACGAGCGGATCAAGAAGGACGACGACCCGCTGAACGTGCGGGACCGGATCGAGAACATCTACGCCCATCGCGGTTTCGCCTCGATCGACCCGCAGGACCTGCGCGGCCGGTTCCGCTGGTGGGGCCTCTACACCCAGCGCAAGGCCGGCATCGACGGCGGGCGTACCGCAGTTCTGGAGCCGCACGAGCTGGAAGACGAGTTCTTCATGCTCCGCGTCCGGGTGGACGGCGGCCAGCTCAACCTGGCCCAGCTCCGCGTGATCGCGGACATCTCCCGCGAGTTCGCCCGGGACACCGCCGACATCACCGACCGGCAGAACATCCAGTACCACTGGATCCGGGTCGAGGACATGCCGGAGATCTGGCGCCGGCTGGAGGCGGTCGGCCTGCAGACCACCGAGGCGTGCGGCGACTGCCCCCGGATCGTGCTGGGCAGCCCGGTCGCCGGGGTGGCCCGGGACGAGGTGCTCGACCCGACTCCGGCGATCGACGAGATCGTCCGCCGGTACGTCGGCGACAAGGCATACTCCAACCTGCCCCGCAAGTTCAAGACCTCGATCTCCTGGCTGGTCGACACCCCGTACGAGGCGAACGACATCGCGTTCCTCGGCGTGGAGCACCCGGAGCACGGTCCCGGCTTCGACGTGTGGGTGGGCGGCGGGCTCTCCACCAACCCGATGCTCGCCAAGCGGCTCGGCGTCTGGGTGCCGCTGAACGAGGTGCCGGACGTGTGGGCCGGTGTGGTCGGCATCTTCCGCGACTACGGCTACCGCCGGCTGCGTAACCGGGCCCGGCTGAAGTTCCTGGTCGCCGACTGGGGCGTGGAGCGGTTCCGGGAGGTGCTGGAGAAGGAGTACCTGGGCCGCACGCTGCTGGACGGTCCGGCCGCGGAACTGCCGGCGAAGCCGGTCGACCACATCGGTGTGCACGCCCAGCGTGACGGCGCGAACTACGTCGGCGCGGCCCCGGTGGTGGGCCGGGTCTCCGGCACCCAGCTGGCGCAGCTCGCCGACGTGGTCGAGGCGCACGGCAGCGGCCGGGTGCGGCTCACCCCGTACCAGAAGCTGCTGGTGCTGGACGTGGCGCCGGAGCGGACCGAGGAGCTGGTCACGGCGCTGCGCGGGATCGGCCTGGAGGCCCGGCCGTCGGCGTGGCGGCGCGGCACGATGGCCTGCACCGGCATCGAGTTCTGCAAGCTCGCCATCGTCGAGACCAAGCGGCGCGGCGAGGAACTGGTCGCGCGCCTGGAGGAGCGGCTGCGCGACTTCGACGCGGACATCTCCATCCACCTCAACGGCTGCCCGAACGCCTGCGCCCGCACCCAGGTCGCGGACATCGGGCTCAAGGGCCAGCTCGTGGTCGGCCCGGACGGCCGGCAGGTCGAGGGTTTCCAGGTGCACCTCGGCGGCGGCCTCGGCATGGCCCAGGGCCAGACCGCCGGGTTCGGCCGCAAGCTGCGCGGCCTGAAGACCACCGCCGAGGAGCTTCCGGAGTACGTGGAACGGCTCGCCCGCCGCTACCTGGCCGGCCGGACCGAGGGTGAGACGTTCGCCAACTGGGTGATCAGAGCCGACGAGGAGGAGCTCCGATGAGCGATGCCCGATCTGCGCCTCTCTACTGCCCGTACTGCGGGGAGGAGGACCTGCGACCGCACGAGGCCGGACACGGCGCCTGGGAGTGCCACGCCTGCGCGCGGGTCTTCGCGGTCAAGTTCACCGGCCTGCTGAGCCGGGCGGTGACCCGGTGAGCGGCCTCGTCTCCGCCGCCGGCCTCGGCCTGATCGGCGAGGCCGGGCCGGCTCGCCGGGACCCGGAGGAGTTGCGCGCGCTGGCCGAGGAGGCCGGCCGGGAGCTGGCGGACGCGCCGGCGATCGAGATCGCCCGGTGGGCGGTGGAGACGTTCGGCGAGCGGTTCTGCGTGACCAGCTCGATGGCCGACGGGGTGGTGGCGCACCTGGTCTCCCGGGTCGCGCCCGGCGTCGACGTGGTGTTCCTGGACACCGGGCTGCACTTCCCGGAGACGCTGCGGGTGCGTGACGAGGTGGCCCGCCGGATGCCGGTGCGGGTGCGCTCGATCCGGCCGCGGATGACCGTGGGCCAGCAGGACGGCCAGTACGGTCCGCGGCTGTTCAACAGGTCCCCGGACGACTGCTGCCAGCTGCGCAAGGTGGAGCCGCTGGAGCGGGCGCTGTCCGGGTACGACGCGTGGGCCGCCGGGCTGCGCCGGGACGAGTCGCCGACCCGGGCGAACACGCCGGTGGTGGGCTTCGACGCGCGGCGCGGCAAGGTCAAGGTGAACCCGATCGCGGCGTGGACGCAGCGGGAGGTGGACGCGTACGTGGCCCGGTACGACATCCCGGTCAACGAGCTGTTCGCCCGTGGCTACGGCTCGATCGGCTGCTGGCCGTGCACCCGGCGGACGAAGGCGGGGGAGGACCCGCGGTCCGGTCGCTGGGCGATGTTTGAGAAGACCGAGTGCGGCCTGCACACCTGAGGGCCGGGCCGCCCGTGGTGCTGGTGGCGCACGGGAGCCGTGACCCTCGGGCGGCGGAGGCGACCCGGGCGCTGGCCCGGGCCGTGGCGGACACCTGGCCCGGTCGTGCGGTGCTGCCGAGCTGGCTGGACCACACCGATCCCGGCCCGGCCGAGGTGCTGCGCGGGCTTGCCGCCGCCGGCCACTCCCGGGCGGTTCTGGTGCCGCTGCTGCTGACCGCCGCGTACCACCGGAAGGTCGACATCCCGGCGGCGGTCGCGGCGGCCGGCGCCGAGATCGAGGTACGGGTGACCGACGTGCTGGGCCCGGCCGGCTCCGGCGTGGACGGCGGGTTGCTGGACGGGCTGCGCCGCCGCCTGGCGGAGGCGACCGGCGACGGGCCGGGCGGGCTGGACGCGGTGGTGCTGGCGGCGGCCGGTACCCGGGATCCGGCCGCTCGTGCTTCGGTGGGCCGGGTCGCGGCGGCGTTCGGCGCCGGGCTGGGCGTGCCGTGCCGCGTGTCGTACGCCTCGGCGGCGCCGCCGGAGGTCGGCGGCGCGGTGGCGCGACTGCGCGCGGCGGGGGCCCGCCGGGTCGCGGTGGCGGCCTACTTCCTGGCGCCGGGCCGGTTCCACGACGGGGTACGCGCGGCGGCCCGGTCGGCGGGCGCGGTGGCGGTGGCGGAGCCGCTGAACGACCTGCCGGAGTTGGCGGATCTGGTCCGGCGGCGCGTGGACACGGTTGCGGCCTGACAGGTGAGGACAACGCAACGCCCCGGCCGGAATCCCGGCCGGGGCGTTGTCGTGTGGTACGGGTCAGGCGGAGTGAGCGCGCAGCACCCGGAGACCGCCGCGGCGCTTCACCGCGCGGCGCTCCTCTTCGCTCATCCCGCCCCAGACGCCGGCGTCCTGACCGGACTCCAGCGCCCACTGCAGGCACTGGTCGGTCACGGGGCAGCGCCGGCAGACGGCCTTCGCCTGCTCCACCTGAAGGAGGGCCGGGCCGGACGTCCCGATGGGGAAGAACAGCTCCGGGTCCTCGTCGCGGCAGACCGAATCGTGGCGCCAGTCCATGGCGGCAACACTCCTCATTCTTAGTGGGTGGCCAGTAAACGCTTCGTTGCTATTCCTATTTGCGTCCGCATTGCCGAAGGGTGACGGTCAGCATCCATCAATTCGGCGCAGCGTGAGCAGGCTGTGGGGTGCCTGGACCTGCTGGAACAGCTCAACCGAACGAGCATATCCAGGCAATGTCCCGGCAACACGAGTTCGCTTGTGAATACTTTCACGAACTACAGCGATGTCAAGGGTGCCGCTCGGAAAAACTCCGAACAGTGAGCGGGCTCACCACCCATTTGTCCGGGTTTACCAGGGTCCTGGTTACCCGGCGTACCACAGTCGATAATCAATGTAGTACGGTCTGCGTGACGTTGCTGACATTTCCGGCACCCTTCCTCGGCGTGGCGGCCACCGCGCCCGCGCGGCGGGGGGATCCGCGTCAACCGACTGGAGTACCCGAGACCTAGCAGATTACTCTCAGTGCCGCCGGCACGGAGGTGAATCGGACTTTCTCCCGCTCGCCGAGGTAGTCCCCGTCCATCTGGAACGGCAGTGGGCGCTCCGAGCGCAGGGTGAACTCCGCCAGGTCGTGCAGGCGCAGCACCTGCTTGCCGTGCGGGTCCGGCTTCCGGGAGAAGAACTGCGCCGCCGTACGGGCCGTGCTGGCCACCCGCAGCCGCCGCAGCGCGAGCACGTCGAGCCCGAGATCGAACGAGGCTTCCGGGTTCGGGTTGATCTCCCGGTCGCCCAGGTACGTCCACGGCGCGGTGTTCTGGATGATCGCCGTGGCCAGCTCCGTGTCCGGCGCCTCACCCGGACGCTCCAGCGTGATCGACGGGTGGCGGCGGTCCGAGCCGACGAAGTACTGGCTCGCGGTGGACCGGAAGTAGAGCGCCGGCGTGGAGACGCGCCCCTTCTTGCGGGACTGTTCCACCCGGCGGATGACCGCCGCGTCCAGCCCGAAGCCGGCGCAGAACGTGAAGTAGCGGTCGTCGGCCCGGCCCAGCCCGATCGTGCGGGACCGGCCCAGCCGCAGTCCCTCCAGGATCATGCTGGTGCCGTCCGGCCACTCCCGGGGCAGCCCGAGCGCGCGGGCGAAGACGTTCGTCGAGCCGCCGGGCACGGTGGCCAGCGCGGGCAGCCGCTCGGCCGAGGTCTGCCCGGTCCGGAACGTCGGCGGCTCCGCCGCCATCAGGCCGTTTACCACCTCGTTGACGGTGCCGTCGCCACCGAGCGTGACCACCAGGTCGACGCCCTCCTGGGCGGCCTCCCGGGCCAGGTCCATGGCATGGCCCCGCCGGCGCGTGTAGCGCACCGACAGGTCGACTTCACTGCGCAACGCCCGGACCAGCACGTCCCGGCTGCGCTCGCTGGTGGTGGTGGCCTTCGGATTGACCACCAGGACGGCCCGCATGGGCGGCACTGTACCGCGACTACCCACCGGTATCGTGGCGCCCGTGACGATCGACTCCGACCCGGTCCCCGGCACGCTGCGCGCCGCGGTGCTCCTGCTACGCGCGGAGGCGGTGGCGCTCGGGCTGATCGCGGTGTGGCTCATCTGGTCCGACCTCACCGCTGAGACGACAGACCTGATCTCGGCGCTGTGGGTGACCGCGTTCGCGATCGGCGGCGCGGTGGCGCTCTGGGCGCTCGGCGGCGCGTTGTCCCGCCGTCGCGCCGGCGCACGCGCGCCCGCGATCGTGCTTCAGCTCATGCTGCTGCCGGTCGGCTGGTTCATGATCGAGGGCGGCATGGGCTGGCTCGGGCTGCCGCTCATGGCGTTCGGCATCGGCATGGTCGGGTTGCTGGTGAGCGGCCCGACCAACCGCGCGCTCGGCTTCGGCGACCCGGCCCGCTGAACGCCGGACGGCCGCCGGAGCGGTGGCCGCGACCCGGTCAGTAGCCGCCGGCGCGGCGGGTCAGCAGCGAGATGGTGGCCCGGCCGTCGGTCGCGTGGGCGTTGGCCCCGGTGGTCAGCGCGGTGAGCACCTTCCAGGCGAACGACGACTCCGACGGCAGCGTCGCGCCCCGGACCGTCGGCACCGTGACCTCGACGGTGAGCGCGTCCTCGGTGACCGCGAACCGGCACTCCAGCTCGGCGTCGCGGGTGGCGATGGCGAGCAGCATGGCGCACGCCTCGTCGACGGCGATGCGCAGGTCCTCGATCTCGTCGAGGGCGAACTGCAGCCGGGCCGCGAGGCCGGCCGTGGCGGTACGGAGCACGCCGAGGTATCCACCGTCGGCGGGCACGGTGAGGTGGACGACGTCGTCGTCAGTCGTCGGGTGCCCGGTCAGTTGAGTCACGGCTCCTCCCCCCGGTGCGGGACTCTACCCGGTCAGGGGGCCGGCCGCGTGGGCGCGGCCGTCGCGTGCGTGGCGAGCTCGCGCAACGCGGGTCCGGCCAGGCGGTACGGGGTCCACTCGTCCATCGGCGTGGCGCCGATCGCGGCGTAGAAGCGGGCTGCCGGGTTCCAGTTGATCATCCACCACTCCAGCCGCTGGTAGCCGCGCTCGACGCAGATCGCGGCGAGGGTGGCCAGCAGCATCCGGCCCGCGCCGGTGCCCCGGGCGGACGTACAGGTCCTCCAGGTAGATGCCGTGCACGCCGGCCCAGGTGGAGAAGTTGAGGAACCAGAGCGCGAAGCCGACCGGCTGGTCCGCCGCTTCGACGGCCACGTGACCGAAGAGCGCCGGCGCCGACCCGAACAGGGCCGCCTCCAGCTGCTCGGCGGTGAGGTGGCACTGCTCCGGGGCGCGCTCGTACTCGGCGAGTTCGTGCACCATGGTGACGACGGCCGGTACGTCCCCGGGACGTACCGGCCGGATCGTCGGAGTGCCGTCGGGCGACGTCACGCCTGCTTGGTCTCCCAGAAGATCTTCGAGATCTCGTCGATCTTCGCCAGCAGCTCGTCCGCCTTGGCCGGGTCGGTCGCGCCCTTGGCGCCGGCCGCGCCGGCCAGCTTGGTGGCCTCGTTGAACAGCTGGTGCAGGTGCGGGTACTTCTCGAAGTGCGGCGGCTTGAAGTAGTCGGTCCAGAGCACCCACAGGTGGTGCTTGACCAGCTCCGCCCGCTGCTCCTTGATCAGGATGGCGCGGGTGCGGAACTCCGGGTCGGTGTTGGCCTGGTACTTCTCACAGATCATTTTGACCGACTCGGCCTCGATCCGGGCCTGGGCCGGGTCGTATACGCCGCAGGGCAGGTCGCAGTGAGCGCTGGCCGTCACCCGGGGCGTGAGGATGCGGGGAAGGCGCATCAGGGTCCTCCATGGGTTGTTTGCGATGATCCAAGACGACATTACTCCTGGAGACGCCCTCGGGGGCTGGGAGGTGACATGGCGCCCACCGGCGAACCTCCGGCGCTGCGCGGCCCGCTGACGCCGGTGCTGGTGACCGGCCCCTCCATGTCCCCCACGCTGCGGCACGGCGACGCGGTGCTGGTCCGCACCGGCGGCCGGGCGGTGCGCCCCGGTGACGTGGTCGTCGCGGTCTTCCGCAGCCGTCCCGACCTGCTCGTCGTCAAGCGGGCGGTGGAACCGCGCGACGGCGGCTGGTGGTTGCGCGGCGACAACGAGTTCGTCGCCGACGACTCCCGCGCGTACGGGGTGGCCGACGTCCGCGGCCGGGTGGTGGCCCGCTGGTGGCCGCGTCCGGGACTGGTCAGGGGCCGGTAACGACCGGAGCGGATATGACCCCGCTCACATACTGGCTGCCGAAGCGTGACTATGCTCGGAAAGTGCCCGGGTGACCCCCGCACCGCCGCGCCGCCGGTCGCTGACCACCGCTGACCACGCCGGCCGGTCCGTCTGCTCGACAGATCCTGGAGTCACCATGTCTTCGTCCACCCCGGACCCCGCCGATCCCGTCTTCCGCCTGCACGTCGGCGGCAAGATGGCAGTCGCCTCCACCGTCCCGCTGACCAGCCGCGAGGACCTCTCCCTCGCGTACACCCCGGGGGTTGCCCGGGTGTGCGAGGCGATCGCCGCCGACCCCGCGCTCGCCGACACCTACACCTGGGTGTCGCACACCGTCGCGGTCGTCACCGACGGCTCCGCCGTACTCGGTCTGGGCAACATCGGCCCGCGCGCCGCGCTGCCCGTGATGGAGGGCAAGGCGGTGCTGTTCAAGCAGTTCGCCGGCGTCGACGCGGTGCCGGTCTGCCTGGACACGCAGGACGTGGACGAGATCGTCGCGACGGTCAAGGCGCTCGCGCCCTCGTTCGGCGGGATCAACCTGGAGGACATCAGCGCGCCGCGCTGCTTCGAGGTGGAGCGGCGGCTCGACGAGGCGCTGGACATCCCGGTCTTCCACGACGACCAGCACGGCACCGCGATCGTGGTGCTCGCCGCGCTGCGCAACGCCGCCACGCTGCTCAACCGCAAGCTCGGCGACCTGCGGGTGGCCGTCAGCGGCGCGGGCGCGGCCGGCGTCGCGGTGACCAAGATGCTGATCGCCGGCGTCGTGGACCCGGCCGGGGTGGTGGTGTGCGACTCGCGCGGCATCATCGGCCGGCACCGCGAGCTGACCGGCACCAAGGCCGAGCTGGCCGAACTCACAAACGCCGAGGGCCGCCAGGGCGACATCACCGAGGCGCTGCGCGGCGCGGACGTGCTGATCGGCGTCTCCGGCGGCCAGATCCCCGAGGCGGCGGTGGCCGGCATGGCCCCCGGCGGCATCGTGTTCGCGCTGGCCAACCCCACCCCGGAGGTGCACCCCGAGGTGGCCGCCCGGCACGTGGCGGTGGTCGCCACCGGGCGCAGCGACTACCCGAACCAGATCAACAACGTGCTCGCGTTCCCCGGCGTGTTCCGGGGCGCGCTGGACGCCGGTGCCACCCGGATCACCGACTCGATGAAGGTGGCCGCCGCCGACGCCATCGCGAACGTGGTGGCCGAGTCGCTCACCGCCGACGCGATCGTGCCCTCGCCGCTGGACCCCCGGGTCGCGCCGGCGGTGGCCGAGGCGGTCGCCGAAGCCGCCCGCCTCGACGGCGTCGCCCGCCGCTGAGATGTAAGGAAGGGGCCCTTCTTAACGCCTCCGGTAGAGGAAGGGCCCCTTCTTAACTGCTGCTCAGCTTGTTACCGTGCCGATCATGCGTGCTGCCTTCGCCTCGGCCTTCGACACCGACAACCCGCTTGCCGCGCTCGCCGTCGGCGACCGTCCCGAGCCGACCCACCCGCAGGACGACTGGGTCACCGTGCGGGTCCGGGCCAGCTCGCTCAACCACCACGACCTCTGGTCGCTGCGTGGCGTGGGCCTGACCGCCGACCAGCTCCCGATGATCCTCGGCTGCGACGCGGTCGGCACCGACCCGGACGGCAACGAGGTCGTCATCTACCCGGTGGTGCCCACCCCGGGCGACCCGCGCGGGGTCTCCATCCTCTCCGAGCACTACCAGGGCACGTTCGCCGAGCTGGTCGCCGTACCCCGGATGAACCTCCTGCCGCTGCCCGACGGCCTGTCGGCCACCGACGCGGCGTGCCTGCCCACGGCCTGGCTCACCGCGTGGCGGATGCTGACCACCAAGGGCCGGGTCGCCGACGGCGAGTCGGTGCTGGTCCAGGGCGCCGGCGGTGGCGTGGCCACCGCGGCTGTCGCGCTCGGCGTCGCGCTCGGCAAGCGGGTGTACGCGACCAGCCGCGACGCCGCCAAGCGGGAGCGGATCGCCGAGCTGGGCGCGACCGCCCTGGAGCCCGGCGCGCGGCTGCCGGAACGGGTCGACGTGGTGATCGAGACGGTCGGCGCGGCCACGTTCGACCACTCGCTGAAGTCGGCCGCGCCGATGGCCCGGATCGTGGTCTCCGGGGCCACCTCCGGCCACGAGCCGAAGGTCAACCTGCGCCGGGTCTTCGCCATGCAACTGGAGATCCTCGGCACCTCGATGGGCACCCCCGACGAGCTGACCGAACTGCTCGCGTTCTGCGCCGAGCACGAGGTGCGGCCGGTGGTCGACCGGGTGGTGCCGTTCAGCGAGATCACCGAGGCGTTCGCCCGGCTGCAGTCCGGCGACGTCTTCGGCAAGGTGGTCGTCGACCACACCGCCTGAGGCGCGCGGCGCGGCGTGTTAAGAAGGGGCCCCTTCTCTACCGGAGGCGTTAATAAGGGGCCCTTCCTTACAGCCGGTCGTCGAGCGTGGCCACACCGCCGCGGGCCGCGGCGGCGGGGAGGCGCTCCTTCGCCGCCGGGTCGCCGTAGAGCGTCCAGCGGAGGAACTCGATCGTGGTGTCCGCGACCACGCCCAGCGCCTTGCCGTCGCCGAGCAGCGCCCGGCCGTGGTCGCCCTTCGGCAGGCTGAGCATCGCCTTCGGCCACGGCACCGCGTCGAAGACGGCCTTGCCCGCGGCGTACGACACCACCTCGTCGGCCTCACCGTGCACGTACAACTGCGGCGCGACGGTGCCGGCGAACGCGGTGCCCACGCCGAGCGCGGTGCCGGCGAAGACGATGCCCGCGTCCAGCCGCGCGTCCCGGCCCGCGGTGAACAGGCCGATAGTGGTCACGCCACCGGCGCTGTGCCCGGTCGCGGCCACCCGCTCCGGGTCCAGCCGGCCACGCAGCGGATCGCCCGCCTTCTCGCCGAGCGCGAGCACCCGGGTCAGCACGTATGACACGTCGGCCGGCTGGTTCAGCACGTCCAGCGCGTTGCCGTCGGTGCCCCGCGAGGTGTGCGGGAAACGTGGCGCGGCGACCACGAAACCGGCCGCCGCCCAGCGCGTGAGCAGCACCTGGTAGTCCTCCGGCCGGGCGGTCAGCCCGTGGCTGAACAGCACCACCGGGAACCGCCCGTCCGCCGCCGGGGCGGAGCGCTCGACCGCGCCACCGGCCGCGCCCGCCGCCGGGTACCAGAGCGTCACCGGCAACGGCCGGTTGCCGTCGCGGTTGAGCTTCACCTGGCGTACGCCGACCGCGAAGCTCTCCGTGGGCGCCTTGCCGGCGGGTACGCGCGGGGTCGGTGTGACGCTTGTCGGTGCGGTGTCCGGAGCGGGCCGCCCGGCCGGGGCGGCGGGCTGCTCCGAGCAGCCGGCGAGGGCGGCGCCGAGGACGGCGGCGGTGAGCAGGGCGACGGGACGACGGCGCATGAACTGAATTGTGCCTCGCGATCGCCTGTGACCCCGCCCGGTCAGCCCTTCGGGTGGTCGCACGCCGATGCGCGGAGCCGGGCCAGGTCGGCGGCGTCCTTGGCACGGCGGGGCCGCTCCGGCATCCAGACCGGGAACATCTCCTTGAACTCGATCTGCGTGGCGACGCTGATCACCGGCGCCGCGAGCGGACCGATCCGGCCGGGTGGGGCGCTCAGCATGCCCTCGGGCAGGACGGTGCCCGCCCACGGTCCGGCGCCCACGACGACCCGGCCCGCCGCGTCCCGGTCGAGGTACGCGAAGCTCAGCTCGACGTCGTCCCGGACCAGGTCGAGCTGGAGCGTTGCCGGCATTCGGGGGTCGGGCCGCCAGCTGAGCGCGCCGAGCCGGTCGGCCAGCAGGTCGGCGTCCCGCCGCCAGCAGTACCAGTCGACATCGACGTGGGGGCGGCTCACCGCTCCGAGGTGGAAGTCCATCGCCCAGCCGCCGCGCAGCCAGACGTCGATCCCGGCCGCTCCGGCCACCTCGACGACCTCACGGATGGCGCCCAGTTGCCGCCCTTCCAGCCCGTCCACGCCCGCACCCTACCCACCCCTGCCCCGGCTCGCGTCGATCATGAAGTTGGCGGCATCTGCTGTCCGGTTTGTCGCCGTCAACCTCATGATCAACGGCGCTGGGCCGGGTGTGGTCACGTGGGTAGGGAGTGGGATGTGAAGGTGGTGCCGGGGGCTGTCGCGTCGGCGGGGAGGCGACGCAGCGCTGCCCGGTCGGCGTACAGCGTCCAGCGCAGGAAGTCGGTGGTGGTGGCGAGCACCTGGGGGAAGCCGGCCCGGCCCGGCGTCAGGTACTCGCCGTGGCCCTGACCGCGCAGGCTCAGGAAGGCGGCCGGTCCGAGACAGCGGGCGTACGCGGCCCGGCCGATCGACTCCGGCACGATCCGGTCGGCGCTCCCGTGCACGAACAGCATCGGCGCGAGCGGACGGGAGAAGCCGGCGACCATCCGGCCACCGGCGATCACGATCCCGGCCCGTAGCGGGGTCGGTTGCCCGGAGGCGAACATTCCGAGGCTGGTGTGACCACCGGCCGAGTGCCCGGCGGCGGCGAACCGGTCCACGGCCAGGTGCGCGCCGAGCGGGTCACCGGGGCGGGTGCCCAGACGGACCAGGTGGCGGACCAGCCGCCAGGCGTCGGCCGGCTGGTTGCGTACGTCGTCGCGGGTGTAGCTGCGGGCGCGCAGGCTCGTACGCGGGTAGGTGGGCGCTACCACCACGAACCCGGCGGCCGCCCAGCGGCTGGTCAGGGCGGCGTGCAGCGCGGGCAGGCTGCGCAGCCCGTGGCTGTAGAGGACCACCGGGAACCGGCCCGCAGCGAACGGCGCGCCCGGCCGCACCCGTGGCCCGTCCAGCGTGCCGGTGCCGGACGGCCCGGCGGCGGGGCCGGTCGAGGTGGCGGCGGGGCCCGGCGCGGTGGCGGCGTCACGTGCGGGGGCGGAGCCGGGTAGCGCGGTGGTGTGGGCCGGTGCGGCGGGACCTGCGGAAGTGGACGGGGTCGCCTGCGTGGGCAGGTCGGCCGGGTACCAGACGGTGACCGGCAGCGGCCGCGCGCCCTCCGGGTCGAGCGTGAACTGGCGCATCCCCACCGCGTACTGGCGATCGGGCGCGGGCCGGACACCGGCCGGTACGGGATCGGTGGTGGCGACGGCCTGGCCGCAGCCGGCCAGCAGCGCCGTCATCAGCGCGGCCACCAGCCGCTGCCCCCTCACACCTGCACGGTAGGCAGCCGAGTGGTCGGTCCGCGCCCGCCGTCCGGATCGGCTGCCGTCACCACCCGGCCGGGCGACGCCTCCACCGGCCGGGCGGGTTTGCGCGGGCCCGGTGAGCCGGATGTCGAGCTCCGGCCTGGCGGGGCGGCCTGGTCCGGCCGGTTTCGCTAGGGTCACCCGCATGGCTGAGAACTACACCGACCCGAGTGGCAACACAGCGCAGTTCCGCGCGTTCGTCGATTCGCCCGAGCCGGCCGCGTCGGCGTCGGCGCCGTCCCGGGTGCCGCTGATCGCCGGTGTGGCTGTCGCCGTCGTCGTGGTGGTCGCGCTGGTCGCCTGGATCGCCCTGGGCTGACCCGGCCGCCGCGCGCCGGTCGCCGGCAGCGGCAGGGTCGGGTTTGGAAGCGCTGGGGTCAAGCCACCCCGCCGAGGTAGCGGCACCGTCGCCCAGAACGCGGTCAGACGCCCAGCACCTCGCGGGTCTCGCGGGCGATCTCCCGCTCCTCGTCGGTGCCGACCACGAGCACCGCCACCTCCGCGCCGTCCGGCGAGACGATCCGGTCGCCGTGGCCGTCGTTGCGCGCCGGGTCGACGGCGATGCCGAGCCGCTCCAGCCCGGCCAGCGACGCGGAACGCACCGGCGCGGCGTGCTCGCCCACCCGGGCGGTGAACGCGATCGCGTCGACCCGGCCGAGCAGCGCGTAGTACGCGCCGACGTAGCCGGTGATGCGCCGGCAGTAGACGTCGAAGGCCAGTGTCGCGTCCGGGTCACCGGCGGCACGCCGGGCCAGCACCTCACGCATGTCGTTGGCGCCGGTCAGCCCGAGCAGGCCGCTGCGGTGGTTGAGCAGGTCGTCGATGTCGTCGACGCCCATGCCGCCCTCGCGGCGCAGGTGGAAGATGACTGTCGGGTCGAGGTCGCCGCTGCGGGTGCCCATCACCAGGCCCTCCAGCGGTGACATGCCCATCGAGGTGGCCACGCTGCGGCCACCCTGGACCGCGCAGGCGCTCGCCCCGTTGCCCAGGTGCAGCGTGATGGTGTTGAGCTGGTCGTACGGGCGGTCGAGCAGGTCCGCCGTGCGCCGCGAGACGTACGCGTGCGAGGTGCCGTGGAAGCCGTACCGGCGGACGCCGTACCGCTCGGCGGTGGCCTTGTCGATCGCGTACGTGGCGGCGGCCTCGGGCAGCGTGTGGTGGAACGCGGTGTCGAAGACGGCCACCTGCGGGACGTCCGGCAGCGCCTCCCGGGCCACGCGGATGCCGGCCAGGTTGGCCGGGTTGTGCAGCGGGGCCAACGGCACCAGGTCCTCGATGGCGGCGACCACCGCGTCGTCGATGCGTACCGGCTCGCTGAACTTCCGCCCGCCGTGCACCACCCGGTGGCCGACGCCGGCCAGCCCGGTCAGGTCGAGCCGGCCGATGATCTCCCGGACCGCGCTCTCGTGGTCGGCCGGCCCGCCGCCGGGTTCGCCGATCCGTTCGACGGTGCCCTTGTCCAGGACGTCGTCGCCGTCGTACAGCCGGTACTTGACCGACGAGGATCCGCTGTTGAGGACCAGGATGCGGCTCATTCCGACGCCTCCGCGGCGGCCTGGATGGCGGTGATCGCCACCGTGTTGACGATGTCGGGCACGGTGGCGCCGCGGGACAGGTCGTTTACCGGCCGCCGCAGGCCCTGCATGACCGGCCCGACCGCCACCGCGCCGGCCGACCGCTGCACCGCCTTGTACGTGTTGTTGCCGGTGTTCAGGTCCGGGAAGATGAACACCGTGGCGCGCCCGGCGACCGGGCTGTCCGGCAGCTTGGTGGCGGCCACCTGCGGGTCGATCGCCGCGTCGTACTGGATCGGGCCCTCGACCAGCAGGTCGGGCCGGCGTTCCCGGACCAGCTTGGTGGCCGCCGCGACCTTCTCCACGTCGGCGCCCGCGCCGGAGCTGCCGGTGGAGTAGGACAGCATCGCCACCCGCGGCTCGATGCCGAACCGGGCCGCGGTGTCGGCCGACGAGATGGCGATGTCGGCGAGCTGGTCGGCGTCCGGGTCGGGGTTGACGGCGCAGTCGCCGTAGACGAGCACCCGGTCGGCGAGCAGCATGAAGAAGACGCTGGAGGCGACCGAGACGCCGGGTACGGTCCGGATGATCTCGAACGCGGGCCGGATGGTGGCGGCTGTGGTGTGGGTGGCGCCGGACACCATGCCGTCGGCGTGGCCGGTCTGCACCATCATCGTGCCGAAGTGGTTGGGCTGCGCCACGATGTCGTGCGCCAGTTCCACGGTGACGCCGCGGTGGGCGCGCAACTGCGCGTACGCCTGCGCGAACTCGTCCCGCCACGGGCTGGTCGCCGGGTCGACCACCTGCGCGTCGCCGAGGTCCACGCCCAGTTCCCGGGTGCGGCGGGCGATCTCGTCCGGGCGGCCGAGCAGCGTGATCTCGGCGACGCTCCGGCGCAGCAGCACCTCGGTCGCGCGCAGGATCCGTTCGTCGGCGCCCTCGGGCAGCACGAGCCGGCGGCGCTGGGCGCGGGCCCGGTCGATCAGGTCGTTCTCGAACATCAGCGGGGTGACCCGCGCGGACCGGCTGACCCGCAGCCGGCGGGCCAGGTCGTCGGTGTCCACGCAGCGTTCGAACGCGCCGAGCGCTGCCTCGACCTTGCGCGGGTTGGCGGTGCTGGGGCGGCCCTCGATCCGGCTGGACGCGGACACCGTGTCGTAGCTGTCGCTGGGTACCGAGAGCACCGGGAGCCCGGTGTTCATCCGCTCGACCAGGCGCATGGCCCGCGGGTCGGGCTGTTCGCCGAGCGTGAGCACCAGCCCGGCCAGCGACACCTGCCCGGCGACGTGCGCGGCCCCGGCGGCCACCAGCAGGTCGGCGCGGTCGCCCGGGGTGATCACCAGCGCCCCGTCGGTGAGGTGGTCCAGCAGCGTCGGCACGTGCGCCGCGCCGACCACGTAGTCGAGCACGTCACGGTCGAGCGCGGTCTCGTCGCCGGTGAGCACGGTGCCGCGCAGCGCCGCGGCGACCTCGGCCACCGTCGGCGCCGACACGGTCGGCACCTCCGGGATCGCGTACGCGGGCACCGGCAGCTCGGGCAGCGTCATCGGCTCCGGCACGCGGTTGGCCAGCGCCGCGATCACCGTCGCGCCGAGGTCGACCAGATCGTGGTACGCGCCGCGCAGCGCCGCCGCGATCGTCTCGGGCGTCTGCCCGAAACCGTCGACCACCGGGACCACGACGCTGCTGAACTCGGTCGCGAGCCGGGCGTTGAAGGCCAGCTCACGCGGGCCGGTGCCGTCGCCGTAGGCGAAGTCGCTGCCGACCACCACTATCGCCGGGCAGCGGCGTTCGACCTCCCGGTAGCGGGTGACGATCCGGGAGATCAGCTCCTCCCGGCGGCCGTCCGCGACGAGCGCGCTCGCTTCGGCGTACGTGGCGCCGTACAGCTCGTCGACCGGCAGATCCATCCGGTAGCGCTCGGTGAGCAGGGCCAGGATCGGGTCGGTGCCGTCGCCGGTGACGAGCGGCCGGAACGCGCCGATTCGTTCCACCTGGCGGGACAACAGCTCGGCCAGCCCGAGCGCCACTGTCGATTTTCCCCCGCCCGAGCCAACGCCGGTCAGGTACACGCTGCGCGCCACGGCACCCAACCTACAAGATCGAGGTCGGTGCTGTCCGTTCTGCCTGGTCAGCACGGCTAGCCGGGGGAGAAGGCGGGAATTTCTCGCATCTACACTTGGCCGCGTGGAAGGCCCGACAGCACTGATTCCCGTCGTACCGGAATCGCCCCCCGTCTTCGTCGACCCGAGCGGGCGGCGACGTCGGCGGCTTCGCCGTCTCGCCTACTGCGCCGGCGCGGCCGGCGTGATCTACACGGTCATGGTGGGGGTCAGCTTCGCCGGCGGGCCGATCACCCCGGACACCGTCATCCCGTTCGTCGAGCCGACCAGCGAGCAGCGGCTGCCCTCGCCGAAACCGTCGGACACCCCCGCGCCGACCCGTGCCACGCCGGACACGCCCACCGACATCCGCACCGCGCCGGTGCGGGTGCCGGCAACCTCCGTCGCCCCCGCCGCCACGGTCCCGCCGAGCCCTCGGTATCCCCGGCCGACCCGCACCGCACCGACCGCCGTCGGGCCCGTCCAGACGCCGGCCACCAC
>NZ_MAGP01000185.1 GCF_002926165.1 Micromonospora chalcea | reverse complement strand
GGTCAGGAGAGGAAGGGGAGGAGGGCGGTGTTGGTTTCGGTGGGGCGCTCCAGGGGGAGCAGGTGGGCCGCGTCGGGGACGTCCGGCATGCGTATGCCCCGGGGGGCCTCGTCGGCGATGCGGTCGGCCAGGCGGCGGATGTCGGCCAGGTCGTCGGCGCCGGTGCCGACCAGCACCGGTACGCGCAGCTCGCCCAGCCGGTCGATCGCCGGCGGATCCAGCTCGTCGACGTCGACCGCGCTCAGCGCCTGCTCGGCGGCGAGCGCCCGGCGGTCCATCTCCTCGGCGAACCGGATCAGCTCCGGGTCGACGTCCTCCGGGCGGCGGGTCGGGCCGACCACCCAGAACCGCACCTCCCCGGCGGCGGTGGCGGCGAAGTCCTCCGGGTCCACGTCGCCGACCAGGTCCTCCCAGAGCTGCTCGGTCTCCTCGGACCACTCGTTGCCGGAGACGGGCGCGCCGAAGAGCGCCAGCGCCGAGACCCGCTGCGGGTGGGCGAGCGCGGTGTCCACCGCGACCCGGCCGCCGAACGAGCAGCCGACGAGCGCGGCCTGCTCGATGCCCAGCGCGTCGAGCAGCCCGATCACGTCGTCGTGGTGGGCGAACGGCGCGGGCGGCAATTCCGACTCGCCGTAGCCGCGCAGGTCCAGCGCGATCACCCGATGCCGCTGGGCGAGTGCCGGGATCTGCCCGCGCCACATCCGCCGGTCGGCGATGCCGGCGTGCAGCAGCACCACGGCGGTGCCGGTGCCGCTCTCGTCGTACGCGAGCTGGGCACCGTTGATATCGATCTTGGTCACGGGGGAGAACCGTACGGAACGGACATGGGCTCCGCAACCCGCCATCGGTGACCCTGCTAACTCTGGCTAGCGTTTTGCTTGCAGCAGTTAGCGGACCGAGCTAGCGTTGAGTCATGGCCACCAGCAAGGACCTTCCCGATGTCGGCGGGTTCATTCGCGACCTGCGGCGCAACGCGAAGATCTCACTGCGCCAGCTCGCCGAGCAGGCGGGTGTCAGCAATCCCTACCTGAGCCAGATCGAGCGAGGGCTGCGCAAGCCGAGCGCCGAGGTGCTCCAGCAGCTCGCGAGCGCGCTGCGCGTCTCCACCCCGGCGATGTACCTGCGGGCCGGGCTGCTGGACGACAAGGAGGGGCAGGGCGTGCTCGCGGCGATCGCCGTCGACCCCGAGCTGACCATGGCCCAGAAGCAGTCGCTCACCCAGATCTACGAGACGTTCCGGCGCGAGAACGCCCGCCTGGCCGAGGCGACCGAGGCCGCCGGGGCGGCGGAGACGGCCGAGAAGGCCGCCGCGACCGAGCCGGCCACCGCGCCGGAGGCCCCGGCGACAGTGGCGGCGGCCGCTACCGGTCCGGTCACGCCGGAGGGCACGCCGACCGAGGCGGTCCTCGAATCGGTAGCCGTCACCGAAGCGGGTGCCGCGCCCGCCCCGACCACCGCCGCCCCGCAGGACACGGCCGCCCGCCTGGCGGCCCGGAAGGCCGCCGGTGCGGCCGAAGAGGAGCAGTCATGACCACCGAGCCGAAGACCAACCGCATCCCCGCACCCCTCTACGCCGCCGCCGGCGCCGGTGAGCTGGCCCTGGAGCAGCTGCGCAAGCTGCCCACCGTGGTCAGCGGCCTCGGCACCCGGGTCGTGACCGACCTCGGCGGCAAGGCCGTCGTCACCGGCTTCGAGCTGCGCCAGAAGGCCACCGAGACGCTGAAGACCGCCAACCAGACCGCGACCGGGCTGCGCGAGCGCGCCGTCGCCACCGACCTCGACCAGCTCCGCGAGGCCGCCAACCTGGAGAAGCTGCGCGAGGCGGCGAACCTGGAGAAGCTGCGCGAGGCCGCCAACCTGGACAAGCTCCGCGAGGCCGCCACCCGCAACGCCGCCGTCGTGGTGGCCGGCGCGCACGCCGCGCAGGAGCGCGCGCTGGCCGCGTACGCCGAACTGGTCGCCCGTGGTGAGCGTGTCGTCGGCGCCGGCGTGCTGGAGGCCGCCGACACGGTGAACGCCGACATCCAGGCCACCGAGGCCACCGGCACCGACGTGGCCCCGAAGGCCGAGGTCACCCCGAAGGCCGCGGTCGCGACGAAGACCGAGATGGCCGCGAAGCCGGACACCGCCGCCGCGACGACCGATGTGCCCAGCCCGGCCGAGGTGGCCGAGGCGGTGGCCGCCAAGCCGGCCGCGGTGAAGCGCACCCGCGCCACCAAGGCGACCGCCACCAAGGCCGTCGCCAAGACGACCGCCACCAAGGCCACCAAGCCGGCCACCCCGTCGGCGAAGCTGCCGAAGGCCACGAAGCGGACCCGCCCGGCCGCCGAGTGACCTGATGCTCCACCGGACCCCGGACAACGTCTTGTCGGACGTTTCCGGGGTCTCGGCATAAGCTTGCCCCCATGGCCATCGCCGCGCCGATCTTCGCGTTCGCAGTCCAAGACGTGATCCAGCTGATCCTGCTCGTCTTCGCCCTGGTCGTACAGGGAGTGGCGCTGGTGCACGCGGTCACCCAGCGCGGCGACGGTTTCGCCGCGCTCGGCACGCTGCCCAAGGGCGGCTGGGTCGCCATCCTGGCGGTCTGCCTGCTGCTGACCCTGCTCGGCTTCGGCCCGATCAGCCTGTTCGGACTGATCGGCATCGCCGCCGGTCTGATCTACCTGCTCGACGTGCGGCCCGGCCTGCGGGACCTGCACGACGGCCGAGGGTCCTGGTGAGAGGTTTCCGCTGGCCTCCGCCGCCGGACGGCGGTCCCCGCACCTGGGGGCCCGGTCCCGGCGCGCCCCGAACCGGGCGTCCCGCGCTGCCCGAGCCGGAGACGGAGCTGGTCGCCACCCCGCACGGGGTGAGCCTGGAACGGCTGGTCACCGGCACCGGTGACCCAGTCACCGTGTTCGCGCACGGGCTGGGCAGTGGCATCGCCACCACCCGCCCGTTCGGTAGCGGCGTCGCCGGGCGGCGCGTCTTCTTCCAGTTCCGCGGGCACGGCCGCTCCGACTCCCCGCCCGGCCCGTGGACCTACCTGGACCTCGCCCGTGACCTGCGCGCGATGGCGGACCTGAGCGGCGCGACCCGGGCGTTCGGCGCGAGCCTCGGCGCGGGCGCGCTCTGCCGGCTGCTCGCGGAGAGCCCGGAACGCTTCGAGAGACTCGTCTTCTTCCTGCCCGCCGTGCTGGACACACCGCGCGGCGAGGTGGCCCGCGCCCGGCTCACCGGCCTGCTCGACGCGGTCGCCGAGGGCGACGCCTCGGCGCTGGCCGACGTGGTGTCGCTGGAGTTGCCGCCGTCGGTGCGCAACACCCCGGCCGGCTGGGCCTACCTGCGGCAGCGGCTCGACCAGTTGTTGCGCGACGGGCTCGCGCCGGGGCTGGCCGACCTGCCCGCCCAGGCCCCGCTCGACGACGCCGGGTCGCTCGCCGCGGTCACCGCGCCGGCGCTGGTCATCGCCGCCGCCGACGACGACCTGCACCCGGTCGCCGTCGCCGAACGGCTCGCCGCCGCGCTCCCGAACGCCACACTGCACGTGTACGACAGGCCCGGCGTGCTCTGGACCGAACGCGCCGACCTGCGGGGGCGCATCTCGGAGTTCCTGAACGGGTAACGTCGCCGTCCATGGGCGTCACACACCACGGCCGTACGCACCGGCTCGACCTCGCCGACCCGACCCTGCGCGAGTGGACCTGCCGGGTGCTGGCGGCCGATCCCGAGCAGGGCATCGTGCTGGACCGGTCCGCGTTCTACCCGGGCGGGGGCGGGCAGCCGCCGGATCACGGGGTGCTGCTCTGGCAGGGCGTACAGACCCGGATCGTCGGCACCCGCAAGGGTGACGACCTGTGGCTGATCCCGGCCGAGGGCGACCCGGTGCCGCCGGTCGGCACCGAGGTGGTCGGCGCGGTGGAGGACGCCCGCCGGACCATGCTGATGCGTACCCACTCCGGGCTGCACGTGCTCTGCGGCGTGGTGTTCCGTGACTTCGGCGCGCTCGTCACCGGCGGCAACATGGAGCCGGGCGAGGCGAGGATGGACTTCAACCTGCCCGAGGTGCCGCCGGACTTCAAGGCCCGCATCGAGGAGCTGGTGAACGCCGAGGTGGCCGCCGACCGGTCGGTGGCGGTGCGGGTGCTGCCGCGCGCCGAGGCGCTCGCGCTGCCGGACATCATCCGTACCCAGTCGAACCTGATCCCGCCGGAGGAGCAGGAGGTGCGGATCGTGGACATCGTCGGGCTGGACGTGCAGGCCGACGGCGGCACGCACGTCGCCTCCACCGCCCAGATCGGCAAGGTCCAGGTGGTCAAGGTGGAGAGCAAGGGCCGGGCCAACCGCCGGGTACGCGTACGCCTGGCGGACTGACCCGCTCAGCGCGGCAGGTACGCCGCCCGGACGGCGAGCAGCCAGCGTTCCACCGTCTCCTCGTCCGGGCGCTCCGGCAGCGGTGAGCGGATCCGGTCGAACTCCGTCTCGGCGTCCGCCACCAGTGCCTGCGCCTCCTCCAGTGCGCCGCCGGAAACCCGTTCGCCGAACGCGCGGAACCACTCCGGGTCGGCGAGGCGGATCTCCAGTACGCCTGTCGCGTACAGCACCCGGCCCTGGTGCAGCAGCCGGGCCAGGTGCCGGGCGTGCTTCGCCGAGCGCAGCCGCCCACCGGCGTCGGCGGGCCGGCCGGCGAGTTTGCGGAACTGCTGCGCGGCGTACCCGAGGTAGGCGTCACGGACGCGCGGCGCGCTGAGGAACGCCGACCGGATCGCGATCAGCTCCTCACCGAACCCGGTACGGGTCTCGTAGCAGTCGTCGGGCAGCCACATCAGCTCGGTGGCGGTGGGGTTGCCGCTCAGCGCCAGCAGCGCGTACTTGCGGGCCTCGTGCAGCGTGACGTCCGGGTCGGTGGTGACCACCGACTCGCGGGGCGGGCGCAGGCCGTGGAACGCGACTGTGGGCGCGGCGAACACGCCGAGCCGGTCGGTGTCCGAGCCGGGTCCGGCCAGCCCGTACGCGACCGAGCCGACGATCCCGGACAGCAGCAGGTGCATACCGGTGATGATCGCCCATCCGGTTCGTTCGGGAAACCGGACTTCCGTTGTCAGGTATCGCTGACACGGTGATCCCATGAACTCACCACTGACCGGAACTGTCGCGCTCGTCGCAGGCGCTACCCGGGGCGCCGGCCGGCAGATCGCCGTGCAGCTCGGCGCCGCCGGGGCCACCGTCTACGCCACCGGCCGCACCACCCGCGAGCGCCGCTCCGAGATGGACCGGCCGGAGACCATCGAGGAGACCGCCGAACTGGTCACCGCCGCCGGGGGCACCGGAATCGCCGTCGCTGTCGACCACCTCGACCCCGAGCAGGTACGCGCCCTGGTCGAGCGGATCGACGCCGAGCAGGGCCGCCTCGACGTGCTGGTGAACGACGTCTGGGGCGCCGACCCGCTGATCACCTGGGAGAAGCCGGTCTGGGAGCAGCCGCTCGACGCCGGTTTCCGCACGCTGCGGCTGGCTGTCGACACGCACATCATCACCAGCCACTTCGCGCTGCCGCTGCTGATCCGCAACCCGGGCGGCCTGGTCGTCGAGGTCGGCGACGGCACCAAGGAGCACAACGACAGCGAGTACCGCCTGTCGGTCTTCTACGACCTGGCGAAGGTGTCGGTGAACCGGCTCGGCTTCAGCCAGGCGCACGAGCTGGCCCCGCACGGCTGCACCGCCGTCGCGCTCACGCCGGGCTGGCTGCGCTCGGAGGCGATGCTCGAACACTACGGCGTCACCGAGGCCACCTGGCGCGACGGCGCGAAGACCGAGCCCCACTTCGTCATGTCGGAGACGCCGGCGTTCGTCGGGCGCGCGGTCGCGCCCCTGGCCGCCGACCCGGACCGGGCCCGCTGGAACGGCAAGTCGCTGGACAGCGGCGGTCTGGCCCAGGTGTACGGCTTCACCGACGTCGACGGCAGCCGCCCGCACTGGGCCCGCTACTACGAGGAGGTGGTCAAGCCGGGTAAGCCGGCCGACCCGGACGGCTACCGCTGACCGTCGGCCGGCGGATCGGTGTAGAGCGCCGCCGCGCGGCGGGCCGCCTCGGCGAAGCGCGCCCGCAGTTGCGGCGGCGCCAGCACCTCCACCTCCGGGCCGAGCGCCAGCAACTGGGTGTACGCCACATCGACCGACTCGACCGGCAGCCGCAGCACCAGCCGCGCCTGCTCGTCCGGCGGCCCGGCCGCGTCCACCGCCTCGGTGTAGACGAACGGCGCGTCCACCAGGTGCCGCAGCGCCCGCAACCCGGCCGGGCCGAGCCGCACCGTCACCCGCTCGCGTAACAGCTTGCGCAGGAACGCGCCGGCCTGCTCCCGCCAGTACGCCCCGAGGTCGAAGTCCTCGTCCCGGTCGAAGCCGTCGGCGCTCACCTCGGCCGAGACAACCCGGTCCACCCGGTACGTCCGCCAGCCGTCACCGACTCGGCCGACCAGGTACCAGACCCCGTTCTTCAGCACCAGCCCGTACGGAGCCAGCGTGCGGGTCACCTCGCGGTCCCCGCGCCGGTAGCGCAGCTCCACCATCAGGTCCCGCCAGACCGCCCGGGCCAGCTCGGCGAGGGCGGGCGGCGGCGCGGTCTCCCGGAACCAGCCGGGGACGTCCAGGTGGAACCGCTGCCCGGTACGCGCGGGCGCGTCCCGCAGGCTCGGCGGCAGCGCGGCGAGCACCTTCAGCTCGGCGGCGGCCACCGAGTCGGCCAGTCCCATGTCCCCTGCCGGTCCGGGCAGCCCGGCCAGGAACAGCGCCTCGGCCTCGTCCCGGCTCAACCCGGTCAGCCGGGTCCGGTAGCCGCCCAGCAGCCGGTAGCCGCCGGCCCGGCCCCGGTCCGCGTACACCGGGACACCGGCGGCGGAGAGCGCCAGCACGTCCCGGTAGACGGTCCGCTCGGACACCTCCAGCTCGCGGGCCAGCTCGGCAGCGGTCATCGTCTCCCGCGACTGGAGCAGCAGCACAAGCGAGATCAGCCGGGACGCACGCACCGGCCCATTGTGGTGCACCGGCAGATTAGGCTGTGCCGTCGTGAACGCCTCCCGTACGATCGCGCCGGTCACCGGCGCGGCCACCCGCTTCCTCGGCGGCGCCGGGCTGCTGCTGCGCGGCTTCGGCATGTACGTCCGCAGCCCGAAGCTGATGCTGCTCGGCGTGATCCCGGCGCTGATCACCGGCGCGCTGTACGTGGCGTTGTTCGCCACGCTGCTCTATTTCGTCGGCGACCTGGCGGGCTGGCTCACCCCGTTCGCCGACGACTGGTCGTCGCCCTGGCGCAATCTGCTGCGGGTCGCCGCCGGGCTGGCGGTGGTCGGCGTCGCCGGGTTGGTCGGGGTGCTCACGTTCACCGCCGTCACGCTCGTCATCGGCGACCCGTTCTACGAGGCGATCTCGGAGCGGGTCGAGGACCGGCTCGGCGGCACCCCCGGCGCCGTGGACGTGCCGTTCTGGTCCTCGCTGCGACGCAGCCTCGCCGACTCGTTGCGCCTGGTGGCGCTGTCCGCGCTGATCGGCGTACCCCTGTTCGCCGCCGGTTTCATCCCGGTGGTGGGCCAGACGGTGGTCCCGGTGGTCGGTGCCCTGGTGGGTGGCTGGTTCCTGGCACTGGAGCTGGTCGGCGCGCCGTTCTACCGGCGCGGGATGCGGCTGCCGGACCGGCGGGCGCGGCTGCGCGCCGACCGGCCGACGGCGCTCGGCTTCGGGGTGGCGGTCTTCCTGTGCTTCCTGATCCCGCTCGGCGCGGTGCTGGTCATGCCGGCCGCCGTCGCCGGGGCCGCGCTGCTGGCCCGCCGGTCGCTGGGCCAGCCGATCGAGGAGAGCTGAGATGGACACCGTCCTGATCGAGGGGGACATCACCGCGCAGCAGGTCGACGCGATAGTCAACGCCGCCAACTCGTCGCTGCTCGGCGGCGGGGGCGTGGACGGCGCCATCCACCGGCGCGGCGGCCCGGCGATCCTGGAGGAGTGCCGGGCGCTGCGCGCGTCCCGGTACGGGCGCGGGCTGCCCACCGGCCAGGCCGTCGCCACCACCGCCGGCAACCTGCCCGCGCGCTGGGTGGTGCACACGGTCGGGCCGGTCTTCTCGCCGGGCGAGGACCGTTCGGCGCTGCTGCGCGACTGCTACGCCAACAGCCTGCGGGTCGCCGACGGGCTGGGCGCCACCCGGGTGGCGTTCCCGCTGATCTCCGCCGGGATCTACGGCTGGCCGGTCGAGGACGCGGTGGCGCAGGCGCTCACCGTGCTGCACGCGGCCACCCCGGAGCACGTCACCGAGGCGCGGCTGGTGCTGTTCGGCGCCGATACGTACGCCACTGCGGTGCGGGTGGCCGCCGGGCTCAGCTGAGCGTGCGCCGGCACGACCACTGGCTGTCCACCGGCCGGTAGCCGAGCCGCTCGTTGATCGCCAGCATCGGCGCGTTCACCTCGTGGTTCGAGGTGTACGCGGTGCGAGCCCCGCGCGCCGCCGCACGGTGAAGCGCGGCCTGCTTGGCCAGCCGGGCCAGCCCCCGCCCCCGGTACGCGGGCAGCGTGCCGGTGAAGTCCGACCACATCCGCTCGCCGTCCCGCTGGACCAGGGTGAGCGCGACCAGTTCCCCGTCCACCTCGGCGACTGTGCTCGCCTCCCGGTCCAGCCCCGGGTTGTCCCAGCACTCGTACCGCCACAGGTCGAAGCCGAGCGAGTCCGTCGGCACGTCCCCCGGCTCGTCCCGGGACGCCTCCGCGTCGACCCGGTGCACCAGACGCGGGTCGAGCCCGGCGGCGGACACCAGCCGTACGCCCGGCGGCGGCTGCGGCATCGGCGGGGGCGCGCTCAGGTCCAGCGCCGAGTAGCGCACCTCCCGGCTGGGCGTGAAGCCGTGCCGCTGCGCGAACGGCAGCGACTCGGTATGCGCGTAGGTGAGCACCTCGGTGGACCCGAGCGTCAGCAGGTGCCCGAGCGCGGTGTCGAACAGCGCCGCGCCGGTGCCGTGGCGGCGATGCGACGGGTGTACGTGCAGCAGGGAGATCATCCCCACGCCGGGCGTCGAGGTCTGCGTGTTGCGGTACGCCGACGCCCAGCCGACGACCTCGCCGTCCGCCTCGGCGACCCAGGCCGCCCAGTCCTCGCCGGGCGGCGGTTCGGCGATCATGCGGCGGGTCGGCTCGACGCCGCGCACCAGATAGGGGAAGACGAGCACGCGCAACGCCACCACGGCGGGCGCGTCGTCGGGGCGGGCGGGACGGATCTCGGCTGCGTTCATCCGGCGGACCCTAGACCCGCCGCCACCCGCGCCGCGACCGGTTAACGCGGGGCGGGCTGTTAAGAAGGGCCCCCTCCTCTACCGGAGGCGTTAAGAGGGGGCCCTTCCTTACGCGGACTCGCGCAGCACCAGCTCGGTGGGCAGCACCAGCGCCTGCTCGACGTCCTCGCCCGCCGCGATGCGCAGCAGCTGCCGGGTCATCGACCGGCCCAGCTCCACTATCGGCTGCCGCACGGTGCTCAGCGGCGGCTCGGTGTACGCGGCCGTCTCGATGTCGTCGAACCCGATCACCGCCACGTCCGCGGGCACCCGCCGCCCGGCCTCCCGCAGCGTCCGCAGGGCGGCGTGCGCCATCAGGTCGGAGGCGGCGAACACGGCGTCCAGTTCCGGGTCGGCGGCGAGCAGCTCGCGCATCGCGGCGGTGCCCGACTCCCGGGTGAAGTCGCCGTACGCGACCAGCTCCGGCAGCCCGGCCTCGGTGATCGCGCTGCGGTAGCCGATCAGCCGCTCGATTCCGGCGACCATGTCCTGCGGCCCGGCGATGGTGGCGATCCGACGGCGTCCGCTCGCGATCAGGTGCTGGACCGCCGTGCTCACGCCGCCTTCGTGGTCGACGTCCACGTACGGCACGTCGGCGCCGTCCAGCGGCCGTCCGCTGCACACCACCGGGATGCCGAGGCGGGCCAGCCGGCCGGGCAGCGGGTCCTCGCCGTGCAGCGAGGCGAACAGCACCCCGTCGACGTGCCGCCCGGTGGTGTACCGCTCGACCCGTTCGTGTCCGGCCGGTGAGCCGGCGAGCATCAGTACGAGCTGCTTGTCCGCCGCCTCCAGCTCCTGCGCCGCGCCCCTGATGATGCCCGGGAACACCTGGTCGTCGGAGAAGACCCGGGTGGCCGCCTCGGGCAGCACCAGCGCCACCGAGTCGGTCCGCTGGGTGACCAGGCTGCGGGCGGCGAGGTTCGGGACGTACCCGAGTTCCTCGACCGCCCGGCGTACCGCCTGCCGGATCGGCTCGGCCACAGTGGTCGAGCCGTTCACCACCCGGGAGACGGTGGCCCGGGACACGCCGGCCAGCCGGGCCACCGCCTCCAGGGTCGGTCGCTGTGCCGTCGTCATCCCCGTAACCACCACCTCGTCACAGCCCGTTCCGGGCGATCACCTCCTGGTACCAGCGGGCGCTGTGCTTTGGTGTGCGCCGCTGGGTCAGGTAGTCGACGTGGACGATCCCGAATCGCTTCCGGTAACCCTCGGCCCATTCGAAGTTGTCCAGCACCGACCATACGAGATAACCGCGCAGGTCCACGCCGCGGGCGATGGCTTCGTGCGCCGCGCGCAGGTGCCCGTCGAGGTAGGCGACCCGGTCGGTGTCCGCCACCCCGCCCTGCTCGTCGAGGTCGGTGTCCGGAAACGCCCCGCCGTTCTCGGTGATCATCAGGGGCAGCCCGGGGTGGTCGGCGGCCACCCGTTCCAGCAGCCGGGTCAGCCCGGCCGGCTCGATCGACCAGCCCATGTCGGTGAGCGGCCCGGCCGGCGGCAGGAACTCGACGGTCCCGGCGGTGCCCGGGTACGCGTCCCCGCCCGCGCCGCCCGCCCGCCCGGCCACGTAGGTGGGCGCGTAGTAGTTCAGGCCGAGCAGGTCCAGCGGCGCGGCGATCAGCTTCTCGTCCCCGTCCCTGATGAAGTCCGGCGTGACGATCCGGCTGACGTGGGCCAGCACGTCCGCCGGGTAGCCGCCGCCGGTGAGCGGGTCCAGGAAGATCCGGTTGTGCAGGCCGTCGACCAGCCGTACCGCCTCGGCGTCAGCGGCGCTCGCGGCGTCCGCCGGCTGCACGTCGGCCAGGTTGAGCGTGATCCCCAGCGTCTCCACGCCGGCCGCGCGCAGCGCCCGCGCCGCCAGGCCGTGGCCGAGCAGCAGATGGTGTACGGCCCGGAACGCGTCACCGGCGTTCCGCCGCCCCGGCGCGTGCACCCCGGAGCCGTACCCGAGGTAGGCCGAGCACCACGGCTCGTTGAGCGTGGTCCAGGTGCGGACCCGGTCGCCGAGGCGGCCGTGCACGGCGAGCGCGTACTCGGCGAAGTGCTCGGCGGTCTCCCGGACGGTCCAACCGCCCCGGTCCTCCAGCGCCTGCGGCAGGTCCCAGTGGTAGAGCGTGACGATCGGGTCGAGGCCGGCGTCGAGCAGCGCGTCGGTCAGCCGGTCGTAGAAGTCGAGCCCGCGCGGCTCGACCGGGCCGGTGCCGTCCGGCCGCACCCGGGGCCAGGACACCGAGAACCGGTACGCCCGCAGCCCCAGCTCGGCCATCAGCGCGACGTCCTCGGCGAACCGGTGGTAGTGGTCGCAGGCCACGTCGCCGGTGTGGCCGGCGAACACCGCGCCCGGCGTACGGCTGAAGGTGTCCCAGATCGACGGACCGCGACCGTCCTCGCGGGCGGCGCCCTCGATCTGGTACGCGGCGGTGGCCCCGCCCCAGACGAAGCCTTCCGGGAATCGGACGTTGCTCATGCCTTGACCGCACCTTCCATGATGCCGCCGATGATCTGGCGGCCGAAGACGATGAACACCAGCAGCAGCGGCAGCGTGGCGATGGCCGTGCCGGTGAACACCTGCGACATGTCCTGGTAGTACCCGTCGGAGAGGGCCCGCAGCGACAGCTGCACCGTCGGGTTCTCCGGGTCGTTCAGCACCGCGTACGGCCACAGGAAGTCGTTCCAGGTGGTCATGAACGTGAGCAGGCCGAGCACGGCGGCGGCCGGGCGCAGCGCGGGCAGCACCACGTTCCAGTAGATCCGGGCGGTGTTGCAGCCGTCCATCCGGGCCGCCTCGATCAGTTCGGTGCTGACCGCCTGGCCCGCGTACTGGCGCATCATGAACACGCCGAAGCCGGTGACCAGCGCCGGCACGATCACGGCGGGCAGCCGGTCGTTCCAGTTCAGCTTCGTCATGAGCAGGTAGAGCGGGATCACGCCGAGCTGCGTCGGGACCATCATGGTGGCGACGATGACCAGCAGCAGCGCGTTGCGCCCGCGGAAGCGCAACTTGGCGAAGGCGAACCCGGCCAGCGTGGAGAAGAACACCACCGAGATCGTGACGGTGGTGGCCACGATCGCCGAGTTGATCAGGCCGGTCAGGAAGTACGCGTCGGTGTTGTCGAACAGCCGGGCGATGTTGGCGCCGAGGTTGCCGCCGGGGGTGAGCGGCGGCGGCACCTGGCCCATCGTGTCGCTGGTGCGGCTGGCCACCACGAACATCCAGTAGATCGGGAAGATCGACAGGACGGCCGAGAGCGTCAGCGCCAGGTAGGTGAGCCGGCTTGCCGACCAGAGGCGGGTCATCGGGAGACCTCCTTGCGGGAGCCGCCGCCGAGCCGGCGCAGGAGCAGGACGTTTATCGCCGCGACCACGGCGATGAGCGCGAACAGCAGCCAGGCGACCGCCGACCCGTAGCCGAAGTTGTAGTGCGGCGCGAAGGCGTTCTCGAACATGTACATGGTCACCGTCTGCGACTCCCGCAGCGGTCCGCCGCGGATCGCGTTGGTGCCGGAGTTGAACATCCGCGGCTCGGTGAAGAGCTGGAGGCCGCCGATGGTGGAGATGATGACCGCGAAGATGATCGTGGGCTTGAGCAGCGGCACCGTGATGGACCAGAACTGGCGGGCCCGGCCGGCCCCGTCGATCGCGGCCGACTCGTACAGGTCGCGCGGGATGGCCTGCATGGCGGCCAGGAAGATCAGCGCGTTGTAGCCGGTCCAGCGCCAGTCCACCATGGTGGAGATGGCGACCCAGGCGGCGAACCGGTTCGCCTTCCAGTCGATCGCGCTGATCCCGACGTGGTCGAGCAGCCAGTTGATCATGCCGAACTCGCGGCCGAACAGGACTGCGAACACGATCGCCACGGCGGCGGTCGAGGTGACGTTCGGGATCAGCACCGCCATCCGCCAGGTGGTACGGGCGCGCAACTGCCGGTTGAGCAGGTTGGCCAGCCAGAGCGCGGCGAGCAGCTGCGGGACCGTGGAGATCACGAAGATGCCCAGCGTGTTGACCACCGAGTGCCAGAAGTCCGAGTCGGCGAGCAGTTGGGTGTAGTTGTCGAAGCCGATGTACGGGTGTTCGGCGCCGAGCAGGTCCCAGTCGTGCAGCGAGACCCAGAACGTGTACGCCAGCGGGTACGCCCCGAAGACGCCGAACAGCAGGAAGAACGGGGCGATGAACAGGTACGGCGAGTACTTCGTGTCGAGTCGGCTGAGCCGGTTGCCCAGGCCGGGACGGGTGGGGCGGGGTGCCGGTGCGACCGGCGGGCGGGCGTCGAGCTGGACGGCCATGACCCGGGACTCCTTTCCGCCGTGCGGGCGGCCCCCGTGGGCGGGTGGCCGCCCGCACGCGCTGCTCGGGTTACTTGGCGGCGGCCTTCTCGGCGTTGGCGACCGCGTCGCTCCAGCCCTGTTCCGGGGAGCGCTTGCCCAGCTCGACGCTGCGGACGGCGTTCTCGACCTCGGTGCGTACGGCCTGGTTCTTCGGTCCCATGTAGACCGGCTTCAGGCTCTTGGCGCCCTCGGCGAAGATCTTCCCGACCGGCGCCTCGGAGAAGTAGGCGTTCTTCGAGTCGATGATCGCCGGGTCCTCCAGCGCCTGCGGCGAAGAGGGCAGGGGACCCTTCGCCTTGAACGCGCCGATCTGACCCTTGGCGCTGGTCAGGAACTTGGCCAGCTCGATCGCCTCGGCCTGGTGCTTGCTCTGCTTCGGCACCGCGAGGAACGAGCCGCCCCAGTTGCCGCCGTTGCCGGGGATCTGGGCGATGTCCCACTTGCCCTTGGCGGCCGCGCCCGCGTTGCCCTCGATCACGCCGGTCATCCAGGCCGGGCAGGCGATGGTGGCGAACTTCGACTGCTTGAACGCCGACACCCACTCCTCGGACCACGAGCCGTACTTGCCGGACAGCCCCGAGTCGATGATGTCCATCGTGGTGTCGTACGCCTGCTTCACCGCCGGGTTGCTGCCGACGACCAGGTTGTTGCTGGTGTCGTAGTAGCTGTAGCCGCTGCTGTTGCCGGCGGTCTGGAGCAGGATCGTGTTGAAGGTGTTGGTCGCGGCGTCCAGGAACGACGCGCCCGTCTTCTTCGCGGTGAACTGCTCGCCGACCTTGATGTAGTCCTGCCAGGTGGGCCAGAGCTTGGACACGGCCTCCCGGTCGGTGGGCAGGCCGGCCTTGGCGAACAGGTCGGTGCGGTAGCACATCGCCATGCCGCCTACGTCAGTGCCGAGGCCGATGAGCTGCTTGCCGTCGGCGGTGAGCCCCTGGTTCCACTTCCAGTCGAGGAAGTTGCCCTTCAGGTCGGCCGCGCCGTGGTCGAGCAGGTTGACGAAGTTCTGCGGGTTGGCCTTGTACTCGACGAGCAGGCCCTCCTCGATGGCGACCACGTCGCCGGCGCCCTTGCCCGCGGCGAGCCACTGGGTGAGCTTCGGGGAGTACTCGTCGAGGTTGCCGCCGGTGCCGCGCTCGACGATCTTCACGCCGGGGTGGCTGGCCATGTACTCCTGGTAGAGATCGGCGTAACCGAACTGGCCGAAGACGTCGACGGTGAGCGTTATCGGCCCGTCGGCGGCGGCATCGTCGCCGCCGCCGCAGGCGGTGGTGCCGAGCAGCGCGGTGGCGGCGACCACTGCAACCGCCGCCAGGCGGCGGCGCGTGAAGGTGAGCATGCTGTCCTGACCTCTCGGGTCGTCGAAACGGGTGGTGGAAGGCGGTTCCGGAACTTAGAGAGCGCTCTCACGACAGCGTGGTGGAGGGTCACGGACCTTGTCAAGAGAGCGCTCTCAGAGCTGTCCGAAAAGAAACGGAGAGGGGCGCCCGCCGCCCCTCTCCGTCCGGTGCCCGTCGTCAGCCGACCCGCAGGCCCCCCAGCAGGGCCGGGTCGCCCGCCACGTCCAGCGCGTCGAAGCTGATCCGGCCCATCAGCGCCAGCAGCAGATCGCTCGCCGTGCCGGCCACCTGTGCCCGGGCCCGGTGGTCGTCGTGGTCCAGGATCGTCGCGGTGTCCAGCAGCGCGACCCCCTCACCCCGCAACCGCAGGTACCACTCCTGGGCCGCGTCGGTCGCGGTCAGCTGCACCACGCCGCGCCACTGCCCGGGCTGCACCCGCCGGCCCGCCGGCAGCCAGGTGTCCAGCACCTCGCTCACCCCGTCGGCCGCGAGCTTCGCCTCGATCGGATCACCCGCACCGATCGCGAGCTGGGCGTCCCAGCGGTGCACGGCCGTCTCGTGCGCCATCCGACGCGGCCAGAAGGCCGCCTTCTTCGGCTGCGGCGCGAAGTTCCAGGCCGGCGCCTCCGGATCCGCCGCCTCCAGCAGCGCGGTGATCCGCTCGTACTCCCGCACGTACCACTGGGCCGGCGTCAGGTCCGCCGGCGGCTCCGGGTCGTGCCGCTCCGGGCGGGTGGTGCCACCGGCGGTCAGCACGGTGCCCGCCCAGACGTACACGCGGGTCAGGTGATGGGCGAGATCGGTGACCGTCCAGCCGGGACAGGACAGCACGGGTGTCTCGGGCGGCGCCTCCGAAACCGCCGCGGCGAAGGCGGGACCCTCCGTACGCAGCGCGCCGATCCAGAAGTCCTTCGTGTGGTGCAGTCTGCTCATCGCCATCCTCCCGGGGGTGACCGGGCCACCAGTGGGTGCGCCGGCTACCCCTCAGCCTAGGGTGAAAGGCGTGTCAGACGTCTACGCCGAACCGGCTACTGCCGGTGAACCGACCGATCCGGCCACCCTGGCGCGCTACACCACGCTCCGGCTCGGCGGACCCGCCGGGCGGCTGGAGATCGCCGAGGACGCCGCCCAGATCGTGCGAAAAGTGCAGGAAGCGGAGGCCCGCGAGCAGGCCGTGCTGGTGCTGGCGGGCGGCAGCAACGTCGTGATCGGCGATCAGGGCTTCCCCGGCACCGTCGTGCTCGTCCGCTCGCGCGGGTTCCAGGCCGTGGCCGAGGAGGGCGACACCGTCACGGTACGTGTCGAAGCCGGCGAGCCGTGGGACGACTTCGTCGCCGCCACCGTCGAGCGCGGCTGGTCCGGGCTGGAGTGCCTCTCCGGCATCCCCGGCTCGGCCGGCGCGACACCGATCCAGAACGTCGGCGCGTACGGCCAGGAGGTCGCCGAGACCATCGTCGCCGTCGAGGCGTACGACCGGACCGAACGCCGGGTGGCGCGGATCGCGGCGGCCGACTGCGGGTTCGTCTACCGGGGGAGCATCTTCAAGTACAGCGACCGCTGGGTGGTGCTCTCGGTCGACTTCCGGCTCACCCGGTCCCCGCGCTCCGGCCCGGTCCGCTACGCCGAACTGGCCCGGGCGCTCGGTGTCGAGGTCGGCGACCGGGTGCCGCTTGCCGAAGCCCGGGCCACCGTGCGGAAGCTGCGCGCCGGCAAGGGCATGGTGCTGGACGCGGCCGACCCGGACACCTGGTCGGTCGGCTCGTTCTTCACCAACCCGGTGCTGCCGGGCGAGGTGTTCGAGCAGGTACGGGAACGCGCCGCCGAGGTGGGTGAGCCGCCGCACTGGCCGGGCGCCGACGGCACGGTGAAGGTCAGCGCCGCGTGGCTGATCGACAAGGCGGGCTTCGGCAAGGGGTACGCGGGCCCGGAGGGCGTCGCCATCTCCAGCAAGCACACGCTCGCGCTCACCAACCACTCCGGCAGCGCCAGCACGGCCGCGCTGGTGGCGCTGGCCCGCGAGATCCGAGACGGCGTCCAGTCCCGCTTCGGCGTAACCCTCCACCCCGAGCCGGTCCTGATCAACTGCACCATCTGACCCTCGCCCC
>NZ_MAGP01000184.1 GCF_002926165.1 Micromonospora chalcea | reverse complement strand
AGATCGGCATGGAGCACAACCTGGGGCTGACCTGCGATCCGGTGGGTGGCCTGGTGCAGATTCCGTGCATCGAGCGCAACGCGGTGGCGAGCATCAAGGCGATCACCGCGGCCCGGCTGGCGTTGCGCGGGGACGGGGTGCACCACGTGTCGTTGGACAAGGTCATCAAGACCATGCGGGAGACCGGCGCGGACATGAAGGTCAAGTACAAGGAGACCGCGCGGGGCGGGCTCGCCGTCAACGTCATCGAGTGCTGACCCCGTTGGGGTGACCCGGCGCGTGCCCGGGCCGGGACCGCGACGGACGGGGCGACGATGGTGCGGTGACGTCAGGCGTCGCGGCGCTCTGGTCCGCCCGCACCTCGCTGCGTATCCTGGTCCGGCGGGATCTCGCGGTGAAGTACCAGCAGTCTCTGCTGGGCTACTTCTGGTCGCTGATCGAGCCGCTCGGCATGGGCCTGATCTACTGGTTCGTCTTCGGCGTGCTCTACTCCGGCGCGACCCGGCGGCACCTGGGCGAGGCGGCCGGGTCGTACCCGCTGTTCCTGATCACCGGGATCTTCGCCTGGATGTGGGCGAGTTCGGCGCTGACCGAGGCCGCGAACGCGCTCACCGGGCAGTCCCGGCTGATCACCACGATGAACCTGCCCCGGCCGATCTTCCCGATCGGGCGGGTCACCGGCCGCTTCGCCGAGTACCTGGCCGGGCTGCCGATCCTGGTCGCCGTCGCGGCGATCTACGCGAGCCAGGGGAAGATCCGCCCCGGCTGGAGCCTGCTCGCCCTGCCGCTGGCGGTGGCGGTGCAGTTCGTGCTGCTGGTGGGCCTGGCGCTGCTGCTGTCGGCGGGCAACGTGCTGATGCGCGACATCGAGCGCACCATGCGGCTGGTCATCCGGCTGCTGTTCTACGCGACGCCGATCATCTATCCGCTCGACCTGGTCCGGGAGTCGGGCATGCCGGGCTGGCTCAAGATCGGGTACGAGCTGAACCCGCTGGTTGGAATCTTCCAACTGCACCACGCGGTCTGGTACCCGGACGAGTTCCCCGACGCCCGGCTGCTCATCATCACGGTGTCCGGCAGCGTGCTGGTGCTGGCACTCGGCTGGTGGGCGTTCCACCGCCTCGAACCGGCAGTGCTGAAGGAACTCTGAATGGCCCCGATCATCGAGGCGGACGGGCTCGGCATCCGGTTCGTCCGCAACCGGCGCCGTCAGCTGCGGCTGCGGGAGCTGATCGTGCACCGGGGCGCCCGCGACCCGGACGCGGGCCGGTTCTGGCCGCTGCGTGACCTGTCGTTCCGGATCGAACCGGGCGAGACGGTGGGCGTGGTGGGGCGCAACGGCACCGGTAAGAGCACGCTGCTGCGGCTGATCGCCGGCGTGCTCATCCCGGACGAGGGTTCGATCCGGGTGCACGGCCGGGTGGCGCCGCTGCTCGAACTGTCCGCCGGGTTCTCCGGCGACCTGACCGGCCGGGAGAACCTGTACCTGGTGGGCGGGCTGCACGGGCTGTCGTCGGCGTACCTGCGGGAACACTTCGACGAGATCGTCTCGTTCGCCGGTGAGCAGGTGGAACGCGCCATCGACACGTCGGTGCGGCACTACTCGTCGGGGATGAAGGTGCGGCTGGGCTTCGCGGTGATCGCGCACCTGCCGCACCCGGTGCTGCTTGTGGACGAGGTGACAGCGGTCGGGGACGCGGAGTTCCGCGCGAAGTGCTATGCGACCATCGAGCGACTTCTCGCGGAAGGGCGCACGCTGGTGCTGGTGTCACACAACGACAAGGACCTCACACGGTTCTGCCGTCGGGGGCTCTACCTCGACGCCGGACGGCTGATCGTCGACGGGACGATCGACGAGGCGCTGGCGGCCTACGCCGACGCGGCGAAGCGGTGACGCTCGCGATCGTGCTCGCCGCCGACCCGGCGGCGGGCCAGCTCACCGAGCGGCTGGCCGCGCAGTGGCGTCGGGCCGGGGCGGACGACGTGCGTATCGCCGCCGACCTGACCGAGCTGGCCGACCTGGTGGCCGCCGCGACCGGCCCGGTGCTGGTGAGCGGTGCGGACCTGGTGGCGCACACCGCCGTACTCAAGCATCTCGCGACCAGCCCGGTGGGGCCGACGGTGGCGCTGGTGCTCACCGATCCGCCCGCTCCCGGGCAGGCCACCGTGCGCGAGGAGCGCGGCCAGGTGGTCGAGGTCGACGCCGCCGACGCGAGCGGCGTGTTCGGCGGCGCGCTGCGGGTGGGCGCGGCCGACCTGCCGGCGCTCGCCGACGCCGCCCGCCGCGCCGCGGGCAGCGCCCCCGCCCGGGCCTCCGCGCCGGACGCGCGCCTGGCCGAGCCGCTGCTCGCGCCCGGCGCCGTTGACATGGCGTCCGCGTCGGGCGCCGGCACCGCCGACGCGGCGCCCAAGACCGGCGTCGACGCCGCCGGGGGCGGGCCGCTGGGCGCGGTGGACCGGCTCGTGGCCGACCTCGCCGCCCGCGGCACGCTGATCTTCGCCCAGCGGGTACGTCTGCTCGTGGCGCACCGGGTCGGCGACGAGGCGCAGCGGGCGGCGGCCGAGGCGGCGGTGTCCGCAGTCGACGAGGACCGGGCCGAGTTGAAGCTGTCGGTGAAGGAGCGGGACGACTTCTTCACCACGTTCTTCGTCAGCACCTGGTCGCCGTACGTCACGAAGGCGGCGGCGCGCATCGGGATCGGCCCGACCGGGGTCACCATGGTCTCGGTGGCGTTCGCGGTGGCCGCGGCGGTGCTGTTCGGCGTCGGTGGACGGCCCGCGCTGGTGACCGGGGCGGTCCTGCTCTACCTGGGGTTCGTGCTCGACTGCGTGGACGGGCAACTGGCCCGCTACACCCGGCACTTCAGCGCCTGGGGCGGCTGGCTGGACACGATGGCCGACCGCTTCAAGGAGTACGTGGTCTACGCCGGTCTCGGCTTCGGGGCCACGCACGCCGGGTTCCGGTACGGCTGGGCGCTGGCGCTGGCCGCGATGACGTTGCAGACCGTGCGGCACATGACCGACACCTGGTACGGGGCGTTGCACGACGAGGCGGCCCGGCGGCCCAAGGTGGTGAGCGCCGACGCGGGCGGCATCGGCGGGAAGCTGAACGCCGCGTCGACGCGGGTGCAGGCGGACACCGGGTCGGTGTCGTACTGGCTGAAGCGCACTGTGGTGTTCCCGATCGGGGAGCGGTGGGCGCTGATCGCGATCGCCGCCGCGCTGTTCGGGCCGCTGGTGGCGCTGGTCGCGGTGCTGGTCTGGGGGACGCTGGCGTTCGCGTACACCGGGGGGTTGCGGACCTTGCGGGCGCGGTGGATGCGGGTGCCGGTGATGGCCACTGTGGACGCGGGTCTGCACCGTGACGACGGCGTGCTGGCGCGGACGCTGCCGACCACGCGGCGGCCGCTGCTGCTGGCGGTGCTGGGCGCGCTCGGCGCGGCGGGGACGCTGGTGTGGGCGCTGCTCGCGGTGCACGGCGGCGGCGACCTGCCGGTCTGGGTGCCGGTGCTCGCGCTGGTGCTGCTGCTGGGCGCCGCGCAGGCTTCGCGGGCGCCGCACGAGGGGTCGCTGGACTGGCTGGTGCCGGCTGCGTTGCGGGCCGCCGAGTATCTGTTCGCCATCGCGGTCGGGGTGGCGGGCCGGGCACCGGCCTGGCTGATCTTCGGGTACGTGCTGGTGCTGACGCTGCACCACTACGACCTGACCGCCCGGCTGGAGAAGCGGCAGTCGGCTCCGCCGCTGCACGCCGCCACGCTGGGCTGGCCGGGGCGTTCCCTGCTGCTGGCAATCGGGCTGATCGCCGGATATGCGAGTATCGCTCTGGCTACACTCGGTGCGTACCTTCTCGTGGTTTTTGTCGCGAGCGTGGTCCTCGCCTGGGTGGTCCTGCCGGCCCGCGCCCGTGGGGGTGTGCGCTCGCCGGGCTGACGGAGGGCGGGCCGGGGTGACCTTGATCAGCTTCGTCGTGCCGGCCTTCAAGGTGCAGGGCTACCTGCGGGAATGCCTCGACTCGATCCTCGACCAGCCGTTCGCCGACCTCGAGGTGATCGGCGTCGACGACGCCTCCCCCGACGACAGCGGCGAGATCCTGGCCGAGTACGCGCTGCGCGACCCCCGGGTCCGCCCGGTGCGCCTCGCCGAGAACGTGGGGCTCGGTCCGGCCCGCAACATCGGGCTGGACCGGGCCGTCGGCGAGTACGTGTGGTTCGTCGACGGGGACGACTGGCTGGTGCCCGGCTGCCTGCCGCACGTCGCGGACCGGCTCCGCGACACCGCGCCGGACGTGCTGATCGTGGACCACGTCCGGGCGCACTGGAACAACATCGGCACCCGCAGCGCAATGCGCGAGGTGTTCCCGGTGCCGCCCGGCGCGACGACGTTCACGCTGCGGGACCGGCCGGAGACGCTGAAGCTGCTGCACACCGCGTGGAACCGGGTGGTACGGCGGGAGTTCCTGATCGAGCACGGGCTGCGCTTCGAACCGGGCTGGTACGAGGACGTCTCGTTCAGCTATCCGGCGCTGATGGCCGCCGGGCGGATCGGCGTACTCGACCGGATCTGCCTGAACTACCGGCAGCGCCGCACCGGCGCGATCACGAAGACCCGGGGGGACCGGCACTTCGAGGTCTTCGCGCAGTGGCACCGGGTGTTCGGGCTGATGGACCGCTGGCGGGTGACGGGGCTGCGGCCGGCGGTCTTCGAGCGGATGATCTGGCACTACCTGACGGTGCTCGGCAACGGCGAGCGGATCGCGCCCGAGCTGCGGGCGCCGTTCTTCGCCCAGATGCACGCCGACTACGTGCGGTTCCTGCCGCCCGAGGGCTATCCGGTCCCGCCCGGCCCGGAAGGGCTCAAGCACCGGCTGGTGGCGGCCGGGCGCTGGCGGACGTTCAGCGCGTTGCGCGAGGCGCACCAGGCGACGGAGACGGCCCGGCGGACCGCGCGGCGGGCCCGGCGACGGGTCACCCCGGTGGTGCGGCGTACCGCCCGGCGGGCCCGTGACCTGGCGCTGGGCGAGTACTACCGGGCCGAGCTGCACCGGCCGGTCGACCCGACGCTCGCCGTGTACGCGGCCTACTGGTACCGGGGCTACTCGTGCAACCCGGCGGCGATCTACGAGGCGGCCCGCCGGCTCGCGCCGCAGGTGCGCGGCGTGTGGATCGTCCGCCGCGACCGGGTGGCCGCGCTGCCGCCCGGTGTCGAGTACGTGGTGGCCGGCACCCGCGAGTACCACCGCGTGCTGGCGCGCGCCCGCTGGCTGGTCAACAACGTCAACTTCCCGGACTTCGTCCGCAAGCGGCCGGGCTCCGTGCACGTGCAGACCCACCACGGCACGCCGGTCAAGGTGATGGGGCTGGACCAGCAGCGCTACCCGGTGGGCGCGATGGGGATGGACTTCGCCGGGCTGCTGCGCCGGGTCGACCGCTGGGACTACAGCATCACCTCGAACAGCTTCTCCACGCAGATGTGGGAGCGGGCGTACCCGGCGGACTACACCACGCTCGAGGTCGGCTACCCGCGCAACGACCGGCTGGCGCTGGCCACCGCCGAGGACCGCGGCCAGGTCCGCGCCGCGCTGGGCATCGCACCCGACGAGTACGTGGTGCTCTACGCGCCGACGCACCGCGAGCACCTGCCCGGGTGGCGGCCACCGTTCGACCCGGACCGGATGCTCGACGTGCTCGGGCCCCGGGGCCGGCTGCTGATGCGCAGCCACTACTTCCACGACCGGGAGCGGCATCCCCGGGGACCGGCGGCGGACGGCGTGCTGGACGTGAGCGCGTACGACCGGGTGGAGGACCTCTACCTGGCGGCGGACGTACTGATCACCGACTATTCCTCGGCGATGTTCGACTACGCGGTGCTGGACCGGCCGATAGTGGTCTACGCGCCGGACTGGGACGCCTACCGGGTGGCCCGGGGCGTCTACTTCGACCTGCTGGCCGAGCCGCCGGGCGCGGTCGCGCTGGACTTCCCCGGGCTGCTCGACGTGTTCCGGTCCGGCGCGGTCGACGACGAGGCGGCCGAGCGGGCCCGGGCGGCGTTCCGGGCGCGGTTCTGCGCGCTGGACGACGGGCACGCCGCCGAGCGCGTGGTACGCCGCGTGTTCCTCGGCGAAACGCCGTAAAAGTGGTTACCGGCAGGTCACTTAACTGCGGAGCCCGGCGAACACCGCTTAATAGGACTGTCACGAGCCGAACATGGCACGTTTACCCGATGTGCGAATCAGATGATCCTGGTCACAGTCATTCCCGGGTTTGGGGAGAGAAAACTGGGGAGGTGGCGGTGGCGACCGTCGCGCTCAAGGATGTCACCAAGGTGTTCCCGGATGGAACAGTCGCGGTCGACACCATCAATCTGGACGTCAACGACGGCGAGTTCATGGTGCTGCTCGGCCCGTCGGGCTGCGGGAAGTCGACGGTGCTGCGCATGGTCGCCGGGCTGGAGGACCCGTCCTCCGGCGCGATCCTGCTCGGCGGTGAGCTGGCCAACGACCTGCCGCCACGCGACCGGAAGATCGCCATGGTCTTCCAGGACTTCGCGCTCTATCCGCACATGACGGTCGGCGACAACATCGGCTTCCCGCTGCGGCTCTCCGGCATCGAGCCCGGCCCGCGCGGCGAGCGGATCCAGGACGTGGCGAGCGCGCTCGGCATCGGCGACGTACTCGCGCGCAAGCCCAGCCAGCTCTCCGGCGGCCAGCGGCAGCGGGTCGCCATGGGGCGGGCGATAGTGCGCCGGCCCGGCCTGTTCCTCATGGACGAGCCGCTGTCGAACCTGGACAGCGGGCTGCGCGCCGAACTGCGGGCGGAGATCTCCGGCCTCACCCGCGAACTCGGCGTCACCACCATCTACGTCACCCACGACCAGGCCGAGGCGCTGACCATGGCCGACCGGGTGGCGATCATGCGCAAGGGCGTGCTCCAGGACGTGGGCACCCCCACCCAGGTGTACGGGCGCCCGGCCACGCTCTACGTCGCCGCGTTCCTGGGCAGCCCCCGGATGAACCTGCTGGAGGCGTCGGTCTACGTGCACCTCGACCGGTACGTCGCGCTGAACCTCGGTGAGCAGTCGCTCTACCTGCCCTGGGACGACATCCGCAGCCGGGCGGTGGCGCACTACCACGGCGAGCGGATCGTGGTCGGCATGCGCGCGGAGGCGCTCACCCCGGTCGCCCCGGACACCGCCGGTGACGTACTGCACGGGCGCATCCGCTATCTGGAGCACCACGGCCACGAGTCGCTCGCGTTCCTCGACATCGGCGCCACCGCGATCGTCGTGGACGAGATGGGCACCGCTGTCGAGCAGGCCGCACCGGGCCAGCGCGGCCTGCGCCGGTTCAACCAGGTGATGCAGCGGCTCACCGGGCGCGCCACGGAGTCTTCCGCGCCCGCCCCGGAAACGGGCGGCGGCGGCAACCGGACGAGCGTGCTGCCCGACCCGGGCCGCCACCACCGTCGTCCGGCGGAACTGGCGGTACGGCTGGCGCCGTACCCGCAGGTGTCGCCCGGGCACCCGCTCGCCGTGCAGGTGCGGATGGACGCGCTGCACTTCTTCGACGAGCGAGGCGACCGTATCGACGTCGGCTGGCGGTGAAAGGAAGGGCACCCTGTTAACGCCTCCGGTAGAGGAAGGGCCCCTTATTAACAGCCGCCGCCCGGAGGGACGGGCGGGTGACGGCGGTACGGGCCCCAGCCGACGAAGCGGGCGAACATGTCGGCCGGGGCGGGCGCGTCGTTCGGGTTGAGCCGGTAGAGGTCGCGCGTCGCCTCGTACAGCAGCCCGCACAGGTAGATGGACAGCCCGATCCGGTTGTCCTCGTACTCGCTGCGCAGCAGCAGACGGGCCGTCGGGCACGGCCACGGCTGGCCGCAGGACCTGCAGCACCACATCGGACGCAGCGGCGTGTGCGGGGTGGCGTGCAACGGGTACGGCCGGGGTCGATCCGGCTTGGGTCCGTCCGGCGGCTGCCCGAGCTGGTGGCTGATCACCGAGGCTCCTCGTGGCCGTCGCGCCGGTTGCCGGCGTCGCCGCCGCGCTGCTCCGGGACCGGCCAGCGACCGCCGTTCGCCCGCCACTGCTGGGCCGGGGTGAGGTTGCCGACCCGGCCGGGACCCATCGTCGGGAGTGGACGGGTGGGTTGCCGCATCCAGTCCGGCAGATTGTCGCCCCGTACCCGCTGGGGCAGTGTCGGTGCCGACGCACCCCGGCAGCGGAACCAGCGCAGTCGCACGGCGCAACTCCTCTCGGTAGCGGGAATCGGACGAATTCGATTCCACTGCGTGACAGTCTCGTCACCGCGCCGCTAGGGTCGGAAGGCGTTCCACCCCCACCTTCCCGGCCGTCCGACCGGCCGATTTCCGTGTGCAGCCGTGTGCAGAGGTGTGCAGATGATCCGTGTGCCGTTGTGGGAACTGTTCGCCGGTGAGCTACGTCGGTTACGTACCGATGCGGGGCTTACCCAGGAGGCGCTGGGCGAGCGGGTGAGCTATTCGGCGTCGCTGGTGGCGGCCGTCGAGCAGTGCCGCCGCGCGCCGCGCGCCGAGTTCACCGAGCGCTGCGACGAGGTGCTGAACGGCGGCGGCCTGCTGGTGCGGATCCGTGACGCGCTGATGCAGGAGGCGCTGATGCCGTGGCTCCGCGAGTGGGTGAGCATCGAGCAGGAAGCTGCCTCACTGCGTAGCTTCGAGCCGCTGGTGGTGCCTGGTCTGTTGCAGACCGAGGGGTACGCCCGCGCGCTCTACGAAGGGGCCGCGCAGTTCGTCGGCGAGGCTGTCGAACAGCAGGTGGCCGCCCGGCTGGCCCGGCAGTCGGTGCTGGACGGCCCGACGCCGCCGCAGTTCGTGGTGGTGCTCGACCACGCGGTGCTGGCTCGCCCGGTCGGCGGGCCGAAGGTGATGCGGGAGCAGTTGGAGCACCTGATCGAGATGGCGCGGCGGCCGAGGGTGCACCTGCATCTGGTGCCGGAGACGGTCGGTGCCTATCCGGGGCTCAACGGTGCCTTCGTGCTCGCGACCCCGGCCGACGGCGACGATCTGGGCTATCTGGATAACCCGTTGCACGGCACAATCGTGGAGCGCACGGTGGACGTGAACTCACTGCGGCAGACGTGGGAGTCCATCCGCGCGGAGGCGATGCCGCACGGGGCGACCCTGGCGGCGATTTCGGAGGCGGCGAAGCGATGGAGTTGACCGGCGCGATCTGGCGCAAGAGCACCCGCAGCAGCGGTAACGGCGGGAACTGTGTCGAGGTGGCGGACAACCTGCCCGGCGTGGTGGGGGTGCGGGACAGCAAGGACCGGCAGGGGCCGGCGCTGACGTTCAGGCCGTCGAGCTGGGCGGCGTTCGTCGCGTACGCCAAGCGCGCCTGACCCGTAGCGGTCAACCGGCAGCCGGGTCGCGAACGCTGGTCCGACGATCAGCGTTCGTGCTCGGCTCATCAATGAGTGGCAGAGCTGGACGTCGTGCCGTGCGGAGGCGATGCCGCACGGGGCGACTCTGGCGGCGATCTCGGAGGCGGCGAAGCGATGGAGTTGACCGGCGCGATCTGGCGCAAGAGCACCCGCAGCAGCGGCAATTCCGGCAACTGCGTGGAGGTGGCGGACAATCTGCCCGGCGTGGTGGGAGTGCGGGACAGCAAGGACCGGCAGGGGCCGGCGCTGACGTTCACGCCGTGGAGCTGGGCGGCGTTCGTCGCGTACACGAAGCGGGGTTAGGCAGCGACCGCCGTCGTCACCCGGCGGCGGTGGTCCGCCGTTCCGGCGCGAACGGCCACTCCTCGAACGACAGGCAGCGGCCGTCCTCGGCGAACCGCATGATCCAGAGGTCGCGCCACTCCTGGTGGACCGGGTCGCCGTACCGGACCTGCACCCGTGCCACAGCGGTGTCGCCGTCGACCGCGACGACCTCCGAGGTCATCTGGAAGACCTCGTCGGGTCCGTCGCGCTCGCTGTCCCACATGCGGACGATGGCGGGCAGGCCGACCACCGGATCCCGGTACGGCCCCTGCTGGTACCTCGCGTCGGCCGTGAACAACGTGCCGAGCGCCGTCGTCCCCGGTGTGCGCCACGCCTGCTCGTACGCCGCGATCCAGGCGGCCACCCGATCCCTGTCCATGGCTGCCAGCCTGCCATCCCCGCCCGCCCGGATCTCCCACATCGGCCGCCCGGGGTCGTCGTTGTGCACGACGACGTCGGCGTGCTCGGCCGGGCGGGCAGTGGCGAAGTAGAGCCGCTGGGCGGGAAGGTAACGCTCCCGCCAGCGCCGTTCGACGTCGGCTCTCGTTGCCACGCGGCTCTCGCGGATCACGGCACGGTCCACCGTCTTGTCGAGCGCGGTCGACACGAAGACGCGCAGCTCCCACCGGTCGACCAGTTCCGGGCGCAGCAGGAAGACACCGTCGAACACCAGCACGGCGTCCGCCGGAGCGGTCGTGGGCGGCGGGGACAGCACCGTATCCGTCGCGTGGTCGTAGACCGTGTGCCGGAAGCGTCGATCTCCGGCCGGGCCGAGCGGATCGAGCAGCACCCGGTTCAGCGACCCGTGATCGTGGGTGTCGACGTAGCAGCCCTCGGCCGAGAACTCGCCGCGCCGGTAACGCTGGGCGCGGGGGAAGAGGAAGTCGTCCACCGTCGCGCGGATGACGTACCGGCCCCGGGCGCGCAGGACGGCGGCCAGCTCGTCGGCGAGCGTGGTCTTGCCGGCAGCGGGCGGCCCGTCGACCGCGACCCGGGTCGGGTGCGGCACGGTGACGGACCCGACCGCGTCGGCCAGGAGGCCGATCAGCTCGCGGCGGGGATAAATGGATTGCCCCTGCGCCGGGCCGGGAGTTTCACTGCCGCCCATGCCGTCCCCCTCACCGGTCTTCGTCGCGGGCACAGGTCGTTCGGGCACCTCGCGGATCGCCGACGTCATCGGCCAGCACCCGCTGATCCACCGGATCCCGATGGAAACCAAGTTCATCGTCGAACCCGGCGGCCTGCGGGACCTGGCCGACGCGCTCACCGAACGGTACGACCCCATCGTCGGCGAGGACGCCCTGCAGCGGCTCAGCGACTTCCTGACCGTACGGGTGCCCGGACGGCGTGACGATCGTGGCAAGACCGTGCCCGAGCTGGTCGGCGAACGGCGCTACCGGGACGCCGTACACCAGCTCTGGCCGCTGTTGATCGCGGACGCCTTCGAGGAGCCCGCGCCCGCGGCGGGCTTCGGCGACGGCGACCGGCCCGCCGGGCCGTTCGGGCCGACGGGCCGACGACGGGTCGTGCCGAGGTACTTCCGCGACCGGGCCGAGCTGATCGCCGTCCTGCGCGGTCTGGTCGAGACGCTGTTCGGCGGGGCGGCGGCCGACGCGGGCAAGCCGACGTGGTGCGAGAAGACGCCGTTCAATCTCTTCGCCATGGACTTCCTCTGGGAGCTGGTCCCCGAGGCGACGATCGTGCACATCACACGGCACCCGGTCTCGGTGCTCGCCTCCCACCTGGCCCAGCCGTGGGCGCCGTCAACAGTCGACGGGGCGCTGGCCTACCTCGTGCCGGTCTATCAGCGATGGCTGGCCTGGAGGAACGCGGCCGACCTGACGACCCGGCGGTACGTCGAGGTGAAGGCGGAAGACCTCGCGGCCGACTGGGCCGGGCAGCGGCGCGCCCTGTTCGCACGGCTCGGCGTCGAGGACGCCGTCACCGCGTCGACGTTCCAGGCGGGCAAGCTCGCGCACCGCGACGAGCAGTTCGACGCCGGCACCCGCGCAAAGATCGAGCGGGAACTGGGCGAGATCATCCCCGCGATGGGCTACGACATGACGCAGACCGCGAAGGGCGCAACGAGATAGCCGAGCGCTGATGGCGCCGCAGACGTGCCAGTCTCCGCACCGTAGATCTTGGTAGGAAAAGGCCCCTCTGGGGGCACTTTCGTACCAAGATCTACTCGAGGCTCAGTATCCGGAGCGTAAATCTTGATATTTGGGAGGGTGGCACGAGTGTGGCGGGATGAAGTGATCGTCTCGTGTCCCAATGTCTCTTATCAAGAGACAAGCCATGGAGATTTCGGCTCGGATGTCACTTTGCTGGAGACATCGGGCCGCCGGGCTCATCGTCTTGCCGGGTTGGTTACCGGCGAGTAGCGTTCGGGCATGAGCATCGACTCTCGCCAGGTCGCGGCCGGTCTCCTCGACGCCGTGCCGTTCGCCCGCACGCTCGGGATCGAGTTCGTCGAGGTGGCGCCCGAGGCCGAGGGCGGGGTCCGGGCCGTGGTCCGGCTCCCCGACGACCCGGCGCACCACAACCACGTTGGCGGCCCGCATGCCGGGGCCATGTTCACGCTGGGGGAGAGCGCCTCGGGCGCGGTCGTCCTGGCCGCGTTCGGGCAGGTGCTCGACCGGGCCGTACCCCTGGCCGTGACCGCGACCATCCGCTACCTCAAGGTGGCGGTGGGGCCGGTGCTGGCGACGGCGCGGCTCGGCGGTGTCCCCGCCGAGGTGCTGGCCGAGCTGGACGCCGGGCGACGGCCCGAGTTCCCGGTCGAGGTGGAGGTGCGCACCGAGGACGGCACGCTCACCTCCTCGCTCACCGTGATCTGGACGCTGCGCCCGAACCGCTGAGCCCTGAACGGGTTTGCCCGGGGCGAGCGCCGGATAGATTCAAGCGATGCTGGGCCTCCCCGCGCACGTGAGCGCGTGTCTCTTCGATCTGGACGGTGTGCTGACGCAGACCGCCAAGGTGCACAACGCCGCCTGGGCGGAGACGTTCGACGCCTACCTGCGGCGACGGTCCGTCGAAACCGGCGAGCCGTTCCAACCGTTCGACCCCGGACCGGACTACAACCGTTACGTGGACGGCAGACCGCGCGCCGACGGGGTGCGCACATTCCTGGCCTCGCGTGGCATCACCCTGCCCGAGGGCTCACCCGACGACCCACCCGAGGCGGACACGGTCAACGGCCTCGGCAACCGCAAGAACGTCGTCCTGCTCCAGCGGATCGAGCAGCACGGCGTCGAGGCGTACGAAGGTTCGGTTCGCTACCTGGAGGCCGCCACCGCGGCCGGGCTGCGGCGGGCGGTCGTCTCGGCCAGCGCCAACTGCGCCGCCGTGGTGCACGCCGCCGGGCTGGACCACTGGCTGGAGGCGCGGGTCGACGGCGTGGTCGCCCGCGCGAACGGGCTGCGCGGCAAACCGGCCCCGGACACGTTCCTGGAAGGCGCACGGCTGCTCGGCGTCGAACCGGCGCAGGCCGCCGTCTTCGAGGACGCCCTCGCCGGCGTGGCCGCCGGACGGGCCGGCGGATTCGGGTACGTGATCGGCGTCGACCGGGTCGGCCAGGCCGACGAGCTGCTGGCGCACGGCGCCGACGTGGTGGTCACCGACCTCGCCGAACTGCTCGCGGCGGAGCCGGCCGCGTGATCCGGGAACGGGCGTATCCGGTCGAGCCCTGGCATGTCCGGGAGGTACGCCTCGACATGGACGTGCTGGCCCAGTCCGAGTCGGTGTTCGCGCTCTCCAACGGGCACATCGGGCTGCGCGGCAACCTCGACGAGGGTGAGCCGCACGGCCTGCCCGGCACCTACCTGAACTCCTTCTACGAGCTGCGCCCGCTGCCGTACGCGGAAGCCGGCTTCGGCTTCCCCGAGTCCGGGCAGACCATCGTCAACGTCACCAACGGCAAACTGATCCGGCTGCTCGTGGACGACGAACCGCTCGACGTCCGCTACGGCGAGGTGCTCGCCCACGAGCGGGTCCTCGACATGCGCGCCGGGACGCTCCAACGCGACCTGCACTGGCGTTCCCCGGCCGGGCGCGAGGTCAAGGTCCGCACCACCCGGCTGGTGTCGTTCACCCAGCGCTCGGTCGCCGCCATCCACTACGAGGTGGAGCCGGTCGACGGGCCGCTGCGGCTGATCCTCCAGTCCGAGCTGGTCGCCAACGAGACGCTGCCGCCGCAGAGCCGCGACCCCCGGGTGGCCGCCGTACTGGAGTCACCGCTGCAGGCCGAGGAGGAACTCACCACCGACGACGGCGGCCTGCTCATCCACCGGACCAAGGTCAGCGGCCTGCGGGTCGCCGCCGCCATGGGCCACGACGTGCACGGCCCCGAACGCACCACGATCGAGAGCGAAGGGTACGAGGACTGGGTCCGCACCACCATCGGCTGCGTGCTCAAGCCCGGCGAGAAGCTGCACGTGATCAAGTACCTCACGTACGGCTGGTCCAGCCGCCGGTCGCTGCCGGCGCTGCGCGACCAGGTCGGCGCGGCGCTCGCCGCGGCCCGGCTCGACGGCTGGGACGGGCTCGCCGGGGCGCAGCGGGAATACCTCGACGCGTTCTGGGACGCCGCCGACGTGCGCGTCGAAGGCGACCCGGAGGTCCAGCAGGCCGTCCGCTTCGGCCTCTTCCACGTGCTCCAGGCCGGCGCCCGCGGGGAACGGCGGCCGATCTCCGCCAAGGGCCTCACCGGCCCCGGGTACGACGGCCACGCATTCTGGGACACCGAGATGTTCGTGCTGCCGGTGCTCACGTACACCCAGCCCGGCGCGGTCCGCGACGCGCTGCAGTGGCGGCACGCCACGCTCGCCCAGGCCCAGGAGCGGGCCCGCACGCTGAACCTCGAAGGCGCCGCCTTCCCGTGGCGCACCATCGAAGGACCCGAGTCGTCGGCGTACTGGCCGGCCGGAACCGCCGCGTTCCACATCGCCGCCGACGTCGCCGACGCGCTGCGCCGCTACGTGCTGGTCACCGGCGACGAGACACTGGAACGCGAGATCGGACTGGAACTGCTTGTCGAGACCGCCCGGCTGTGGCGATCCCTCGGCCACCACGACCGGGCCGGGCAGTTCCACATCGACGGCGTGACCGGCCCCGACGAGTACACAGCCGTGAAGAACGACAACGTCTACACCAACCTGATGGCGCAGCGGAACCTGCGTACCGCCGCGGACTGCGCGATGCGCTACCGGGACCAGGCCCTCGACCTCGGCGTCACCGAAGAGGAAGCCGCCGCGTGGCGGGACGCCGCGAACGACATGCACGTCCCGTACGACGCCGAGACCGAGGTGCACGAGCAGGTCGAGGGGTTCACCCGGTTCCAGGAGTGGGACTTCGAGCACACGCCACCGGAGAAGTACCCGCTGCTGCTGCACTACCCGTACTTCGACCTCTACCGCAAGCAGGTCGTCAAGCAGGCCGACCTGGTGCTCGCCATGCACTGGCGGGGCGACGCCTTCAGCGCCGCCGAGAAACTGCGCAACTTCGTCTACTACGAGCGGCGCACCGTACGCGACTCGTCGTTGAGCGCCTGCACCCAGGCGGTGCTCGCGGCCGAGGTCGGCTTCCTCGAACTGGCCCACCGCTACCTGCGCGAGGCCGCGCTGATGGACCTGCACGACCTGAACGAGAACACCCGCGACGGCGTGCACATGGCGTCCCTGGCCGGCGCCTGGATCGCGCTCGTCGCCGGATTCGGCGGCCTGCGGGACCACGACGGGACGCTCTCCTTCGCGCCCCGGCTCTCCAGCCGCCTCAGCCGACTGGAGTTCTCGCTCCAGTGGCGCGGGATGCGACTGCGCGTCGACGTGCGGCCGCACCAGACCACGTACTCGCTGCGCAACGGCGGCCCGGACACGGTGGTGGAGCTGCGGCACCACGGCGAGCCGCTGCGGGTCACCTCGGCGCAGCCGGTCACCGTGCCGATCCCGCCCGAGCACCCGACCGAGCCGCAGCCGGAGCAGCCGCAGGGCCGCGCGCCGCTGATGCACCTGCCGGAACGCATGTAGCGGTCCCGCCTCCGAAGAGGCGGGACCGCTCGGTACGCGTACCCTCAGAACTGGCGGCCGTTTGACGGGCGCCCGCCGGCGTCGCGCGGCGCCGTGGCCCGCGGATCGTCGGATGTCCGCGCCGTCGAGGCGCGGTCGGCCCAGTCCGGCGAGCCCTCAAGCTCCCGCTTGCGGCGCTCCTGGTCGGTGAGTTCCTGTTCCCGGGACCTGTCCTGTTTCGCCATGACGATCCTCGCGATCCGTCGGGGTCCGTGGTCACCCCGCGCGTTCCCGCCCGGCGGCGGCTCAACCGTCCAGGTGGCGGGCGAAGCTGCGCCGCAGGTGGTCCTTGGGGCGGGAGCCGACGATCGAGCCGACCACCTCGCCGTCCCGGAACACCAGCATGGTCGGCGCGGACATGATCCGGTGGGCGCGGGTGGTGGCCGGGTTCTCGTCGGTGTTGAGGGTGACGAAGCGCAGCGCGTCGCCGAACTCCTTGGCCAGCTCGGCCAGGTGCTTCGACACCAGCCGGCACGGCGGGCACCACTCGGCCCAGAAGTCGACCACCACGGGCCGGTCGGCGGCCAGCACGGTGGCCGCGAAAGTGTCGTCGGTGACCGGGGTCAGCCGGCCGGTCCCCGTGTCCTGAGGCATGTTTCCTCCCGTTGGGCGATCGCGTGGGCGAGCTGGTCGTGCAGGCGGCGGCGGACGTCGCCCAGCCGGTCGAGGTAGTCGTCCACCTCGGCGAGCTTGCGCCGCAGCACCGCCACCGAATCGGGGCAGACGTCACCGGAGTCGTTCCCCGCGCGCAGGCAGGCGACGAACGGGCGGATGTCGTCCAGGCCGAAACCGATCGCCAGCAGGGAGCGGATCTCGCGGACGACGCGCAGTTCCGCCTCGTCGTAGACCCGGTACCCGTTGGCGGACCGGCCCGGCCGGACCAGGCCGTGGGTCTCGTAGTAGCGCAGGGTGCGGGTGCTCGTACCGGCCCGCCGCGCCAGCTCCCCGATCCGCATCCGCCGCCCCCGTCCCTGCCTGGTGAATCGACGCTAAACCTTGCCGCCGACGTCAACGCAACCCCGCACGCGCGGCCTCCCCGCGCGGCGTTCCCCGCCGGCTGTCCCCGTCGATCATGAGGTTGACGGCGTTGTGGATCTCCAAATCTGCCGCCAACTTCATGATCGACCCCGTCGGGCGGGGTCCGGCGGGGCTGGGGTGGCGTCTCCGTGGATCTTGGTACGAAACGGCCCCTCCAGGGGCTGTTCAGTCCCATGACATCTGTCAGCGTTGAAGTCCCGATACATGTGTCACGTGGTAGGGATCTTGGGTCGGGTGGTATGTGCTGCCGGGCATGGCTTCTCGGCGGCATGTGATGAACCTGCTG
>NZ_MAGP01000183.1 GCF_002926165.1 Micromonospora chalcea | reverse complement strand
TCCCGGAGCAGGGGACTCCGGCCCCCAGCCCGACCCGTCGGCGCCCTACGGCTCCGGCGCGCCGGACAGTGGAGCGGTGGGCGGCTCGCCGGAGCCGTAGGGCGCCGACGGGTCGGGCTGGGGGCCGGAGTCCCCTGCTCCGGGAGGGCGAGGAGGTTCAGTCATGGAGGTCACGGTAGGGCCAGCGGGCAAGTCGCACCAGGGCGACACAGACCGAGCGTGACCGGCTGTTCGGCCCTGGCGTGCCGCGCGGTGTGGTGGGCCGCACCGCAGGTCCGTCAGGCGATCATCGCGTCGGTGGGGGTGCCGACGTAGACTGGCACTCGCTACAGTCGAGTGCCAGCCGCCCGGCGGATGCCGCGTGCCGGCCCGGCCGAGGTGTGTCAGGAGGTGGGGACATGGGTCTCGACGACCGCAAACTTGCCGTGCTGCGCGCGATCGTCGAGGACTACGTCGCCACGCAGGAGCCGGTGGGCAGCAAGGCCCTGGTCGAGCGGCACCAGCTCGGCGTCTCCCCGGCGACGGTGCGCAACGACATGGCGGTGCTGGAGGAGGAGGGCTACATCCGGCAGCCGCACACCAGCGCCGGCCGGGTGCCCACCGACCGCGGCTACCGCCTCTTCGTGGACCGGCTCTCCCGGGTCAAGCCGCTCAGCCCCGCCGAGCGCCGCGCCATCGAGCGCTTCCTGGTCGGCGCGGTCGACCTGGACGACGTGGTGCACCGCACGGTCCGGCTGCTCGCCCAGCTCACCCGGCAGGTCGCCGTGGTGCAGTACCCGAGCCTGGCCCGGTCCAAGGTGCGTCACCTGGAACTCGTGCCGATCTCCACCACCCGGCTGATGGTCGTCATGATCGCCGACACCGGCCGGGTCGAGCAGCGGCTCGTCGAGCTGCCCGCCCCGGTTCCCGCCGACGACGTGACCGACCTGCGCCGGCTGGTGAACGAGAAGCTCGTCGGCAGCCAGCTCTCCGAGACGCCGCCGCTGGTGCAGGCCCTGGTGGACGAGTCCGCGCCGCACCTGCGCCCGGCCATGACCACGCTGTCCACGGTGCTGCTGGAGACACTCGTGGAGCGGCACGAGGAGCGCCTCGCGCTGGCCGGCCAGGCCAACCTCACCCGGGGTGGCCTGCTCGACTTCCAGGGCTCGCTGCGGCCGATCCTGGAGGCGCTCGAAGAAGAGGTAGTGCTGCTCAAACTGATCGGCGAGACCGAGCCGAGCACCACCCGCGTGCTGATCGGCGACGAGAACGAGTTCGACAACCTGCGGGCCGCCTCGGTGGTCAGCACCGGCTACGGACCGGGCAGCACCATCGTCGGTGGGCTCGGCGTGCTCGGGCCGACCCGGATGGACTACCCCGGCAATATCGCCATGGTGAGGGCCGTGGCACGCTACGTGGGCGAACTGCTGGCCCAGAACTGACCAGTCAGGGCCGACGGCCGGTTGCGGCCGACGACCGGAGCGACGCGAGACGAACATGAGGACACCTAACGCAGTGGCCAGGGACTACTACGGCATTCTCGGCGTGAGCCGGGAAGCCTCCGACGACGAGATCAAGCGCGCCTACCGCAAGCTGGCGCGGCAGTACCACCCGGACGTCAATCCGGACCCGGAGGCCCAGGAGAAGTTCAAGGACATCAACGCCGCGTACGAGGTCCTCTCGGACGACCGGAAACGGCAGATCGTCGACCTCGGCGGCGACCCGCTCGCCCCCGGCGGCGGTGGCATGGGCGGCCCGGGCGGGCCCGGCGGCGCCGGTCCGTTCGTCGGTTTCCAGGACATCATGGACGCGTTCTTCGGCGGCGCGGCGGGCGGCAGCCGGGGACCCCGGCCGCGCACCCGGCCCGGCGCGGACGCGATCCTGCGCCTGGAACTGGACCTCAACGAGACCGCGTTCGGCATCGAGGCGCCGATCACCGTCGACACCGCGGTGCTCTGCACCACCTGCTCCGGCGCCGGCACCGCAGCCGGTACCCACCTGGCCACCTGCGAGGCGTGCGCCGGCCGGGGCGAGGTGCAGTCGGTGCAGCGCACGTTCCTCGGCCAGGTGGTCTCCGCCCGGCCGTGCACCGTCTGCCAGGGCTACGGCACCACCATCCCGCATGCCTGCCCGACCTGCGCCGGTGAGGGCCGGGTGCGTACCCGCCGCTCGCTGACCGTCAAGATCCCGGCCGGCGTCGAGGACGGCATGCGGATCCGCCTGGCCCAGCAGGGCGAGGTCGGCCCGGGTGGCGGCACCGCCGGCGACCTCTACGTGGAGATCCACGAGCGGCCGCACGACGTCTACTCCCGCAAGGGCGACGACCTGCACTGCCGGGTGACGGTGCCGATGACCGCCGCCGCGCTCGGCACCCGGCTGACCATCAAGACGCTGGACAGCGAGGAGACCGTCGACGTCAAGCCCGGCACCCAGCCCGGCAGCACGCTGCGGCTGCGCGCCCGGGGCGTACCGCACCTGCGCGGCACCGGTCGCGGTGACCTCTACGTGCACCTGGACGTGCGTACCCCGACCAAGCTCGACGCCGACCAGGAGCGGATGCTGCGCGACTTCGCCAAGACCCGCGGCGAGGAGGTCGCCGAGCTGACCAAGCAGGGCGGCTTCTTCTCCCGGATGCGCGACGCCTTCAACGGGCACGCCTGAGGTGTCCGCCCCGCTGTTCCTGGTCGAGGCGCTGCCCACCGGTGACACGCTGACGCTGGACGGCCCGGAGGGCCACCACGCGGCCACCGTGCAGCGGCTGCGGGCCGGCGAGGAGCTGCTGCTCGCCGACGGCCGGGGCGGCACCGCCGCCGCGGTGGTCACCGCCGTCGGCCGGGGCACGCTCGACCTGCGCGTCACCAGCCGGGGGTACGCGGACGCGCCCGTCCCGCGGCTCGTCGTGGTGCAGGGCATCGCCAAGGGTGACCGGGGTGAACTCGCCGTGCAGGCGATGACCGAGGTCGGGGTGGACGAGATCGTGCCGTGGGCGGCGTCCCGCTCGGTGGCGCAGTGGCGCGGCGACCGGGGCGTACGGGCCCGGCAGAAGTGGGTGGCCACCGCCCGGGAGGCGGCCAAGCAGGCCCGCCGCCCGTGGCTGCCGGTGGTGGCCGGCGCCCCGGACGAGTCCACCGCCACGGTGGCCCGCCGGATCGCCGGCGCGGCCGCCGCGTTCGTGCTGCACGAGGGCGCGCAGGACCGGCTGACCACAGTCGACCTGCCGACCACCGGGGAGATCGTCCTGGTGGTCGGCCCGGAGGGCGGCATCGCCGACCACGAGCTGGCAACGTTCTCCGAGGCGGGTGCCCGCACGGTCCGCCTGGGCCCGTCGGTGCTGCGTACGTCCACAGCAGGCGTGGCCGCCCTGACAGTCCTGGCCACCCGCCTGACCCACTGGTAGCGGGGGAGGGGTGGGTCAGGAGCGGAGGTAGGAAGCGCCGTTCAGGTCGATGATCGTTCCTGAGGCCCACTCGGCCTCGGGGCTCGCCAGCCAGTGCACCGCCGCCGCGATCTCCTCCGGACGCGCCACCCGGTGGAACGGGGACTGCGCGCGTACCGCCTCGCCCCGCTCTGCCTTCAGGTGCTCGTTGGTCATGTCGGTCTCCACGAAGCCGGGCGCCACGCAGGCCACCCCGATGCCGTACGGCGCCAGGGCCACCGCCAGCGACTGGGCCATCACGTTCATCCCGGCCTTGCTGGCCCCGTACGCCGGGTTGGCCGGCTCGCCCCGGAACGCGCCCCGGGACGAGACGTTGACGATCCGGCCCCCACTGTCGCGCATGTGCTGCGCGGCGCACCAGGCCGCGTTCGCCGCGCCGACCAGGTTGGTGTCGAGCACCTCCCGCCACCGCGCCCGCCACTGCTCGTAGCTGCTCTCGAAGACCGGGTGCGGGGGATCGGCCGGCCCGAACACACCGGCGTTGTTCACCAGCACGTCGAGGCCACCGAGCCGCTGGGCCGCCTCGTCCACCATGGCGCGTACCGCGTCGGGGTCGGCCAGGTCGGCGCGTACCACCACGTGCCCGTCGCCGGGCAGTTCGGCGCGCAGCCGCTCGGCCAGTTCGGCGGAGTCCCGGTGGTGGATCGCCACCCGGTCCCCACCTGCGGCGAACGCTCGCGCCACCGCCCGCCCGATGCCCCGCGAGGCCCCCGTCACCAGCACCGCCCGTCCCGCCATGGCGGCCATCCTGCCGCACTGCCCCGGGGTGTTAAGAAGGGCCCCTTCCCATGCCGGAGGCGTTAAGCGGGGGCCCCTCCTTACACTGCTGCGATGGACTGCCTCTTCTGCCGGATCGTCGCCGGGGAGATTCCCGCCACCATCGTCCGCGAGACCGCCACCACCCTGGCCTTCCGGGACATCGACCCGAAGGCGCCCACGCACGTGCTGGTGATCCCGAAGGAGCACTACGCCGACGTGGCCACGCTGGCCCAGGGCGCGCCCGAACTGGCCGGGGAGGTGCTCCAGACCGCCGCCGTGGTGGCCGAGGAGGAGGGCCTGACCGTGGACGGGTTCCGGCTGATGTTCAACACCGGCCCGTACGGCGGCCAGGAGGTCTTCCACGTGCACGCCCACCTGCTCGGCGGCGCGCCGCTCGGCCCGATGCTCTGCCGATGACCGACGTCTCGGACCGGCTCGGCCGGATGGTGCGCCAGGCCCAGGCCACCGGGCGGATCCCGGCGGTGTCGGCCGCCCTGCACCGCGCCGACCGGCCGCTCTGGACCTGCGCCGTGGGCGACACCGGCAACGACACCCCGCTGGGGCCGGAGACGGTGTTCCGGATCGGCTCGGTCACCAAGACGTTCACCGCGGTACTCGTCATGCAGTGCCGCGACGAGGGCCTGCTCGACCTGGACGACCCGGTCGGGCGGCACCTCGACCTGCCGGCGCACGGCGAGCTGACCGTACGCCGGCTGCTGTCGCACACCGCCGGCCTGCAACGCGAGCCCCACGGCGACGTGTGGGACAGCCTGCGCGCCCCGGCCGTGGAGGAGCTGCTGGCCGACCTGGCCCGGGTCGAGCGGGTGCTGCCCACCGGGCGGCGCTTCCACTACTCCAACCTCGGCATGGCCCTCCTGGGCGAGATGGTGGCCCGGCTGCGCGGCGGGACCTGGGCCGAGGTGCTGGCCGACCGGGTCCTCGCCCCGCTCGGGCTGACCGCCACCGGTCCGGCCCCGACCGAGCGTGCCGCGACCGGGTTCCTGGTCGACGCGTACTCCGACGAGGCCCACCCGGAGCCACCGGCCGACTTCGGCGCGGTGGCCCCCGCAGCCCAGCTCTGGAGCACCGCGCCGGACATGGCCCGCTGGGCCGCCTTCCTGGCCGACCCGGCGGCGCTCGACCCGGACGGCGCGGTGCTCGCCGCGGCCACCGTCGAGGAGATGCGCTGGCCGCTCACCACCACCGACGAGTCGGTCTGGACGGCCGGCTTCGGCCTCGGGCTGATCCTGGTGCCGCAGCCCGAGCGGGTGACCCACGTGGGGCACGACGGCGCGATGCCCGGATTCCTCGCCGCCGTCTACGGGCGGCGCGGCGGGCAGGGCACCGCCGGGGCGATGGGCGCCGCGGTGCTCGGCTCGTCCGGCGCCGGCGTGGAGGTGTTCGACCTGGCGCACCGGCTGCTCGCCGCCGCCGCCGAGCACGACCCGGCGGAGATCGAGCCGTGGCGTCCCGGCCCGCCCGCCCCGGCGCACCTGCGCGGCATGCTGGGCCGCTGGTGGGGCGAGGGCTTCGAGTACGTCTTCTCCTGGCACGACGGGACGCTGCGCGCCCGGGGCGCGGACGACCCGGCCGGGAAGCCGCCGGCGGTGTTCGCGCCGCTGCCGGACCGGCCGGACGTGTTCCGCACGGTCTCCGGCCGCGAGGTGGGGGAGCTGCTGCGGCTCACGCGCGACGAGCACGGCGTGGTGGTCCGGATGCACTGGGCGACCTACCGCTTCACCCGCCGCCAGGAGACCTTCGACGGGTACGACTTCCGCGCCGGTGACTGATCGCCGAGCGCCGGAAATGGGCGCGGTGTGCGCGGTGCCGACCCGATACGATGGGAGGTAACCGTACGCCGCGCCAGCAGGGCCCGGCACAGAGAAGCGGAGAGCAGGTGGCGCAGGGCCCGACGGCCCGACCTATGACCGGCACCCCACCTCCCGGCACGCCGCGCGTGCAGACCAGGATCACGGTCGGAGACCAGAAGATCATGGTGAACCTGCTCGGCGCGGGCGACGAGATCCTGCGACTCGTCGAGCGTTCGGTCAACAGCGACGTCCACGTGCGCGGCAACGAGATCACCATCACCGGCGCGCCCGCCGACAACGCCCTCGCCGAGCGTCTCTTCAGTGAGCTGCTCGAACTGATCGAGAAAGGCGAGACCCTGACCACAGACGCGGTACGGCGTACCGTCGGCATGCTCGAGCAGGGCGGCGCCGAGCGGCCCGCCGAGGTTCTGACGCTCAACATCCTCTCCCGGCGCGGCCGCACCATCCGTCCCAAGACGCTCGGGCAGAAGAAGTACGTCGACGCGATCGACGCGCACACCATCGTCTTCGGGATCGGCCCGGCCGGCACCGGCAAGACCTACCTCGCGATGGCGAAGGCAGTGCAGGCGCTGCAGGCCAAGCAGGTCAACCGGATCATCCTGACCCGCCCGGCGGTCGAGGCGGGGGAGCGGCTGGGCTTCCTGCCCGGCACCCTGAACGAGAAGATCGACCCCTACCTGCGCCCGCTCTACGACGCGCTGCACGACATGCTCGACCCGGAGACCATCCCGAAGCTGATGGCCGCCGGAACGATCGAGGTCGCGCCGCTGGCATACATGAGGGGCCGCACGCTTAATGACGCGTTCATCATCCTGGACGAGGCGCAGAACACCACGCCCGAGCAGATGAAGATGTTCCTCACCCGGCTCGGCTTCGGCTCCAAGATCGTCGTCACCGGTGACGTCACCCAGGTGGACCTTCCCGGGGGGACGACCAGCGGCCTGCGCGTGGTCCGGGAGATCCTGAACAACGTCGAGGACGTGCACTTCGCCCAGCTCTCCAGCTCCGACGTGGTCCGCCACAAGCTGGTGGGTGAGATCGTCGACGCGTACGCCCGCTGGGACGCCGAGCGGGAGAACCAGCAGGCCCAGAGCGTGCACGCCGTACCCGGGCGGACCGCCCAGGGCGGCCGGGCCGGCCGGCGCCGCTGACCACCGGCGCAAGCCGTCACACCATCAGAGGAAGACAGTTGTCCATCGAGATCGCCAACGAGTCGGGTGTCGAGGTCGACACCGACGCCGTGCTCGCCGTCGCGCGGCACGCCCTCGACGAGATGGGGGTCAACCCCCTCGCCGAGCTGTCCGTGCTGCTCGTCGACATCGAGTACATGTCGGAGCTGAACCACCGCTGGATGGGCGGCGACGGCCCGACCGACGTGCTCGCCTTCCCCATGGACGAGGGCAGCGGCGGCCACGGCCCGGGCGAGAGCGCCCCGGCCGGCGGTGAGCCGGCCCTGCTCGGCGACATCGTGCTCTGTCCGGAGGTGGCGGCCAAGCAGGCCGCCGTGGCCGGGCACTCGGCGGCCGACGAGCTGCACCTGCTCACCGTGCACGGCGTGCTGCACCTGCTCGGCTACGACCACGCCGAGCCCGAGGAGGAGCGGGAGATGTTCGGTCTCCAGGCCCGGCTGCTGGCCAGCTGGCGGTCGACCCGGTCGCGGTGATGGACACCTTGGCGGCGGTCCGCGCGCCCGCCGGCCTGCCCGATCTTCAACTCCTGGTCTTCGCCGCCGGGCTGGTGGTCCTCGCCGGCCTGATCGCGATGACCGAGGCGGCGCTCGCAGCGGTCTCCCCGGCCCGCGCCGCGGAGCTGACCCGGGACGGGGCGCGCGGCGGGCGGGCCCTGCAGGTGGTCGCCGGTGACGTGGTCCGCCATCTGAACCTGCTGCTCCTGCTGCGGCTGCTGGCCGAGCTGACCGCCACCACGCTGGTCGCGCTGGTGGCTGTGGACACGTTCGGCGCGGGCTGGCGGGCGGCGCTGGTGACCGCCGGCGCCATGACGGTGGTGAGCTTCGTGGTGGTCGGGGTCGGGCCGCGCACGATCGGCCGCCAGCACGCGTACGCGGTCGGCCGGGCGGTCGCGCCGCTGGTGCGCTGGCTGGGCCGCGCGCTCAACCCGCTGGCGTCACTGCTGATCCTGATCGGCAACGCGGTCACCCCGGGCAAGGGTTTCCGCGAGGGGCCGTTCGCGACCCAGGTGGAGCTGCGGGAGCTGGTCGACCTGGCCGAGCAGCGCGGCGTGGTGGAGCACGGCGAGCGCCAGATGATCCACTCGGTCTTCGCGCTCGGCGACACCATCGCGCGCGAGGTGATGGTGCCGCGTACCGAGATGGTGTGGATCGAGGAGCGCAAGACGCTCGCCCAGGCGCTGGCGTTGTTCCTGCGCTCCGGGTTCAGCCGCATCCCGGTGATCGGCGAGAACGTCGACGACGTGCTCGGCGTGCTCTACCTCAAGGACCTGATCCGGCGGGTGCAGGGCGACCAGGGCGCCCGGCAGATGCCGGTGGCCGAGCTGATGCGCCCGGCCACGTTCGTGCCGGAGTCCAAGCCGGTGGACGACCTGCTCTCGGAGATGCAGGCGGCCCGCAACCACCTGGTCATCGTGGTCGACGAGTACGGCGGCACCGGTGGGCTGGTCACCATCGAGGACATCCTGGAGGAGATCGTCGGGGAGATCACCGACGAGTACGATGTCGAGCGCCCGCCGGTCGAGCATCTGCCGGACGGGGCCGTGCGGGTGACCGCGCGGCTGCCGGTGGAGAATCTGGGCGAGCTGTTCGACACCGAGCTGCCCACCGACGAGGTGGAGACGGTCGGTGGCCTGCTGGCGCAGGCGCTCGGCCGGGTGCCCATCCCGGGCGCCGAGGCCGAGGTGGCCGGCCTGCGGCTGATGGCCGAGGGCACCACCGGCCGGCGCAACCGGATCGACACGGTTCTGGTGAGCCGCGTCGACCGGGGCGACGCGCCGGAGGGCGCGAACCGAAACGACCCGCCCGATTCCCGTGGCGACAACAACCGTTCCGAGGAGAGGCAATCCGCCGATGCCTGAGACACCCGCCGTGCCCGCCGCCCTGCCCACCCCGGCTGATCCGGCCGAGCTGAGCGCCGAGGACGCCAAGCTCGTCGTGCTGGCCCGGGGCGCGCGGGGCCGGGTGGCGGCAGTGGAGGGCGCCGCGGTCCGCGACCAGGACGGCCGGACGTACGCGGCGGCGAGCGTGGCGCTGCCGTCGTTGACGCTCACCGCGCTCCAGCTGGCTGTCGCTTCGGCGGTGGCGGCGGGCGCGAGCCGGCTGGAGGCCGCTGTGGTGGTGACCGAGGCGTCGACGCTGGACGGGGCGGGGCACGCGGCGGTGCGTGACCTGTCCGCCGACGCGCCGATCCACGTGGCCGCGCCGGACGGCGCCGTGCTCGGCACGGTGGTCGAGTGACCACGCCTGAGGCGCGTCCCTACCGGGCCGGTTTCGCCTGTTTCGTCGGGCGGCCGAACGCCGGCAAGTCGACGCTCACGAATGCGATCGTCGGCACCAAGATCGCGATCACCTCGAACAAGCCGCAGACCACCCGGCACATCATCCGGGCGGTGCTGCACCGGCCGGACTCGCAGCTCGTGCTTGTCGACACCCCGGGCCTGCACCGCCCCCGCACGCTGCTGGGGGAGCGCCTCAACGACCTGGTCCGGGAGACGTGGAGCGAGGTCGACGTGATCGGCCTGTGCGTGCCGGCGAACGAGCCGGTCGGCCGGGGCGACCGCTTCATCACTGGCGAGCTGGCGAGCCTGAAGGCCACCGTGCTGGCGGTGGTCACCAAGACCGACCTGGTGGACAAGAAGCGGCTGGCCGAGCAGTTGCTCGCGGTCAGCGAGCTGGGCGAGTTCGCCGCCGTGGTGCCGGTCAGCGCGGTCTCCGGGCACCAGGTCGACACGCTCGTGGACGTGATGACCGGCTACCTGCCGGAGTCTCCGCAGCTCTACCCGGACGACATGCTCACCGACGACCCGGAGCAGGTCCTGGTGGCGGAGCTGGTCCGCGAGGCGGCGCTGGAGGGCGTACGCGACGAGCTGCCGCACTCCATCGCGGTGGTGGTCGAGGAGATGATCCCGGAGGGCAACCTCACCAAGATCTACGCCGACGTGTACGTCGAGCGGTCGAGCCAGAAGGCCATCGTCATCGGCCACCGGGGCAGCCGTCTCAAGCACGTCGGCACCACCGCCCGGCGGCAGATCGAGGAGCTGCTCGGCACCCGGGTCTACCTCGACCTGCACGTGCGGGTGGCGAAGGACTGGCAGCGCGACCCGAAGCAGCTGCGCAAGCTCGGCTTCTGAGCCCTCGGCCGGGCGTGCTCGGCGACGGGTGATCAGGATCAGTCAGGCCTATGGGACATCTCACTTTTCATAGGCGTCTGTGGTTGTTTGGCGGTGTCCGGGAGCAGGGTAGGGACCATTGTCTCTGCCCCCGGACCCCGCCGCGAGCTGATGCGAAACCGCTATCTGGACCTGCTGCGCTTCCTGGCCATCCTTCGAGTCGTCACGTACCACGTCACCGGCTACGCCACGCTCACGCTGGTGTTCCCGGCGATGTCGGTGATGTTCGCCCTGGCCGGGTCGCTGATGGCCGCGTCGCTGGACCGCAGCGGGGTGGGCGCGGTCGGGCGGCGGCTGCGCCGGCTGCTGCCGTCGCTGTGGGTGGTCGCCGCCGTCTTCGTGCCGGCCATGCTGCTCACCGGGCTGGCGTTCGGCCCGAAGGTGCTGCTCTGGCTGTTCCCGATCAGTGACCCGCCGGCCAACTACTGGGGCGGGCTGGCGCTCAGCCCGATCTGGTACCTGCGGGACTACCTGTGGTTCGTGCTCGCCTCGCCGTTCGTGCTGTGGCTGTTCCGCCGGGCGCCGCTGCCCACGCTGGCCGCGCCGTACCTGCTCCTGGTCGCGATCGAGGCCGGCATCCTGGCGAACCCGCCGACGGTGCTGCGCGAGTTCGGCCTCTACTTCGGCGCCTGGCTGCTCGGCTTCGCCCACCACGACGGGCTGCTGCGCCGGATGCGCAACCGGGTGCTGCTGCCGGTGGCCGCCGCCGTCGGCGCGGCCGGCCTGGCCTGGATCTTCACCCATCCCGGCCCGCGCGGGTACGACATCAACGACATCCCGCTGGGCAACGCGCTCTGGTCGGCCGCGTTCATCCTGGTCGCGATCGGCCGCGCGCCGACCGGGGTGACCTGGGTCGACCGCGTGCCGGCGCTCGGCCGCGCGGTGACGGTGGTGAACCGGCGCGCGCTGACCATCTACCTCTGGCACATGCCGTTCGTGGTGGCGCTCACCCCGCTCGTCGGCCTGGTCGGCTGGTCGCCACGCGACCCGGTCGGCCTGTGGCTGCGGGTGGGGCTGGTCTTCGCGCTGGTCGGCGTGGTGACGCTGATGGTCGGCTGGGTCGAGGACGTGGCCGCCCGGCGTACCCCGGAACTGCTGCCCGGCAGGCCGCGGCGGACCGTGGCGGAGCGGGCGGCGGCCGCCCCGGCCAGCCCGGCTCCCGCCGGCGCCCAGGACGGGCTGGTGGGCGCCGGCGCCCGGATCCCGTCGCCGCGCCGCGCGGTGGACCGGGCGGACGACCCGCCGCCGGGCGCGGGCGGTCACCGGCGGGACGCCCCGGCCGCCGACTGACCGCGCTCAGCGGCTGGTGACCGTCACGTTCCCGCTGGTGGCGGAGACGTCCAGCAGCACTGACGCGCCAGGGTCGTCGGTCACCGTCACGTCGGTGTCCCCGGATCTCGCCTCGGCCCGCACCCGGTAGCGGCCGGCCGGCACGGCCAGGTCCACGTCCCCGCTGGTGGCGTGCAGCCGGGCCGGAGCGGGCTGGTCCAGTTCCACGACGACGTTGCCGGAGGTGGTCTCGGCGTCGACCGCGGAGGCGAGGCGCCGGGCCTCGATGTCGCCGGAACGGGCCCGCAACCGCACCGGGCGGGCCGCCTCGACCACCCGGATGTTGCCGGACGTGGACGACGCGCGGACCTCTCCGGTGGCGCCCCGGATGGTCAGGTCGCCGGAGCTGAGCGTGAACTCCACCGCCCCGATCTCGGTCAGGTCGACGTTGCCCGAGGCGGTCCCGCCCTTCACCGCCACGCCGGGCGGCGCGGTCACCTCCCAGGAGATGCTGCACCGGTGACCGCAGTCGGTGGGCAGCACGAGTTCGTCGCCCTTGATCTCGTACCGGCTGGTCGGCTCGTCGCCCTGGTAGCGGACGACGCGCTTGATCCGTACCTGGTCGGCCGGGCCGTTGGCCCGGACCACGACGTCCCCGGCGCCGTCTTCCGTCACGGTGATCCGGGTGATCTTCGCCTGCTCGGTGTGGTCGTAGTCGAGCCGGCGGAACGAGAGGGTGTCACACCCGGAGAGAACGATGAGCGTGGCGGCAGCGGTCGCGGCCACCGCGGTACGGAGCGAAGCCATGGCCAGCACACTAGGTCCGGCCCGGCGCCCGGCACATCGGGGATCGCCCGCCGGTCCACCCCGAGCCGACCCTGAGATCGCACCCGGAGGGAGAATGGCCTGATGGCCGGGTACCGCCGACAGCTCTACCGCGACGACGCGGTGGTGCTGCGTGTGCAGAAGCTGGGCGAGTCCGACCGGATCATCACGCTGTTCACCCGCCGGCACGGCCGGTTGCGCGCGGTGGCCCGGGGGGTGCGGCGCACCACGAGCCGGTTCGGCGCCCGGCTGGAGCCGTTCGGGCACGTCGACCTCCAGCTCGCCGGTGACCCCAAGGGCAACCAGGGCAGCTCGCTGCACACCGTCAGCCAGGTCGAGGCGATCGAGCTGTACGGCAAACGGTTCCTCGGCGACTACCCCCGCTACACGGCCGCCAGCGCGATCGCCGAGACCGCCGAGCGGCTCACCCCGGTCGAGCGCGAACCGTCGCTGCGGCTGTTCCAGCTCACCCTCGGCGCGATGAAGTCGCTGGCCCGCGGCGAGCACGCCACCACGCTGGTGCTCGACGCGTACCTGCTGCGCGGCATGGCGTTCGCCGGCTGGGCGCCGGCGCTCGCCGCCTGCGCCGTCTGCGGCGAGCCGGGCCGACACCGCGCGTTCTCCGTACCGGCCGGCGGCGCCGTCTGCCCGGACTGCCGGCCCCCCGGCGCCGCCCACCCCGCGCCCGCCACGCTGGAGCTGATGTCCGCGCTGACCTCCGGCGACTGGGGGTACGCCGACGCGGCCGAGACCGGCGTACGCCGGGAGTGCAGCGGGCTGGTCGCGGCGCACCTCCAGTGGCATCTGGAACGCGCGCTACGCTCGCTGCCGCTGGTCGACCGGGGCGCCCCGGCGGCCGGCGCGGTCCCGTCGCCCGGCGGCGCGGGGCCGGATGTGGCCCCGCCGCGCTCCGGCGCCGGGCCCGTCGCCGGTGTGAACAGGGAGATGACCGAGTGATCCGATCGACGAGGGCGACCCGCCGCGAGCCGGTCCCGCCGACCCCGCACCCCTCCGGGGCCCGTCCGCCGGCGCTGCCGCCCGCCGCGGTGTGCCGGCACGTCGCCATCGTGATGGACGGCAACGGCCGCTGGGCCAAGGAGCGCGGCCTGCCCCGCACCAAGGGGCACGAGCAGGGCGAGCACAGCCTCTTCGACACCGTCGAAGGCGCGATCGAGATGGGGATCCCCTACCTGTCGGCGTACGCGTTCTCCACCGAGAACTGGCGGCGCTCGCCCGACGAGGTCCGCTTCCTGATGGGCTTCAACCGCGACGTCATCCGTCGCCGCCGCGACCAGCTCGTCGACCTGGGCGTACGGGTGGTCTGGTCGGGCCGCGCGGGCCGGCTGTGGAAGAGCGTCATCTCCGAGCTGCAGACCGCCGAGGAGATGTCGCGCGGCAACTCGACGCTGACGCTGCAGTTCTGCGTCAACTACGGCGGCCAGGCGGAGATCGCCGACGCCGCCGCCGGGATCGCCCGCGACGTCGCGGCCGGCAAGCTGGACCCGGCCAAGGTGAACGAGAAGACTGTCGCGCGGTACCTCTACCACCCCGAGGTGCCCGAGGTCGACCTGTTCCTGCGCCCCTCCGGCGAGCAGCGCATCTCCAACTTCCTGCTCTGGCAGACCGCGTACGCCGAGCTGGTCTACCTGGACACGCTCTGGCCCGACTTCGACCGCCGCCACCTCTGGTACGCCTGCGAGCTGTACGCCCAGCGCGACCGCCGCTTCGGCGGCGCCCTGCCCAACCCGGTCGCCCCGGGCGCCTGAGGGGGCAGGCTTACCGGCGCGCCGCTCTGGGTACCGATACCTCCAGACAGCAAACGCGGAGGTGAACCACATGATTCAGAAGCGGATCGCGCAGTGGGCGGTCATGGCGGTCGCCGTGCCGCTGGCGGCGGCCGGCGCGCGCCGGCTCAGCCACACCCTGGAGGCCCGTCGCGGCCCGTCCGGGGTGAGCCGTCTGCTGACCAAGGGCGCCGACCTGATCCGGCCGCAGAAGGCCAGGCGTCGCCGGTTCTTCTGACCTGCGACGTCGGCCCGACCGGTACGCCCCGCATCCGGCTTTACCGCCGGGCGCGGGGCGTTGCGCTCTACGATCGGCGCAGGGGCGCGCCGCCGGGTGCGCGCCCGCCACGGGGGTGGAGGATGCGCGATCTCCGGTACGAGATGACTGCTGCCCTGGCCGCCGCCGACCTGGTGGAACCGGACCGCCGGGACGCGGTCGCCGGGCTGTGCGCCGGGCTGGCCGAGCGGTGGTGCGCCGAACTGGGGCACACCCCGGCGGTCCGCTCCGGCGAGATCGGCGAACTGGCGGCCGGCGAGCCGGCGGCCGGCTGGGCGCCCGACCCGCACGCCCAGCGGGCCTGGTGAGGTGCCCGGCCGGGCTCACGCCTCCACTTCGGAGCGGTCGCCCGCCCAGAGCGTGTGGAACGAGCCGTCCCGGTCCACCCGGTGGTAGGTGTGCGCGCCGAAGTTGTCCCGCAGCCCCTGGATCAGCGCGGCCGGCAGCCGCTGCGCCCGCAGCGCGTCGAAGTAGGCCAGCGACGACCCGAAGGCCGGTGCCGGCACGCCCGCCCGGGCCGCGTCGGCCACCACCCGTCGCCAGGCCGGTACGCCGGCGCTGACCCGCTCGGCGAACCAGGGCGCGACGAGCAGCGTCGCCAGGTCCGGCTCCGCGTCGTACGCCTCGCGGATGCGGTCCAGGAAACCGGCCCGAATGATGCAGCCGCCCCGCCAGATGGTGGCCGTGCCGCCCAGGTCGATGTTCCAGTCGTACTCCCGGCTGCCGGCGCGGATGTGGTCGAAGCCCTGCGCGTACGCGACGATCTTGCTGGCCAGCAGCGCGCGGCGCACGTCCTCGACGAACGTCTCCCGGTCGTCCACCTGCCACTTCTCGCCCGCGTCGGCGAACACCCGGCGGGCGGCCTCGCGCTGGCCGGCGTGCCCGGACAGCGACCGGGCGAACGTGGCCTCGGCGATGCCGGTGATCGGAATGCCCAGGTCGAGCGCGCTCTGCACGGTCCAGCGGCCGGTGCCCTTCTGCTCGGCCTGGTCGAGCACCATGTCCACGAACGCCTGACCGGTTGCCGCGTCGGTGTGGCCGAGCACGTCGGCGGTGATCTCGATGAGGAACGACCCCAGCTCGCCGCCGTTCCACTCCCGGAAGATCTCCGCGATCTCCGCCGGGCTCGCCGACAGACCGGCCCGCAACAGGTCGTACGCCTCGGCGATGAGCTGCATGTCGGCGTACTCGATGCCGTTGTGCACCATCTTCACGAAGTGGCCTGCGCCGTCCGGCCCGACGTGCCGGCAGCAGGGCTCGCCGTCCACGTGCGCGGCGATCTTGGAGAAGATCGGCCCCAGCTTCTGGTACGACTCGGCCGACCCGCCGGGCATGATGCTCGGGCCGAGCAGCGCGCCCTCCTCGCCGCCGGACACGCCGGTACCGACGAAGTGCAGCCCGTGCGCGCGCAGCGCCTCCTCCCGGCGGCGGGTGTCGGCGAAGTGCGCGTTGCCGCAGTCGACGACGATGTCGCCCTCCTCCAGCAGCGGGACCAGCTCGTCGATCACCGCGTCGGTCGGGGCGCCGGCCTTCACCATCACGATCACCGCGCGGGGCCGCTCCAGCGAGCCGACGAAGTCCGCGAGCGACTCCGACGGCACGAACGTGCCCTCGTCGCCGTGCTCCGCGACCAGGCTGCGGGTACGTTCCGGCGACCGGTTGTGCACCGCCACGGCGAAGCCGTTGCGGGCCAGGTTCCGGGCCAGGTTGCGGCCCATCACCGCCAGACCGGTGACCCCGATCTGCGCCGTCGCCTGCTCTGCCATGCGTACCGCCACCTCTCGTCCGTACTGCCGTGCTGCGACCGTATCGCGGCCGTCGAGGATGTGGGCCACGGTGTCCACAGGGCGTGACCGGCGGGTGGCCGTACGTCCCTCGGCTTAATTCGGCTGCAGGACTCGCCGGTGGCGCGATAGCGTTGCCGCATGCGTATGTGACGCCCCACCTCCGAGCCCGGTCCACCGCCGCGAGTGCCGTGGACCCGTCCTGCTCCGGGCGTCCGCATCCTTCCCCGCCACCGTCGGTCGCGGTGTCTGTCGTGATCGGAATGCGCCGGAGTCCTCGCTCGGCGCGTCCCGGTCGGCGCGCCCGCACGACAGGAGGCCCGCGAATGCCCGCGAAGCGCAATCCGAAGAAGTCCCGCAAACAGTCCTCGCCGCAGGTGATCGCGCCGGCGCGCGACGCGCTCACCGCGCCGCCCGCAGTGGTGCTCCCGACGGAGCCGGTGGCGTCCGCCGTGTCCCTGGACGCGGCGCCGCATTCGGCGTCACCGGAGACTCCGGTCCTGCCCAGCGCACCCGCGACGCCGCCCCGATCCGGCCCACCGGCAGGGCGGCAGGCCCGGGTCACCGGGCGCAGCCAGCGCGCCGGCCAGACCCGCTTCTACGCGTTCCGCCGGAGCTGACCGGCAGGCTGGTTCCCGTCGCCCGCTGCCCGGGCAGGCCCCTCATCCGGGTCCTTGCCCGGGCAGCGTTTCTCCTTCCCGCCGCTCGCCCCCACCGCCGGTGTCCCTAGAGATCTTGGAAGATTTCGGCCCCTATAGGGACCATTTCCTACCAAGATCTTCCCCGACGCCGGTCGATCATGAAGTTGGCGGCGACAAAACGGGCAACCCGTGCCGTCAACTTCATGATCAACGGGGCGGGGCGGGGCGAGGGCGAG
>NZ_MAGP01000182.1 GCF_002926165.1 Micromonospora chalcea | reverse complement strand
CAAACAAGGCCTCACCAAGAAAGAGATCATCCGCTGCCTCAAGCGCTACATCATCCGCGAGGTCCACACCGCCCTCCTCGCCGACTACACCGCCCTCAACACCCCTTGACATCCATAGGAGCATCCGGGCGCGGCGGCTGTCAGGCGGGCGGGAGGCGGACGACGAACCGGCAGCCGCCGGTGACGTTGTGCGCGTGCACCCGCCCGCCGTGCGCCTCGACCAGGCCGCGCACGATCGCCAGGCCCAGCCCGCCACCGGCCGGCGCCGGCTGGTCCGCGCCGGCCGGTGTGCGGGCCCGGGTCCCCCGGAACGCCACGTCGAACACCCGGGGCAGGTCCGCCTCGGGGATGCCGCCGCAGGTGTCGGAGACGGCGAACCACACGTCGCCCTCGTCGTGGCCGGTGTCGACGCGCACCGTGCCGTCCGGCGGCGTGTACCGCACCGAGTTGACGAGCAGGTTCGTGACGACGCGGGCGAGTTCGGCCTCGCCGGCCCGGACCGTGGGCCAGCCGGTCTCCGGGGCGAGCACACGCACCCCCCGGTCGGCGGCCAGCGGCGCGGTGGCGGCGATCGCGTCGGAGACGACGTCGCCGAGCGGCACCGGGGACAGCGCGGGCCGCAGCGCGCCCGCGTTGATCCGGGACAGCTCGAACAGGTCGTCGACCAGGCGCGTCATCCGGTCGGTCTCGACCCGGACCCGGTGGTGGTACTCGGCCACCGTCGCCGGATCGTCCACCACCCGGTCCTCCAGCGCCTCCGCCATCGCCCGCAGGCCGGCCAGCGGTGTCCGCAGGTCGTGGGAGACCCAGGCGACCAGTTCGCGGCGGCCGGCCTCCAACTGCCGTTCCCGCTGCCGGGCCTGGTCGGCCCAGACCGCCGCCCGCGCCAGCCGGCGGGCGAACGCCACACCGACGGCCAGGCTGACCGCCGCGGACGCCGCAACCGTCACGAGAACCACCTGCAGGTCGTGCGCGGACAGGAACATGGCCTGCGCGACAGCGGTGACGCCCGCCGTCACCGAGGCGATCGTGACCGCGAGCAGCACCGCGATGTGCGCGAGGATCGACCGGCGGCGCACCAGCCGCAACGCGCCCACGCCGAGCGCGCCGACGACCGCGCCGGCCAGCAGGGCGTAGGACCCGATGACCAGCAGCTCGCTCACCGGGACTCCAGCGGCTCGTAGCGGTAGCCGACGCCCCACACGGTGACGATGCGGCACGGCTGCGCCGGGCGGTCCTCGATCTTCTCCCGCAGCCGCCGGACGTGGACGGTGACGGTCGACTGGTCGCCGAAGCGCCAGCCCCACACCCGGTCCAGCAGTTCGGCCCGGGACCACGCGCGACCCGGGTTCGCCAGCAGGAACGCGAGCAGGTCGAACTCCCGCACGGTCAGCGCCAGCGGCTCCCCGCCTCGCTCGGCGACCCGCCGGCCGGCGTCGACGGTCAGGTCGCCGTCGCGCAGCACCCCGGCCGGTCCCCGGTCGTCGCGCGCCGTGCGCCGCAGCACCGACCGGATGCGCAGCACCAGTTCCCGGGGGGAGAACGGCTTCGTCACGTAGTCGTCCGCGCCGACCTCCAGCCCGGCGACCCGGTCGGCCTCGTCGCCGAGCGCGGTGAGCATGACGACGGGCAGCTCCGGCAGCCTCCGCCGCAGCCGCCGGCACACCTCGATGCCGTCGAGGCCCGGCATCATCAGGTCGAGGACCACCAGGTCGGGCGGCTGCTCCCCGGCCGCGACGAGCGCGTCCGCCCCGTCGAAGGACAGCCGGACCCGGTAGCCGTCCTGTTCGAGATAGCGGCGGACGACGTCGCTGACCGTCCGGTCGTCGTCGACGACGAGCACGTAGCGCTCCATGGGCCCGACGCTACCCATCGGCGTCCCGGCGCGGCGGCCCGCGGTCGGGCCGTAAGCGGACGGAAAGATCCTCCGGCCGGGAACGGCCCTACGGTTCACGGCATGGGCAGAAGACGTGTGGTGTTGTCGGTGCTCGCCGTCGTGGTGGTCGCCGGTCTCGGGGTGAGCCTGTACCTGTTCCAGCCGTGGCGGCTGGTGACCGACCGCGAGGTGCGCGAGGCGCTGCCGTCGGTGACGGAGCCGCCGACGGCCGGCACGAGCGGCCCGCCGGCCACCGGCGGGCCGCCCACCGACGTGGTCCTGGCCGCCGGTGACTTCGTCACCCACGAGCACGACACGTCCGGCCGGGCGCAGCTGGTCCGGCTCGCCGACGGCCGCCGTCAGTTGCTGCTGCGCGGCCTGAACACCTCCGACGGCCCCGACCTGCGGGTCTGGCTCACCGACCGGAAGGTGCAGCAGGGCCGCGCGGGCTGGCAGGTGTTCGACGACGGCCGCTGGGTGGAACTGGGCCGCCTCAAGGGCAACATCGGCGACCAGGCGTACGACATCCCGGCGTCGGTGGACCTGGACGGGCTGCGCAGCGTGTCGATCTGGTGCAAGCGGTTCGCGGTGTCGTTCGGCGCGGCCCCGCTGGCCGTGGCGGGGACAGGATCGGCGCCGGCCTGATCGGCGCGTCAGCCGCGGCCCAGCAGGCGCAGCGTGTTGCCGCCGGCCACCAGGGCGCGCTCGTCCGGGTCGAGGCCCGCGCCGCGCAGCGCCGCCTCGACCCGCTCCCGGGTGGTCTCCCGTTCGGCGACCGGCCAGTCCCCGCCGACGACCACGTGGTCGGCCCCGAGCAGGCCGGTGGCGAAGCGGATCGCCGACGGCGCGAAGCCCATGGTGTCGGCGTACACGTGGGCGCGGCGGCCGGGCGCGCTGAGCAACGCGCCCTCGTCGGTGGCGGCGGCGAGCGCCAGGCCGGCCACCCCGAGCATCGGGAAGACCACGTGCAGGCCGGGCAGCGCGGCCAGGGCGCCGCCGGTGAGCAGGGACAGCAGCGCGGCGGCGTTGATCGTGCCGCGGGCCAGCGACGTGCCGAGCCGGCCCAGGCCGGCGAACTCGGCGGTCAGCGTGGACCTGCTGATCGGATGCGCGAAGACCGGCACACCCAGCTCGGCCGCGGCGGACAGGGTGGGACGGGCGGCCGGGTCGCCGAGCAGCCGCCCGTCCGCGGCGGCGCAGTCGACGACGACGCCCGGCAGGCCCAGCTCGCGGACGGCCCGGACCACCTCCCCGGCGGCCGCGTCGCCGCCGAAGGCGTCGATCGTGGCGAGCCCGGCGAGGCGGCCCGGATTCGCGGCGACCACGGCCGCCAGGTGGTCGTTGAGCCGCCGCAAATCGTCCGGCCGCGTCCGTTCGCCGTGCGGGGTGACCATCGCCGGCGGGGCGCTCAGGACGCGCAGGTCCACGCCGTGCCGGCCGGACTCGGCGAGCAGGCCGTCGAGGTCGGCGACCCGCCGGGCCGTGTCGGCCCAGCGGGCGGCGAGCGCGCCGGTGGCGTTGTGCGGCAGCACCGCGGGATAGTCCGGACAGGCGTGGTGGGTGTGGAAGTCGGCGATGAGCATCAGACGTCGAGGAACGTGTAGGTGAAGCCGCGCTCGGCCCGGCGCACGTACCCGGCCGCGGGGAACGGGAAGTGCGCCGGCACGAGCAGGTCACCGGAGTCGGCGGCCCGTTCCAGCAGCCGGCGGCGCTGGTCGGCGGAGTCGCCCGGCACCACGCAGTAGCGGATGCTCCACTCCGGCCGTTCCAGCTGGACGCCGTGGTGCAGCATGTCGCCGGCGAACAGCGCCCGCTGCCCGGCCGACTCGACGACCAGGTAGACGTTGCCGGGCGTGTGGCCGAACGCGGGCACCAGGTGCACCTGCGGGGACAGGACGTGGTCGGCCTCGATCAGGTCGAGCACCCCGGCGTCGCGCAGCGGCAGGATGCTGTCGGCGATGTAGTCGCCGGTACGCTGCATGGCCCGCGCGCCGTCCGGGCCGGTCCACCAGTCGAACTCCTCCCGGACCACCAGGTACCGGGCGTTGGGGAAGGTCGGCTCCCAGCCGCCGCGGCCGTCCGCGCTGGTGGCGAAACCGACGTGGTCGACGTGCAGGTGGGTGAAGACGACGGTGTCGATGTCGCCGAGCGACACCCCGGCGCGGGCGAACTGTTCCAGGAACGGCCGGTCCGCCCGGTCGAACACGCCGCCGTTGCGCGGTTTGCCGTTGCCACCGCCGGCGTCGACCAGGATCAGCCGGTCCGGCGTACGCAGCAGGTGGGCCTCCTGGTTGAGCAGGATCCGGCCGTCGTGGGTGAACGGCTCCCGGGTGTAGAACGCGCCGTCGGTCCACGACTCGGTCGCCAGCTGCGGGAAGAACTCGGCCGGGTCCACGAAGTAGTCGACCTCGCGGATCGGGAAGACCTCGACCTCACCGACTCGGAAGGACCACAGCGGACCCTCGCCGCCGCCGGTGTCGGTCCATCGGGCGTTGCTCATACCATCTCGCTCTCGGGGGTACGGCGGACCTGCGTCCACACTCGGGTGCGCAGCTCGCCGAAGCGGGCGGAGGAACGGGTGCCGATCTGTTCCCGGTCGGCGTCCAGGTCGACCGGGATGTCGGCCTGGACGCCGGAGACGCCGGCGCCGAGCACCACGACGCGCTGACTGAGGTAGACCGCCTCGTCGATGTCGTGGGTGACGAAGACGATGGTCATGCCGTAGCGCTTCCACAGCGTGGCCACCAGGTCCTCCAGGTCGGCGCGGGTCTGCGCGTCGACGGCGGAGAACGGCTCGTCCATCAGCAGCAGCCGGGGCCGGTAGGCGACCGCGCGGGCGATCGCGACGCGCTGCTGCATGCCGCCGGAGAGCTGCCAGGGGTACGCGTCGCCGGCCGCGCCGAGTCCGACCGCGTCGAGCGCGTCGGCGACGAGTTCCCGCCGCCGCGCCCGGCTCAGGTCCAGGTGCCGCAGCTGCAGCTCGACGTTCTGCCGGACCGTCTTCCAGGCGTACAGGCTGCGGCCGTACTCCTGGAAGACGACGCCGAGGCCGGGCGGCGGTTCGGTGACCGGACGGCCGCCGAACCGGACCTGCCCCACGGTGGCCGGCAGCAGCCCGGCGACGATCTTGAGCAGGGTGGTCTTGCCGCAGCCGGACGGGCCGACGAGCGCGACGAACTCGCCCTCGGACACGGTCAGGTCGATCGCGGTCAGCACCTCGACGGTGCGTTCCCGGGCCCGGTAGGTCTTGCCGATCCCGGCGATCTCGAGCAGGGAGGTCATGGTCGCTCCGTGAGTTGTCCGGTGTGGCCGCGATGCCAGCGCAACGCGCGCCGCTCGACGAGCTCGAAGAGTTTGGCGAGCCCGAACCCGAGCAGGCCGATCAGCAGCACCCCGCTCCACATCTGCGGGATGGCGAAGCTGCGCTGGAACTGCACCACTGTGAAGCCGAGCCCGTCGGTGCTCATCAGCATCTCGCTGACCACCATCAGGATGATCGACAGGCCGAGGGCCTGCCGGGCGCCGGCGAAGATCTGCGGGCTCGCGCCGCGCAGCACCAGCAGGTGCCGGGTGCGGCGCGGCAGCCGGTACGCCGCGGCGCACTGCAGCCCGACCTCGTCGGCGGCGCGGACGCCGTCGGCGGTGTTGAGCAGGATCGGCCAGACCGCGCCCACAGTGATGACGACCAGCTTGGTCGTGTCGCCGATGCCGACCGCCACCAGCAGCACCGGGATCAGCACCGGGGCGGGCAGCACCCGGAAGTACGCCAGCAGCGGGCCGGTCAGCGCGCGGGGCGCCGCCCACCGCCCGATCACGAAGCCGAGGACGACGCCCGCGGCGAGCGCGATCGCGTAGCCGGCGGCGAGGCGCCACAGACTGGGCACCACGTCGCGGACGAACGTGTCGGAGAACCACACGTCCCGGAACGCCTCGACGATCGTGCGCAGCGGCGGTAGGAACACGTTGGTGCTGCCGTCGCTGGCCACCCACCAGGCGGCCACGAGCGCCGCCGGCAGGCCGAGCGCGTACCCGAGGGCCTTCATGCCAGGGCCTCCCGGCGGGTCGCCACGTGCCAGTGCAGCAGCCGCCGCTCGGCCAGCCGGGCGAGCTGGTCGAGGCCGATGCCGAGCCCGCCGGTGAGCAGCACCAGCGCGTACATGCCGGTGGACTCGCCGGACTCCTGGCTGCTCCAGATCATCTCGCCGAGTCCGGCGGCGCCCATGACCAGCCCGCCGGTCAGTGCGAGGGCCAGCGCGACCGAGACGATCAGGCGCAGCGCCGTGCCCAGGTACGGCAGCACCGTGGGCCAGGTGACGTGCACGATCCGGGCCAGCCGGCCGAGCCGGAAGGCACGGGCGGTCTCGACCGCCACCCGGTCCACGTCACGCAGGCCGTAGAGCACCTGGAACACGACGATCCAGAAGCAGGACACGGCGACCAGCAGCACCGTGATCTGCCGGACGTCGAGCACGAGCACCAGCACGGGGATCAACACGATCGACGGGACCGGCCGCAGGAAGTCGAGAGTGGAGGAGGTGGCCCGGCGCACCTGCGGCACCGAGCCGAGCGCGAACCCGGCCAGGATGCCGGCGGCCAGCGCGATGACCAGGCCGACCGCCACCGCCGCCAGCGTACGGCCGGTCGCCGTCCAGAACCGTTCCCCGGTGAGCAGGCGCAGCGCCTCCGGAACCACGGCGCTCAGCGGTGGCACGTGCGCCGGGTCGAAGAACAGGCGGGCGAGGATCTCGTACGCCGTGGCCGCGCCCGCCAGGCCCACGGCGCCGAGCCACCCCCTTCTCACTTGAGGATCAGTTCGTCGAGGTCGGGTGTGGTGGTGATGAGCCCGTCGCGCTGGGCGTAGCCGGCGAGCTTCTCGGCCGCCTGCCGGCTGACCTCGTCACGCAGGCCGGTCAGGGTGATCTTCGCGGCCACCTCCGGCTTGATCTCGGTGAACGTGGGGATCTTCGCGCGCACCTCGTCCTCGTGGTCGCGGGCGTACGCGTACGCCTCCCGCACCGCGTCCCGGAACGCGGTGACGGTCTTCGCGTTCTTCGAGGTGTAGGAGCCGGCCGCGTACCAGGCGGAGACCGTGAGGTCGGGCGCCAGGTCGGTGAAGCCCCAGCCGACCGGCACCGCGCCCTGCGCCTTGGCCGCCGACAGGAACGGCTCGACCACCCAGGCGCCGTCCACCCGGCCCGTGCTGACCGCGGCGGGCGCCTGCGGGAACGGGATCTCGACGAGCTTGACCTTCGTCGGGTCGCCCCCGTCGGCGCGGACCGCCTCACGGGCCGCCGCGGCGGCGATGTTGGTGAGGATGTTGACCGAGACGGTCTTGCCTTCGAGCTGCTTGGCGCTGGTGATGCCGGAGTCGCCCTTGACCACCAGGGCGCCGTAGTCGGCGCCCTCCTTGCCGGTGGACGCGGACGCCGGCACCACTGCCTTGACGTCGAGGCCCTTGGACCGGGCCACGATCAGCGTGGTGAGGTCGCCGGTGGCGAAGTCGACCTTGCCGGCCAGCACGGCCGGCACGGAGGTCAGGTCGGAGGTCTCGGTGTCGACCTCGACCTTGAGGCCGTGCTTGGCGAAGATGCCGCGCTCCTGGGCCAGGTAGATGGGCGCGAGGTGGCCCAGCGGCGACGAGGCGAGCCGGACGGTGGTGAGGCCGTCGGCGCTCGCCTCGGCGGGCTCGTCGTTCCCGCCGCAAGCGGCGAGCGACGTGGTGAGCAGGACGGCAGCGAGGGCGCCGGCGATCCGGCGGCTACGGGTGGTCATGCGGTCGGCTCCTCAAAGCGCAGGCGCAGGTCGAGGTCGTGGACGTGGTCGGGGAACGGCGCCGGGCCGCCGAGCGGCTCGGCGCCGATGCTGGAGACGGCCGCCTCCTCGATCGCCACGACGAGGCTCGCGGCGTGCCGGGCGGAGTCGCCGGCGACGAGCAGGCCGTGGTTGCCGAGCAGGATCGCGTACGTGCGGGGGTGCGCCGCGAACGTCTCGGCGATCGACCGCACCGCCTCCTCGGTGCCGCGTGGCGCCCACGGCGCGACCGGGATGTCGACCGGCTGGCCGTGCACCAGCAGGGCCTCGTACCGGGCCGGCAGCGACACGCCGGCGAGGGCGTAGCTGGTGGCGTACGGCGAGTGGGTGTGGATGACGGCGTTGACGTCCGGCCGGGCCTGGTAGACGCCGATGTGCATCTTCAGGATCGCGGCCACCGACGGGCTGGGCGTTCCCTCGTGGACGGTGCCGTCGAGGCCGACCACGACGACGTCGTCGTTGACGGTGCGCAGCGCGGGCGCCGCGACCCGCAGGTCGTCGGCGGGCCACGGGCGCAGCAGTTCCCCGGCGTTGACGAGGAGGCGGTCGTCGTGGCCGGGGATCCGGACGCTGATGTTGCCGTGTCCGCTGGCCGACATGGCCGAGGCGGCGAAGAGCTTGTTGATGCCGGCGGTCAGGTCGACGCGGGCTTTCTGGACAGGGTCGTGCTGAGTCATGGCGTGTCGGGCCTTAAGGAGTCGGCCGTGCCCAGGAGGGCACGACGAGGCGACGTGTGCGAAGCGAGCCGGTGGGGCTCAGCGGCGACAGAGCGCGCTGGACGTACGGCCCTGGTCGAGGGCTCGTCGGGTGGTCAGCAGCGCGGGCATAACCCTACTATAACCCTAGGGAATGTAGGCGATCAAGGGGTGCCCGGCCCGGCCCCCGCGTGACAGGATCGGTCAGGTGCCCAAGGTCAACGTTTATCTGCCCGACGCCCTCGCCGACCGCGTCCGCGACGCCCGGCTGCCGGTCTCCCGGATCTGCCAGACCGCGCTGACCCAGGCGCTGGACGGCGCCGTGGGCGCGACTCACGAGACACCCACCACCCGGGCGCTGCCCGCCGGGCTCACCCTGACCCCGCCCGCCAACCACCACGTGGCGGCGATCCTGCACCAGGCGTACGCCCTCGCGTCCACCTCCGGCGCGGGCACGGTGGAGCCGGTCCACCTGCTGCGGGCCTTCCTCGACGAGGGCGAGAGCCTGGTGCTGAACACCGTCGAACTGCTCGGCTTCCCCGCCGCCACGATCCGCGCGGCCCTGGGCGAGACCCCCGCCACCGCGGCGACGCCCACCGAGCCGGCCACCTCGCCGGACACCCGGGCGGTGCTGGCGGCCGCCGCCGAGCAGGCCACCGCGCACGCCTCGGCCGTCACCACCGGCAGCCACCTGCTGCTCGGACTGCTGCGCGACGACGGCGAGGCGGGCGCCGCGCTGCGCCGCACCGGGGTGAGCGCCGTCGTCACGCCCGCCGCGCTCTCCGCCCTCTACTACGGCGTCGCGTTCGGGCGGATGCTGCCCGGACGCGACGCCGACACGACGGTCCTGCGCGTGATGATGCACGACGTCCTCGACCGCCTCGACCGGCTGCAGAAGCGGCTCGACGCGACCGACGCCTGACGGCGCCGGGCGGAACGTCGATGCTGAGCGCGCGGGCGCCGGCCGAGACGCGACGCGGGTGCGGTCGACGACCGCACCCGCGCCACTGCCTCTGTCCTCCCCGTTACCCCTCGAGCTGGTACAGGGTGGTTCCCTCGTCAGCACCCACCGGCGCCCGGCGGCACCGGCGAGCTTCTTCCGGGCGTGGCGGCCAGTCCCGGTAGGGCAGCAGGGTCAGGCGCCACGCCAGCCGTGCGGTCAGGAGCAGACCCAGCGGCGGTAACAGCCAGGCGACAGCGTCGCGACGGCGGTAGGAGACCAGCGGGGCGACCGCGACGACGAACAGGGACGGAACAACCACCCCCAGCACGTCGCTCAACGGGCCGCTGCCGAACACCGGATCGTAGATCAGGGCCTCCAGCGACACGTACGCGAGGAGCACCAGAATCAGCACCACTCCGGTCAGGGCCACACGGGCCCTCGGTGAGCGAGGGCGTCGAGGCTCAGGAGCGTCACCCTGAACCGTCGGCGAACCCGTCGCGGTCGTCCTCCTGGCCATCATCACGTCCAATAGTATCCAGTGTGGTAATTACGATAGTGATTCGACCGGTAGGTCAGCCACCAGCCGTAGAACCACGGCGTGATCCACTTCGTGTACTTGTACCGGTACTTGATCCGTGCCCGATACTGATAGTCGGTGTAGGTGAAGCGCACGGAATACACCTTGAAATCGCCCCAGCCGTACCTCTTGACCACGACGCAGTTCACCCGCTCCACGTCGCGGGTCCGGTACTGCATCTGCATCCGGTGGAAGTCCAGCCACGCCTCGTCGCCGATGACGTCCATGAGCGCACGACCGAGCCAGTTCAGCTGGCTCTCGTACCAGGGGGACGTGTACAGGACCCTCGACCACCGGATGTACGACGCACGGTATCCCGTCCAGGCCCAGCCGGGGATGTAGCAACGGCACACGGCCAGGCCGGAGGTGTCCGACTCGTTGACCGGATCCTGATTCGCGTACTCGTACGCGTTCGCCGACCCCGCGTAGACCCGGTCGGCCGTCAGGAAGCGCCCGGTCGCCGGGTTGAACAGCCGCACGCCCATGAGCACGAGGCCGGCCGGGTTCCCCCCGTCCCGGAAGGCGGCCCCCAGCCAGCCGTAGCGGCCCGCCGACACGCTGCCGGTGCGCGCCATCCCGAACTCGTCGGTCTCGTGCACCGCGGAGATGCCTGTCGCGGCGCCCTGGATGGTGGCGACGAAGTCGCCGTGCAGGTTGCGCAGCTTCCAGTCGACGGTGCCCGAGGCGCCGAGATAGATGCCGACGGCATCACCGAGACCGGAGAGGTTGCGCGTGTACGACGTGCCCTCGGAAGTCCAGCTCGGAGCGTCGCTGTCGTCGGCGTAGTGATGCGTCTGCACCGTCACGACCGCGCCTGACGTGGTCTGGACCCTGCGGAACCTCGTCAGCATGACGTCGAGGGTGTACTCCGCCTGCGTGGTTCCCGCGACGATCTGCCGCACCATGTCGTTCGTGTAGTAGCCGACCGTCGCGGCGGTGCCGGTGGTGGTGTCGGCGGCCGCCACCGCTGTCGTACGACCCAGCAGGTCGTACGACGTGCCCGAGGAGATCAGCCGGTCCGCGTCGTCGTACTCCCAGGTCCGGGTCGACGCTGCCGTGCTGCTCTGGCACACGCCACCGCCACCGGCGGCGTAGTTGTCCCGCTGGGTCCGGTTACTGGCGTTGTCGAACTGGTAGACCCGGGTGGAACAGGCGCCCGAGACGGTGTCGCGGACGGTCGACAACCGGCTTGCCTGGTCGTAGTCGTAATGCTGCTGGGAGAACGTCGACGTGCTTCTCCGCTGCTGCTTGTGCGGGCTGAACGCCGCCGTCTCCCGGTAGACGGTGCAGTCGGCCTGCCCGCAGCCGGGGCGGCGGTAGGAGACCTCCACGGTGTTACCGGCCTCGTCGCCGGCCGTCTCCGCGACGATGCCGTTCGGCCACGTCTCGCTGATCAGCTCGCCGTCCGGGTCGTACTGACCGGTGAACGTCCCCGCCTGGCTGTCGATCAGCTTCGTCGCCAGACCGCGAGCCTCGCCGGCTGTGCCGTACTCGAACGTCTGAGTGGCCTTGCCGTCGTCGGCGACGGCCACCCGCGACATCACGTCGTACGTCCTGGTGGACACGTTGCCGTCACTGTCCTGGTAGGAGGTCTCCCGGCCGAGGTTGTCATAGCCGCGGACCACCTCCGCGAGGACTGTGGACCCCGACATCGACTGGGTACGCGCCAGCAGGCCGCTCTGCTGGTGGTACTCCAGCCGGGACGTGTCCACCGTCGTACCGAGACCCGCCGCGGTCGTGACCGTCGTGCCCCGCACCCGCCCCGCGGCGTCGTACGTCACCGTCGTGGTGCGGAGCTGGGCACCCGCCTTGGTCTTCTCGACCAGGGTACGGACCTGCTGGTACAGGTCGTAGGTGCGGACCGTCACCCGCAGCGGAGCCGAGGCCGGCGACGTGCCGGCGTGCTCCGTCCGGCACAGCAACCCCGCCCATTCGGCACGGTTTCCGCATTCCGGGTACGTCGAGTTGGCCGCCGAGGTGTAGTACGTGCTGGTCTTGGTGGCCGCGGTGGTGTCGACGCTTCCGCCTGACGGCATGGTGCTCGACGTCACCCTTCCCGCGGAGTCGTATCGGGTCCACGTCGTCAGATCCAGACCGTCCGGGTCGACGGTCGATCCGATCGCCTTCCGCAGATCCCAGTCGTACTGCGTGGTGGTGGTGCGCACGTCGGCGTCGACGGTCTGGCCGGCGTTGACGTAGCTGACGGAGGAGCTCGTGGTGGTGGTCAGGTTGAAGGGGATGTCGGTGGCGGGCGCGCCCTCGTCGTACGTGTGCCGGCTGTGTGCCCGGCCCCGGACGACGACGTTCGACGACAGCAGCACGTCGTGCTCAGGTCCGAACGTCTCGACGAGCTGCTGTCCGTCCTCGGAGTAGACGCTGACGGATGAGAGCGAGGCGGCTGTCGCCGCCTCCACCGTGGCGGTGTCGGACGCCGAGGCGTCGAGGGCGCGACGGCGGTTGCCGGCACTGAGTTGACGTACCGTGTTGCCGTAGTCGTCGTACCAGGTGGTGGTCAGGTGTCCACCCGGCTGCGCGACGTTCACCATGCGGGCGTTGGCGTCGAGGTACGTCACCGAGGCGCGCTCGTAGGAGGCGGGTAGCGTGCCGGTCACCGGGTTACCCGTCGGCAGTTGGGTGGGTGGGAACACCGCTGTGGCATCCGTGGGCTGCTCGGTCTGACCCCACCGGTTGGTCTGGGTGGGCGACAGGTCGTACGGCGCTCCGCTGCCGGAGACCGGCACTCGGTAGACGACCGTCTCGACCGCCGTTCCCGCCGTCAGGGCCGAACGAGTGACCTTCGACAGCCGGCCCGCTCCCGGGTCGTCCGGCAGGGTCGTGTAGGTGAACTGCCAGGGTTCCAGCGCCGGCGGCGCCAGCGAGGTGATGACTCCGTTCGAGTCGTAGGCGTACGTGGTGCGCAGTGAGTGGGCGCCACTGCCGTCGGTCCAGTCCACGCGGGGGTCCCACGCGGCACGAAGACGCCCGGCGCTGTCGTAGGAGTAACGCGCGAGGGTCACCGTGCGCATCGCAGGGGTGGCGAGGTCCGGATCCCACGCGGTGAGGCTGATCTGCGTCACCCGCCCGGTGTAGTCGCCCCAGGCACCGTCGGCCGTTCCCGTGGCGGTCGTACCGGTGGCATAGGTGAAGTTCAGCGCCCGGCAGCCACGCACCAGGGTGGTACAGGTGACGCCGTCGGCCACGGGGGCGAGCACCCGGGTCGGCCGCATGACGTCCTGCCCGCCGACGGTGACCTTCTGCCACGAGTACGTGGTGGTGGTCCCCGACCCGGGCGACCGGGAGGCGGTCGGGGTGAACACGCCGGCCGGGTCGGTCGAGCTCCGCCCGAAGGTCACCACGTTCCCGTTGCCGTCGGTCAGCGTGTAGACGTTACCCGTCGTGCTGTAGGTCAGCTTGTAGGACTCGGCGCCGATCTGTGGCTCGAACGTGGTGCCGGCGCTCGTCGCCTTGGCGAAGCCGATCGTCGAACCGTCGGGCATCCCGACCTGGACGATGCTGCCGTACACCGTCAGCCGGGTGTACGGCGCCTCCGAGGTCGAGACCGCCGTGCTGGAGACCCAGCCGGGGCCGAACATCGGATCCACCCCGCCCGGCTGGCGGCTGTTGTAGGTGCGGGTGACCGAAAGGTCGTTCACCGAGGCGTCCTGCTGGCTGATCTGGTAGTTGCCGGTGACCAGGTTGACCGAACCCGGACCGACCTGAGCGGTGTCGGCGGAGGCGAGGTTCCGGTCGAACCGGAACTTCACGTTGTCGGCCGGCGCCCCGTTGCTGCTCAGATTGAAGTAGGCGCGCACCTGTACCGGCCCGTCCCGCGGGATGCTCGCCGGGTCGACCGAGGCGAGGGTGGCGGCGACGTCCCAGTTCAGTTTGGGGGCCACCCCTGCGGAGAGGGCGACGGGCCAGGTGACGGCGCCACCGCCGGCGGCGTAGGTCACGTGGGCGGCGGGGATGGCGACCCAGGCGTCCGAGCCGGCACGCCGCCACTGGTACGTGGCGTCCCCGAACGACGGCGCGGCAGTCGAGCCGAGCGCCACCCTGGCCCCTGTGACGTCGCCGACCTTCGGCGAGGTGACCGCGCCGTTGCCCACCTTGAACGGGTAGCTGCGCACCTCGGTCACGTTGTTGGCCGAGTCGCGGGTACGCGCCCACACGTTGTGCCAGCCCGGTGTCAACGGGGTGATGCTGACCGTCGCGCTGGCGCCCGGCGTCGCGGTGTTGACGACCTTGTTCAGGGTCTGCAGGTCGAGGCTGTACTCGTAGGCCGCCGCGTCGGCGACGCCATTGGCGTCGAAGGTGAAGCTGCCGGCGACGTTCGCGTCACCGCCCCACTGGTTCTCCGGGTACGTGGTCGAGCTGACGATCGGCGGGCTGCCGACCGAGGTGTCGACGGTGAACTCGCAGAATGCCGACCAGGCGCCGTTGACCGTCCCGTCATTGCCACGAACCCGCCACTTGTACGAGGTGTTGTGGGTCAGGGCGGCGGACGGCACGCTGGTGGCGAACGTCGAGCCGGAGGCGGCGGTACCGGTGATCGCGCTGCCGAGCTTGGTGGTGCCGGCCAGCGTCCACCACTCGAACTCGGCCTTGACCGTCGACCCCTCGGCGTCGGCGACGACCGACCGAAGCTGCGGAGTCGCGGTGTTGACCTTCGGCCGGGAGGCGCCGGTCACGCAGGCGGTGGCCGGCACCGTGGAACGGGTGCCGACGGTCGGGTACGAGTTGTAGTTCACCACCGCGTACGGCACCTGGCTGCTGTCGGTCGCGTTGCGGGAGCGGAACTGCTTGAAGCTGTTCAGGCTGGTCTCGTCGGTACCGCGGACGCCCATGTAGGCGGTGGACTGGTTGGCGTTGGCCGCCCGCTGGAAGAAGGACGTGCCGCTGATGCTCACCCAGCCGTCGGCACATGCCGTGCCACCCTTGGTCTGGTTGGAGGTGGCCTCCTGCTGCACCCAGGTCGGCTGGGATCCCCACCGGGTCGCCGAGGAGGCGGCACCCGTGGTCCAGATCTCCCACGAGGTGGCGGTGCAGGTGTGCGACCAGAAGTTCCAGAAGTTCACAGTGGCCGAGGTGATCTGCTTGCCCTTCAGGGCGGACACACCCCAGTGGACGAACGACCGGGCCTTGACGTTGGGCGAGCCGGACAGAAGACCGAGCTGAAGATCGTTCGCTCCGCCCCGGTCGACGTTGTCGCCCTCCTTCACATACGTGTCGAACGTCGTGTAGAGCGGGTTGATCTGCGGGTCGATCGTCACCGGGTACTGGGTGGCCGGATCCTTCAGCCACGCCAGGTCCGGGTTCAGCCGCATGACCAGACCGCCGGTCGCACGGGCCAGGCGGCTGGCGGGCCGCTCCGACTTGGCCGCCACGACCGCCCGCCGGACCGGTTCGTCCGTGCCGGGAGTCCGCCGGGCGTCCCACATCTCCGGCGCCGGTACGGCAGCGACCGCCCGGCCTCTGGCGTCCTTGAGGACCAGTCCGCCCGAGGTGTCCTGGGTGAACGAGGAGAATCCCTTGCCGGTCAGCGGAAACGTCAGCGCGGGCAGCCGGTCCACGGCCTCCCGGTTCTTCACCGTGAGGAACTGGGCGAAGCCGGTCCGGGTCGCCTCGACCACCAGATCGACACCGGCGGCCACCTCCGGATAGGTGGCGCGGTTGCCGGTCAGCATCGGCGCCGGCAGCGCACCCGGCCAGCCCATGGTCAACCGGCCGTCGCCGACGCCGACCGCGGCCAGCTCACCACCGTCCTTGCGGGCGCCGGAGATCCGCAGATCCGCGGGGTGCGCCCGGGGCCGCACGGAGCCGTCCGCCGCCGTCTGGAGTGTGAGGTCGACCGGAACCCACGTGTCGTTCTGCCGGATCCGCACCGGGCCGGCGTGAACCTTGGCCTCGACATGGCCGTCGGGATGGGCGACGTACTCGGCGGTCTCCGTGGTCATGCCGGTGACGCGGACCTGCTGGCCCGTCATCCGTGCGGTGACCAGGGCGGCCATCTCGTCCGGTCGTTCCAGCACCTCGGCTGGCGCCTTCGGCGACGCAGCCGCCTCGGCCCGTCCGGCGGGGACGTCGCTCATGGTGACGGTCAGTACGGCCACCATGGCGAAGGTCGTCAGGCGGCCCCATCGGGCACTTCTCGGGTTGGCGCAGTCCTTGACTGCACCGGATTTCGGCACGCGCGCAGGAGCCACTACTGGCCCTCCCCCGTGTTAGACGGCCTATGGAAAGGCGAACAGTACGGCGCGCAGGAAATTGACGTCAATGAAAACTTTTCGTTATACCATCGGGCGCACGAAGGCAAGGCGCCCGTGCGTAGGGATTTGAGCGCTTCAGGCGATTGCGACGAGTTGAAGCGGCCGGTCCGGATTCGTCTGTTGCGGCGCGGAGGGGCGGGCAACGCCGGCATGACCACCGGGCGGGCGAACGCGATCCGGAAGACCGATAATTCGGCAATTGAGCCGGGTGGACGCCTTGGCGTATTAGGCGTTCCTCGATATGTGCCGACGTACCCGGAAAGGCGAAGCGAGTCGAGAGGATCTCCGCCTCGCGGAGCGGACGGCGGCATGCGTCACTCAGGCCGCCACCCCGGTCGACCAGCGCGAAGTCGCGTCCACACAGCGGACGTTACATTGACACTTTTCGTTACGCCGGTGATAGTAACCGCACACCGACACCACCAAGGGCGCCTACGCGTCAGTCGCTGGAGGACCCATGAGAAGGAGATCGAGAATCTACGCGGGACTGGCCGCCGCCGTCGTTTCGGCCGCCTCTGTGACCATGACGTTCGGCGCGACACCCGCGGGCGCCGCGATCGGCGGCTCCGGCCCCTACCCCGCCGACTACGAAACCTCGTCCACCCTGGCCAACCACACCATCTTCCGGCCCCAGACCCTCCCGTCCGAGCGCCTTCCCATCCTGGTGTGGGGCAACGGCGCGTGCTCGGCCAACGGCCTGTCCCAGGGCAACTTCCTCCGTGAGATCGCCTCCCACGGCTTCCTCGCCATCGCCAACGGCGCGCCGAACGGCTCCGGCTCCACCAACGCCCAGATGCTCACCCAGTCCATCGACTGGGCGGTGGCGGAGAACTCCCGGTCGGGCAGCAAGTACTTCAACCGGCTGGACACCACGAAGATCGCCGTGGCCGGCTTCTCCTGCGGCGGCGTGGAGGCGTACGCCGTCTCCAACGACCCGCGCGTCACCACGACCGGCATCTTCAGCAGCGGGCTGCTGAACGACGCCGACGACTACCAGTTGCGCCGGCTGACCAAACCCATCGCGTACTTCATCGGCGGGCCCAGCGACATCGCCTACCCCAACGCCATGGACGACTGGGGCAAGCTGCCGTCCGGGCTGCCCGCGTTCATGGGCAACCTGAACGTCGGTCACGGCGGCACCTACGACCAGCCCAACGGCGGCGAGTTCGGCCGGGTGGCGGTGCTCTACCTGAAGTGGCGCCTGAAGGGCGACGTGGGCGCCGGGGCCAACTTCGTCGGCCCGGACTGCGGCCTGTGCCGCACCCAGTGGACGGTCCAGCAGAAGAACCTGACGCTCGACCCGCCGCCCACCACCACGCCGACCCCGACCACGC
>NZ_MAGP01000181.1 GCF_002926165.1 Micromonospora chalcea | reverse complement strand
GCGCGACGAGGTGGACTGTCGGCTCGGCGGCATCGGCGTCCCCGGGCGGGGTCACCGGCAGGGCGCGGGTCGGCAACCCGGTCCGGCACGCCCACCCCCAGCGCGTCGCGCAGCACCACCCCGCCACCGCCGGACGTGACCGCGCCGGTCGTGGACGGGGTACGCGCCGACCCCGGCGAGCTGGACCCGAAGGGCTGCCCCTACGGCGCGAAGAGCAGCACCGTCACCGCCACCGTCACCGACGACCGCAGCTCCCCGGCCGCGCTGACCGTCACCTTCGGCTACACCCTCGACGGCGCCACCGGAACGGTCCGGATGGCCGCCGCCGGCCGCGGCGTGTTCACCGGCACGCTCGGCCCGCTGTCCACGCCCAAGCGCAGCGCCCGCATCCCGATCCGGGTCGCCGCCGCCGACGCCGCCGGCAACACGACCACCTCGGCGTCACCGGTGTACGTGACGCTCTACCACGACTGCACCCCCGGCTAGGAGTACGACAGTGCCCGCTGCCCAGCACCGCATCCCGTTCCGGGGACGTCCGGCGTGACCCGGCCCGACGAGCCCACCGAGGCGCTGCCGACCCGCGCCCTGCCGGTGACCCCGCCCGGGGACGCCGATGCCGCCGAGCCGACAGTCCACCTCGTCGCGCCCCGCGCCGCCGCCGAGGCGGAGCCGACCGTTTCTCTGTCTGCGGTGAACGGCGAGCCGACGGTGCCGCTGTCCGTGGACGGCGCGGAGCCCACTGTGCCACTCGCCCGGCCGGAGGTGGACCGCTCGCCAGATGCCGAGCCGACCGTCCACCTGAGTCCGGCTCCGGCTCCGGCAACGGCTCCGATTCCGGCCCCGGGCACCGTGACCGGGCAGGCGACAGTGCGTCCGCGGCCGGCGCCGCCGGCCAGGGGCCCGGGCGTGGAGCCGACCGTCTCGTGGCAGCCCACCGGGGTACCGCATGGGCACCAGGCCGGCGGGCAGCCGGCGGCGACGGGCGCCGGGGCGTACCCGGATCGGACCGTGGGCGCGCGGGCGCCCAGCGGCGTCCCGGCGCCCGCGCCCGGCGGCGAGTTGCGCTTCGGGCCGGGCGTGCCGGTGACGCCGCCGCCCGCGCCGCCCTGGCCGACCGCGCCCCCGATCCGGCCGCGACCGGTCTGGCGGCGTGTCGTCTCGGTGCTGTCCACGCTGCTCACCGCCGCGCTGCTGCTCACTGTCGGCCTCTACCTGTGGCAGCGGCTGCGCCCGATGGAGGTCGAGCAGGTGTCGGTGGCGGCGAACCGGCCGGCCGGTGTCGCGTGCGACGTGACGGTGGACGTGGTGGCCACGGTACGGACCAACGGGCGCGCCGGAACGATCCGCTACCAGTGGTTCCGCTCGGACGGCCCGCCCGGCGCGGTGCTCACCGAGCGGGTCGGCAGCGGGCAGCACACCGCGACCCTCACCCTGGAGTGGACGTTCTCCGGAGTGGGCACGACAGTCGGCACGGCCACCGTCAACATCATCGAACCGGCGCCGATGCAGGCCGGCACCCGCGTCAGATACCGCTGTCCCGGCGGCTGACCGCGTTTCCCCGCGCGCGGGTCCGGGTAGCCCCACCCGAACAAACCTGGACCACGTACGTGGAGGCCCTTCGATGAGAGACAACTTCGGGGACGCGGTGGGCGACGCGTTCCGTTCGGTGATGCTGTTCCTGCCCAAGGCGGTCGCGTTCGTCGCGATCCTGATCGCCGGCTGGCTGATCGCCAAGGCCGTGCTGAAGCTCGTGGACAAGGTGCTGGAGCGGGTCCACTTCGACCGGGCCGTCGAGCGCGGCGGCATCAAGACCGCGCTGGCCCGCTCCAAGTACGACGCCAGCGACATCGTCGCCAAGCTCGCCTACTACGGCGTGCTGCTGGTCACGCTCCAGCTCGCGTTCGGCATCTGGGGCCCCAACCCGATCTCCGACCTGATCGCCGGTGTGATCGCCTGGCTGCCCCGGGCGTTCGTCGCCATCGTCATCGTGGTGGTCGCCGCGGCCATCGCCCGTGCCGTGAAGGACATCATCTCCAGCGCGCTCGGCGGCCTCTCCTACGGCCGGGTGCTGGCGAACCTCGCCTCGGTGTTCATCCTGGGCCTCGGCGTCATCGCCGCGCTCAACCAGATCGGCGTCGCCACCACTGTCACCACTCCGGTGCTGATCGCGGTGCTCGCCACCGTGGGCGGCATCCTGGTCGTCGGCGTCGGCGGCGGCCTGGTCCGGCCGATGCAGAGCCGCTGGGAGAACTGGCTGACCCGGGCCGAGGAGGAGTCGCGCACCATCGCCACGCACGCCCGCGCGTACCAGGCCGGGCGCCGCGACGTCGAGGCCCGCCTGGCCGCCACCGGCCCGTACGCGGACTCCGAGCTGACCCAGCCGGTGAGCCGGGACGCCGAGGCGGACCTTACCCAGCCCGTCCCCGCGTACCCGGCCACCCCGGCCGCCGGCGGTGCGGACGCCACCGAGCCGGTGCCGACGGAGGCCACGCAGCACATTCCGGCGTACGCGGACTCCGACCGCACCCAGCCGGCCACGCCGCGTCAGCCGACCGCCGAGCAGGCCGCGGACAGCGAGGCCACCATGGTCATCCCGCAGGCCGACGTGGAGAAGTTCCGCCGCTGACCTGGCGGCAGTGACACTCGGGGCGGGACCGCACGGTCCCGCCCCGATCTCGTGCCCGCCGGGGGACCACCGGGGCGCCTCGCGGCGGATAGGATCCCGGCATGACCTGGCGATGTTGATGCCCTACTGAGCGACGAGGCCGCGGGCCGCCGCGGACGCCGTGCATTCCGGCCGGTGTCCGTCACGTCCCGTGGGAAGGTCCCATGCTCGTCGCTCCTGCCCGCGTACCCGCGACCCGCCGCCTGGCGGCGACGCTCTACGGGTACGCGTTCCTCACCGACCTCGTCCTGCTCTACCCGCTCTACGTGCTGCTGTTCGCCGACACCGGGTTGTCGGTCGGGCAGATCTCCTCGCTGTTCGTGCTCTGGGCGGCCGCCGGCATCGTGCTGGAGGTGCCCTCCGGGGTGTGGGCCGACACGGTGTCGCGCCGGCTGCTGCTGTGCCTGGCGCCGCTGCTCGCCGCCGCCGGTTTCGCGCTCTGGGTGCTGCTGCCGTCCTACCCGGCGTTCGCCGTGGGTTTCCTGCTGTGGGGCGCCGGTGGCGCGCTGCGCTCGGGCGCGCTGGAGGCACTGGTCTTCACCGAGCTGGAGCGTCTCGGTGCGGCCGACAGGTACGCCCGGCTGATCGGCCGGGCCCGCACCGCCGAGGTGCTCGGCGCCGTCGGGTCCGGGGTGCTCGCCGGGCCGGCGTACGCGCTCGGCGGCTACCTCGCGGTCGGCGCGGCGAGCGTGGCGACCTGCCTGCTGGCGGCAGCCGTCGCGGCCCGCTTCCCGGAACACCGCCCACGATCGTCCGCGCCGGTTCCAGGTGGCGAGCCGGACGGGCCGCGCGCGAGTGCCGCGCCGGGTGACGACGAGCCCGGCTGGCTTAACAGCCTGTGCCTGGGCCTGCGCGAGGTGCGCGCCGACCGCCGCGTCCGGGCCGCCGTGCTGCTGGTCGCGGCGGTGACAGCGATCTGGGGTGGGCTGGACGAGTACACCGGGCTGCTGGCCGCCGACACCGGCATGGCCGAGGTGGGCGTACCGCTGCTGCTCCTGCTGGTCTGGGCCGGGATGACTGTGGGTGGGCTGCTCGCGCCGCTGGGCGAGCGGCTGTCCCACCGGGGGTACGCGGGCCTGCTGGTGTTCGCGGCGGGCGCGACGGCGGCCGGGGCGCTGCTGCGGCACCCGGCGGGGTTCGTGCTGCTGGCCGCCGCGTTCGCCGCGTTCCAGCTCGCCACGGTGCTCGCCGACGTGCGGCTGCAGGCCCGGATCGCCGGGTCGGCGCGGGCGACCGTCACGTCGCTGGCCGGGATGGCCACCGATCTGACCATCGTCGCCTTCTACGCCGGGTACGGGCTGCTCGCCGGCGCGGTCGGCAACCCGGGTGCCTTCGCGGTCGCGGTGCTGCCGTACCTGCTGGTGGCGCTGTGGCTGTTCACCGGTCGAGCATGAATCACCAGAAAAGGGACCAATGGTCGCGTTCGCGGCCTAGCGTGGGTCCGGAAAATCGGCGACCCCGGGGAGACGATCGCGGTGACGTTGGAAGCAGAGCGCACACTGCGCGACGAGGACCTGACCGGGCTGGCGGAGCTGGCCGCCCAACTCCGGGTGGACGCCATCCGGTGCAGCACGATGGCCGGCTCCGGGCACCCGACATCGAGTCTCTCCGCCGCCGACCTGCTCGCCGTGCTGGTCGCCCGGCATCTGCGCTACGACTGGTCCTACCCGGGCAACCCCGGCAACGACCACCTGATCCTCTCCAAGGGGCACGCCTCGCCGCTGCTGTACGCGGTGTTCCGGGCCACCGGCGCGATCAGCGAGCAGGAGCTGCTGGAGACGTACCGGCAGGCCGGGTCGCGCCTGCAGGGCCACCCCACGCCGGTGCTGCCCTGGGTCGACGTCGCCACCGGCTCGCTCGGGCAGGGGCTGCCGGTCGGGGTCGGGGTGGCGCTCGCCGCCCAGTACCTCGACCGGTCACCCGCGCACGTCTGGGTGCTCTGCGGCGACAGCGAGACCGCCGAGGGATCGGTGTGGGAGGCGCTGGACAAGGCCGGGCACTACGGGCTGCGCAACCTCACCACGATCGTGGACGTCAACCGGTTCGGCCAGCGCGGCCCCACCGAGCTGGAGTGGGACCTGGACACCTACCGGCGTCGTGTCGAGGCGTTCGGCTGCCGGGCGATCGTCGTCGACGGCCACGACCTGGGCGCGATCGACGAGGCGTACGGGCAGGCACGCGAGGCCACCGGGCCGACGGTGGTGCTGGCCCGCACGGTCAAGGGCAAGGGCGTGCCGGAGGTGGAGAACGACCCGGCCTGGCACGGCAAGGCGTTCGACCCGGAACTGGCCGACCGGGCCGTACGGGCGCTCGGCGGCCCACGCCGAGTAGGGGTCGCCGGGCCGAAACCTCCCGCCGCGCCGCGCACCGCCGCCGCCGAGCACCGGCAGCCGGAGCTGCCCCGGTACGAGCGCGGGACGAAGGTGGCCACCCGGAACGCGTACGGCGACGCGCTGCGCGCCCTCGGCCCCGGCCGGCCCGACGTGGTCGCGCTCGACGGAGAGGTCAGCGACTCCACCCGGGCGGAGAGCTTCGCCGCCGCGTACCCCGATCGGTTCTTCCAGATGTTCATCGCCGAGCAGCAGCTCGCCGCCGCGGCGGTGGGCCTGGCGGTACGCGGCTACCGGCCGTTCGCGGCGACGTTCGCCGCGTTCTGGTCCCGGGCGTACGACTTCATCCGGATGGCCGGGGTGTCCCGGGCCGACATCGCGCTGGTCGGCTCGCACGCCGGGGTCGAGATCGGCCCGGACGGCCCGTCCCAGATGGGGCTGGAGGACATCGCGGCGCTTCGCGCGGTGCCCGGCTCCACGGTGCTCAGCCCGGCCGACGCGGTCTCCTGCGCGGCGCTGGTCGCCCAGATGGCCGACCACCCGGGCATCACCTACCTGCGCACCACGCGCGGCAAGTACCCGGTGCTCTACGACGACGGCGAGCCGTTCCCGATCGGCGGCAGCCGAATGGTGCGCGACGGCGGCGACGTGGCGCGCGCCGGCACCGGCGTGACGGTGCACCTCTGCCTCACCGCCGCCGACGAACTGACCCGCGAGGGCATCGACGCGCGCGTGATCGACATGTACTCGATCAAGCCGGTGGACCGGCAGCGCCTCGCCGAGACCGTGGTGGAGACCGGCGGGCGGCTGGTGGTGGTCGAGGACCACTACCCGGAGGGCGGGCTGGGCTCAGCGGTGCTGGAGGCGCTCGCCGACCTGGGCGAACCGTCCCGGGTCAACCACCTGGCGGTACGCGGGCTGCCCGGCTCCGGCACCCCGGCCCAGCAGTTCGACCGGGCCGGCATCGGCGTCGGCGCGATCGTCTCGGCGGCGCGGGCCCTGGCCTGAACGCCTGGTCGCCGGGGCCAGGTCAGCGGCGGTGTTTGCCGAGGCCGGCGGCGGGTAGCCACGCTGCCGTTGCGACGGGAGGACAGACGATGGCCGAACCGGAGTTCTACGCGCGGGTGTCCGCCCGCGCCGGCGTACCGGTCGAGACGGCCCGCGCGCTGACCGAGGCGACGCTGCGCACGCTCGCCGAACGGATCAGCGGCGGCGAGGCCGACGACCTGTCCGCGCACGTCGCGCACGAGCTGCGTCCGTTGCTGGCGCGCGCCCGGGTCGAGGACCCCGAGGTCTTCGGGTACGACGAGTTCCTGCGCCGGGTCGCCGAGCGCTCCGGCGCGACCCCGTCCGCCGCCGAGCGCGGCGCGCGGGCGGTGCTGCAGGCGCTGCACCGGGTGGTCGGGCCCGCCCAGTTCAACCGGGCGCTGTCCCAGCTGCCGCGCGAGATCGCCGAGCTGGCCCAGCCCGCCCCGCGCCCGGCCTAGGCGAAAGGAAGGGCCCCTTGTTAACGCCTCCGGTAGAGGAAGGGCCCCTTGTTAACACCCGCCGCCGCAGGCTGCGCGCGTCGGTGCCGGGGAGGCGTCACTCGGGCAGCGCGTCCAGGTAGACCCAGCGGCCGTCCTCGCGGGCGAAGCGGCTGTGCTCGGCCAGCACACCCGCCCGGCCACCCTCGCGGTAGTGCGCCCGGAACCGGACCGTACCGGCGCTGTCGAACAGGCCGCCCTGACCGGTCTCCACGATCTCCAGCCGGGTCCAGCGCGTGCCCGGGTCCAGCTCCAGCCGGTCGGGCCGGGTGCCGGGGTGCCAGCTGTGCCGCAGGTAGGCGGCGTCGCCGAGCGCGAACGCGCTGAACCGGGACCGCATCAGCGCCTCCGCGGTCGCCGCCGTCGCCTCGCCCCGGTGGACCGGGGCGCAGCAGTCCGCGTACGGCCGGCCGGTGCCGCACGGGCATGCCGCCGTCCGTTCACCCCGTCTCGCCATGCCGCGATTCTCCCAAGCCTCGGAGAGGTGTTAACAAGGGGCCCTTCCTCTACCGGAGGCGTTAACAGGGGGCCCCTCCTTACACCTCAACCCAGTAGGCTTCCCGGACCATGAGCGTGAGTCCGACTCAGCGTGTCCTCGACCCCGATCAGGTCCGCCGATACCTCACCGCCTCGCTCGGGCCCGGCGTCGAGGTGGCCGACTGCGGCCCGCTGTCCGGTGGCGGCTTCGCCGCCGTCTGGCAGGTACGCCTCACCGACGGCCGCGACGTGGTGCTCAAGGTCGGTCCGCCGCCGCACGTGCCGCTGCTGCGCTACGAGCGGGACATGGTCGGCGCGGAGGCGCACTACCTGCGCCTGGTCGCCGACCGCGCACCGGGGGTGCCGACGCCGGCGCTGCTGCACCACGGAACCGACCCCGAGCTGGGCGACTGGCTGCTCATGGCGCGGCTACCAGGTCGTACCCTCTGGGACCTGAGCCAGGCCGGCGCGGACGTCGGGCCGCTGCGCGAGGAGTTCGGCCGCGCGCTCGCCGCGCTGCACGCCGTCACCGGCGAGCGGTACGGCTACGACGGCGACCGGGCGCACGGGGCTACCTGGCGGGACGCGTACACGGCGATGGTGGACGACATGCTCGCCGACGCCGCCGACTGGGCGGTGCCGCTGCCGGTGCCGGCGTCCCGGATCCGGGAGCTGGTGGCGCGGCACGCGGCGGTGCTCGACACGGTACGACGCCCGGCGCTGCTGCACTTCGACGGCTGGGCCGGCAACGTGCTCGCGGTCGCCGGGCCGGACGGCACGCCCCGGCTCACCGGCCTGGTCGACGGCGAACGCTACCTGTGGGGCGATCCGCTGATGGACCTGGTGTCGCCGCTGCTGTTCCGCCGCGCCGAGGACGAGCCGGACGACCCGCTGGTGCGCGCCTACCGGGCGGCGGCGCCGTTCCCGCTCGACGCCGGGGCGCGGCGGCGGCTCGGGTTGTACCGGCTGTACCTCTACCTGCTGATGACCGTCGAGATGCCCAGCCGGAACATCACCGCCGACAACGACCCGGGCCGGGTGGCGCTGCTGGCGAAGCTGCTCGACGCGGAACTGGCCGACCTGGAAGGCTGAGCGTCAGCGGGTAGCGGTGGCGAAGACCACGATGTTGTCCGGGTAGCTGCCGGTCCGCGGGTCGAACCGCCCGCCGCACGTGATCAAACGCAGCCGCGCAGCAGCGTCGCCGCCGTAGACCCGCGCGGTGGGGAAGCGTTCCTTCGGGTACGCCCCGACGCCGTCCACGGTGAACGCCGCCGTCCGGCCGTCGGCGCGCAGCACCCGGATCGTGTCGCCGGGGCGCAGCCGGCCGAGGTCGAAGAAGACCGCCGGGCCGTGCTGCGAGTCGACGTGCCCGACCAGCACCGCGTTGCCGGCCTGGCCGGGGGCGGGACCGGGGTGGTACCAGCCGGTGACCTCCGGGCGTTCCAGCGGCGGGACCTCCAGCGCGCCGTCGGCGTCGGTGGCCACCGGCACGATCTCGGCGTCCACGCCGATGCGCGGGATGGTCACCCGCACCGGTGTGGCGCGGGGGAGCGCCGGGCCTGCCGTACCCGGTCGTTCGGTGGCGGGCGCGGCGGAGACGCCGGGCTGTGGCGGTGGCGTCGACGTGGTGCCGAGCCCGGCCGAGACCAGTCCGGTGCCGGTGGGGTCGCCGACGGTGACGGCGGTGACCACGACGGCGGTGCGCAACCGCGACCGGCGCTGCGACTCCGACAGCATCCCACCTCCGTCCGACAGGGACGTGCCGCCCGCGCCGGGTGCTCCGGCGCGGGCGGACCGCTCGACGATCCGGTCAGGCGACGGCGCCCGCGCGGCGTCGGCGGATGACCGCGTACGCGCCACCGGCGAGCGCCCCGGCGGCCAGCACGCCCCCGGCGACCAGCACCCCGGTGTCGCCGTCGCGCCCGCCGCCACCGGCCTGCGCGCCGCCGATCGGGGTGACGGTGAACGTGGCGCTGCCGCCGTCGGCGCCGTCGCCGCACGTGGTGGCGACGGTGTACGTGCCGAGCGTGAACCCGGCGGTGAACAGCTCGGCGCTCAGGCCACCGCCCGCGGCCGCAGTGGTGGACCGGACGTTCTGGTCCCGGTCCGGGCCGGTGACCCGGAAGATCGCGTCACCGGCGTTCGGGTTGCACGTGGTGGTCAGCACGACGGTGCCGCCGACCGGGGTGGCGGCGGGTGAGACTCTGGTGTCCGCCAGCGCGGCGGCCGGGAGCAGCAGTGCGCCGAGGCCCACGCCGAACGCCGCCGATCCGAGAAATGACTGTGCCTTCATCCGCGTCTTCCCTCACTTTTCGTCCGCTGTAGGCGTGGGACGTCGTTCGGGTGGCCAACTCCGTGACGAGCACCGGTGTGGCCAACACTAGGAGGGTTGCGGCGGTCACTGGGGGTAATTGAGAAATCTTCGTTGCCGTCCGGTGTGCTCCCTGCCGCCGTCGGAGGGTGGACATGCCGGGCCAGGCCGGACGGCGAGCCGTCCCGCTTCGCCGTGTCTGGGTCCGCTGTCCGTTTCGCGCCTACCGGACGGGCGGTTCCGGCCGGACCAGCCCGGTGTCGTACGCGAGCACCACCGCCTGGATCCGGTCGCGCAGGCCCAGCTTGGTGAGGATCGCCGAGACGTGTGTCTTCACGGTGGCGGTGCTCAGGTGCAGCCGGGCGGCGATCTCCGCATTGGACAGTGCCCGCGCGGTGAGCGTCAGCACCTCCCGTTCGCGGGCGGTCAGCACGGCGAGGGCGTCACCGGTGGGTGTGGGCGCGGGAAGCCGGTCGGCGTACCGGTCCAGCAGCCGCCGGGTCACCGTCGGCGCGAGCAGCGCCTCGCCCCGGGCCACCACGCGTACCGCCTCGGCGAGGTCGGCCGGGCGGGTGTCCTTGAGCAGGAACGCGCTGGCCCCGGCGCGCAGCGCGGCGTAGACGTGTTCGTCCAGGTCGAACGTGGTCAGCATGACCACCTTGGCCGGGTTGCCGGCGGCCACCAGGTCGCGGGTGGCGGCGATGCCGTCGCGGCGGGGCATCCGCACGTCCATCAGCACCACGTCCGGCCGCGTACGCGTCGCCACCGCGACCGCCTCGACCCCGTCGGCGGCCTCGCCGACCACGCTCAGGTCGGGCCGCGCGTCGAGGACTGTGCGCAGCCCGGCGCGGATCAGCTCCTGGTCGTCGGCGATGACCACCCGTACCGTCATCGGGCCGCCTCCACCGGCAGCCGGGCGTGGACCCGGAATCCGCCGGCCGGCAGCGGGCCGGCGTCCAGTGTGCCGCCGAGCAGCCGGGCCCGTTCCCGCATGCCGACGATGCCGCGCCCGGTGGTCGTGCCGGGGCGGCGGGCGGGCGCCGGGCCGTCGTTGACGACCTCCAGCCGCAGTACGCCGTCGCGGTAGTGGACGTCCACGTCGGCGTGGGTGGCGTGCCCGTGGCGCAGCGCGTTCGTCAGCGACTCCTGCACGATCCGGTACGCCGACAGCTGCACCCCGCCGGGCAGCGCCTCGCCGTCGTCGTCGCGCCGCAGCGTCACCCGCAGGCCCACCGCCCGTACCGCGTCGGCGAGCGCGTCGAGCTGCGCCAGTCCCGGCTGCGGTCCGTCCGGTTCGGACCCGTCGTCGAGGGCGAGCGCGTGCAGCATGGCCCGCAGTTCGGTCAGCGCCGACCGGGCCGCCGTGTCGATCGCGGCGAGCGCGGCGCGGGCCTGCTCCGGCTGCTCGTCGAACACGTCCTCGGCGGCGGCGGCCTGCACCGCGATGACCGCGACGTGGTGCGCCACCACGTCGTGCAGCTCCCGGGAGATCCGCTCCCGTTCGGCGGCGCGTACCTGCCGTTCGCGCTCGCCACGCCGCTGCGCCTGGCCCCGCTGCAACTCGCCGAGCGTCCAGCTCAGGCCCAGCGCGGTCACCGCCAGCAGCAGGTCCCGCCAGCCGCCGGTGACCAGCTTCCACGGCGTGGGCGCGAGCAGCAGCCCGAGCGCGACGAGCGAGTACCGGGGCGGGCGCAGCCGGGCCACGTACGCCATCGGCACCGCGACCAGGCCGAGCCAGCCGAGCTGCGGGCAGAGCGCCTCGAGGCCGACGCCGGCGAGCGCGGCGACGCCGAGGGCGTACCCCGGGTGGCGCCGGATCCACAGCAGACAGCCGGCCTGCGCGACGGCGAGGCCGACCGCGACGGCGGTCGCGCCGGTCGTGTCCGGGCCGGCGTCGGAGGCCAGCAGCGCGAGCAGGCACACGGCGAGGCTCACGGTGGCGATGCCGCCGTCGAGCAGCAGCAGGAGCCGGGACCGGGACGCGCACCTCATGTCCGGATGCTAGGCCGCGGGCGCACCGCTTCTCATCGGTCGCCAGACGGAGATCCGGGCCGGTGATCGGTCCGGCGACGGAGCCGGGAACCGCTCCGCGGCCCGATCCGCGCAGCGGCCCGCCGGACCTAGCGTCTGCGGCAGTCGTCCCGATGCCGAGGAGCTACCGATGGAAACCACGATTCCGACCGCCGCCACCCGCCCGACCCGCCGCCGGGTGCGGCTGCTGACGGTGCTCGCCGCCACCGTGGCCACGCTGCTGGGCTGGGTGGTCGCGGTGCCGCTGGCCGGGGTGGAGCTGACCGCGCGCACCGGTTCGGACGTGCAGCGGGTGACGCCGGTGGCGGTGGCGGTGAGCACGCTGCTCGCCGGGCTGTCCGGCTGGGCGCTGCTGGCCCTGCTGGAGCGGCTCACCGCCCGCGCCCGGACCGTCTGGACGGTGGTCGCGGGCCTGGTGCTGCTGGTGTCGCTGCTCGGTCCGCTAAGCGGGGGAGTGGGGGGCGCGGCGACGCTGACACTGGTGGCGTTTCACCTGGTCGCGGGCACGGTGCTGATCACCGGCCTGCGCCGCGCCGCCGCCTGACGGGCCGGGCCGCCGCGACGGGGGCAGGCGGCCCGGCCTCCAGAACTAGCCTCCTAGGATGCCCTACGCGATGTGACGCTCGAAATTCCTCCGCCACCGATGTCGAGAACGGGCAGGCGGCTTCGTCCCCGGAGTGAACGCGGCCAGAATGGGTCGCACCCTCCACGAGGAGACACAGATGAAGTACCTGCTCCTGAAGCACTACCGCGGCGGCCCGACCCCGGTCACCGGCATGCCGATGATCGACAAGTGGACGCCGGAGGAGATCTCCGCGCACGTGAACTACATGCAGGAGTTCGCCGCCCGGCTGCAGGAGAGCGGCGAGTACGTCGACGGCCAGGCGCTCGCCCCGGAGGGCACGTTCGTCCGCTACGACGGCGAGGGACGCCCGCCGGTCACCGACGGCCCGTTCGCCGAGACGAAGGACCTGATCGCCGGCTGGATGGTGATCGACGTGGACAGCTACGAGCGCGCGCTCGAACTGGCCGCCGAGCTGTCGGCCGCGCCGGGGCAGGGCGGCAAGCCGATCCACGAGTGGCTGGAGCTGCGCCCGTTCCTGACCGCGCCGCCGACCATCACCGAGTGATCCGTCCGATGGACGAGGTCGCGCTCCGCAGCCTCATCCCGGGCGTACTCGGTGTCCTCGTCCGCCGCGGAGCCGACTTCGCGGCGGCCGAGGACGCGGTGCAGGACGCGCTGATCGAGGCGCTGCGTGTCTGGCCGGCCGACCCGCCCCGCGACCCCTTGGGCTGGCTGGTCACAGTGGCGTGGCGCCGGTTCCTGGACGCGGTCCGCGCCGACGCCGCCCGGCGCCGACGGGAGGACCTGATCGACGAGGAGCCGCCGCCCGGCCCGGTGCCCGCCGTGGACGACACGCTGCGGCTCTACTTTCTCTGCGCGCATCCGTCGCTGAGCCCGTCGTCGGCCGTCGCGTTGACGCTGCGCGCCGTCGGCGGGCTCACCACCCGGCAGATCGCGCAGGCGTACCTGGTGCCGGAGGCCACCATGGCGCAGCGGATCAGCCGGGCCAAGCGCACCGTCTCCGGGGTTCGCTTCGACCAGCCCGGTGACGTCGCCACCGTGCTGCGCGTGCTGTACCTGGTGTTCAACGAGGGCTACTCCGGCGACGTGGACCTGGCCGCCGAGGCGATCCGGCTCACCCGGCAGCTCGCCGCCGCGATCGACCATCCCGAGGTGGCCGGGCTGCTCGCGCTCATGCTGCTGCACCACGCCCGCCGGGCCGGCCGGACCGCGCCCGACGGCAGCCTGGTGCCGCTGGCCGAGCAGGACCGCAGCCGGTGGGACACCGCGCTGATCGCCGAGGGCGTGGGCATCCTGCAGACCGCGCTGTCCCGCGACCGGCTCGGCGAGTTCCAGGCCCAGGCCGCGATCGCGGCACTGCACGCGGACGCGCCCACCGCCGCGGAGACCGACTGGGTGCAGATCGTCGAGTGGTACGACGAGCTGGTGCGCCTGACCGGGAACCCGATCGCCCGGCTCAACCGGGCGGTCGCGGTCGGCGAGGCGGACGGCCCGCGCGCCGGGCTGGCGGCGCTCGCGGCGCTTGACGACACGCTGCCCCGGTACACGGCGGTGGCCGCGTACCTGCACGAACGCGACGGCGACCCGGAGCGGGCAGCCGGCCTGTACGCCGACGCGGCCCGTCGCGCGGCCAGCCTGGCCGAACGCGACCACCTCAACCGGCAGGCGGCCCGCCTCAACTCCCACCGCCCCGGATAAACCGGTCGGCAGGGTTCGTCGCCGCTGGTAGGTTGCCTCGCCGTGACGGGGGAACGGCTCGGCGGGCGCTTCGCCCGACTGTGGACGGCGAGCACGCTGTCCGCGCTGGGCAGCGGGACGGCGACTGTGGCCGCGCCGCTGTACGTGGCGTCGCTCACCGACGATCCGCTGGTGGTGTCGGCCGGGGCGGCGGTGTCGTGGCTGCCGTGGCTGCTGTTCGCGCTGCCCGGCGGCGTGCTGGCCGACCGGGTGGACCGGCGGCGGCTGATGGTGCTCATCGACTGGGTACGCGTCGGCGCGCTCGCCGTGCTCGCGGCGGCGATGCTCGCCGACCGGGCCGGGATCGCGCTGCTGTACGCGGTGCTGTTCGTGGTGAACACCGGCGAGGTGGTGTTCCGTACCGCCGCGCAGGCGGTGCTGCCGGCGGTGGTGCCGCGCTCGCTGCTGGAACGCGCCAACGGGTGGCTGGGCGGCGGCACCCAGGTGATGCAGAACATGATCGCCGGCCCGCTCGGCGGGTTCCTGTTCGTGCTGGCGGCGTCGCTGCCCTTCGCCCTGAACGCCGGCACGTACGCGCTCAGCGCCGTGCTGGTCGGGCTGCTCGCCGGGACGTACCGTGCCGGGCCGGCGCCGGACGGGCGGCGTTCGGCGCGAGCGGAGGTCGCGGAGGGGTTCCGCTGGTTGTGGGGGCAGCGGCTGCTGCGCACCATGACCGTGCTGATCGGCCTGCTCAACGTCACGCTCACCGCCGCCGTGGCGGTGCTGGTGCTGCTCGCCACCGAACGGCTGGGTCTCGGCTCGGTCGGCTACGGCGCGTTGTTCACCTGCATGGCAGTGGGCGGCGTGCTCGGCTCGGTGGTGGGGGACCGGCTGATCGCCGCGATCACGCCCACCTGGACGGTACGGACCGGGCTGCTGGTCGAGGCGGGACTGCACCTGGCGCTGGCCGCGTCCCGCAGCGCCGCCGTGGTCGGGTTCGCGCTGTTCGCGTTCGGGGCGCACAGCGCGCTGTGGAACATCGTGGCGAACTCGCTGCGGCAGCGGCTCACCCCGCCCGCGTTGATGGGCCGGGTCGGCAGCACCACGTTGTTCGTCGCGGCGGGCGGAAACTGCGTCGGCGCGCTGCTGGGCGGTGTGGTGGCGGCCCGGTTCGGCATCACCGCGCCGTACTGGGTGGGTTTCGTGGTGGCGGTCGCGGTGATCGCCGCGACGTGGCGGGTCTTCGACCGGGCGACGGTGGCCGCCGCCTACGCCCAGCCGGCCCCGCAGGAGCCCGCCCCGGTGGCCTGACGCCGGGTCGGCCGGTGACCGCGCCCGCCGATGTGACAGCGTGGTCGGGTGCAGGCATCCTCAGCGGTCGACGTCGACCTCGCGCTGGTCGGCGGCGGCGGCGCCGCGTCCCTGGTCCTGGCCGCGCTGGACCGCCACGACGTGACCGGGCTGCGGGTCGCGGTGGTCGACCCGGTGCACAAACGCGGCCAGGACCGCACGTGGGCGTTCTGGGGCCTGCCCGGCGACGACCTGGATCCGTTGCTGAGCGCGAGCTGGTCGCAGGTCGACGTGGTCACGCACGCCGGCCGCCGCGTCCTCACGCTCGACCCGCTGCGGTACGCCATGCTGCGCTCCGCCCCGGTCTACGACCGGGCTGCCGCGGCCGAGCGGCGGCTGGACGCGGTCCGGATCAGCGCTCCGGCGGGGGAGCTGCACGACGACGGTGAGCGGGTCGCTGTCCGCGACCCGGACGGGCGTGAGCTGGTGCGGGCCGGCTGGGTGCTCGACTCGCGGCCCCGGCGGCCCAGGCGGCCGGGGCGGACCAGCTGGTTGCAGCACTTCCGGGGCTGGTGGCTGGCCGCCGACCGGCCGACGTTCGATCCGCAGCGGGCCGTTCTGATGGACTTCCGCACCCCACAGCCGCAGCGCGGCGTCTCCTTCGGGTACGTGCTGCCTGTCGACGACCGGTTCGCGCTGGTCGAGTACACCGAGTTCGGGCCGGAACTGCTCGACGACGCGGGCTACGACACGGCGCTGCGCGGCTACGCCGACCTGCTCGGGCTGGATCTGACCGCGCTGCGGGTGCGGGAGGTCGAGGACGGCGTGATCCCGATGACCGACGGCCCGTTCGAACCCCGTCCCAGCCCGCGGGTGGTGCGGCTGGGCACCGCCGGTGGGGCGACCCGGCCGTCCACCGGCTTCACGTTCTCCGCGATGCTGCGCCAGGCCGACCAGGTGGCCCGGGCGCTCGCCGCCGGCCGTCCGCCGGTGCCCGCGCCCGCGTACCCGGGGCGGCACCTGTGGATGGACGCGGTGGCGCTGCGCGCGCTGGACCGGGGGCACGTCGGCGGGGTGGAGTTCTTCGAGCGGCTGTTCGACCGCAACCCGGCGGAGCGGGTGCTGCGGTTCCTCGACGGCGTGACCAGCCCGGCCGAGGATCTGGCGGTGATGCGGTCCAGCCCGCTGCTGCCGATGACCGGCGCGGTGCTCGGCGACGCGGCCGGCCGGCTGCGGGCCCGCCTGCGCCGCTAGCCTGCTCGCCTGCCCGGGTCGTGGCCGGCGTCTGCCTTCTCGGCGCTACCGGCGGCCGGTCGCCTCGGCGACCCGGTCGCGCACCAGCGCCCGCAGCTGCTCCATCGGGTCGCCGTCGCCCGCGCCGAGCCGGTTGCGCACCGCCGCCACCGTCAACCCCAGATCCGGGTACGCGAACGCGAGGCTGCCACCGCTACCGGCGGTGCCGAACGATCCGTCGTCCTCGACCGCGTACCCGAGCCCGAACGTGCTCTCCTGGCCGAACACCCACTCCTGGGCGCGTACCGCCGGGGCGGACACCTCCCGCATCCGCGCGGCGGAGATCAGCCGTACCCCGTCGACCGGGCCGAGCAGCGCCGCGTACATCCGGGCCACCGCGCGGGCGCTCATCGTGCCGACCGACGGCACGTCGGCGCGCAGCACGTCGGGGCGGGAACCGATGACGGTGTCGGGGCGTACCGCTGGCGGGGCGACCGCGTCGAAGTGCGGCAGGTTCGCCCCGGCCCAGGTCATCAGCGCGGACAGGCCGGCGTCCTCCAGCCGGGCCAGCCGGGCCAGGTCCGCCTCCGGTACGGCGAGGAACAGTTCCCGGTCCACGCCGAGCGGCCCGGCCACCTCGTCGGCGAGCACCCGCGACACCGGCGCGCCGGTGACCCGCCGGACCACTTCGCCGAGCAGCCACCCCCACGTCCAGGCGTGGTACGCGAGCCGCTCGCCGGGCGCCCACAGCGGCCGCGCGTCTGCGAGCAGCTCGCACATGCGCGTCCAGTCGGTGAAGTCCTCCGGCGTGACGTCGGCGGGCAGCGCGGGCAGGCCGGCGGTGTGGGTGAGCACGTGCCGCAGCGTGATGGCGTCCTTGCCGTGCCGGGCGAACTCCGGCCACACCGCGGCGAGCGGCAGGTCGTAGTCGAGCCGTCCCCGCTCGGCGAGCACGTGCACGACGGTGGCGGTGAGGCCCTTGCCGGTGGAGACCGCGTGCACGGGCGTGTCGGCGGTAATCGGCCGTCCGGTGGTGGTGTCGGCGAGCCCCGCGTGTTCGGAGACGATCGCCACCCCGTCCAGGTACGCGGCCACCTGCACACCGGCCTCCCGGCCGGAGGAGACCAGCTCGTCGATCGTGTCCCGTACCTCGGCCCGCAGGCCGTCCCACCGCGTGTCCACGATTTCGCAGCGTGCCAGACCGCCGCGCCGCCGTCGCTCGCTTTTCGGCCGCCGGTTCTCCGTCGCTGCGTGCTCGGCCGGGCGGCGGCGCTCAGCGGGCGAGTGTCGTCGGCGTGGCGCCGGTGGTGCCCTGGGTCGGCAGCGGGTCCGTGTCGCCGGTGAGCAGCCGGGCGCGCAGCGCGTCGATCGTCTGCGCGTCGACACCGAGCCGGCCGGTCACGTAGCCGTGCACGGAACCGTGTGCGGCCCGCAGGTCGGCCAGCACCAGCCGGATGACCTCGGCCGGCGCCCGCCCGTACGCGGGCCAGCCCGGTGTCGCGCCGCCGTTGCGGTCCCGCCACTCGGCGACCAGCCGGTCGGTGGCGTGCTCGGTGAGCGCGAAGTCCGCGGCGGTCTGGTCGTCGTCCACCCCCAGCAGGGACAGCACCAGCGCGGCGAGCAGGCCGGTGCGGTCCTTGCCGGACGCGCAGTGGAACACCAGCGGATGCTCGCCGTCCGCGATCACCTCGACCGCCCGGCGCAGCTCGGCCACGCCGTCCTCGGCCACCTCGGCGTACCGGTCGGCCAGGTAGCGCCACGGGTCCACGTCGGGATCGATGTCGGCCTGCACGTACGGCCGGTGCTCGATGCTCAGGTTGTGCCAGGTCACGCCGAGGCTCTCCGGGGCCCGGCCGCGGTCGGCGATCTCCCACGGGTAGCGCAGGTCGATCACGGTGCGGACGCCGAGCGCCGCGAACTGCTGCAGGTCGTCACCGGCGAGCTTGGCCAGCGAGTCGGAGCGGTAGAGGCGGCCCCGGGCGACGGTGCGGCCGTCGCCGGTCCGCCAGCCGCCGAGGTCACGGAAGTTGCAGAGGGTGGCGAAGTCCGGGGGAGCGGTCATACCGGCACGCTAGCCGCGCGCGGCGGGTCGGGTGGTCCCGCGTGCTCGCGTACCCGGTAGGTTGCCGGGCATGGCGGAGGCGGAGACCGGCCGGGTCGTGGAGATCTGGACCGACGGCGCGTGCAGCGGCAATCCCGGGCCCGGTGGGTGGGGCGCGGTGCTGCGCTGGGGCGGGCACGAGCGGGAGCTGTGCGGCGGCGAGGCCACCCCGACCACCAACAACCGGATGGAGCTGACCGCCGCGATCCGGGCGCTGGAGAGCCTGACCCGCCCGGTCACGGTACGGCTGCACACCGACAGCACCTATGTACGCAACGGCATCACCGGCTGGCTGAACGCCTGGAAGCGCAACGGCTGGCTGACCGCCGCGAAGCAGCCGGTGAAGAACGCCGACCTGTGGCAGGCGCTGGAGGCGGCCTGTGCCCGGCACGACGTGACGTGGCTGTGGGTGAAGGGCCACAACGGGCACCCGGAGAACGAACGCGCGGACGCGCTGGCGAACCGGGGCATGACCGAGGCGCGGAGCGGCACGGCCGCCGCCCCGCGCACGCGTCAGCGCAGCGGCCGGCCCTCCTCGATCTCCTCCGGCTCCTCGGACGGGTCGCCGGTTCCGGAGACCGCGTCGACGTCGTAGCCGGCGCGGCTGACCTCCCGCGCGGACCGGCGGTCCTCGGCGGGCAGGTCGGCGAAGTCGTCACCGGTGTCGTCGGTGGTGTGCAGGGACTCGCCGGGCGGGCGCAGGGACGCCTCGTACGCGGTCACGCCGTCGGGTTCGTCGCCGGCCGCGCGGCCGAAGGACTCTTCACTGGTCATGTCGCACTCCTGCCCGCAGCGGGTGACGGCAAACGTTCGGGTGGCCTGGTGTCCGGCCGGTGCTCGCGCCTGCTCAGCCGGCGGCGTCCCGTCCGCGGGCCGCGTCCGGGTGGGTCGGCATCGAGGAGCCGCCCGAGCTGCTGCCGGAGGCGCCGCCCGCCATGCCGGAGCCGTCGTCCTCGGTCACCTCGTCCGGTTTCGGCGCGCCGGGTGCGGGCGCCGGCACGTCGGTGTCCGCGGCCGTCTGCACCAGCGGAACCTGCCCGGCCTCGTCCTCGGCGTGCGCCGGATCGACCGGCTCCTCACCGTCGCGTGCCCGATATCCCACCGGTGCCCCTCCCGTCGACCAACAGTCGTCCGCGACGCCTACCCCACCCCATCCCCACCAAACC
>NZ_MAGP01000180.1 GCF_002926165.1 Micromonospora chalcea | reverse complement strand
GCGCCCGCCGGCCGCGCCGGTCACGCTGCGGGCGAGGCGACTTCCCGCGTACGCCGCTCCGGCCATCGCCGTCGCGGCGCTGCTGCTCGCGGCGGGCATCGTGTACGGCGCCGGCATCGGCGGCCCGGTCCTGGTCGTGGTGGTCATGCGGCCGACTCCGTGAACTCGCGCCGTCGGTAGATGATCGCCCGGGCGGTGATGTTGACGATCAACGTGATCGCGAACAGCACCAGGCCGGAGGCGATGAGCGCGCCCCGGCCGGTGTCGTTCGCCTCGGCGAACCGGTTGGCGATGTTCGCGGCGATCGAGTTGCCGCCGCTGGCCAGGATGTTGAACGAGATGGCGTACGTGGAGCCGAGCGTGAGCGCCAGCGCGATGGTCTCGCCGAGCGCCCGGCCCAGGCCGAGCATCACCGCGGCGATGACGCCCGGGCGCCCGTACGGCAGGACGGCGGTGCGGATCATCTCCCAGCGGGTGGCGCCGAGCGCGAGCGCGGCTTCCTCGTTCGCGGTCGGGGTCTGCCGGAACACCTCGCGGGACAGCGAGGTGATGATCGGCAGCACCATGATCGCCAGCACCACGGAGCCGAGCAGGATCGAGTTCCCGTACGGGCCGTCGCCGAAGATGGGGATCCAGCCGAAGTACCTGTTCAGCCAGGCGGACAGGTCGGCGACCGGCTGGGCGAAGTAGTCCCGGCCCCAGAGGCCGAAGACGACGCTCGGCACGGCGGCCAGCAGGTCGATCAGGAAGCCCAGGGCGTTGCCGAGCCGCCGGGGCGCGTAGTGCGACAGGTACAGGGCGATGCCCAGCGCGACCGGCACCGCCATGAGCAGCGCCAGCAGCGAGCTCAGGACGGTGCCGAAGGCGAGCGCGCCGATGCCGAACTGCGGCGGGTTGTCGTTCGGGAACCAGCCCTCGAACGTCCAGAACGACTCGGTGTTCGCCCGCAACGCCGGGACGGCCTTGGCGACCAGGAAGATCGCGATGGCCGCGATGACCACCAGGACCGTGGTGCCGGCGGCCAGGGTCAGGCCGCGGAACGCCCGTTCCGCGCCGAAGGCGCGGGCCCGGGGGAGGGCGCCGCCGCCGCCGAGGCCACCGTCGGGGCGGCCCGGGTTACCGGGGCGCTCGGCCACACGCGCCGAGGCACCGGCGGGTCCCTCGTGGCTCGTGGCCACGGGAGTCCCGCCGGTGCCGGCGTGGGCCGAGCGCTGAGGGGTGTCACCCATCTGCTCGCTCGCTTCGCGTTGAGGAGGTGTCGGTCGGGAGCGTCAGGAGAGGCTCTTGACCGCGGCCTCGACCTTGGTGCGGACGGTCTCGGGCAGCGGGGCGTAGCCGAGCTCGACCAGCTCCTTCTGCCCCTTGGCGCTGGCGGCGTGGCCGAGCAGGCCCTTGACCAGCGGCAGCTTGTCGGCGGCGAGGCCCTTGCTGCAGACGATCTCGTAGGTCGCCAGGACGATCGGGTACGCCCCGGCCTCCTTGGTGTTGTAGTCGATCGACATCTTCAGGTCGTTGCCCTGACCCTCGAACTTGGCGCCGGCGATGGTCTTGCCGGCCGAGTCACCGGTCAGCTCGACGAACTCGCCGTTACCGTTCTTGACCTTCGCCATCTTCAGGTCGGAGTTCTCGGCGTACGACCACTCGACGTAGCTGATGGTGCCGTCGGTGCTCTTGACCTTGCTGGCCACACCGTCGGACTTGGCCGCGCCGACGCCGCCCGGGGCCTTCCACGCCTTGGAGTTGCCGAGCGTCCAGTCCGCCTCGGCGGTCTTGGAGAGGTACTTGGTGAAGTTGTCGGTGGTGCCCGACTCGTCGGAGCGGTGCACCGCCTGGATCGCGGTCGACGGGAGCTTGGCGTCCGGGTTGTCGGCCTTGATCGCCGGGTCGTCCCACTTGGTCACCTTGCCGGCGAAGATCTTCGCCAGGGTGGCCGGGCTGAACTGGAGGTTGTCCGCGCCGCTGACGTTGTAGACCACGGCGACCGGGCCGATCACCATCGGCAGGTTGAGCGCCTGGCCGCCGACGCACTTGGCGTCGGCCTGCGGCTGCTCCTCCGGCTTGAGGGGGGAGTCCGAACCGGCGAAGTCTGCGGTACCGGCGATGAAGGCCTGGATGCCGGCGCCCGAGCCGCTCGGCTCGTAGTTGATCGTGGTGCCGGCGCACTTCTGTTGGTACGCCTTGATCCACTCGGCCATGGCGTTCTTCTGGGCCGAGGAGCCCTGCGCGTTCAGCGTGCCCGTCGCGCAGTCCACCGCGGCGGTGGAGCCGGAGGCGCCGGCGGGCTCGTTGTTGTCCGAGCCGCAGGCGCTGAGACCGAGAACCGCGGTAAGAGCGAGACAGGCGATGGCGCCGTGCCGCTGGAGCTTCACTTCAGGGGTTTCCCTTCACGTCTTTGGTCAGGTCGCCCGGAGTGCCGGGGGCCGGCGCTGACCGGCTGACACGAAAGGTAGGAGGGCCAGGTGGACGGTTCGCCGGACGCAAGTGAACGCGCGGTGAACACGTTCAGCCGACGAGATGGCCGTACGCTGAGGAAGGGTTGTCCATTTCGTGAACTAGCAGCCTGGTATCGCCTTTATGGCGATTTTCCGGGGCCGCGGAACGCTCAGCCGCGCTGGTAGTTGACGTGCGCGGACCACATGGCGAAGCCCAGCCGCTCGTAGAGCGCGACCGCGGCGGTGTTGCTCTCGTCCACGTAGAGCATCACCCGGTCCAGCCCGCGCTCGTCGCGCAGGTGGGTCAGGCCGGCGGCGGTGAGCACCCGGCCCAGGCCGCCCCGGTGCGCGGACGGGTCGACGCCGAGCACGTAGACCTCGCCGATGCGGGCCGAGCCCGGCCGCTCGTGCACCTTGGTCCAGTGGAAGCCGAGCAGCCGCCCGGTCGTGGAGTCGACGGCGAGCAGGAAGCCGGCCGGATCGAACCACGGCTCGGCGATGCGTACGCGCAGGTCGTCGAGTGTCCACTTGCCCTGCTCGGGGTGCTGGGCGAAGGCCGCGTTGTTCACCGCCAGCCACGCCTCGTCGTCCTCGCCGGGGCGGAACGCGCGCAGCGTCACGCCGTCCGGCACCACCGGCTCGGGCAGTTCGGGGGTCAGCGGACGGCGCATCTGCCAGAGCACCCGCGCCCGGGCGAAGCCCAGGTCGACAGCGAGCGCGGCGGCCGACGGGTGGTCGCCGTGGGCCCAGGCGCGCAGCGGACCGGGCGCGGCGTCCACCACGCCCCGGGCCAGCGCCCGGCCGACGCCGCGCCGCCGGTACGCGGGATGCACGACCAGTTCGGCGCCGACGCCCTCGGCCGGGGCGGTGACGTCGAGATGCGCGTACCCGGTGAGTGCGCCGTCGGCGGTGCGGGCGGTGAGGTGCACGGCGGGCGCCTCGGGGTCGCGCAGCCGCAGCAGCACGTGCTCGTCGAGCGGGTCGGCGCCGTCGGTGTCCCCGGCGGCGCGGGCCAGCGCCAGCACCTCCGCGACCTCGTCCGGCGTCAGGCGGTCCGCCCGGTCGATCCGGTCGCTTGCGGGGCCACTGGTCGGCTCGGGGCTCATCTGAGTCACGGTAGCCGCCGTCCGGCGGCGGTTCGCGCCGGACGAGGGCGGCGGTCGGTGGCGCTCGTCACTGCGGGCCGACGGGCAACGACTCCAGCTCGAACCGCGCCAGTATTTCGGGCAGGAGTTGCTGCAACGCCGCGACCGTGCCGGAACGGTCCCCGCCCGCGTCGTGCATGAGCACGATCGCCCCCGGTCCCATCTGTGTGCGGATCCTCGACTCGATGGTGAGCGCGCCCGGCGCCCTCCAGTCCGACGGGTCCACGCTCCAGTGCAGCGGGGTGAGGCCCAGGTCGGCGCAGGCCGAGATCACCGGGCGTGTCCAGGCCCCGCCCGGCTGGCGGTAGTACGCGATCCGCGCCCCCGGCGCGGCGGCCAGGATCGCGTCGTTCGTGCGCAGGATGTCGGCCCGGATCGTCGCCGGGGACCGCTTGCCCAGGTCGACGTCGTGCTCCCAGGAGTGGTTGCACAGGGTGTGCCCCTCGGCGACTATCGACCGGATCAGATCCGGATGGGCCTCGGCGTTCTCGCCGACGACACAGAACGTCGCCTTCACGCCGTACTGGGCCAGCAGCGCGAGCACCTGCGGGGTCCAGCGCGGATCGGGGCCGTCGTCGAAGGTCAGCGCGACCCGGGACGAGCCGGTGACGACCAGGCTGCCGTACGGGCCGTCGCCGCCCGGTTCGACCGGGGCGGCGTCCGGCGCGGCGTCGGGGCTCGGCCCGGCGGTGGCCCGGCCGCCGGGGAAGTCCGTGCTGGGCGGCTGGTCGGCGTAGCGCGGTCCGTTGAGCGCCGTGGTGGCGCCGGCGTTCGACGGCGGGTGTTCCGGGACCAGGCTGCGGCCCAGCGCGAACGCCGAGCCGAGCAGGCCCGCGAGCACCACGGTCACGAGCCCGGTGGCGCGCAGCGTCGGGCCCCGCATCAGCGGCACCGGCCGTTCGTCGCCCCCGTGTTCACCGCACGCACCGCCGCCCCCTTTGCCCGGTAAATCCGGCAGTCAGGATATGTCTGACTGATCAGGCAAAAAGGGCGTTCTGCGGAAATGCCCCCTACCGGAGTGAGGCGTGGGCGGTCAGACCGGCAGCGGCGCGGGCTCCGACTCCGGCAGCGAACGCGACGGCGGGACGACGAACTTGTAGCCCACCTGGCGGACCGTGCCGATCATCGACTCGTACTCCGAGCCGAGCTTGGCGCGCAGGCGCCGCACGTGCACGTCGACAGTGCGGGTGCCGCCGAAGTAGTCGTAACCCCAGACCTCCCGCAGCAGCTGGTCCCGGGTGAACACCCGCCCCGGGTGCTGGGCCAGGAACTTCAACAGCTCGAACTCCTTGTACGTGAGGTCGAGCGGGCGGCCCTTCAGCTTGGCGGCGTAGGTGTCCGGGTCGATGTTCAGCTCACCGGCCCGGATCGAGCCGCCGGCGCCGGCGGTCGCGTTGCTCAGCCGGCCGACGGCGAGCCGCAGCCGGGCCTCCACCTCGGCCGGCCCGGCGCCGGCCAGGATCACGTCGTCGACACCCCAGTCCGCGTTGAGCGCGATCAGGCCCGCTTCGGTGACCACCGCGACGAGCGGTACGCCGAGCCCGGTGGCGTGCAGCATCCGGCACGTGGCGCGCGCCTCGCTCAGTTCGGAGCGGGCGTCCACCAGGACGGCGTCCGGCGTGGGGCCGGAGACCAGCGTGCGGACGTCGCGGGGTGCGGTGCGGACCGAGTGCGGCAGCAGGTCGAGTGCCGGCAACACCGCCGACGGCTCACCGGCCCGTGCGGTCACGAGCAGCAGGAGCTCCACGATCACCTCCGTCCCGGCGGCCCTTCGGCCGCGCGCGACCAGCGACACGCCCGGGTGAGGGCGGCGCTGTGAACTTGCGTGGGTCCCGGCGTCGCTGACGGGCGTGTAACGGCCTGAGCGTAACCGATGGACCCGCCGTCACCTCCGGGGTGCTTTCCCGTTTGCCCCTTCTGCCCTTGATCGCGGTGCAGGTTTTAACGTCACCGAAACCGGGACCTCCGCCGAGCCGCCCGGGTCTGGCACGATCGGGGCGTGTTTCCCTCCACCTCGCGCGACACCGGTCGTGAACCGTGGGCCGACGACCCGTCCGCCGGGCCCTCCGGCCCCGCCGACGAGGAGGGCGACCGGCCGGAGCGGAAGGGACCGCGTCGGCTACGGAAGGGCGGACCCGGCCGGCGGGCCGACGACGAGTCCGACGAGGCGCCCGAGGAGGAGATGCCACCGGTCCCGGTCCGCCGGCCACTGGCGCTCACCGTCGCCGGCTTCGCCGCGCTGCTCGGCGTCGGCCTGGTGCTCGGCGCGCAGACCTCCGGCCCCGGGCACCGGCTGCCGTTCGCGGCCATCATCTTCGGCGTCCAGATGCTCTTCGTGCTCGCCTGGACGATGGCCATGCGACCGCCCGCCCTGCTGGTCGTCGCCCTGGTCAGCGCCGGCACGGCCGTGATCGCCGACGTCGCGGCGGTCCAGTCGGACATCGCCGGCCTGGCCCCGCTCGGCTACGCCGCGGCCGCCGGGCTGCTGCTCGCCGTGCTGGGGCAACTCGTCCGGCGGGTGGACCGGGTCCGGGTGACCGACTCGCTCGGCGGCACCCTGCTCATCGTGGTGGGTGTGGTCGCCTTCGGCACGCTCGTCGTGCTCAGCCGGATTCCCAAGGGCACCCAGGCGATCACGGTCTGCCTCACCGCCGCGGGGGTGGCGTTGCTGGTGGCGCGGCTCACCGACGCGGTGGCGCCGTGGCCGCGGCTCGCCCCGCAGGTGCCGCGCGGCGCGGCCGGCGTGGTCGCGGGCGCGATGCTCGGCACCCTCACCAGCGCCCTGCTCGGCAGCTACCTGGTCGGTTTCACCCCGACCAGCGCTGCCCTGGTCGGCGTGGTCAGCGCCGCCACCGCCGTCCTGGCCGACCTCGCCGTGGGGTACGCCGAGGCGGGCCGCCTGATGGCCGGTGAACCGCCGACGATGTGGGTGGCCCGGCACATGCAGGGGCCGCTGGGCGGATTCGCGCTGGCCGCGCCGGCCGCGTACGCGATGTGCGTGCTGTTCCTCTGACGCGGTTGGGGAAGATTCGCCTCGGGTAAGTACGGTTGCGCCGCGAGACGCGGTGACGGCGGCGAGGACGGGAGGCGGCGTGGCAGAGGCGTATCCGGCGGAGGGCCGACCGCGGCGACGCGGCCGGAAGGTGCTGATCGGCTTCGTCGTCCTGCTGCTGGTGCTGGTCGGGCTGCTCGTCGTCGCCGACCGGGTCGCCGCCGGGGTCGCCGAGCGGGCGATCGCCGACCAGGTGCGGCAGGAGATCGCCAAGCAGGACGCGCAGTCCGCCGCGCCGCAGGTCGAGGTGGGTGGCTTCCCGTTCCTCACCCAGGTGCTCGACGGCCGGTACGAGCGCATCTCGATCCAGCTCACCGACGTGCGGGGCGCCGTCCAGGGTGACGCCGTGGAGGTGCCGAAGCTGGACGTGGACGCGCGCAACGTGACCGCGTCGCTGGACACGCTGCGCTCCGGCCGGGGCGACGTGGTGGCCGAGAGCGTGGACGGGCGGGGCACCGTCACCTACGAGAGCCTGGCCAAGCTGCTGGACCGTCCCGGGCTGACGCTCGGCGAGCGGAACGGCAAGCTCGCCGTCACCGCCCCGGTGGACATCCTCGGCGTCAAGCTCACCGTCAACGGCACCGCCGACGTCACGGTGGCCGGCGGCAAGGTGGCGCTGCGCTTCAACGACCTCACCGCCGACGGCCTGCCGAACGTGCCGCTGGCCCGGGCCGCGCTCACCCGGTACGCGCAGGGCATCTCGATCGACGTGCCGCTGCCGGAGCTGCCGTTCCAGCTCAACCTGCGCAAGGTGGAGCCGAAGCCGGAGGGCCTGGTGGTCACGGCGGACGCGGCGAACGTGCCGATCAACTCCGCCGGCTGAAAGCCGTACACGGCCGGTCCGGGGAGCGGGCCGGCCGTCCCGGATGCTGGTCGGCCTGGTGGCAGCTGTGGCGTGGGCTGGTAATCTCCCTGCCCATGGGGACCCACCTCACGAAACGGCGCGCGGTCGACCTGTGCCGCGTGGCCACCTGCCTGTGTCGCCCCGTCATCTGACGGCGGGGCTGTCTCCGGCCGCCTGAACGGCGGCCACCCAGGGTCCACGAACCTTTCCCGGTTCCCCTCAACGCCCGGCAGCGGCGCCGTCGCACGTACCCGTGATCCGTTCCTAGCTCTGGGTCCCGCGCGTGGTGCGACAACAATCGACATCGATCTCCGCGCGCAGGCTCACCAACCATCCTCACCAGGGAGTGATCTGATGAGTCGCGACACCGCACTCGTTTCGGCCGAGTGGGCCGAGAAGAACCTCGGCGCCCCGGGCGTCGTCTTCGTCGAGGTCGACGAGGACACCTCGGCCTACGACACCGGGCACATCGCCGGCGCCGTCAAGCTCGACTGGCGTACCGACCTGCAGGACCAGGTCCGCCGGGACTTCGTCAACAAGAGCCAGTTCGAGGCGCTGCTGTCGGACCGGGGCATCGCCAACGACGACACCGTGATCCTGTACGGCGGCAACAACAACTGGTTCGCCGCGTACGCGTACTGGTACTTCAAGCTCTACGGCCACGGCGACGTCAAGCTGCTCGACGGCGGCCGCAAGAAGTGGGAGCTGGACGCCCGTCCGCTCGTCACCGACGTGGTGGAGCGGCCGAAGACGCAGTACGTCGCGCAGGAGCCGGACACCTCGATCCGCGCGTTCCGCGACGAGGTGGTAGCCGCGATCGGCACCAAGAACCTGGTCGACGTGCGCAGCCCCGACGAGTTCGCCGGCCGCCTGCTCGCCCCCGCCCACCTGCCGCAGGAGCAGGCGCAGCGGGCCGGCCACATCCCGACCGCGATCAGCGTGCCGTGGTCCAAGGCGGCGAACGAGGACGGCACGTTCAAGTCCGACGACGAGCTGCGCAAGATCTACGCCGACGCCGGGCTGGACGACAGCAAGGAGACGATCGCGTACTGCCGGATCGGCGAGCGCTCCTCGCACAGCTGGTTCGTGCTCCAGGAACTGCTCGGGCACCGCAACGTGAAGAACTACGACGGTTCCTGGACCGAGTACGGCTCGCTCGTCGGCGTGCCGGTGGCGCTCGGTGACGAGCCGGGGGAGGCCTGATGACCGCCACCTCCGCCGCCTCGACGGCTGCCGCCGGCTGCGCCGCGCCGGACCAGGCCGCCCCCCTCCCGGCCAGCCTGGACCTGGAGAAGGAAACCGTCATCACCGGCCGTGTGCTCTCCGAGTCCGGCGAGGTCGTGCCGGGCGCGTACGTGCGGCTGCTCGACTCCACCGGTGAGTTCACCGCCGAGGTGGTGACGTCGCCGGCCGGGCAGTTCCGGTTCTTCGCCGCGCCGGGCTCGTGGACGCTGCGGGCGCTGTCCCGCCAGGGCAACGGCGACACCGCCGTGGCCGCGGCTCGCGGGATCAACGAGGTGACCGTCTCGGTCGCCGCCTGACCCACGCTCTGATCGTGGCCCGCCACCCCAGCCGGGTGGCGGGCCACGAGCCGTTCCGGTGACTGTGCGGCTTGCCCGTGGCTGGCAGGCTGGACGGCGGCGCGCCCCGGACGCGCCGGAGGGGGATCAGGTGCCCGACGACGCCGCCGCCCACGCAGTTCGCTATCTGATCGACTTCATCGACGGCAACCGGGGTGAGGAGATCGCCCGCGAACTCCAGCGCACCGCCGGGTCCGGCCGCGCGCGCTCGTTCGACGTCTCGGTCGCCAGCCTCGACACGGACCTGTCGTTCCTCACGAAGCGGGCCACGCTCGTCACCGGCAAGCTGGTCCTCTCCCAGCCCGGCGGCAAGCGTTGTTATCTGGCCAACCGGGAAACCTGCAAGTGGTGCGGCAAGGACCCGGAGCACTGCGGCCCGGACTGTCGGTACGAGGACATCCGGATCGACGAGCTCTACGCCGAATGCGACGACCTGGACCGCCTCGGCGCGTACCTGCGCGCCGCTGCTGGAGCTGGGGCAGCTCGTCTACTTCCCGCAGACCTTCCGCCGCACCCACCTGGAGTCGCGCGCGCCGGACGCCCAGTCCACTTCCTCACCGTTCAACAGCGTGGGTCAGATCGAGCTGGGCGACAACCCGGACCGCACACTCGACCTGATCGTCAAGGGGCACCGGGTCGTCGACGTGCCGAGCGGGGATCCGGTGAAGGCGCGGCTGGTGACCCCGCTGCTCCAGCTCGACCTGCCGATGCTGGAGGGCACCTCGCTGCGGGACTACTGCGCCATCCTGACCCAGGAGAGCGACGCGCTCGCCGCGACCCAGGCGTACCTGCGCGGCCGGATGCTGGACGTCGACACGGATCCGGACAAGGCGCTGGTGCAGCTCGCGAAGCTCGACGCGGAGATCCAGGAGGGGGTGCGGGCGGCTCGCTCCGAGGTCGCCCGGGTGGCCCGGCGCTCGGCGGTGCAGGCCGCGGGCGCCGCGGTGGCGACCGTCGCCGCGACGCTGGTGGCGGTCGAGGGCACCCACCTGGCGCCGGTGCTCGGCATGCTGGGCGCGGGCGGGTTCTTCTCCGCGGTGCTCGCCGCCGACCAGTACGCCGACCGTCGTGGCGAGCTGCGGCAGCGCCCCTTCTACCTGCTGTGGCTGCTGTCCCGCCGGTCCGTCCCGGCCTGACCGGGAGTGCCGAGGCGCGGCCGGGCGCCTCGCCGGCACGTGACACCATTGCCGGGTGACTGCCGTCGAGACGGGCTACGCCCCGCCCAACCCTGGAGATCAGCCGGGCGCCGGCCGGCGTCGGCTGCGCTGGCTGACGGCCGCCACCATGGCGTGGGCCGTGCTGCTGGCCGGGCTGACCTGGTTGTCGGTGCGGACCGACCCGCCGACGGTCAAGGAGCAGCGCTCACTGGACCAGGCCGGTCCGGTGGTGGACCGGGCGATCGGCGAGCTGACCGGCGCGATCGGCGCCGACGGCGTACCCGCGCTCGTACCGGACCGCCTGGAACGCGGCTGCCGGATCACGCCGATGGACTCCGGCGCGTCGCTCGAGCGCGGCGTCGAGGTGGCGATCGGCGGCGACGACGTACGCGAAGTGCTGCGACGCGTCGCCGACCGGCTGCCGCAGGCGTGGCGGGCGGGCGTGTCGACGTTCGACGGCGAGCCGCTGCTGCGCGCCGACGCGGGCGACTTCGTCGCGGTCGAGGGCCGGGCCGACGGCCCGGGCCGGATCCTTCTGACCGCCGCGACCGGCTGCCGGCCGCTGGGTTCCGGCTACCGCGCGCCGACCGCCGACGCCGCTGCCGAAGCCGCCGCGCTGGCGTCGGCGCTGGGCCGGTGGGGCGGCGCGACCGGCGCGGTCCAGGTCCTGACCGCGCCCTGCCCCGGTGGGGGCGCGGCCCGCACCGCCCGGGGTGAGGCCGCCGCGCCGGCGGATCAGCCGCTCGCCGCCGCGTTCGGCGGTGGCGTCGCGCCGGTGGTGGACTCCGCCGACCGGTACGCGCGCCCCGGCGAGCCGGCCGTGCTGGCCGAGCGGGCCGACGAGCGGGTGCGCGTGGCGGTGACCACGCCCTGCCCGGCCTGACTCACCGGCCGGGCAGTCCGAGCGGCGGCGGTGCCGGTTCCTCGTGCGGTTCCCGGCTGCGGCCCAGCGCGTCCACCCGGCCCCAGCGGCCCGGGATGTCGAGCAGTTCCACCCGGCCCATCCCCGGCGGTACGGCCGGGTCGATGATCAGGTGCTCGCCCTGCGGCTCCAGTCCCAGGATCACCCGTAGCAGCAGCAGAGGCGTACCGGCGGACCACGCCTGCGGGCTGCACGCGGTGGGGTACTCCACCGGGTAGTCGGTGAGGCCACGTTCGTAGCCGGCGAACACCTCGGGCAGCCGCCCGTCGAAGAAGTGCGACGCGCTGAGCAGCGCGTCGCAGATCCGGCCGGCCTCCTGCCGGAAGCCGTACCGCCACAGACCCCAGGCGATGATCGAGTTGTCGAACGGCCACACCGTGCCGACGTGGTATCCGACCGGGTTGTACCGGCCCTGGTCGTCGGCGAGCGTGCGTACCCCCCAGCCGGAGAACAGGCGCGGTCCGAGCAGATGGGCGGCGACCGCGGGGGCCCGGGACTCGTCCACGATGCCGCTCCACAGCAGGTGGCCGATGTTCGAGGAGAGCGCGTCCACCTGCCGCCCGCGCGGATCGAGCGCCAGCGCGTAGTACTCCCGGTCGGCGATCCAGAAGTCGCGGTTGAACCGTTCCTTCAGCGCCGCCGCCTCCTGCTCCAGCCGGTCCGCGTACGCCGGGTCCTGCCAGTAGGTGCGGGCCAGGCGGGCGGCGCGCATCTTCGCGTCGTATGCGTACCCCTGCAGCTCGCAGGTGGCCCGGGGGAACTCCGGCATCCGCCCGTCGGCGTAGGAGATGGCTTCCGGTGAGTCCTTCCAGCACTGGTTCGGCAGCCCCGTCTCCGGGTTGCGGGACATGTACCAGACGTAGCCGGTGCCGAGCAGGTCCCCGTACGTGTCGAGCCAGGTCAGCGCCGCCCGGGTCTCGTACTCCAGCTTGCGTACCAGATCGGCGTCCCCGGTCCACCGCTCGTACTCGTCGAGCAGGATCACGAACAGCGCCGTCGTGTCGGCCGCGCCGTAGTACGGCGAGTGCGGCTGTTCCTCGAATCCGGCGCTCTCGCCGTAGCGCAGCTCGTGCAGGATCTTGCCCGGCTCCTCGTCGCGGAAGTCGTCGACCCGGCTGCCCTGGAGACCGGCCAGCATGATGATCGTCGGTTTGACCAGGTCGGGGAGGAACGGCAGCACCTGGAGCGAGGTGAAGATGCTGTCGCGGCCGAACAGCGTCATGAACCAGGGCAGGCCGGCCGCGAGCAGCCGGACGCCGAGCGTGATCGACTCGTACCGGAGCGCGGCCAGGTCGTTGAGGCTGCGCCGGTACGCGCTGGCCAGCGGCTCGCAGTCGCAGCCCAGCTTCGGCGCACGGCTGATCAGGGCGCTCTGCTCGGCCTCGATCTCGGCCGCCGTGCGCTGGCCGCCCAGCGGCAGGATGGCCCGGATGTCCTCACCACGCGCGCCGTAGATGATGGTGCTGACGTGCAGCCGGGTGGTCCACTCGCCGTGCGGGCTGATCCGGACCCGGAAGGTCATCCCGTCCGCGTCGACCTCGACCGGCGCGCTGCTGGTCACCAGCGTCTCGCGGCGGAACGCCTCCCGGCGGTAGGTGAGCCGCAGGCCGTTCGGTTCCACCGTCGGCGTGGTGAGTCCCTTCTTGTCGCGCCGGTTCTTGATCTCCAGGAGGTCGGCGAAGTCGGAGCCGATGTCCAGCCGGAGGTGGAACTCCTGTTCCTGTTCGGAGTGGTTGAGCACGGTCAGCTCCTCGTCGAGGCTGCCGCCGATGGCGCGGCTGCGGATCACCGAGACGTTGGCGTCCAGGTAGTGCGTCGGCTCGCCGGGGACCAGGAAGAACCGCGTCTTGTACGACAGCGAGTCGTCGATCGAGAGCGCGTGCAGACGTTGCCCGTCGATGGTGAGGAACCAGGTGGAGAGGAACCGGGTGTCGAAGGAGAACAGCCCGGTGGGGAAGTCGTACGACGGTTCGATGTTGCCGCGATCGTCGCTGACCAGGAACGTGTTGCCGTCGAGGATGCTGACCCGGTCCTTCACCCCAGCCGCCGGACGTGCTCGCGGGCGGCGTCCCGGGGGTCCCGCACGTCGGGCCGTTGCGGCAGGAATCGGCGGAACGCCAGGAACAGCACGACGTGGCCGCTGAACGTGGCCTCGTTGCGCAGCACCGCCGCCATGCCGGCCGCCCGCCCGGTGACGAGCTTCTCGAACAGCTCGGTGGACAGCGTCAGCACGCCGTCCGCCGGCCGTTGCTCCTCCCGGCTCACCTGTGCCGTGCCGGGGGCCAGCGTCACGTACCAGTGCTCGGTGCGGTTGCCGTCGGCCAGGTCGATCTGGAGTGTCCCGCCGATCGGGCTGTTCAGAACGGCTGCGGCACGCGCCGGCAGCGACGCGAAGAACTCCTGGATGGCCTGACTCACATTCGCATGGTAGGCAGCATCCGGACATGCCGGGTCAGGATCGGCGCACTGGGCAGAATGGACAACCCGGGCCGGTTGTCAGTAGACCAGCGCCTGTGCGCCCTCGGTCATCGCTTCCTCGACGAACACGGCGGCGCCCGCGATGCGTACGCCGGGGATGACGTCGCCGGTGCCGATGTCCCGCCGGGCCGCGCACTGGGTGCAGGCGGTCACCCGGCCGGTGGCCAGGACGACGTGCAGCAGCTCGCCCAGTGGCGCGGAATGCGGCAGCTCGAACGACTCGGCCCGGCCGGGGAGCGCGAACCAGGTCGATTCGCCGGTGAGCCAGAGCGAGACGTCCACCCCGGCCGCGGCGGCGGTGGCGGCGACTGTGAACGCCTGGGCGCAGCGTTCCGGGGAGTCCGCGCCGGCGGTGGCCTTGACGACGAGAGAGCGCGCCATGCCACCCAGCATAGGATGGTCCGGATGGTTACCGAGATCGGGTTCGTCAGCCTGCTGGTCGCCGGCCTGGGCGCGCTCGCCGGTGGCCTGGCCTATCTCGCGGTCCGCATAGCTAGAGGTAAGTGGTGAATCTGTGAGTGAGAATCCGCTTCAGCCGCCGTGGTTGAACGCGCCGCCGGTCGAGGAGTACCCGTACGAGGAGAGCCACGACCTGCGCGTCGGCCCGAAGCTGCACCCGAGCCTGGACGGCCTGCTGCCGTACATCGGGGTGTGGCGCGGCCGGGGCCGGGGTGGGTTCCCGACGATCGAGGACTTCGACTACGCGCAGGAGATCCGGATCAGCCACGACGGCCGGCCGTTCCTGTTCTACGAGTCGCGGGCCTGGATCCTGGACGAGCAGAGCCGTCCGGTCCGGCCGGCCGGCCGCGAGGTGGGCTGGTGGCGTCCGGTGCTCGACGGTGAGCGGGTCACCGACGAGCTGGAGGCGTTGATGACCACGCCCACCGGCGTGATGGAGCTGCACATCGGCAAGCGCAAGGGCACCCAGATCGAGTTCGCCACCGACGCGGTCGTGCGTACCGCGACGGCGAAGGAGGTCACCGCCGGCGCCCGGCTGTTCGGCATCGTCGAGGGCGCTCTGCTGTACGCGCAGGAGATGGCCGCCGTGGGTCAGCCCTTGAGCCCGCACCTCTCCGCCCGCCTCACCCGGGTGGCCGGCTGACCCGTCCCGCTTTCCCGGTCGATCATGAAGTTGACGGCGTCGGCTGCCCGATTTGTCACCGCCAACTTCATGATCAACGGGGGGAGTGCCGGGGGAAGTTCAGGAGGGCCTGGATGCGGGGGGTCAGGGGGGAACTCGGGCGGGGGGTTCCGTTCAGGGTCGTGACCTCTGTGGGGCCGCGTAGTGAGCTGGTCAGCCAGATCGCCTCGGCGGCGTGCAGGTCGGGCACTGTGGGCAGGTGCTCGGCCGGGGTCAGGCCCAGCTCTCCGGCACGGCTCACCAGGTGGTGGGCGGTCACGCCGGGCAGGATGCCGGTCTGCGCCGCCGGCACCGTGCAGAGCGTCCCGCCACGCAGCCACACCACGTTCGCGGTGGGTCCCTCCAGCACGTAGCCGTCGGTCGAGACCCAGAGCACGTCGTCCACGCCCGTCCGCTGCGCCCAGCGCCGGGCGGCGGTGCTGAGCGCGTACGAGGTGGACTTCACGCCGCCGGGCAGCCACCCCAGCTCGGGGCGGGACCGCGCGGCCACCCCGAGCGGCAGCGTGGCCACCGTCACCCCGGTACGCCGGGCCAGCCGGGCGGCGGCGGGCACCTCGCCCAGCGTGGCGTACACCGTGGCCCGCCCGCCGCCCTCCGGCCCTCGGGTGCAGACCAGCCGCAACGCGCCCTCGGTCTCCGGCGGCCAGCCGGCGCGGACCGCGTCCAGCAGCTCGACGAGCGCGCCGTCCGGGGGCAGCGGCAGGTCGATCGCCGCCGCGCCCGCCCGCAGCCGGGCCAGGTGCGGCTCCAGCAGCCAGGGAAGCCCGTCGCGCAGGTGCAGCGTCTCGAACAGGCCGTCGCCGTGCAGCACACCCCGGTCGTCGCCGCGCAGCACCGGCTCACCGGCCGGTACGAGCCCCCGGCCGAGCACCGCCACCCGCGTCGCCTCCACGGGCGCAGCGTAGTGGCGTACCCCGGCGGCGGACGGACCGGCGCGGCGGCCGAACTATGATCGAAGGGTGTCCGAATCCTCCCTCGCGGAAATGCTCCGCGCGCGCGGGCTGCGGCTGACGGCGCAGCGGCAGCTGGTGCTCCAGGCCGTCCTCGACCTCGGGCACGCCACCCCGGAGCAGGTACACACGGCGGTCCGCGAGGTGGCGGCCGGCGTCAACATCACCACCATCTACCGCACCCTGGAGCTGCTGGAGCGGCTCGGTCTGGTCACGCACACGCACCTCTCGCACGGCGCGCCCACCTACCACGCGGCCGGCGAGCACCAGCACGTGCACCTGGTGTGCCGGGAGTGCGGGGCGATCGACGAGATCTCACCCGAGATGCTCCGCCCGCTCGCCGACCAGCTGGCCGAGCAGCGCGGATTCCAGGTCGACATCGGGCACGTCGCGCTCTTCGGAGTCTGCGGCCGCTGCACACTGAACGGGGAACACGCATGATCGACATCGCCGGAGCGGTGACCACCGAGAGCATCGACGAGCAGACCAGGGACCAGCCCGAGCCGGCCCACCGGGCGGCCGGTGTCGCGCCGGTGGCGGCGCACTACGGCGACCCGATGCGCGAGCAACGGCTCCTGGCCACCGGCGTGGGCCTGGTCGACCGGTCGCACCGGGGCGTGGTCGCGGTTCCCGGCGAGGAACGGATCAGCTGGCTGCACACGCTCACCAGCCAGCACCTGGCCGCGCTGGCCCCCTGGCAGGGCACCGAACTGCTGGTGCTCTCCCCGCACGGGCACGTCGAGCAGCACGCGATGGTCGCCGACGACGGCGAGACCACCTGGCTGGACACCGAGCCGGGCATGACCGGCGGCCTGCTGTCGTACCTGGAGAAGATGCGGTTCTTCAGCAAGGTCGACCCGCGCGACGCCACCGCCGAGTTCGCGCTGCTGTCGCTGGTCGGGCCGGAGGCGCCCGGCGCGCTCGACACGCTCGGCGTGACCGGGCTGGCGGCTCCCGACGTAGCGGCGGTGCCGGGTCCGAAGTTCCGTTCCGGCGAGCTGCCCGCGCGGCCCTCCGTGGTGTACGACGTCAAGCCGCTGCCGGTCGGCGGCTGGGCTCGCCGGGTGGCGCTCGGCGTCGACCTGCTGGTGCCCCGCGCCGCCACGGACGGGGTGGGCGGCGACCAGCGCGGCGCCGGGGTGCCGGTCGCCGGGCTGTGGGCGTACGAGGCCGTCCGGGTCGCCGCCAAGCAGGTACGGGCCGGGGTGGACACCGACCACCGGACGATCCCGGCCGAGGTGGACCTGATCGCCCCGGCCGTGCACCTGGACAAGGGTTGCTACCGGGGCCAGGAGACGGTGGCCCGGGTGCACAACCTGGGCAAGCCGCCCCGCCGGCTGGTCCTGCTGCATCTGGACGGCGTGGCGAGCGACCAGCCGCCGGTGGCCGGTACGCCGGTGACGCTCGACGGCCGGACGGTCGGCTTCGTGGGCACCGCCGTGCAGCACTTCGAGCTGGGTCAGGTGGCGCTCGCCGTGCTGAAGCGCAACACGCCCGACGACGCCCGCCTGCTCGTGGGCGAGAGCGCCGCCGCCATCGACGTGTAAGGAAGGGCCCCCTATTAACGCCTCCGGTAGAGGAAGGGTCCCTTCTTAACGCCGCCCGCACCGGAAATCCTCCGGTCGACCCGGCGTCGGGCGCCGGTCTAGGATCCGGGGCATGACGACAGGGACGTTGATCACGGTTGCCCCCACCGGCGCGGAGTCGGCGAAGGCTGAGGTGCCGGCGCTGCCGGTGACGCTGGACGAGCTGCTGCTGACCGCCAAGGAGTGCGAGGCGCTCGGCGCCGCCGTGATCCACGTCCACATCCGCGACGACGAGGCGCGGCCCACGCTCGACCAGGGGCGGCTGCGCGACACCGTGGCGGCGCTGCGGGAGAGCACCGACCTGATCGTGCAGCTCTCCTCCGGGGGCGCGGTGACCGACCCGGAGTCCGCCCGGCTCGCCGTGCTCGACGCCGCGCCGGACATGGCCTCCTGCACCATGGGCACCGTCAACTTCGGCGACGACGTGTTCCTCAACCGGCGGGAGTTCATCGTCGACCTGCACACCCGGATGCAGGAACGCGGCGTCGTCCCCGAGTACGAGATCTTCGACCTGGGCCACCTCACCGCCCTGCAGCGGCTGCTCGGCAAGTACGGCCTGCCGCACGGCGGGCACGTGCACGTCGACTTCGTGATGGGGGTGCCGGGTGGCATGCCGGGCACCACGGCGACCCTGGTGGCGGCCCAGCAGATGCTGCGTGACCTGCCCGAGGGCACCACGTTCGCGGCCACCGGCATCGGGCGCAGCACCATCCCGGTGATGCTGGCGTCGCTGTCGGCCGGCGGTCACCTGCGGGTCGGCATGGAGGACACGGTCACGTACGCCAAGGGGCGCCCGGTGGAGTCCAACATGCAGCTCGTCGCGCGGGCGGTCGGCTTCGCCCAGCTCGCCCAGCGGCCTCCGCTGACCACCGCCGAGGCCCGTACGCTGCTCGGTCTTCCGGCCACCGGCCGGTAAGCGGCGTACCGGCCGCCGGCCCTGTACGGCCCCGGGCGACGCCGCAGGTCACCCCGCCGTCGGCCGAGCCCGCCCCATCGGTACGGTCCATTACGTGGGAAAGACGTACGAGGGCGGCGCGCCGCTCGCCGAGGTGGTCCGGTCCGGTTTCGTGGAGGGCTTCCACCGGGGTTCCGTGGTGGTGCTCGACGCCGCCGGAGCGCCTGTCGCCGGGGCCGGAGACGTGACCTCGCCGATCTTCCCCCGCTCGTCCAACAAGCCGATGCAGGCGATCGGGATGCTGCGGGCCGGGCTGCCGCTCACCGACCCGGCCGACCTGGCGCTCGTCTCGGCCAGCCACGCCGGTGAGGAGTTCCACATCGAGCGGGTCACCGCGTTGCTGCGCGGCGGCGGCCTCACCGGGGACGCGCTGCACTGCCCGCCGGACCTGCCGGTCGGCGAAGCCGCCCGGGAGGCGGTGCTGCGGGCCGGCGGCGGTCCCGCCCGGGTGCTGATGAACTGCTCCGGCAAGCACGCCGGCATGCTGCGCACCTGCCTGGCCGCCGGCTGGCCGCTGGACGGCTACTGGCGGCCGGAGCACCCGCTCCAGCAGCGCCTGACCGCCACGATCGAGGAGTTCACCGGGGAGCGGGCGGCGGCGGTCGGGGTGGACGGCTGCGGCGCGCCGGTGCTCGCCGTCTCGCTCACCGGGCTGGCGCGGGCGTTCCTGCGGCTGGTCAACGCCGTGCGCGGCGCCGTCGAGCGGACCGTGGCGGACGCGATGCGCACGTACCCGGAGCTGGTCGGCGGTACCCAGGCCGAGGACACGCGGCTGATGCGCGGCGTACCCGGTCTGCTCGCCAAGATCGGCGCGGAGGGTGTGATCGCGGCGGCGGTCCCGGGGGTCGGCGCGGTCGCGCTGAAGATCGACGACGGCGCGGCCAGGGCCCGCATGCCGGTCCTCGTCTCGGCGCTGTCCCGGCTGGGCGTCGACGCGCCGATCCTCACCGAGTACGCCGAGACCCCCGTGCTGGGCGGCGGCCTCCCCATAGGCGCAACCCGCCCCATCTGGTAACCCACCCCGCCGTCCATCCCCGTCGATCTTGCACTTGCTGCCCAGGCGAAACGCGCATTCCAGGCGCACCGAGGGCCACAAGTGCAAGATCAACGCGGCGAAGGGAGGGGGGAGGGGGCGGTCAGGAGAGGAAGGGGAGGAGGGCGGTGTTGGTT
>NZ_MAGP01000179.1 GCF_002926165.1 Micromonospora chalcea | reverse complement strand
GACCGTGGCGCGCCCTCCACCATGAGGAGCCCCGGCCTCCGGGTCAGGCGGCGGGGGCGCGGACCGCTGCGGCGGCAGTGGTCACCGTCGTCTCGGCCTTCACGCCGTTGACGGTCACCGCCAGCAGCACCTGCGCCCCCGGGCGCAGCGCGGTCAGCCGGCCGGTGGCCGGGTCGAACCGGGCCACGTGCCACGGCCGTACGCCCGTCGCGCCGCCGATGTGCAGGTTCGGCGAACCGGACCAGTCGGCGCTGACCGGCGCCGCCACCGGCACCTGCCGGCCGCTGGGCTGGGTGAGCGTGGCCGTGACGTCCACCGGCGAACCCTGGCGCACCTGCGCGGGCGCGGTCAGCGCGAGCCGGTCGACGTGGGCGTGCATCTCCGCGCTCACCCACGTCGGGCCCTCGGCCAGCGGGTCGCGGCGGGCCCGCTCGGCCTCCCCCGGCGTCACCGGGTCCACCCCGAACTCGGTCCAGCCGGTGAACCCGCCGAGCGCGGCCGGGGTCGACGGGTCCTTGCCCGAGTTGCCGTTGATCACGTACGGCACGCCGTCCACCCGGTCGGCGTGGAACGTGCCGACGTGCCCGTTGACCATCAGCGCGCCCTTGCCGGTGCGGTGCTGGAAGTCGGCCAGCCACTGCTCGACCAGCGCCGCCTCCTTCCGGTCGCCGAGCTGGCTGGCCTTGGCCGGGCTCGGGTCGCGCGGCGGGTGGTGGAACAGCACCGCCACCGAGCCCACCGAGCGGTCGCCGGCGGCCTGGTCGAGCGTCCGGCGCAGCAGCTCCACCTGGTCGAACCCGCCGCCGCGCAGCGAGCCGGTGGCCGTGCTGAGCGTGAGGAACCGGGTGCCCCGGTGATCGAAGACGCGCGAGGTGTCCCCGAAGACGCTGCGGAAGTTGTCGATCGGCGCGCCCATGATCTCGTGGTTGCCGGGCACGTAGTGATACGGCACCTCGCCGCCCAGCTCCTCGTCCAGGATGCGCTTGGCCAGCGCGAAGTCCGCCGGGTAGGCGGTGTCCACGAAGTCGCCGTTGATGATCAGGAAGTCCGGCCGGGCGGCGCGGACCTCGCGCAGCGTACGGCGGGCCTGGGCGACCAGGTCGCTGTCCGGGTTCGCGGCGACGAACTGGGCGTCGGAGAGCACCGCGAAGCGCCAGGGCGCCCCGTCCACAGTGCCGTCGCGCAGCACCACCCGGTCGGTGCGGTTCGGCTCGGGCGGCGCCTGCACGTCCGGCGGCACCCGGGCCACCAGGTCGTCGATCACGACCTCGCTGCGGTACTGCTTGGCCGGGTCGGTCTCGGCCACGTAGAACCGGCGCACCCGCACCGGGTACTGCACGCCCGGCGGTACGGCGAACTCGACGTAGCGCCAGCCGGTCCAGTCCAGGTACGGGCCGCGCAGCACGAACTGGGTGTCCTGCGCGTCGTGCAGGTGCAGGCTGGGCCACTCGCCGGCGCCGTTGGCCTTGATCCACATGCCGAACGCCTGCGGCTGGCCCGGTACGTCGATCCACGCGGGCGGGTCGGCGTACGCGGCCCGGGTGCCGGTGGACTGGCTGAAGTCGTACGACATCCGCAGCCCGCCCCCGGTGTGCCCCTCGGCCGGTGCGACCGACCCGGAGGCGCGGGCCTGGCTGAACTTCCAGGACGCCGCGTCGTCGAACCCGGCCACCGGCACGTCGGTGAGCCCGACGGTCACCGGCAGGACCGTGCTGTGGTTGCCCACCCGTGCGGTGACCAGCGCCGAGCCGGTCGCGGCGAGCGCTTTGACGGACAGGTTGCCGTCGGCGGTGGGGGTGACGGAGAGCAGGTCCCTGTCGTACTCCAGCTTCAGGTCGGCCGGCTCGATCGGCGCGGTGTTGCCCTCGGCGTCGTAGCCGACCACGCCGAACAGGCCGCTGTCACCGGCGCGGTCCAGGCCGACCCGGTCGACGGTGCCGTCGATCCGCTGCAGCGGGCCGAGCACCGTCAGCTCGATGGTGCCGCGGGCCCGGCCGCGGGCGGCGGTGACGGTGCTGCGGCCGGGGACGGCGGCCCGGAACACGCCGTCGCCGTCGACCCGTCCGTGGGTGGCGTGCCAGCGCGGCTCGCCGGCGGCCGGGCCGTACGTCTCGTCGTATCCGGCGGCGGTGAGCCGGCGGGTGAGGCCGGGGAAGACCCGGTCCGGCCGGCCGCCGCGCACCGGTGCGACGCCCGGCGCGGCGGTCGGGTCGCTGGCGGTCTCCAGCCAGTAGCCGGTGAGCCGGCCGCTGCCCTTCGGGGCGTAGACGGCGAGCCCGTTCGGTACCGGCCGCTCGCTGCCGTCGGACGGGCTGTTCTCCACCTGGACCGTGGCCGCGCCCGGCTCCCGGGCGAGCAGCGTGGAGGAGCCGCCGCCGTCCCGGTTGAGCGCGTTCGCGGCGCCCAGCTCGGCCATCATGCGGCCCATCTCGGTCTGCGTGACGCCACGGCTGTCCACCTGCCGGCCGTCCACCGTCATCATGATCATCTTGCGTCCGTCGGCGGAGAAACCGACAGCTGTGCGCGGGGCCAGCGACGCGTCGGCGATGTCCTGCACCACGCCGTCGCGGACCAGCGCGTTGCCGCCGCCCACGGCGGCGCGCAGGTCACCGCCGTCGGAGGCCCGCGGCCGCCAGGTCACGTCCACCGCGTCGCCGGGCCGCAGCGCGGCGAGCGCGTCGGCACCGGCCTCGCGGCCCAGCAGCACAGTGCTGCCGGCCGGGATCGGCCCCTCGCCCGCCGTGGTGGCCACGCTCGCCACCCGGCCGCCGGTCAGCGTCACCTCGACCGTCCGGGCCGCGCCCTCCACGGCCCGCTTGCGGGTGTACGAGCCCCAGAGCGGCGTGAACACGCCCACGCCGTCGCGCTGCACCATGTTGTTGAACTGGGTGAGCGGCACCGGGCCGGCGGGCAGCGTCGCGGCGCCCTCGAAGCCGACCTCGACCACCCGGCCGATGCCCTGGGCGCTGATCCCGACGGCGTTGGGGTGCCCGGCGATCGGCGACTGCACCAGCTCGCCGGAGCGGATGCCGACGCCCTGGGCGGCGCCGGAGTTGTTGATGTCGAAGAAGTCTCCGTTGACCGCCGCGACCGCGCGGGACCGGTCCACCGCGGCGCGCAGCGGCTCGTCCTTGGTCACCTCGCCGGAGTTCACGTAGTCCACCGTCAGCCCGCCGCCCAGGTCGGCGGTGAGCGCGTCGGCGCGCAGCCAGCCGGCCGCGTCGTACCTGTCGAAGGAGGTCAGGCTCAGGCCGGGCGCGACCGGCCGGGTGCTCTTGGCGGTCTCCAGGCCGCCGGCCGGCTCCACACCGGCGAGCGCGACGGCGGGGTCGGGGCGGGACGAGGCGCGTGGCGCGTCCTCGGCGGCGGTGGCGGCCGGCGGCGCGACGGGCGACGGCCCGGCGGCCGTCGCGCCGGACGGCGTCGGCGCGGTGATGGTCAGCAACGGCGTCAGCAGCAGGACGCCGGCGAGGCGGGCGGGTCGACTGCGGGTTCGCATGGACGACAGTCAACCCGACGATGAACAGAAGTTTCAATACCTAGCGACTGAACCGTAGGAAAACTTCACCATCGGCGGTGCCCGGTACGCGACGAGGGGCACGGCCGCGTACGGCCGTGCCCCTCGTTCGTCGGATCCGTCAGCTCACTCGCCCGGAGTGGACTTCGCGATCTGCATCAGGAACTCGATGTTGGTGCGGGACTGCTTGAGCCGGTCCAGCAGGAGGTCGAGCGCCGCCTGCGAGTCCAGCGAGTGCAGCACCTTGCGGAGCTTGTGGATGATCGCCAGCTCCTCCGGCGCGAGCAGGACCTCCTCCTTGCGGGTGCCGGAGGGGTTGATGTCGATCGCCGGGAAGACACGCTTGTCGGCGATCTTCCGGTCCAGCTTCAGCTCGGCGTTACCCGTGCCCTTGAACTCCTCGAAGATGACCGTGTCCGCCATGGACCCGGTCTCCACCAGCGCGGTGGCGAGAATGGTCAGCGAGCCACCGTTCTCGATGTTGCGCGCCGCGCCGAGGAAGCGCTTGGGCGGGTAGAGCGCGGTGGAGTCGATACCACCCGACATGATCCGGCCGCTGGCCGGCGCCGCCAGGTTGTACGACCGGCCGAGCCGGGTCACCGAGTCGAGCAGCACGACCACGTCGTGCCCCAGCTCGACCAGGCGCTTCGCCCGCTCGATCGCCAGCTCCGCCACCGTGGTGTGGTCCTGCGGCGGACGGTCGAACGTGGCCGCGATGACCTCGCCCTTCACCGAGCGCTGCATGTCGGTGACCTCTTCGGGCCGCTCGTCGACCAGCACCACCATCAGGTGGCACTCCGGGTTGTTGCGGGTGATCGCGTTCGCGATCGCCTGCAGCACCATCGTCTTGCCGGCCTTCGGCGGCGACACGATGAGCGCCCGCTGGCCCTTGCCGATCGGCATGACCAGGTCGATCACCCGGGTGGTGAGGATGTGCGGCTCGGTCTCCAGCCGCAGGCGCTCCTGCGGGTAGAGCGGGGTGAGCTTGTAGAACTCCGGCCGGCGCTTCGCCTCGTCCGGCTCCATCCCGTTGATGGTGTCCAGCCGGACCAGCGGGTTGTACTTGTCGCGCCGCTGCTCGCCGTCCCGCGCGGCCCGCACGGCGCCGGTGATCGCGTCACCGCGGCGCAGGCCGTACTTCTTGATCTGGGACATCGAGACGTACACGTCGTTCGGGCCGGCCAGGTAGCCGGTGGTCCGGACGAAGGCGTAGTTGTCGAGCACGTCGATGATGCCGGCGACCGGGACGAGCACGTCGTCCTCGCCGACCTGCGGCTCGCGGCCGCCACCGCTGTCGCCCTCGCCCCGCTCGCCGCGGCCGCGACGACGGTCCCGGAACCGGCTGCGCCGGCCCCGCCGGCCGCCGCCCTCGCCGTCGTCGTCGCCGTCGTTGTCCCGCTCGGCGCGCTGACCACGGTCGTTGCGGTCGCCCCGGTCGTTGCGGTCGCCCCGGTCGTTCCGGTCGCCCCGGTCGTTCCGGTCGCCCCGGTCGTTGCGCTCGGCGCGCTCGCCCCGGTCGGCACGCTCGTTACGGTCACCCCGCTCGGCCCGGTCACCCCGGTCGTTGCGGTCGCCCCGGTCGTTGCGGTCGCCGCGCTCGGCCCGGTCGCCGCCACGCTCGGCACGCTCGCCGCCGCGCTCGGCACGCTCGCCGCCGCGCTCACGGCCCCGGCCCTCGTTGCGCTCACCGCGCTCGGCACGGTCGGTCCGCTCGCCGGTCTCGGCGGGTGCCTCCTCGGCGCGCGGCGTCTCGGCCGGCCGCACCTCGGTCGCCGGCGTCTCGGCCGGGCGGGCCTCGGTGGTCGCGGCCGCAGTCCGGCTGCGGCGACCACGGGTACGGCCCTCGGTCGCCTCGGCGGCGGGCGCCTGCTCGGCGGGGCGCGCCTCGGCCCGCTCCTCACGGACCTCCGCGTGCACCTCCTCACGGGCGGGAGCAGCAGCCGCGGCCGCTACCTCGGCGCGCGGTCGAGGGGTTCCGGCGGCGGCGCCGCCCTGCTGCCGCTCGGTGATGGCACTGATCAGCTCGCCCTTGCGCATGCGGGCCGTACCAGAGATGCCGAGCGACGCGGCCAGGCTCTGGAGCTCCGGCAGCAGCATGGCCGACAGGCCGGTGCCGCTCCGGCGGCGGCGCGTGGGGGCGGCGGTGGTGGCATCGCCAGCGACGTTGGAAACATCCGACGTCACGTCGGTGGTGTCGCTCAATGGATTCCTTCCCTCGATAGGCCGGAGCTGCCCGGAGTCGTGGAGCCAGGTGGCCGGGCGGCCTCGGTGCACCCGCCTCGCATGGACGCGTCGCGGGAGTCTGTGACACAGCAGCCGGTGGTTTCCCGACTCACCACCATCGGTGAGCAGGTCTCGCCGCCTGCGGCGACCTGTGGAAACTGCGGTGCGGCGTGGGCCTTGGGCAGGGGTGACGGGCTGACCGCCGAGAGCTTCGGGGGTGCGCCGAACCGCAGGAAGATCGCATGCTTCGCGGCTGTGCTAGGTCTAGAGCGTAATCAACTCTTCCGACCTGCGGCAACAGGGCCCCGCTCGGCGTGTCAAAGTCTACCCCGGATGACCCGGGCACCGCTGACATCTATCGGCAACTCCCACCGGCGCCAATCTGTTCCCGGCTCAAATCCCACCGGGACCTGGGAAAGCGCCAGCACCGTCGGCCCCGCCCCACTGACCACAGCCGCCACACCAGCCGCACGCAGCGCGCCGACGAGCGCCGCGGTGGCGGGCATCCCGGGCGCCCGCTGCTCCTGGTGCAGCCGGTCGACGGTGGCCGGCAGCAGCAGCGCCGGATCGGTGGTCAGCGCGTGCACCAGCAGGGCCGCCCGGCCCGCGTTGAGCGCCGCGTCGGCGTGCGGCACGGTGGCCGGCAGGGCGGCCCGGGCCACCGAGGTCAGGCCCCGCTCGGCGGGTACGAAGACGGTCGGGCGCACGGCCGGCGCCACCGGCAGCGACACCGCCCGCGCGCCGCCCGGCTCCGTCCAGGCGATCGTGAAGCCCCCGAGCAGGCAGGGCGCGACATTGTCCGGATGCCCCTCCAACTCGGCGGCCAACCGCAGCGCGGCGTCGTCGTCCATCCGCTGCTCGCCGTCTGCAACCAGGGCGCGGGCCGCCAGCACCCCGGCCACGATCGCGGCCGAGGACGAGCCGAGCCCACGCGCCTGGGGAATGCGGTTCTCGCACTCCAGCGCCAGGCCGGCCGGCTGCGCGCCGAGCACGTCGAAGGTGGCCCGCATGGCGGTCACGATCAGGTGCCGCTCGTCCGCCGGCAGCTCACCGGCACCCTCGCCGGTGACCGCCACCCGCACGCCGCCGCCGGTCACCTCGGCCGTGACGTCGTCGTGGCGGCCCAGCGCCAGGCCGAGCGCGTCGAAGCCGGGGCCCAGGTTGGCGCTGGTCGCGGGCACCCGGACCCGGACCGGGCCGGGGAGGAAGGTCGTCGGCACCGGCTCATGCTAGGACGTCACCCCGACAGCCCGGCCGGACCGCCCGGAGCGTGGGACCGGCGTGTCAGCCGGTGCGCTCCGGGGTGGGCGCGTCGACCGGGTCGGTGAGCGAGAGCCGCCGGGTGGCGAACCGCCAGCCGAGCGCGTAGACGACGGTGGCCAGGCCGCAACCGACCAGCACGGTGCGCTCGTCCACCCGGTCCACCACGAGCGCCACGACCAGCTGGCTCACCGCGATGGCGAGCGTGGCCAGCATCATGTCGGTGGCGAAGACCCGGCCGCGCAGCCGGTCCGGCACCTCGCCCTGCAACGCGTAGTTGGACAGCACCCAGTTGCTGCCGCCGCCCAGGTGGGCCAGGAAGACCAGGATCAGCACCAGCGGGAACCAGGACACCACCGACGCGCCCAGATACGCCAGGCCGTACAGCGACATGGACAGCGCCAGACCGGTGAGCAGCCAGGCCCGGTTGCTGAGCACCCGGCGCATCAGGATCGGACCGACCAGGGCCCCGGCGCCCCGGGCGGCGAAGAGCAGGCCCGCGCCGACCGGGCCGACGCCGTACACGCCGGCGAGCAGCGGGAAGACGGTCAGCACGCCGTTGCCGAGGCCGACCGCCGACTTCACGGTGACCAGCGCGAGCACGCGCGGGCGCTGGACGATGTAGCGCAGCGCCTCCCGGATCGCCGCCCACGTGCGCGGCACGGCCGCCGCCGGGTCGCGCGGCGCCTGCAGGGGCCGGCGGATCAGCGCGGCCAGGCCGAACGCGGCGAGCAGGCCCGCGGCGGCCACCCAGAAGCTGGCGTACGGGCCGTACGCGGCGCTCAGGATGCCGCCGAGTGAAGCGCCGACCACTGTCATGGTGCCCCAGGCCGAGCCGGCGACCGCGTTCGCCGCCGCCAGGTCCGCCGGGTCGACCACGTTGGGCAGCGCGGCCTGGGCGGCCGGCGAGTAGAAGGCCTTCGCCACCGCCACCAGCGCGATCGCCGCCAGCGCCAGCCAGGCCGTGCCGGCGCCGCGCACACCGAGCAGCAGCAGGACACCGGCCAGGGCCGCGATGTTCGCCGCCATCATCACCTTGCGGCGGTCGAACCGGTCGGCCACGGTCCCGGCGTACGGCAGCAGCAACGCGGTGGTGCCGGTGTCCACGGCCAGCACCAGCGCGCCCCACACCCCGCTGCCGGTCAGCTCCGGCAGCAGCACCAGCAGCGGCACCATGACGAACCAGTCCGCGCCGAACACGACCAGCTCGGCGATGAACAGATGGCGGAAGTCGCGGTTGCGGACGAGGACGGAGAGGGTGGGCGACACGCGGGCACCCTATCGGGCCGCTCCCCCACCGGCAGCTCGGCGCAGCAGGTCGGAGACCGTGACGAAGGTGTATCCCCGGGCCCGCAACCCGTCGATCATGTCGGGCAGGCCGCGGAGCGCGACCAGCCGCCGGTCGTCGCCCACGTCGTGCCCGAGCACGATCGTGCCGGGGCGCACGTCGGCCACGATCCGCCGGGCGTGCCCGGCCGGGTCGTGCGGGAACTCGCTCTCGACCATCTGCAGCGTCCACAGCACCAGCCGGTAGTCCAGCCGGGCCGAGGCGTACAGCACCGCGCCGCCCAGATGTCCCCAGGGCGGGCGGAGCAGTCGCGGGGACGATCCGGTGGCCGCGGTGATCGCGTCGTGGCTGCGGCGCAGGTCGTCGTAGACCGTCGCGGCGTCCATCCGGGCCAGGTCGCGGTGCGCCCAGCTGTGGTTGCCGACCTCGTGGCCGTCCATCCGGTCCCGGACCAGCGGGGCGTGCCGGCGCGCCCGCTCACCGACCAGGAAGAAGGTGGCCGGCACCCGGTGCTCGGCCAGCGTGTCCAGCACCATCGGGGTCCACTGTGGGCGGGGGCCGTCGTCGAAGGTGAGCGCCACCAGGGGTTCGTCGGTGCGTACGCCCCAGACGACCTGGACCCCGCCGCGACCGACGTCCTGGTGGCGGTTGCCGAGCGTGGCGCTGGCCGGGCCGCCCGCCAGCGGGAGGCGGCGGTCGGCCACCCAGGTGCTCTCCACGGTGGCGGCGGAGCCGAGCGCGGCGCCGCCCAACAGCAGCGCGGACCGGCGCAGCACGGTACGTCGATTCCACCGGCCCGCGACCCCCATCGCGCCCCCGCACCGAAAGTAGGCATCAGCTCACCGAGCGTACCGCCGGATGCGCTTCTGGTGTGTCCCGTGCGTCGAGGTGTCGGGAGGGGCCGCGCGGGCCCCTCCCGACCCGTCACTCGGTGGGGGGAAGCGGGGAACGGCGGCTCTTGGGCAGGCGGAGCACCTCGAACTGGTCCGTACCGTCGATCAGCGCGCCCGACGGGCGGGCCGGTGGCGGCGCGACCTGAGCCCGCTCCTCGACGCGCTCCTCGCCGCCGCCGACCGGCACCGGCACCGGATCGGCCGCCGGCTCCGGCTCGACCGGCACCGCCGCGCCCCGGCGGCGGGCCCGGAACGAGCCCTTGGTGTGCTCCACCATCGTGTAGAGCGTCGGCACCAGCACCAGCGTCAACAACGTCGAGCTGAGCAGGCCGCCGATCACCACGATCGCCAGCGGCTTGGAGATGAAGCCGCCCTCACCGGTCAGGCCGAGCGCCATCGGCAGCAACGCGAAGATCGTCGCGACGGCTGTCATCAGGATCGGCCGCAGCCGGCGCCGGCCGCCCTCCACCACGGCCTCGGTCACGTCCATGCCCTGCGCCCGGTACTGGTTGATCAGATCCAGCAGCACGATCGCGTTCGTCACCACGATGCCGACGAGCATGAGCACGCCGATCAGCGCCGGCACGCCCAGCGGCGTCCCGGTGACCAGCAGCAGCCCGATCGCCCCGGTCGCCGCGAACGGCACCGAGATCAGCAGGATCAGCGCCTGGGTGAGGCTGCGGAACGTGGCCACCATGATCAGGAAGACGATCGCGATGGCGGCCAGCACCGCGAGCCCGAGGTCCGCGAACGCGTCCGCCTGGTCGGCGCTGACGCCGCCGATCTCGTACGTGGCGCCCGGCACGTCCAGCGCGTCCAGCCGCTTCTGCAGCTCCTGCGTGGTGGCGCCGAGGTTCGAGCCGGTCGCCGTGCCGGTGACCGAGACGCTGCGCTCGCCGTCGATCCGGGTCACCTGCTGCGGACCCTCGACCTGGTTGACGTCCGCGATCGCGTCCAGTGGCACCGCGCCGACCGGCAGCGCCCGCAGCTCCGCCACGGTCAGCGGCGGCCGGGCACCGCTGCTCAGGACCACGGTCTGGGCCGTACCGTCGAGCGTGACCTGGCCCAGCGGCGCACCCCGGTACACCTGCGCGACGAGCTGCCCGACGGCCGCCTCGGTGAGCCCGGCCGGGGCCGCGGCGACCCGGTCCACAGTCACCTCGACGCGGGGCACCCGCGTGGCCAGGCTGCTGGTGACGTCCTCCACGCCCGGCGTGTCGGCCATCGCGGCACGTACCGCCTCGGCCGCACGGGTCAGCGTCTCCTGGTCGGCGGCCTGCACCACCACCTCGACCTGGTTGGCCGAGGCGTTCTGCCCGCCGCCGAACGTCAGCTCGCCCACCTCCGGGCCGAGCGCGTCGAACTCCTTGCGCAGGCCCTGGCGTACCGTCGCGGCGTCGGTGTCGTCGGAGAGCGACAGCGACCAGGTGGCCCGGTCGCTGCCGCCGCCGGCGAACGGGTTGTCGCCACCACCGGCGCTGACCTGGTAGGTCTCCACCCCGGGGGTACGCCGCAGCACCTCCTCGATCCGCGCGGCGGCCCGGTCGGTGCCGGCGAGCGAGGTGCCGGCCGGCATCTCCTGCCGGATGGCGAGCGTGTCCTGGCCCGAGTCGTCCAGGAAGTTCGTCTCCAGCTTCTGTGCCAGCCCGAACGTGCCCAGGAGCACCAGCAGGCCCAGGCCGACGGTCGCCCACCGGGTCTTCCGGGAGCGGGTGGCGAAGTCGATCACCGGCAGGTACGCCCGCTGCAGCGGGTTGCGCAGCTCCTTCTCCTCGGCCTCCCGCCGGGCCGCGGCGTCGTCGGCGCCGCCGCGCGGCCGCAGGAACCAGTACGCCAGCACCGGGATGACAGTGAGCGACACCAGCAGCGAGGCGAGCAGCGCCACCGTCACGGTGATCGCGAACGGGGCGAAGAGCTGCCCGACGAAGCCGCCCACCAGGGCGATCGGCGCGAACACGGCGACAGTGGTGAGCGTGGACGCGGTCACCGCGCCGGCCACCTCGCGGACCGCGGTGAGAATCGCGTCCCGCTTCGGCTCGCCGTACTCCAGGTGCCGTTTGATGTTCTCCAGCACCACGATGGAGTCGTCCACCACCCGGCCCACCGCGATGGTCAGCGCGCCCAGGGTGAGCAGGTTGAGCGAGTAGTCGCCGGACCAGAGCACGATCAGCGCGACCAGCACCGACAGCGGGATGGACACCGCGGTGACCACCGTGGAACGCACCGACAGCAGGAACACCAGGATCACCACGACCGCCATGACCAGGCCCAGCAGGCCCTCGGTGGTCAGGCTCTCGATGGACTTCTCGACGAACGGGGCCTGGTCGAAGACCACTGTCAGCTCGGCGCCCGCGGCGTCACCCAGCTCGTCCAGCCGGTCCCGGATCTCGTGCGAGATCTCCACCGCGTTGCCGTCCGGAGCGGCCGTCACCGCGATGCCCAGGCTGGGCTTGCCGTTGGTACGGGTCAACGAGGTCGCCGGGGCGAGCTGCTGCTCCACCGCTGCGACGTCGACGAGGCGTACCGGGGCGGCGGGCGCCGTGGTGAGCACGATGCCGCGCAGGTCGTCGAGCGTCCGGATCGGCGTGCCCACCTGCACCGGCAGCGACCGGTCGCCGTCGGCGAGCGCGCCCGCCGGCACCGCCACACCGTTGCTCTTGAGCGCCGACGCGATGGCGGTCGGCGCCACCCGGGCGGCGGCGAGCTTCGCCGGGTCCGGCGTGATCGTCACGATCTGGTCCCGGGCGCCGGTGACGTCCACCGACCGGACGCCGTCCAGCGCCTCCAGCTCCGGCACGACGGCGGTACGCAGCTTCTCGGCCAGCGCCCGCTCGTCGCCGTCACCGGTCGCGGCGACCACCACGGCGGGCAGGTCGTCGGTGCTGCCGGCGATCACCTGCGGGTCGACGCCCTCGGGCAACTGGGCGTCGATCCGGTTGAGCGCGGTCTCCATCTTGTTGACCACGTCGTCCAGGTCGGTGCCGAACTCGTACTGCACCTGGACCGTGGCCGAGCCCTCGCGCGAGGTCGAGGTGACCGTGTCCAGGCCCGGTATGCCCTTGAGGCTGTTCTCGATCGGCTCGGCGACCTGGGCTTCGACGATCTCCGGCGCGGCACCCGGGTACGTCGCCACGATGAACGCGGCGGGAAACTCCAGCGACGGCAGGAGCTGCTGCTTCAGCGACGGCACGGCGAACAGCCCGAACGCCGTCGTCACCAACGCGACGAGGGCGATCAGGCCCCGGTTGGCGAGACTGAATCTGGCGAGCAGCGACATCGGCGTTACTCACTCCTGAAGAGGGGGTTTGCGGGGCCCTGAGTCTGCCGCACGGCCCGACACTCCCGGCATCCGCCCCAGCCGATGACATCGCCGTGCTTGAGGGTCGCCCGCGCCCGCCTTGATCGACTCCACTTCGCCGAGGTGGTTGCAACCCACCCCCTCCGATCCCGCCACCTCCCCGAGCTGGTGTCGATCAAGAGCGGGGATACCGCCACGTCCCCGAGCTGGTGTCGATCAAGGACGGGGATACCGCCACCTCCCCGAACTGGCATGGGTCGAGCGCGGAGGGCGCCGGCCGGTCCGGGAACGACGCGGGAGACGGAGGGATCAGACCAGGTCGAGGGAGCGCGCGGCGGCCAGCGCGTCGTTGGCGATCGTCACCGGCGCGGGCGCGGTCGAGATGGCCCACTCCGGGTCCTTCAGACCGTGCCCGGTGACCGTGCAGACCACCCGCGACCCGGCCGGCACCTTGCCGGCGGCGGCCTGCTGGAGCAGACCGGCGACGCTGGCCGCGCTGCCCAGCTCCACGAAGACGCCCACCTCGCGGGCCAGCAGCCGGTACGCCGACAGGATCTCCCGGTCGGTGACGGCGGAGATCAGGCCGCCGGAGGCGTCCCGCGCGTCGAGGGCCTTGGTCCAGCTCGCCGGGTTGCCGATCCGGATGGCGGTGGCGATCGTGGACGGCTCCGGCACCACCTGGCCGGTGACGATGGGGGCCGCGCCGGCGGCCTGGAAGCCGTACATCCGGGGGGCCTTCGTGGCGTTGCCGTCGCGCAGGTCCTCGGAGTAGCCCATCCAGTACGCGGTGATGTTGCCGGCGTTGCCGACCGGCAGGCAGTGGATGTCGGGCGCGTCGCCGAGCGCCTCGACGATCTCGAAGGCGGCGGTCTTCTGGCCGTGCAGCCGGTCGATGTTGACGGAGTTGACCAGCGCGACCGGGTAGTCCTGGGCGAGCTTGCCGGCCAGCCCGAGGCAGTCGTCGAAGTTGCCCTGCACCTGGAGCAGCTTCGCGCCGTGCACGAGCGCCTGGGCCAGCTTGCCCAGCGCGATCTTGCCCTGCGGCACCAGCACTGCGCAGGTGATCCCGGCGCGGGCCGCGTACGCGGCGGCGGAGGCGCTGGTGTTGCCGGTGGACGCGCAGATGATCGCCTTGTCACCGGCCTCGACGGCCTTGGAGACGGCGACCGTCATGCCCCGGTCCTTGAACGAGCCGGTCGGGTTGGCCCCTTCGACCTTGAGCCAGACGTCCGCGCCGACCCGGGCGGAGAGCACCGGCGCCGGCAGCAGCGGCGTGTTGCCCTCGTGCAGGGTGACGACGGGAGTCGCGTCGGTGACCGGCAGCCGGTCCCGGTACGCCTCGATCAGTCCCCGCCACATGTCGCGCTCCTCGCCTCTGTCGCCCCGCTCCGGGGCCTGCCAACAGCGTGGACCAGCCTGCCCGGCCGGCCACCGGCACACCCTGCCTTAACCATCAGGCGGGACGCGCCGGTTACGCGCCGCCCTCCACCCGCAGCACGCTCGTCACCGAGCGGACGATGTCCAGTCCGCGCAGCTCACGGACGGTGGCCGCGAGCGCGGCGTCGGGCGCGACGTGGGTGACGATAACCAGTTCCGCGTCGCCGCCGGCCGGGCCCTGCCGCACCGTGGCGATGGACACCTCGTGCCGGGCGAAGACCCCCGCCACCCCGGCCAGCACACCCGGGCGGTCGGCCACGTCGAGGCTGATGTGGTAGCGGGTGAGCGCCTCGCCCATCGGCCGCACCGACAGGTCGGCGTACGCCGACTCGCTCGCCGCGCGTACCCCGGCGAGACGGTTGCGGGCCACCGCCACCACGTCGCCGAGCACCGCGCTGGCGGTGGGCGCGCCACCGGCGCCCCGGCCGTAGAACATGAGCTGCCCGGCCGCGTCGGCCTCGACGAACACCGCGTTGAACGCGTCGCCGACGCTGGCGAGCGGGTGGGTCAGCGGGATCATCGCCGGGTGCACCCGGACGTTCACCGTCTCCCGGCCCTCCGGGTCGACGCCCCGGGCGGCGATGCAGAGCAGCTTGATCGTGCAGCCCATGGCCTTGGCGCTGGCCACGTCGGCGGCGGTCACCTCGGTGATGCCCTCGCGGTGCACGTCGGCGGCGGTCACCCGGGTGTGGAACGCCAGCGAGGCGAGGATGGCGGCCTTGGCGGCGGCGTCGAAGCCCTCCACGTCGGCCGTCGGGTCCGCCTCGGCGTACCCCAGCTCGGTGGCCTCCTCCAGCGCCTCGGCGAAGCCGGCGCCGGTGGCGTCCATGGCGGAGAGGATGAAGTTGGTGGTGCCGTTCACGATGCCGGTGACCCGGGTGATCCGGTCACCGTGCAGCGACTCGCGCAGCGGGCGCAGCAGCGGGATCGCCCCGGCGACGCTCGCCTCGTAGTAGAGGTCGGCGCCGCCCTCGGCGGCGGCGTCGTGCAGCGTCGCGCCGTCCTCGGCGAGCAGCGCCTTGTTGGCGGTGACCACGCTCTTGCCCGCGCGCAGCGCCTCGACGAGCCAGCCGCGGGCCGGCTCGATGCCGCCGACCACCTCGACCACCACGTCCACGTCGTCGCGTTTGATCAGCCCGAGCGCGTCGGTGGTGAACAGCGCCGGGTCGACCGGCAGGTCGCCGCGGTCACGGCCGAGCCGGCGTACGGCGATCCCGGCGATCTCCAGCGGGGCGCCGATCCGGGCGGCGAGGTCGGCCGACTGCTCGTGCAGCAGTCGGACCACGTCGCTACCGACCGTGCCACAGCCGAGCAGCGCCAAGCGAACCGGTGAGGTCATCCCACATCCAATGCCAGCAGGTCGTCTTCGGTCTCCCGGCGGACGATCAGCCGCGCCCGACCGTCACGGACGGCGACGACCGGGGGCCGCGGGACATGGTTGTAGTTGCTGGCCATGCTCCGGCAGTACGCCCCGGTGCCGGGCACCGCAACAAGATCTCCGGGCTGCACGTCGGCGGGCAGAAATTCATCCTTCACCACGATGTCCCCGGACTCACAATGCTTTCCCACCACGCGGGCGAGCATCGGCTGCGCCGTCGACGTGCGGTTCGCCATCGTGGCCGAGTACGAGGCGTCGTAGAGCGCGGTACGGATGTTGTCGCTCATCCCCCCGTCCACGCTCACGTAGGTGCGCAGGCCGTCCACGTCCTTCACGGTCCCGGCCTGGTAGAGCGTGAACACGGCCGGGCCGACGATCGCGCGGCCCGGCTCGACCGACAGGTGCGGCACGGCGAGGTTCTCCGCCGCGCACTCCCCGTCGACGATCTTGCGCAGGCGCTTCGCCAGCTCGTGCGGCGACGCCGGGTCGTCCTGGGTGGTGTACGCGATGCCGAAGCCGCCGCCCAGGTCCAGCTCGGGCAGCTCCACGCCGCGGGCGTCGCGGATCTGCGACTGGAGCGCGAGCACCCGGCGGGCGGACACCTCGAAGCCGCTGGCGTCGAAGATCTGCGAGCCGATGTGCGAGTGCAGGCCGCGCAGCTCCAGCACGTCCTCGTCGAGGATCTTGAACGCGGCCGCCGCGGCGGCGCCACCGGCGAGCGAGAAGCCGAACTTCTGGTCCTCGTGCGCGGTGGCGATGAACTCGTGGGTGTGCGCCTCCACGCCGACGGTGACCCGGACCAGCACCTTCGGGCGTACCCCGCGCTCGCGGGCCAGCTCGGAGAGCCGGTCGATCTCGGTGAACGAGTCGACGATGATCCGCCCCACCCCGGCGTCGACCGCCCGGGTCAGCTCGGCGACCGACTTGTTGTTGCCGTGGAAGCCGATCCGCTCCGCCGGCATCCCGGCCGACAGCGCGGTGGCCAGCTCACCGCCGGTGCAGACATCGAGGAACAGGCCCTCCTCGGCGATCATCCGGACCACCGAGCGGCACAGGAAGGCCTTGCCGGCGTAGTAGACGTCCGCGTCCGGGAAGGCCGCGCGGAACTCGCGGCAGCGCTCGCGCAGGTCGTCCTCGTCCAGCACGTACGCCGGGGTGCCGTACTCGGCGGCCAGGTCGCGGACGTCCAGGCCCGCGACGGTCAGCGCGCCGGCCGGGCCGCGCACCACGTTGCGCGGCCACAGCTGCGGCACCAGGGCGTTGACGTCGACCGGGGTACGCAGCCAGGCCGGCCCCCGGCTGCCGATCTCGCCGTGCAGCGCTCCTGCCTCATGCGCCCGCATGACTACATCCGCTCCGGCGCGGACACCCCGAGCAGGCGCAGGCCGTTGGCGATGACCACCCGGGTCGCGTCGTTGAGCCAGAGCCGCGCCCGGTGGGTGTCGGTGATCTTCTCGTCGCCCTGCGGGGCGATCCGGCAGTTGTCGTAGAACCGGTGGTACGCCTGCGCGACGCTCTCCTCCAGGTAGCGCGCCACCCGGTGCGGCTCCCGCAGCTCGGCGGCGGTGGCCACCACCGCGGGGAACTCGGCGAGCGCCTTGAGCAGCTCGTTCTCCTTGTCGTGGCCGAGCAGCTCGGGCTGGAACGCGGCGGCGTCACCCCGGGTCAGCCCGATCTCGGCCGCGTTGCGGGCCACCCCGGCGGTACGCGCCGCGACGTACTGGACGTAGTAGACCGGGTTGTCGTTCTTGGCCCGGGTCCACAGCTCCACGTCGATGTCGATGGGCGAGTCGGCCGAGTAGCGGGCCAGCGCGTACCGGGCCGCGTCCACGCCGATCGCGTCGACCAGGTCCTCCAGCGTGACCACGGTGCCGGCCCGCTTGCTCATCCGCACCGGGGCGCCATCGCGGACCAGGTTGACCAGCTGGCCGATGAGGATCTCCAGGTTGCGCGCCGGGTCGTCGCCGAAGCAGGCCGACATCGCCTTCATCCGGCCGATGTAGCCGTGGTGGTCGGCGCCCAGCATGATCACGACCCGGTCGAAGCCGCGCTCCCGCTTGTTCAGGTAGTAGGCGCAGTCGGCGGCGAAGTACGTCCACTCGCCGTTGGACTTGCGCAGCACCCGGTCCTTGTCGTCACCGAACTCGGTGGTGCGCAGCCAGGTCGCGCCCTCGGACTCGAAGACGTGCCCCTGCTCCCGCAGCCGGGCCAGCGCCGCGTCCAGCGCGCCCTGGTCGTGCAGGTCCTTCTCGTTGAAGTAGGTGTCGAACTCCACACCGAAGTCGCGCAGCGAGGACTTGATCTCGGCGAACATGAGCTGGACGCCCTCGGTCCGGAAGACCTCCTCGGCGGCGTCCGGGGTGAGGTCGAGCACGTCCGGCCGGCGGCGGACCACCTCGGCGGCGATCTCCGCGATGTACGCGCCGCCGTAGCCGTCCTCCGGCGCGGGCTGGCCCTGCGCGGCGGCCAGCAGCGAGCGGGCGAACCGGTCGATCTGGGAGCCGGCGTCGTTGAAGTAGTACTCGGTGCCGACGTCGGCGCCGGTGGCGCGCAGCAGTCGGCTGAGCGCGTCACCGACGGCCGCCCAGCGGACCCCGCCGATGTGCACCGGGCCGGTCGGGTTCGCCGAGACGAACTCCAGGTTGATCCGCTGCCCGGCGAGGGTGTCGCTGCTCCCGTACGCCGGGCCGGCCTCGACGATGAGCTTGGCGAGCTGACCGGCGGCGGCCGCGTCGAGGCGGACGTTCAGGAAGCCCGGCCCGGCGATCTCCACCGACTTGACCCCCGGCGCCTTGGCCAGCTCGTCGGCCAGCGCGGTCGCCAGTTCCCGCGGGGGTACGCCCACCTTCTTGCTGAGCTGGAGCGCCAGCGTCGAGGCGTAGTCGCCGTGATCCGGGTTACGGGGTCGCTCGACGGTGGTCTGCGCGGGCAGCGCGGCGCGGTCCAGCCCGCGCTCGTCGAAGACGGCGTGGGCTGCGGCGAGGACGACCTCGGCGAGTTCTGCGGGAGTCACTGATCCATGTTATCGGGGGTAGACTCGGGCACCGCGGCGGCGACCCAGCATGTGAACCGGCCCCGCGGTCCCCCTGACCGACCGACCTGACGAGGCACGATGAGCATCAGCACCCCGGGCGGCCCGGAGCGCCGTCCCACCGTGGTCAGCACCGGCAAGAAGCCGGCCGCCGGCCGGCCCGCGGCTGCCGACAAGCCAGCCGCGAAGGCCGGCGCGGGCAAGGCCGGGGGCGGCAAGGGCACGCCACGGCCCGGTGCCGGCGGCAAGGGCCGCAAGCCGATCGCCCCGGTGAAGGTGAGCCAGGGTCGCTCGTGGGGCCCGATCGCCCTGTTCGTCGCGGTCGGCGTGCTGGCCGTGGGCATCATCGGCGTCGGCGCCTGGGCGGTCTACCAGGGCGGCCAGCCGTGGGAGAAGCGGGCCCAGGCGATCAACGGCATCGTCGACTACCGCGAGAAGGACAAGGACCTGGTCAAGGGCGGCAACCACCAGCCCGGCGCGATCAAGTACGACGTCCTCCCGCCGGTCGGCGGCCCGCACAACCAGGCCTGGCAGAACTGCATGGGTGACGTCTACGACGCCCCGATCGCCAACGAGCACGCGGTGCACAGCCTGGAGCACGGCACGGTGTGGATCACCTACCGCCCGGACCTGCCCGCCGACCAGGTGGAGAAGCTCAAGAGCAAGGTGCAGGGCAAGGAGAAGCTGATGCTCAGCCCGTTCGAGGGGCTGGACAAGCCGATCTCGCTGCAGGCCTGGGGCTACCAGCTCAAGGTCGACAACGCCGACGACGGCCGCATCGACGACTTCATCAAGACGCTGCGGGTGAACGCCTCCATCGAGGGCCCGAACGCGCTCTGCGACCAGGGCGTCACGGCCACCGGCACCGCTCCGCGCGACAACCTGCAGAACACCATGCCCCAGCAGCCCACCCAGTAAGGACGACGCCGCGATGACCGCTCCGGTGACCACCGACAGCGAACTGGACGAGGCTCCGGCCGCCGACCAGGGCGGCCGGGGCGCGATGCGCCGTTACGGCCTGCCGGCGGTGGTCGCCGCCCTCGTGGTCGGGCTGCTCCTCGGGTACGCCGGCGGTCTGCTCACCCCCACGCTCACCCGGCCGGGTGAGAACTCGGCGGAGGCCGGGTTCGCCCGGGACATGACCGCCCACCACAACCAGGCCGTGGCCATGGGGCTGCTCGCGTTCAACCAGGGGCGGGACCCTGAGGTACGCCAGGTCGGCGTGGACATCGCCACCGGCCAGCAGGGCGAGATCGGCACCATGCAGACCTGGCTGCGGTCCTGGAAGCTGGACCCGACCGGCGGGCAGGCGCCGATGGCGTGGATGAAGGACGGCGGCGGGCTGATCAAGGACGGCCTGATGCCGGGCATGGCCACGCCGGAGGAGATGGCGAAGCTGCGCGCCGCGAGCGGCCGCGAGTTCGACGTGCTCTTCCTGCAGATGATGATCCGCCACCACATCGGCGGCGTGCACATGATCGACGGCATCCTCGAGCAGGGGCGTGACGACGACGTGCTGGCGGTCGCGCAGGTCATGAAGAACACGCAGCAGAACGACCTGACCAACCTGAGCGCGGCGCTGAAGCGCCTGGGCGGCACCCCGTAACACCACCCGCCACCCCGCAAGACCCCCGAGGCCCGGTCCCCCTTCCCAGGGGCACCGGGCCTCGGGGGTCTTGCGGGGTGGCGGGTGGTGTTACGGG
>NZ_MAGP01000178.1 GCF_002926165.1 Micromonospora chalcea | reverse complement strand
CGTGGTGGGAGGTGGGGGTGGAGAGATGGGTGGCTTTTGGGGAAACGGGCGCGGCTAGGGGTGTTTGTGACGTCTGATCGGTTGTGTCCCAGCGTGTTCCGGCGCGCTGTCACCTCGACCGGGAGTACGCGTGCTCGTCCTGCTGATCCTGCACCTGGTGGCGGCGCTGCTCGCCCCGCTGCTGGTCCGCCGGTGGGGTCCGCGCGCCTGCCTGCTGCTCGCGCTCGCCCCGGCCGCAACCGCGGTCTGGGCGGCGGCCCACACCGGGGCGGTACGCGACGGCGGCGCGGTCGTCGAGACGTACCAGTGGATCCCGGAGCTGCAGTTCGACGTGGCGCTGCGGGTCACCACGCTGTCCTGGCTGATGCTGCTGCTGGTCGGTGGCGTCGGCGCGCTGGTGCTCGTCTACTCCGCCCGCTACTTCGAGCCCGGGTCGGTCGGGCTGGCCCGGTTCGCCGCCGTCATGGTCGCCTTCGCCGGGGCGATGCTCGGCCTCGTCGTCTCCGACGACCTGCTGCTGCTCTACGTCTTCTGGGAACTGACCACAGTCTTCTCGTACCTGCTGATCGGGCACAGCACCGAGCGCCGGTCCAGCCGGTGGGCGGCCGCGCAGGCGCTCACCGTGACCACGCTGGGCGGCCTGGCGATGCTCGTCGGGTTCCTGATGCTCGGTCACCACGCAGGCGGCTACCGCTGGTCGTCGGTGGCGTCCGCGCCGCTGCCCGGCGGCGGATACCTGGCGCTGGCGGTGCTGCTCGTCCTCGCCGGCGCGCTGGCGAAGTCGGCGGTGTTCCCGTTCAACGCCTGGCTGCCGGTGGCGATGGCCGCGCCGACACCGGTCAGCGCGTACCTGCACGCGGCGGCGATGGTGAAGGCCGGCATCTTCCTCATCGGACTGCTCGGCCCGGCGCTCGCCGCGGCCGGACCGTGGCGGCCGGTCACCGTCGTCGCCGGGCTGCTCTCGCTGGTCCTGGGCGGCTGGGCGGCGCTGCGGCAGACCGACCTGAAGCTGTTGCTGGCGTACGGCACGGTCAGCCAACTCGGACTGCTCGCCGTGCTGTTCGGGGCGGGCACCCCGAAGGCGGCGCTGGCCGGCGTGGCGATGCTGGCGGCGCACGCGCTGTTCAAGGCCGCGCTGTTCCTGGTCGTCGGCATCCTCGACCACGAGGCGGGCACCCGTGACCTGCGGGACCTGTCCGGGGTGGGCCGGGCCGCGCCGCTGCTGGCGATCGTCGCCACGCTCGCCGCCGCCTCGATGGCCGGCGTGCCGCCACTGCTGGGGTTCGTGGCCAAGGAGTCGGTGCTCGCCGCGTTCACCGGTGACCCGCTCGTGCTCGCCGTGCTGGTGGCCGGCAGCGCGCTCACCGTCGCGTACAGCATCAGGTTCGTCTGGGGCGCGTTCGGCACCCGGCCCGGCGTCGCCGACACGGAGGTGGCCCGGCCACCGGCCGCGATGCTCGTACCCCCGGCGCTGCTCGCCGTGGCCGGGCTCGCCGCCGGTCCGGCCGCCGGGTGGCTGAGCGGCCTGTTCGAGCCGTACGCGGAGTTGTTCGGACCGGTCGAGGAGCATCTGGCGCTCTGGCACGGGCCGACCGCGGCGCTCGGCCTCTCCGCCCTCGTGCTGGCCGGCGGCGCGGCACTGCCCGTGGTCCGCGGCCCGCTCGCGCCCGCGCTGGCGCGGCTGCGCTCGCCGGTGAGCGGCAACCAGGGGTACGAGTGGGTGACGCACGGCTTCGACCGGCTCGCCATCGAGGTCACCGGCGCCACCCAGCGCGGCTCGCTGCCGCAGTACCTCGGTACGGTGCTGCTCGCGCTGGTGTTCGTGCCCGGCGGGGCGATGCTCGCCACCGCGCCGTGGCGGGTCGAGCTGGCGGTGTGGGACAACCCGGCCCAGCTCGTGGTCGCCGTGGTGATCGCGGTGGCCGCGCTGCTCGCGGTCGGCGCGCGTCGCCGGCTCACCGCGATGCTGCTGGTCGGGGTCACCGGCTACGGCACCGCGATGATGTTCGTCCTCTACGGCGCGCCGGACGTGGCGCTGACCCAGTTCCTGGTGGAGACCGCCACGATCGCCGTGTTCGTGCTGGTGCTGCGCCGGCTGCCGGAACGCTTCTCGGCCCGTCCGCTGCGCCGCAGCCGCTGGGTGCGGCGCGGCATCGGGATCGCCGCCGGCGTGGTGATGGCCGGCCTGGCGCTGACCGCGGCCGGAGCGCGCCGGGCGCCGTCGATCTCCGCCGACTTCCCCCAGCTCGCCCTCGTCGAGGGGTACGGCCGCAACGTCGTGAACGTGACCCTGGTGGACATCCGGGCCTGGGACACCATGGGGGAGATCTCGGTGCTCGTGGTGACCGCGACCGGTGTGGCCAGCCTGATCTACGAGCGTTCCCGCACCGGCCCGCGTCCGCGCCGCCCGCGGCCGGTCGCGATGCGCGCCGGTGACCGGCGCACGGTGTGGCTGCGCGGCGGGCAGACGCTGCCGGAGCGGCGGCGCTCGATCGTGTTCGAGGTGGTCACCCGGCTGATCTTCCACACCGTACTGATCTTCTCGCTGTTCCTGCTCTTCTCCGGGCACAACGCCCCCGGTGGCGGTTTCGCCGGCGGCCTGGTGGCGGGCCTCGCGCTGGCCCTGCGCTATCTGGCCGGCGGCCGGTACGAGTTGGCCGAGGCGGCGCCGGTCGGGGCCGGCACCGTGCTCGGCGCGGGTCTGGGCATCTCGGTCGGCAGCGGGGTGCTCGGGCTGGCGCTGACCGGCGACGTGCTGCAGAGCGTCAAGGTCGGCCTGTGGCTGCCGGTGATCGGCGACTTCTACCTGGTCACGTCGCTCTTCTTCGACATCGGCGTCTACCTGGTGGTGGTCGGGCTGGTGCTGGACATCCTGCGCAGCCTGGGCGCCGAGGTGGACCGGCACGTGGAGGCCGCCGGTGAGGCGGGACGCGGGTTGATCGTCCAGCGGGACGGGCCGGCATGACGAGGGGGGCGGCCGGTCCGACGCTGGTGCTGGTGCTGGCGGTCGGGGTGCTCGTCGCCGCCGGTGTCACGTTGCTGCTGGAACGCAGCCTGACCCGGATCCTGCTCGGCATCATCCTGCTCGGCAACGGCGTGAACCTGCTCATCCTGCTCGGCGGGCGAGCCGGCGCCGCACCGTTCGTGGGCTCCTCCCCGCAGGGTGAGATGAGCGACGCGCTGCCCCAGGCCATGGTGCTCACCGCAGTGGTGATCACGTTCGGGCTGACCGCGTTCCTGCTCGCCGTCGCGTACCGCAGCTGGTACACCAGCGGCGACGACGAGGTGCAGGACGACCTGGAGGACCGGCAGATCGTCCGGCTCGCCGAGAGCAACGAGGTGTCGACCGCGGACCACGGCGGCGAGGGCCCGGACGACGACCCGGAGCAGGTGGACCCGGAGCCGGCCCGCCGGCGGCTGCGCCGGGACGGTGAGACATGAGCGGGCTCGTGCCGCTGCCGGTGGTGGTGCCGCTGCTCGGCGCGGCGCTCACCCTCCTGCTGTCCGGGCGGCCCCGCCTGCAGCGGTCGATAAGCGTGCTCTGCCTGTCCAGCGTCCTGGTGGTGGCGGCGGTGCTGCTGGTCGAGGCGTACCGGTTCGGGCCGGTGGTGGTGCAGGTGGGCGGCTGGCCGGCGCCGGTGGGCATCGTGCTGGTGGCCGACCAGCTGGCGGCGCTGATGGTGCTGGTCTCCTCAGCGGTGACCTTGTGCGTGCTGCTCTACTCGATCGGCCAGGGCCGGGGGGAGACCGGCGAGACCGCGCCGGTGAGCATCTACCACCCCACGTACCTGGTGCTCACCGCGGGCGTGACGAACGCCTTCCTGGCCGGGGACCTGTTCAACCTCTTCGTCGGCTTCGAGATCCTGCTCGCCGCGAGCTTCGTGCTGATCACGCTGGGCGGCACCGAGGTGCGGCTGCGCACCGGCTCGACGTACGTGGTGGTCAGCATCCTGTCGTCGCTGCTGTTCCTGTCCGCGGTGGGGCTGGTGTACGCGGCCACCGGCACGCTGAACATGGCGCAGCTCGCCGGCCGGCTGGACGCGCTGCCGTCGGGCGTACGCCTGACGCTGCAACTGATGCTGCTGCTCGCGTTCGGGATCAAGGCGGCGGTGTTCCCGCTGTCGGCGTGGTTGCCGGACAGCTACCCGACCGCGCCCGCGCCGGTGACCGCTGTCTTCGCCGGCCTGCTCACCAAGGTCGGCGTGTACGCGATCATCCGCACCGAGACGCTGCTGTTCCCCGGCGGCCAGGTCGCCGGCCTGCTGATGGTGGTGGCCGGCCTGACCATGGTGGTCGGCATCCTCGGCGCGGTGGCCCAGTCGGACCTGAAGCGGCTGCTGTCGTTCACGCTGGTCAGCCACATCGGTTACATGATCTTCGGGGTGGCGCTGAGCAGCGTCGCCGGCCTGTCCGGGGCGATCTTCTACGTGGTGCACCACATCACCATCCAGACCACGCTGTTCCTGGTCGCCGGCCTGGTCGAGGAGCGGGCGGGCAGCACCGACCTGCGCCGTATCGGCGGGCTGGCGCGGGTCGCCCCGATGCTCGGCGTGCTCTTCTTCGTCCCGGCGATGAACCTGGCGGGCATCCCGCCGTTCTCCGGCTTCCTCGGCAAGCTCGGTCTGCTCCAGGCCGGCGTGGCGGCGGGCGGGACGCTGCCCGCCGTGCTGGTCGGGGCCGGCACGCTGACCAGCCTGCTCACGCTCTACGCGGCCTCCCGGGTGTGGAACATCGCGTTCTGGCGGGCGCCCCGGCTGGCCTCCACCACCGTGCCGGCCCGGCTGCCCGGCCTGATGGTCGGCGCCACCACCGCCCTGGTCGCGCTCGGCGTGCTGTTCACGCTGGCGGCCGGGCCGCTGTTCCAGGTCACCTCGAACGCGGCCACCGACCTGCGCGAACGCACCCCGTACGTGCGGGCGGTCCTGCCCCGGGACGTGCCATGACCGACGACCTGCCCCCGGGCGGGGGCGCGACCGGGGAGCCGACGGGCGTACCCCGGGCCGCGCCCGAGCCCGACGCGCCGATTCAGGTGGTGGGCCGGGGTGGGCGGCGCCGCGACCAGGCGCTCGCGCTCGGCTGGCTGGTCGCCGCGTGGCTGCTGCTGTGGGGCGACGTGTCAGTGGGCAACCTCATCGCCGGGCTGGTGGTCGGCGCGGCCGTGCTGCTGTTCTTCCCGCTGCCGCCGGTCACGTTCGGCGGCCGGTTCCGCCCCCGCGCGCTGCTGGTCTTCCTGATCACCTTCATCGCGGAGCTGGTGAGCGCCAGCCTGCACGTGGCCGCCGTGGCGCTGCGCTTCGGTTACCGCCCGCGCGGCGCCATCATCGCGGTGCCGCTGCGCGTGCGTACCGACCTCAACCTGGCGCTCACCGCCGAGGTGATCTCGCTGGTGCCGGGCACGCTGATCATCGACGTCGACCGGGCCGCCGGCGTGCTCTACGTGCACGTGCTCGACGTGCGCGGCCCCGAGGACATCACCGGCAGCCGCGAGCGCGTGCTCGCCGTCGAACGGCGCATCGTCCGCGCCATCGGATCTCCCGCCGAGGTACGCCGGCTCGACCTCGAACCCGCCGAACGGAGGAACCACCCGTGACAGTCCTGCTCGCCGTCGCGCTCACCGTGCTGCTCTCGGCCACCGCGCTGCTCGCCCTGGCCCGCATCTACCGCGGCCCCTCCCTGCTCGACCGGGTCGTCGGCGCCGACCTGCTGCTGTCGGCGATGCTCGCCGCGGTGGGGGCGGAGGCCGCCGTGAACCGGCACGCCACCACGCTGCCCGTGCTCGTGGTGTTCTCCCTGCTCGGCTTCATCGGTTCGGTGTCGCTGGTGCGCTTCGCGGTCCGGGCCGAAGCATGAGTGCCGGCACGATCGCGGACTGGGCGGGCGGGGTCCTGCTGCTGGCCGGGGCGGTGCTGGGGCTGATCGCCGGCATCGGGCTGGTCCGCTTCCCGGACGTGCTGGACCGGATGCACACGGCCACCAAGCCGCAGGTGCTGGGCGTCCTGCTGCTGCTGGCCGGGCTGGCGCTGCGTCTGCGTACCCCCTCGGACCTGGGCATGCTGGTCCTGGTGGCGATCTTCCAGCTCTCCACCGCGCCGGTGGCGGCGCAGATGATCGGCCGGGCGGCCTACCGGTCCGGCCGGGTCGACCGGAGCCTGCTGGACGTGGACGAGCTCGCCGGGCGGTGAACCGGACGTGGGGGAGGGTTCCCGGCACCCTCAGCGGACGTCCAGCCGGTACCGATAAAATGGGCCGCATGATCGACTCTCCTGCCCCGGAGGGCAGCAGTAGCCGGCCGGGTCATACCCGGCGAATTCCCTCCCCGACGACCCCGGGAGCACTGAACCTCCCGTGCTGATCCTCGTCGGTCTCCTTCTCATCATCGTGCTCACCGCCGCCACCGGTTACTTCGTGGCCCAGGAGTTCGGTTACGTCGCCGTGGACCGGGGCAAGCTCAAGCAGCTCGCCGACGGTGGCGATCGTGCCGCAGCCCGGGCCCTGGAGGTCACCGCGCGGCTCTCGTTCATGCTGTCCGGCGCCCAACTGGGCATCACCGTGACCGCCCTGCTCGTCGGTTACGTCGCCGAGCCGTTCCTCGGCGCCGGGCTGGCCGACCTGCTCGGCCTCACCGGCATCTCCAGCGCGGTGGCGTTGCCGCTGTCGGTGGCGCTGGCCCTGGTCATCGCCACAGTGGTGCAGATGGTCCTGGGTGAGCTGGCCCCGAAGAACCTGGCCATCGCCCGCGCCGAGCCGCTGGCCCGGGCGCTGTCCCGGTCCACCCTGATGTACCTGAAGATCGCCGGCCCGCTGATCACGCTCTTCGACCGGGCCGCGGTACGGCTGCTCCGCCGCATCGGCATCGAGCCGATCGAGGAGCTGCCCAGCGGCGCCACCCCGCAGGACCTGGAGCAGATCATCGCCGAGTCCCGGGAGGAGGGGCACCTCGACGCCGAGATGTCCGACCTGCTGGACCGGGGCCTGGACTTCCGGGAGCTGACCGCCGGCGAGGCGATGGTGCCCCGCGTCGACGTGCACACCGTGCGGGCCGACGAGCCGGTCAGCCGCATCGTCGAGCTGCTGGACACCGGCCACTCCCGGTTCCCGGTGCGTGGCGCCGAGGGCGTCGACGACCTGATCGGCGTGGTCGGCATCGCCGACGTGCTCGGGGTGCCCCCGGCGCAGCGCGCGACCACCCGGGTCGATGCGGTGGCCGTACCCCCGTTGCTCGTGCCCGAGACGCTGCCGCTGCCGACGGTGCTCGACCGGCTGCGGTCCGGGCACCGGCAGCTCGCCTGCGTGGTCGACGAGTACGGCGGCTTCGCCGGCGTGATCACGCTGGAGGACCTGGCCGAGGAGCTGGTCGGGCCGATCCGGGACGAGGACGACCCGCCGGACCGGGCCGCGGCGCGGCAGGAGGACGGCTCCTGGGTCGTCCCCGCGCGCTGGCGCATCGACGAGGTCGCCGACAGCACCGGCATCGAGCTGCCCGAGGCGCCCGAGTACGACACGCTCTCCGGTCTGGTGATGCGGGAGCTGGGCCGGGTGCCCGAGGTCGGTGACCGGCTGGAGATCCCGGTCGCCGCCGACGGCGACGAGCCGGCCTCGGGCCCACGGGTGCTGGTCGAGGTGCTCGCCGTGGACCGGCACGTGGCCGACTCGGTACGGCTGCGGTCCACCGCCGACGTGTCCGGGGAGGGTGCGGCATGAGCCCCGGGTTCGCGTTGTTCTTCTCCGTGGTGCTGCTGGCGCTCAACGGGTTCTTCGTGGCCGCCGAGTTCGCGCTCGTGGCGGCCAAGCGGTACCGGCTGGAGCAGTCGGCCGCCGGTGGCGGCCGGGCCGCCCGCGCGGCGCTCGACGGCGTCCGCGAGCTGAGCCTCATGCTGGCCGGCGCGCAGCTCGGCATCACGCTGTGCACGCTGGGTCTGGGCGCGCTGGCCGAACCGGCCATCGAACGGCTGATCAGCCCGCTGCTGCACGCGGTCGGCCTGCCCACCGCGGCCAGTCATGTGGTGGCGCTGGTGTTCGCGCTGTCCCTGGTGACGTTCCTGCACCTGGTGGTCGGCGAGATGGCCCCGAAGTCGTGGGCGATCACCGACGCGGAGCGTTCGGCGACGCTGCTGGCGCTGCCGTTCCGGGCCTTCGCCCGGATCGTCCGGCCGGTGCTCTCCGTGCTCAACGGGCTCGCCAACGCGATGCTGCGGCTGTTCGGCGTGCAGCAGCAGGACCAGCTGGCCCAGGTGCACGGCCCGGACGAGCTGCGCATCCTGCTGGAGCAGTCCCGGGAGCACGGGCTGCTCGGCGCCGAGCAGCACCAGCTGCTCAGCAGCATGCTGGAGCTTCAGGGCACCACTGTGGCGCAGGTGATGGAGCCGTTCGACCGGATCGTCACGGTGGGCCGCGACGAGACCGCCGAGCGGATCGAGCACGTCTCCCGCGACAGCGGCCGGTCCCGGCTCGCCGTGGTCGACGCCGGTGGCGAGGTGTGCGGCCTGGTGCACGTACGCGAGGCGGTGCGTGCCGTCACCACCGGCCGCCCGGCGACCGCGGACGAGCTGATGACCAACGCCTTCACGCTGCCGGCCGAGGCGTCGGTGACCGAGGCGGTGGCCGCCATGCGGGCGCAGCAGGCGCAGCTCGCGCTGGTGAGCAACGGTGGCGGGCCGACCCGGCCGATCGGGTTCGTCGCGCTGGAGGACCTCCTGGAGGAGGTCATCGGCGAGTTCGACGACGAGACCGACCCGGTGCCGCGAGGCCGCCGGATGCGCTGACCGTCGTGATCCGTACCGGCCCGGCGAGGTGGGAGACCACCTCGCCGGGCCGGCGTCCGTTCCACCGGGCATGGCCGGGCGGGCAGCGGGAAAGCCCCGCCATGCGGTTGACCGGGGTGTCGCGGGACTCCGCCTGGACGGGGCTCTCGGTGAGCACCACGCTGCCCAACCCGAGCACCCGGCCGGGCCTGCGCCTGCCGGGCCGGGTGACGCTCAGCGCCGGCGGATCGGACGTACCGGTCCGGCACATCCGGCTCGGTCTGGTCACCCAGGTCGAACCGGAGGACCCGGAGGCGCCGCGCCGCCTGGTGCAGTTCCAGACGTGGACGATCGCGGGCCGGTTCGTGGTGCCGGCCGGACGACGGCGGGCCGTGGAGTTCGCCGTGCCGCTGCCGTGGGAGTCACCGGTGACCACGTACGGCGGCGTGCCGCTGCTGAGCCTGCGTACCGGGCTGCGTACCGAGGTGTCGGTGGATCCGGAGGTCGACCAGGGCGCGATGGTGCCGGTGCTGATTCACCCGCTGCCCTCCCAGGAGCACGTGCTCGCCGCGCTGGACACGCTCGGCTTCGCGATCCGGCAGGCCGGGCTGCGCGAGGGACGCCTGCCGGGGGTGGAGCAGACGCTGCCGTTCCAGCAGTGGTACGGCTTCTGGGCCGCCCCGCTCTACGCCGGGCCGATGACCGAACTCGAAATGATCATGCTGACCGACTCGGCCGGCATGGAGGTGCTGCTCTGGCTGGACCGGCGGCTCTCCCTGGCCGGGATCACCCACCAGAGCATCAGCCGGTTCCGGATCTGGCACGCCGGGGCCGACCAGCGCGACTGGGTGGCCACAGTGGACGGCTGGCTGCGGCACGCCATCGACAGGCACGCGGCCGCGGCGGCGCACGCCGACTGGTCGGCCACGGTCCGCGAGTCGGCGCACGTCAGTCGCCCGCCCGACCGGCCGGTCGCGCCCGGCTACGGGCTCGGCGGCACGGCCGGCGGCGCGGGCATCGGCGGCGGTGGCGGTGGGGGCGACGGCACGTGATCTTGTTAAGAAGGGGCCCTTCCTCTGCCGGAGGCGTTAAGAAGGGGCCCTTCCTTACACCTCAGCCGGCGGCGAGCTTCAGGCTGAAGCCGAGGAACAGCATCGCCACCGCCGTGGTCCCGGTCGCGGCCAGCCGACGGCGCTGCCGGAACTGGGCCGCCAGAAACGTGCCGGTGAAGATCAGCGCGGTCAGGTAGAGCGCGCTGGCGACCTGCGCGATCAGCCCGAGCAGCAGGAACGACAGCGCCGGCCAGGCGTACCCGGGGTCGACGAACTGAATGAAGAACGAGACGAAGAACAGGATCGCCTTCGGGTTGAGCAGGCTGATCACCAGCGCCCGCCGGAACGGCTCCTGCGGCCCGGCCGGCTCGACCTCGTCGATCAGGCGCGGCGTGGCCGGGTCGTTGCGGTCGCGCCAGCGCCGCCACGCGCCGCGCAGCATGGCCAGCCCCAACCACCCGAGGTACGCCGCGCCGGCGTACTTGATCACCAGGTAGAGCGGCGGGTACGCCTGGAGCAGCGAGGCCACCCCGGCGGCGGAGAGGAACATCAGCACCGCGTCGCCGACGAACACCCCGGCGGCGGCCCGGTAGCCGGTGGCCACGCCCCGGCGGGCGGCGGTGGCCAGCACGAAGAGCGAGTTCGGTCCGGGCAGCAGCACGATCGCCACGGTGCCCAGCACGTACGTCCAGATGTCGGTGATCCCCAGCACGCCGGACATCATGACGCCACGGTGGCCGCCGCGCGAAGACGTTCCCGCAGGCTGGCCTGTGCGCTCGGCCACTCCTGCGCGAGCATGGAGTACTGCACGGTGTCCCGCCAGGAGCCGTCGGCGCGCTGCTTGTGCTGCCGCAGCACGCCCTCCCGGCTCGCGCCGAGCCGTTCGATGGCCCGCTGGGAGCGCTCGTTGCGGATGTCGGTGTGCCAGACCACGCGCACCGCGTCCAGCTCGTCGAAGGCGCGGCCCAGCAGCAGCAGCTTCGCCTCGGTGTTGACGCCGGTACGCCACCACGGGCGGCCCAGCCAGGTGTAGCCGATCGCCAGCGACCGGCGTACCGGGTCGATCTCGTAGTACGAAGTGGTGCCGATGACCGCGCCGGTGGTGGCGCAGCGCTGCGCCCAGCACACCTGCTCGCCGCGTTCCTGCGCGTCCAGGTAACTGGCGACAACCTGGCGCATCTCGTCGGCGTCGGCCGGCCGCGTACCGCCCAGGTGCTGCCACACCTGCGGGTCGTCGGTGGCGGCGTGCAGCTCGTCGGCGTGGGCGAGGTCGAGCGGCTCCAGCGCCACGTGCTCGCCGCGCAGCACCGCCGGCTCGTGCCACGGCGAGCGGGCCGCCCGCAGGTACGCCGGCACCGGCGCGCTCACCCCGGGGGCGGGTTCGGGTCGGCCCGGTGTGAGCCGCAGCGGCACCACACCGGCCCAGTACGGCAGCGCCTCGTCGGCCGGCTCGTCGTTGACGCCGCCGGTGCGCACCCGTACCGACACTTCCCGCAGCGGCAGCGCCAGCACCGCCGTCTCGGCCAGCTCGCGCCGGTTCGGCGGGCGGCTCTCGGCGGAGCGCCCGGTGGCCACCTTCTCGATCAGCGCGGTCATCACCGCCGCCTTCTCGTCCGCGTCCTCGACCAGCCGGGCGGTGCCGTGCGCCACCACGGACCGGTAGTTGGCGCTGTGGTGGAACTGCGACCGCGCGTAGACCAGCCCGTCGAGGTGGGTGACGGCGACGCAGACCGGCAGCCCGGCCTCGCCCCGGGCGGCGAGCAGCGGCCGGCTGCCGGTGGACCCGTGCAGGTAGAGCGTGTCGCCGACGCGCACGTGCAGGGTCGGCAGGATGCGCGGCTCGCCGCCGACGGTGAACGACAGCGCGCAGTGGTACGCCTCGTCGAGCAGCGCATGCGCAGTGGCCGCGTCATAGCGCATCCGGTCGCGGACGCGGCTGGCCGTGGTGCGGGGGGTCGGAGGGTACATGTGACATCCCACCTTTGTTCTAGTACAATCGCCAAACTGTGGCAGCACATTATCAGGTCAGCGGGTCCACGTCGGCCGCGATTTCGGCCAGCGTCGAAACCGGCATCCGCAGCGGCGAGATCGCCCCGGGCGACGCCCTGCCCGCCGTCCGGGCGCTCGCCGCCGACCTCGGCGTCAGCCCGGCCACCGTCGCGAAGGCGTACCAGGAACTGCGGCAACGTGGCCTGGTCGCGACCGCCGGCCGGCACGGCACCCGGGTCCGCCCCCGCCCACCGGTGGCCGCCCGCCGCGCCGCGCTGCTGCCCCCGCCGCTGCCCGGCGGTCGCGACGTCTCCGCCGGCCAGCCCGACCCCCGGCTGCTGCCCCCGCTCGGGCCGCACCTCGCCGCGCTCGCCGCCGACATCGGACCCCCCGGCGGGTACGCGACCGACGCCGTGCTGCCCGACCTGGCCGCCCTGGCGACGGACCGGCTCGCCGCGGACGGGGTCCCGGCCGGCGAGCTCACAGTCACCGGCGGCGCGCTCGACGGCATCGAACGGCTGCTCGCCGCCCACCTGCGCCCCGGCGACGCGGTCGCGGTGGAGGACCCGGGCTGGGCCAACCTGCTCGACCTGATCGCCGCGCTCGGGCTGCGTACCGTCGGGGTGCCGGTGGACGACGACGGCCCCACAGTCGGCGGCGTCCGCGCGGCGCTGGCCGCCGGGGTCCGGGCGCTCGTCGTGACCAGCCGGGCGCAGAACCCGACCGGCGCGGCCGTCTCCACCGACCGGGCCGACGCGCTGCGGACACTGCTGGACGGCCGCGCCGACCTGCTGCTGATCGAGGACGACCACGCCGCCGAGCTGGCCCGCGTACCCCTGCATCCGCTCGCCGGGGCGACACCGGCGTGGGCCTTCGTCCGGTCGGTGAGCAAGCCCTACGGGCCCGACCTGCGGCTCGCGGTGCTGGCCGGCGACGAGGCCACAGTGGCCCGGGTGGCCGGCCGGGCGCGGGTCGGCGCCGGCTGGGTGTCCACGGTGCTGCAACGGCTGGTGGTGTCGCTCTGGCGCGACCCGGCCACCGCCGAGCTGGTACGGCGCGCGGCGGACAGCTACGACCGGCGGCGCGACGGGCTGGTGGCCGCGCTGGCCGCGCGCGGGGTGGCCGCGCACGGGCGTACCGGGATCAACGTCTGGGTGCCGGTGCCCGACGAGACGGTGACGGTCACGACGCTGCGCGACGCCGGATGGGCCGTGGCGCCCGGCCGGCTGTACCGGATCGCGGCCGACCCCGCCGTGCGCGTCTCGGTGAGCGCGCTGGACGAGGCCGACATCCCCGCGCTCGCCGACGCGCTCACCGCCGGAAGGAAGGGCCCCCTGTTAACGCATTCGGTATAGGAAGGGCCCCCTTTTAACGCCTCCGGCCGAGCGGCGGGCCGCCTCGCGTGCGCGCCGCCGGACGGGGTAGAACGATCGGCATGGCCGAGACCGAGAGCGCGCCCGGAGCGCAGGAGTTCATCCCGCCGTCGGCGGACACCATCGACGAGCTGCGCGCCGCGGCGGGCGGCTGCAGGGGCTGCGAGCTGTACCGGGACGCCACCCAGACCGTCTTCGGCCGCGGCGACGAGCACGCGCGCGTGGTCTTCGTCGGCGAGCAGCCGGGCGACATCGAGGACCAGAAGGGGCTGCCGTTCGTCGGCCCGGCCGGGCGTCTGCTGCGCAAGGCCGTCGACGACGCGGCGCTCGACCCCGCCCAGATCTACCTCACAAACGCGGTGAAGCACTTCCGGTTCGAGCTGCGCGGCAAGCGGCGCATCCACCAGACCCCGGACCGGGTGCACGTCACCGCCTGCCGGCCCTGGCTGGTCGCCGAGTTCGCCCGGCTGCGCCCGGAGATCGTGGTGGTGCTCGGCGCCACCGCCGCCAAGGCGCTGCTCGGCCCGAGCTTCCGGGTGACGAAGCAACGCGGCGAGCTGCTGCCCTGGCCCGCCGCCGCCCAGCGCCCGGAGGACTTCGAACGGGTGCCGGTGGACCGGACGGGCGCGGTCGCCGACGCCGCGGCGGCCCGGCTGCTCGCCACCATCCACCCGTCGGCGGTGCTGCGCGCCGACAACCAGGACGTCGCGTACGAGGGCCTGGTCGCCGACCTGAAGGTGGCCGCCAAGGCGCTGCGCTGAGTCAGGCGCGCTGCTGCCAGGTGCACAGGCACACCCGGTTGCCGTCCGGGTCGGCCAGCACCCAGAAGCTCGGCGCCTCCGCGTCGCTGACCAGCGTCCCGCCTGCCGCCAGCGCGGCGGCGATGCGCGCGTCCACCTCGGCCGGGTCGACCCACACGTCCGGATGCCACCGCTGCCGGGGCTCGTCCCGGCCGGAACGCTGGAACCAGACCGTGGGCAGCGCGCCGTCCGGGTCGCGTACCTCGTCGGCGCCCGGGCCGGGCGGCGCGCCAGGCGCCAGCACCGCCCGCCAGAACGGCAGCACCGCCGCGTGCTCCGGGGTGTCGAGCGCGAGCTCCAGCCGGGCCAGCCCGGCGGCCGACAGGGTAAGCCCGGAGTCCGCGGCCAGCCCCGAGACGAACCGGGCCAGCCGCAGGTCACGCTGCGTCACCCCGCCCACGTCGTGCGACCACAGCCGTACGTCCACGTGGGTGTAGCGCAGGTCCAGATCGGGATGATGATCGACCCGCTCGGCCTCCGCGCCCACCGCGGCCACCAACGCCAGCCCGGCCGCGAAATCGGGGGTACGGATGCGCGTCTGCAACGCCCCCAGCAGGTACGTCCACCCGTCCAGCCCGGCCTCGGCGACCTGCTTCCCCGTGAGTGTGCCCATCCGGCCATCCTGGCCTGCTTCCCTTCCGCCCGCTACCGTCCACGCGGGATTGTCGGACGGCCCACGGGGGTACGGTCCCGGCATGGCCGACCCCCGACCGCGCGTCTCACTGCTCCGGTTCGGCGCACCCGGCCCGTACGTGGTCTCCGTACTGATCGCCGGCCTCCTCTGGCTGCCCATCCGGCTCTGGGAGCGGGACGGGTCCGCGCAGGCCGCGGTGGTCGAGACCGGCCTGAACGCGGTGATCTGGGGATTCGCGTTCTTCTTCGCGCTGAGCCGGTTCGGAAAGCCGCGCCCCGCCGAGGCGGACCGTGTCGCCGCCTGGGCGGTCGCCGAGACCGCCCTGCGCCGGGGCGAGCCGCCCGCCGACGAGGCGGGGCGCGCGGCGGTGGCGGACAACCTCTCCGCGATACGCCGGGGAGCGCTGTTCGGGGCGGCCGGCGGCGTGGTGCTGCTCGGCCCGCTGACCGTCCTCGCGATCCGCGCGGGGTCGGAGCTGGCCGCGGCCGGGCTCGGGATCGTCCTGGCCGCGGTGCTGGCCGAAGCCGTGCGTACCGGCCGTCGGGAGCGCCGGCTGCGAGCGGCGCTCGCCTCTGTCCAGGGCGGGTGAGCGGTGCCAGACTTGCCGGCATGGAGCAGCATCTCTACGAGCCCGTCCACGACGAGTTCCGTGACCTGTGCCGCCGGTTCCTGACCCGGGAGGCGGTGCCGAACCACGAGCGCTGGGAGGCCGACGGGATCGTCGACCGGGAGGTGTGGCGGGCCGCCGGCGCGGCAGGGCTGCTCGGCCCCGACGTCGACCCCGAGTACGGCGGCGGCGGGCAGCGCGACTTCCGGTTCAACGCGGTGCTCGACGAGGAGATCGTCGCGTCCGGGTGCTCGGGCCTCGGGTTCGGGCTGCACAACGACGTGGTCGCGCCGTACCTGACCGAGCTGACCACCGACGACCAGCGCAAGCGCTGGCTGCCGGGCTTCTGCTCCGGCGACCTGGTCACCGCGATCGCGATGAGCGAGCCGGGCGCGGGCAGCGACCTGGTCGGCATCCGCACCGGCGCGGTCCGTGACGGCGACAGCCTGGTCCTCAACGGGCAGAAGACGTTCATCACAAACGGTGAGATGGCCGACCTGGTGGTCGTGGTGGTCAAGACCGCGCCGGACCAGGGCGCCCACGGGGTGAGCCTGGTCGTGGTGGAGAGCGGCACGCCGGGCTTCAGCCGGGGCCGCCGCCTGGCCAAGGTCGGCCTGAAGGCCAACGACACCGCCGAGTTGTTCTTCGACGACTGCCGGGTGCCGGCGGAGAACCTGATCGGCACCGAGAACCACGGCTTCTACCACCTGATGGCCAACCTGCCCCGGGAGCGGCTGAGCATCGCCGTCGCCGCGGTGGCGGCCTGCGAGAAGCTGCTCGCGCTCACCATCGAGTACGCCCGCTCCCGCGAGGCGTTCGGGCGGCCGATCGGCCGGTTCCAGCACAACCGGTTCCTGCTAGCCGAGCTGGACACCGAGGTCACCATCGCGCGCACGTTCGTCAACCACTGCGTCGCCGAGTTCAACGCGGGCCGCCTGTCGGTGACCGACGCGGCGAAGGCCAAGTGGTGGACCACCGAGCTGCAGACCAAGGTGGCCGACCGGTGCGTGCAGCTGCACGGCGGCTACGGCTTCATGGCGGAGTACCCGGTGGCGAAGGCGTGGCTGGACAGCCGCGTGCAGACCATCTACGGCGGCACCACCGAGATCATGAAGGAGATCATCGGCCGGGGTCTCGGCCTGTAGCGAAACCGGGTGCCGGCCGGGCGGGCCGGTGCGGGAGGATGGGGCACCCGTCCCACCAGGAGCGCGCATGTCCACCGACCTGACCGCGCCGGCCCCGCCCCGGCCCGACGTCGCCGGCATCCAACGGCGTACCGTCCGGCTGCTGTTCCTCACCCAGATCATCGGCGGCATCGGCGTCACCATCGGCATCTCGGTGGGCGCGCTGCTCGCCGCCCGGGTCGCCGGCACCGCCCTGGCCGGGCTCGCGCAGAGCGCCGGGGTGGTCGGCGCCGCGCTGCTCGCCATCCCGGTCACCCGGCTCATGGCCGCGCGTGGCCGGCGACCGGGCCTGGTTCTCGCGTACGCGGTCGGCGCGGTCGGCGGCGTGCTGGTGGTGGTCGCCACCGTGACGCGCCTGGTGCCGTTGCTCTTCGTCGGCATGCTGCTGTTCGGTGGCGGCACGGCGGCCAACCTCCAGGCCCGCTACACGGCGGTGGACCTGGCCGAGCCGCAGCGCCGGGGGCGGCAGCTCTCGCTGGTCGTGTGGGCCACCACCATCGGCGCGGTGGCCGCGCCGAACTTCGCCGCGCTCGCCGACGAGACCACCCGGGGCTGGGGCCTGCCGGCGCTGTCCGGCCCGTTCGCGTTCAGCGCCGTCGCGTTCACGCTGACCGCCGTCGTACTCCTGGTCCTGCTGCGGCCGGACCCGCTGCTCACCGCGCGCCGGCCGGCGGCGGCCGAGCCGGCGCCGGGCGCCGCGCCGGCGGTCACCCGCCGCGGTGGCATGGTCGCCGCGTGGCGCACGGTACGCGGGCGGCCGGCCGCCCGCCTCGGCATCGCCGCTGTCGCGGTGGGGCACCTGGTGATGGTCGCTGTCATGTCGATGACCCCGGTGCACCTCGGCGAGTGGCACTCCGACGAGGACGTGCTGCCGGTGGTCGGCCTGGTGCTGAGCCTGCACATCGCCGGCATGTACGCGCTGTCGCCGGTGGTGGGATGGCTCACCGACCGGGTGGGCCGGCGGCCGGTGATCCTCGGCGGGGTGGCGCTGCTGCTGGCCGCGTGCGCGGTCTCCGGCACCGCCGGGCACCACACGGCGCCGCTGTCGGTGGGGCTGACGCTGCTCGGGCTGGGCTGGTCGGGCACGATGGTGGCGGGCTCGACGCTGCTGTCGGAGTCGGTGCCGACCGCCGACCGGCCCGGTGTGCAGGGGCTGTCCGACCTGCTCATGGGGCTGGCCGGGGCGGGCGCGGCGGCGGCGAGCGGGTTCGTGATGCGGGCCGTGGGGTACCCGACGCTCACCCTGCTGGCGGCGATCGCCGTGGTGCCGCTGGTGGCGCTGGCGCTGCGCCGTCCCGGCCCGGCGCCACTCGACGAGGAGGACTGAACACGTGCGGCTGACCGACTTCTGGACGCGGCTGGAGGAGGCGTTCGGGCCCGGCTACGCGGCCAGCATCGCCCGGGACCAGGTGCTGTCCCAGCTCGGTGGGCGGACCATCGAGCAGGCGCTCGCGGCCGGTGAGCAAACGCACGTGGTGTGGCGCGCCGTGGTCGCCGCGTACCCCGACCGGGTGCCCGCCCGACTACGCTGAGCAGCCTTTTCATCGATCCCGCGTGTCGCTTGCCCAGTCGTACACCTGTTCGGCTATTGTCCACAGCGGGGTGCTCGTCCACAGCTCACGGCCCGTCGGCTGGTTTTCTGTCGGACCCAGCGCCTAGCGTGTCCCGCGTGACGCGAAGCTCAGGAAAGACGCCGGCGAAGGCAGGGGTGGCAACGATGGCAGCAGGGCCTGACCGGGAGAAGGCGCTCGACCTTGCTCTCGCTCAGATCGACAAGCAGTTCGGCAAGGGTTCGGTGATGCGGCTGGGGGAGCGGCCCGTCGTGCAGACGGCTGTCATCCCGACCGGCTCCATCGCGCTCGACGTGGCGCTCGGCGTGGGCGGTCTGCCCCGCGGCCGGGTGGTCGAGATCTACGGTCCGGAGTCCAGCGGTAAGACCACCGTCGCGCTGCACGCGGTCGCGAACGCCCAGCGGGCCGGCGGCATCGCCGCGTTCATCGACGCGGAGCACGCGCTCGACCCGGAGTACGCGCGGGCCCTCGGCGTCGACACCGACGCCTTGCTGGTCTCCCAGCCGGACACCGGCGAGCAGGCGCTGGAGATCGCCGACATGCTGGTCCGCTCCGGCGCGATCGACATCATCGTGATCGACTCGGTGGCGGCCCTGGTGCCGCGCGCCGAGATCGAGGGCGAGATGGGTGACAGCCACGTCGGTCTCCAGGCCCGGCTGATGAGCCAGGCGCTGCGGAAGATCACCGGTGTGCTCAACAACACCGGCACCACCGCGATCTTCATCAACCAGCTCCGCGAGAAGATCGGCGTGATGTTCGGCAGCCCGGAGACCACCACCGGTGGTCGGGCGCTGAAGTTCTACGCCTCGGTCCGGCTCGACGTGCGCCGCATCGAGAGCCTCAAGGACGGCACCGACGTGGTCGGTAACCGCACCCGGGTCAAGGTCGTGAAGAACAAGGTCGCCGCGCCGTTCAAGCAGGCCGAGTTCGACATCATGTACGGCAAGGGCATCTCCCGCGAGGGCTCGCTGATCGACGTCGGCGTGGAGCAGGCGATCATCCGCAAGTCCGGCGCCTGGTACACCTACGACGGTGACCAGCTGGGCCAGGGCAAGGAGAAGGCCCGCGAGTTCCTCCGCGAGAACCCGGACGTGGCGGCCGAGATCGAGAAGAAGATCCTGGAGAAGCTCGGCGTCGGCACCGGTGGTGCGGGCGACGCCGCCGGTGGCCCGGAACTGCCGCCGGTCGACTTCTGATCCGCTGACCCGTGGCAGGACGACGCGCCCGTACGGGCCGGGGCTGGGATGCCAGTCCTCCCCGTGCGGGCGACGCCACAGGTACGCCCCGGCCTCGCCGGGGACGCCGTGATCGCGCGGCGGAGTCCGACGCAGGGGAGGCTCCGGCTCCGCCGCGCGACGAGGCCGAGCTGGCCCGGGAGATCTGCCTGCGGCAGCTCGCGGTGCGCCCGCGCACCCGGGCCGAGCTGGCCGGCGCGCTGGCCCGGCGCGGCATCTCCGAGGAGATCGCCGAGCAGGTCCTCGACCGGTACGACGAGGTGGGCATCGTCGACGACGCGGCCTTCGCCCGTGCGTGGGTGAGCAGCCGGCACAACGGTCGTGGGCTGGCCCGCCGGGCGCTCGCCAACGAGCTGCGCCAGCGCGGCGTCGACGGCGAGGTGGCCGGCGCTGCCCTGGACGACCTGGACGAGGAGACCGAGGCGGAGACCGCCCGTGCCCTGGTGGACCGCAAACTGCGCAGCACCCGGGGTGAGCCGGACGCGGTGTTCCGGCGTCTGGTCGGCATGCTGGCGCGCAAGGGCTATCCGGCCGGGGTGGCGATCCGGGCGGTGAAGGACGCGCTGGCCGCGCAGAGTGCCGAGGCGGCCGAGTTCGCCGCGCACATCGACGCCGACGCGATGGCCGACGCCGAGCACGATCTCGACTCCCGCCGGCTCGACTGACCGACCGCCGGCCGGCCGTCGACTGACCGACTGACCGACCGACCGGCGGTCGGTGTCGCGGCCGCCGTCCCGAGGGGAGGCGCACACCGTGCTGAAGGCATGTCTCAACGGCACCCGGCGGCGGGATGAGCACCCCGCCGTACCGCTCACGCCGGCCGAACTGGCCGCCGACGCGGTGCGCTGCGCTGCCGCCGGGGTGGCGGCGGTGCACGTGCACCCGCGCGACGACACCGGCGCCGAGTCGCTCGACCCGGCGGTGATCGCCGCTGCGGTCACCGCCATCCGGGCTTCCCGTCCCGGCCTGCCGGTGGGCGTGAGCACCGGCGCCTGGATCGTCCCGGACCCGGCCGAGCGGGTCGCCGCCGTCCGTGACTGGACGGTGCTGCCCGACTTCGCCTCGGTCAACGCCCACGAACCCGGGGCGGCCCAGGTCGCCGCCGCCCTGCACGAGCGCGGCGTGATGGTCGAGGCCGGCCTGTGGACGCCAGCGGCGGTCGACGCCTGGCGCCGCTGGTCCGCGCCCACCGGGCGGATCCTGGTCGAGTGCATGGCCGAGCAGGTCGAGACGGCGCTCGCCGACGCGGCGGCGATCCTCGCCGCGCTGCCCGACCAGCCCGCGCCGGTGCTGCTGCACGGCGAGGGGCCCGCCACCTGGCCGGTCTACGCCGAGGCGGTCCGCCGGGGTTTGCACACCCGGATCGGCCTGGAGGACACGCTGCTGCTGCCCGACGGCACCCAGACCCCCGACAACGCCACCCTGGTAACCACAGCCCGCACCCTCGCCCCCCCACTGACC
>NZ_MAGP01000177.1 GCF_002926165.1 Micromonospora chalcea | reverse complement strand
ATCGACGCCGACGGGGGCGGACCGCTGCGGGGTCAGTGGGAGGTGGACTCCTTGCGGGCCTGGTCGGCCAGGTGGGCGGGCATGGGGTCGTGGCGGGCGAACTCGCGGCGGAACGTGCCCGTGCCGGCGGTCATCGAGCGCAGCTCCACCGCGTACCGCAGCAGCTCCGTGGCGGGCACCTCGGCGCGGACCAGCGTGCGGCCCCGGGCGTCCGGGTCCGGCTCGGTGCCGAGCACCCGGCCGCGCCGCCCGGACAGGTCGCCCATCACCGCGCCGACCGACGAGTCCGGCACCCGCACGGTGATCTCGTCGACCGGCTCCAGCAGGGTCGGCTGGCCCTTCTCGGCGGCGTCACGCAGCGCCAGCGCGCCGGCGGTCTGGAACGCGGCGTCGGAGGAGTCGACGCTGTGCGCCTTCCCGTCCACGAGCGTCACCCGCAGGTCCACCACCGGGTAGCCGGCGACCAGACCGCGTTCCATCTGCGCCCGTACACCCTTCTCCACCGACGGGATGTAGTTGTGCGGGACCGCGCCGCCGACCACCCGGTCGACGAACTCGAAGCCGGCGCCGCGGGGCAGCGGCTCCACCTCGATGTCGCAGACCGCGTACTGGCCGTGGCCGCCGGACTGCTTGACGTGCCGGCCGTGCCCCCGCGCGGCGGCCTCGAACGTCTCGCGCAGCGCCACCCGGACCGGTTCGGTGTCCAGCTCGACGCCGCCGCCGCGCAGCCGGTCGAGCACCACGTCGGCGTGCGCCTCGCCCATGCACCAGAGCACCAGCTGGTGGGTCTCCGCGTTGCGTTCCAGCCGCAGTGTCGGGTCACCGGCGACCAGCCGGGCCAGGTTGCGGGCCAGCGCGTCCTCGTCGGCCCGGCTGCGCGCCACGATCGCCACCGGCAGCAGCGGCTCGGGCATCTCCCAGGGCGCGACCAGCAGCGGGTCGTCCTTGGCCGAGATGGTGTCGCCGGTCTCCGCGCTGCCCGACTTGGTGATCGCGCACAGGTCACCGGCGACGCAGGCGGCCACCTCGCGCAGCGTCGCGCCCAGCGGGGTGTAGACGTGGCCGACCCGCTCGTCGGCGTCGTGGTCGGGGTGGCCGCGCTCGGCCATGCCGTGACCGGACACGTGGATGACCTGGTCGGGGCGGAGCGTGCCGGAGAAGACGCGCACCAGCGAGACCCGCCCGACGTGCCTGTCGACTGTCGTCTTGACCACCTCGGCGACGAGCGGGCCGTCCGGGTCGCAGGTCAGCGGCGGGCGGGGCGAGCCGTCCACGCCGGTGACCGCCGGCAGGTCGTGCTCCAGCGGCGACGGGAACGCCGCGACCAGGCCGTCGAGCAGCGCGTCCAGGCCCACGCCGGTCTCCGCGCAGACCGGCACCACCGGGTAGAAGTGGCCGCGGGCCACAGCGGTCTCCAGGTCGGTGATGAGCACCTCGGGGTCGATCTCCTCGCCGCCGAGGTAGCGGTCCATGAGGGTCTCGTCCTCGCTCTCCGCGATGATCCCCTCGATCAGCTCGTTGCGGGACTCCTGGATGGCCGGCAGGTGCTCCGGGTCCGGCTCGCGTACCTCCGGCGGCAGCCCGGCCGAGTAGTCGTACACCCGGCGGGTGATCAGCCCCATCAGGCCGGCCACCGACTCGCCGTCGTCGCCGAGCATCGGCAGGTAGAGCGGGAGCACGTTGTCGCCGAAGACGCGCTGGCACAGCGCCACCGCCTCGTCGAAGTCGGCCCGCGGGTGGTCCAGCCGGGAGACCGCCACCGCGCGGGGCATGTCGACGGCGGCGCACTCCTCCCACAGGGCGGCCGTGGCGGCGTCCATGCCGTCGACGGCGGAGACCACGAACAGCGCCGCGTCGGCGGCGCGCAGCCCGGCGCGCAGCTCGCCGACGAAGTCGCCGTAGCCCGGCGTGTCCAGCAGGTTGACCTTGACGTCGCGGTGCACCAGCGGCGCGCAGGCCAGGCTGACCGAGCGCTGCTGCCGTACGGCGGCGGGGTCGTGGTCGCAGACGGTGGTGCCCTCGGTGACGGCGCCGGCCCGGCCGATCGTGCCGCTGGCGGCCAGCAGCGCCTCGACGAGAGTCGTCTTGCCGGCGCCGGAGTGCCCGACGAGCACCACGTTGCGAACCCTGCCGGGCTCGGTCACCACCGGCGCGCCGCCGGTGACACCCTTCTCGTTCTTCTGCGCCATCGCGGCGCACCTCCCTCAACCGGTGGTGGTGGCGACCGCCGCGGGCGACGGGGGAGCGGACCCGGGACGGGCGCCGCGGCGATATCTTCCGGTGATCTCCTGCTGGCCGGGAACGCGGACCGGTGATCCGGTGAGCTGGCTCACCTCCTGGCTCGATCTCACACCCGCGCGAGTGCGGGCACAAGGGCCGCCGGGCGGGTCGTGTGCCCGGCTGTGTCCCCGGCGGTTGCGGGCCGTTATCGTGGGACCGCCATGGCGAAGATCTTCCAAGTGACGGCCCGCGCGGGCATGACCCGCGTCGTGGAGCCGATCGCCCGTGCGCTGCTGCGTGCGGGCGTGTCCCCCAACGCGGTCACCGTGACCGGCACCGTCGGCGTGCTCGTCGGCGCGCTCGGCTTCGGCGCGCGCGGCCATCTGGTCGCCGGCGCGCTGATCGTCACGGTCTTCGCCCTCACCGACCTGCTCGACGGCACGATGGCGCGGATGAGCGGCGGGTCCACCCGGTTCGGGGCGTTCCTCGACTCGAGCATGGACCGGGTCGCCGACAGCGCGGTGTTCGGCGCGGTCGCGTACTGGCTGGCCACCGAGCACGACTACTCGGGCGTGGCGGCGGCGCTGATCTGCCTGGCCGCGGGCGGGCTGGTCTCCTACGTCAAGGCCCGCGCCGAGGGCCTCGGGATGACCTGCAACGTGGGCATCGCCGAACGCACCGAGCGGCTGCTCATCGTCGGCGTCGGCGGCCTGCTCACCGGCCTCGGCGTACCGCTGGCGCTGGAGATTGCGCTCTGGCTGCTCGCCGCCGTCTCGATCTTCACCGTCGGGCAGCGGATGGCCCACGTGTACCGCCAGGCCCAGCGGGTCGGCGTCGAGTGAACCTCACCGAGGCGGGCTTCGTCGCGGGCTGGCGCCTGATCCGGGCGCTGCCCCGGCCCGTCGCGGCCGCGGCCTTCCGGGCGGGCGCCGACCGCGCCCACCGCAAGGACGGCGGGGGTACGCGCCGGCTGCGCGCCAACCTGCGCCGGGTGGTCGGCCCGGAACTGCCCGACGCGGAGCTGGACGCGCTGGTGCGCGAGGGCCTGCGCTCGTACGCCCGGTACTGGATGGAGGCGTTCCGGCTGCCCGGCCTGAGCCGGGCGCAGATCCTCGCCGGGTTCCGCCTGGACGGGCAGGAACTGCTCGCCGCCGACGTGGCGGCCGGGCGGGGCGCCGTGGTGGCGCTGCCGCACGCCGGCAACTGGGACGCGGCCGGCGCCTGGGTGGCGGCCACCGGCTGGCCGATGACCACGGTGGCCGAGCGGCTGCCGGACGGCGTCTACGAGCGGTTCGTCGGGTTCCGGGAAGGGCTGGGCATGGAGATCCTGCCCAACACCGGCGGCCCGCGTCCCGCGTTCGACGTGCTGGTGGACCGGCTGCGCGCCGGCTACGTGGTGCCGCTGCTCGCCGACCGGGACCTGTCGGCCCGGGGCGTGGAGGTCGACTTCTTCGGCGGCCGGACCCGGATGCCGGCCGGGCCGGCGCTGCTGGCGATCCGCACCGGCGCGCCGCTCTACGTGGCCTCGATGTGGTACGAGCCGGACGCGGCGTGCGCATCGATCGACGGCCCGCTGCCGCTGCCGGACCCGGACAGCGCCCCGCTGGACGAGCGGGTACGCGCGGTGACGCAGCGGATTGCCGACGGTCTGGCGGCGGGCATCGCCCGGCATCCGCAAGACTGGCACATGTTGCAGCGGATGTGGCTGGACCAGGGCCGGGACGGTACGCCCACGTCGGCGGCGCCGCCGGCCACCACCGGGACGGTCTAGGGGGAGGGCGCAGTGCGTATCGGCATCGTGTGCCCGTACTCGTTCGACGTGCCGGGCGGGGTGCAGAACCACGTCATGGACCTGGCCGAGGCGCTGCTCGGGCTCGGCCACGAGGTGAGCGTGCTGGCGCCGGCCGACGAGGACTCGGCGCTGCCGCCGTACGTGGTGTCGGCCGGGCGGGCGGTGCCGGTGCCGTACAACGGGTCGGTGGCCCGGATCGCGTTCGGCCCGGTCTCCACCGCCCGGGTGCGGCGTTGGATCACCCGGGGCGACTTCGACGTGCTGCACGTGCACGAGCCGCTCACGCCGAGCCTGTCGATGCTGGCCGTGCTCTGCGCCCGCGGCCCGGTGGTGGCCACGTTCCACACCGCGATGACCCGTTCCCGGGTGCTGTCGGCCGCGCAGGGCGCGCTGCAGATCGTGCTGGAGCGGATCACCGCCCGGATCGCGGTGAGCGCGCTGGCCCGCAAGGTGCAGGTCGAGCACATGGACGGCGGCGCGGTGGAGATCCCCAACGGGGTGGCGGTGGCGAAGTTCGCCGGGGTGCCGCCGCTGCCCGGCTGGCCGGGGGAGTGCGCGCCGGGCACCGGCGGCACGCTGGGTTTCCTGGGCCGGTTCACCGAGCCGCGCAAGGGCTTCCCGATCCTGCGGGACGCGTTCGTCGCGCTCGCGCCGCACCGCCCCGGGCTGCGCCTGCTGGTCGCCGGGCCGGGCGACGCCGACGAGCTGTACGGGCGGTTCCCGGCCGCCCTGCGCGACCGGGTCACGTTCCTCGGCCTGGTCTCCGAGGCGGACAAGGCACGCATGTTGCGCAGCGTGCACCTCTACGTCGCACCGAACACCGGCGGGGAATCCTTCGGGATGATCCTCACCGAGGCGCTGGCCGCCGGGACGACTGTGGTCGCCAGCGACCTGGACGCGTTCCGCCGGGTGCTCGACGGCGGCCGGGCCGGACAGCTGTTCCCGACCGGCGACGCGGCGGCGCTGGGCGGCGCGCTGTCCGAGCTGCTCGACGACGCCGACCGCCGCGCCGGGCTGACCGCCTGCGGCGACCAGGTGGTGGCGAATTTCGACTGGCCCGTGGTTGCCCGCCGTGTTCTGGAGGTATACGCAGCCGCGATCGAGGCCACCGACGGCCGGGTCATGGACCAGGAGTGGGCGGGACTGGGCTGACCGGGGTGGCCGCTGCGGCCGCTGTGACGAGCGCGTCGACCGGTGCCCCGCGCCGGGCGGGCGGGATGAGGAGCAGCACTACGATGCCGGGCATGTGGTGGGTGGTGGGCGCGGTCGGTGTGCTCGGGCTGGTCTCGGCGTACCTGATCTGGACCTCCGGCCGGGTGCAGCGGCTGCAGGTCCGCGCCGACTCGGCGGCCCGCGCGCTGGAGGCGCACCTGCTGCGCCGCGCGGCCGCCGCCGCGGTCCTGGCCGAGCAGCGGTACGGCGTGGAGCTGTACGCCGCCGCCCGGATCGCGCTCGACGCCGCCCCGGAGGAGCGCGAGGCGGCCGAGAACGACCTGACCCGGCAGTTGCGGGCGGTACGGCTGGACCCGGACGACCCGGGCTGCGCGGCGGTGATCGCGGCGAGCCGCCGGCTGGCGCTGGCCCGGCAGGTGCACACCGACCTGGTCCGGGACGCCCGCTCGGCGCGCAGCCGCCCGGTGGTGCGGCTGTTCCGGATGGGGCGGGGGCGGGAGTGGCCCCGCTACTTCGACATCGACGATCCCACGCTGGCCTCCCCGGCGGACGTGACCACCGGCTGACCGCCGGTCGTGACCGGGGCCACACGGCAGGCCACCGGGGGTTCGATTGGCGCTCGGAGCGGCGTCGCGACGGTCGTAGCATTCCTGCGCAGTCACCTCCCGAGCACGCCGAGGAGCGATGTCCCGTGTCTGAGTCCGCAGCCCCGACCCCCGCCACCGCCGTCGGCACCGCCCGCGTCAAGCGCGGCATGGCCGAGATGCTCAAGGGCGGTGTGATCATGGACGTGGTCACCCCCGAGCAGGCGAAGATCGCCGAGGACGCCGGCGCGGTGGCCGTGATGGCGCTGGAGCGGGTGCCGGCCGACATCCGCGCGCAGGGCGGCGTGTCCCGGATGAGCGACCCGGACATGATCGACGGCATCATCTCCGCCGTCTCGATCCCGGTGATGGCCAAGGCCCGGATCGGCCACTTCGTCGAGGCGCAGATCCTCCAGGCGCTCGGCGTCGACTACGTCGACGAGTCCGAGGTGCTGACCCCGGCCGACTACGCCAACCACATCGACAAGTGGGCGTTCACCGTCCCGTTCGTGTGCGGCGCGACGAACCTGGGCGAGGCGCTGCGCCGGATCACCGAGGGCGCCGCGATGATCCGCTCGAAGGGTGAGGCGGGCACCGGTGACGTCTCCAACGCCACCACCCACATGCGGAAGATCCGGCAGGAGATCCGCCGGCTCCAGTCGCTGCCCGACGATGAGCTGTACGTGGCGGCCAAGGAGCTGCAGGCCCCGTACGAGCTGGTCAAGGAGGTCGCCGAGCAGGGCAAGCTGCCGGTCGTGCTGTTCACCGCGGGCGGCATCGCTACCCCCGCCGACGCGGCCATGATGATGCAGCTCGGCGCGGAGGGCGTCTTCGTCGGCTCGGGCATCTTCAAGTCCGGCAACCCGGCGCAGCGGGCCGCCGCGATCGTCAAGGCGACCACGTTCCACGACGACCCGGACGTGCTCGCCAAGGTGTCGCGCGGGCTGGGCGAGGCGATGGTCGGCATCAACGTCGACGAGATCCCGCAGCCGCACCGCCTCGCCGAGCGCGGCTGGTGAGCCCGGCGTGACCGTACCCGTGATCGGCGTGCTCGCGCTGCAGGGCGACGTACGCGAGCACGTCGCGGCGCTGACCGGCGCGGGCGCCGACGCCCGGCCGGTGCGGCGCCCCGGCGAGCTGGACGCGGTCGACGGCCTGGTGGTGCCCGGCGGCGAGTCGACCACGATCAGCAAGCTGGTGGACATCTTCGAGATGCGCGAGCCGATCGACAAGCGGATCGCCGCCGGCATGCCGGTCTACGGCTCCTGCGCCGGCATGATCATGCTGGCCGTCGAGGTGCTGGACGGCCGCCCCGACCAGCGCGGCTTCGCCGGCGTCGACATGACGGTGCGGCGCAACGCGTTTGGCCGTCAGGTCGACTCGTTCGAGGCGCCGGTGGCGCTCACCGGCGTCGACGGCGGCCCGTTCCACGCCGTGTTCATCAGGGCGCCCTGGGTCGAGCGCGTCGGCCCGGACGTCGAGGTGCTCGGCCGGGTGACAGACGGCCCGGCCGCGGACCGGATCGTCGCGGTACGGCAGGGCAACCTGCTGGCCACCTCCTTCCACCCGGAGCTGACCGGCGACCTGCGCCTGCACCGCCACTTCGTGGAACTGGTCCGGGCGAGCCGCTGAGCGGCCGGTCCGTCCCTGATTGTGCCGGTTCGGGCGGCCCGGGGCGGGCCGCTGCCGTGCGGCGCGTGACAGTGACCCGGCCCCCGCCGGTAGGATTGCCGAGATTCGGCAGGGCCATCAGCCCGCCGCGGCTCCCAGCAGAGATCACGGCACCTCGGCGTCGGCGTGCGCCGGCGGGGGAGCGGGGCGTGTGGTGCGGTCGATGCAGACGGCGGGTAGCAACGGAGGTAACAGATGTCCGGCCACTCAAAGTGGGCGACGACCAAGCACAAGAAGGCGGTCATCGACGCCAAGCGCGGCAAGATGTTCGCCAAGCTGATCAAGAACGTCGAGGTGGCCGCCCGTACCGGCGGTGGTGACCCGGCCGGCAACCCGACTCTCTACGACGCCATCCAGAAGGCGAAGAAGAACTCGGTCCCGAACGACAACATCGACCGCGCGGTCAAGCGCGGCTCCGGCCTGGAGGCCGGCGGCGCCGACTGGCAGACGATCATGTACGAGGGTTACGGCCCGAACGGCGTGGCGATGCTGATCGAGTGCCTCACCGACAACCGCAACCGTGCCGCCACCGAGGTGCGCACCGCGCTGACCCGCAACGGCGGCTCGCTGGCCGACGCCGGCTCGGTGTCGTACATGTTCTCCCGCAAGGGCGTGGTGATCGTTCCCAAGGGCGGCACGACCGAGGACGACGTGATGATGGCCGTGCTCGACGCGGGCGCGGAGGAGGTCAACGACCTCGGCGAGGCGTACGAGGTGGTCTCCGAGCCGGGCGACCTGATCGCGGTCCGCACCGCGCTGCAGGACGCCGGCATCGAGTACGAGTCGGCCGAGTCCTCCCTCATCCCCAGCGTGAACGTGCCGCTGGACGAGGAGGGCGCGCGCAAGATCTTCAAGCTGATCGACGTGCTGGAGGACTGCGACGACGTGCAGAACGTCTACGCCAACTTCGACGTCTCCGACGAGGTGATGGCCGCGGTCGGCTGACCCCGGTCCGACGTGCCGAGCGCCGGCTCCCCGCTGCGGGGTGGCCGGCGCTCGGCGTATGCCCGTCGTCAGCCGATCGGCTCGCGCTGCCGCCACGCCGCCCGCACCGAGGTCCGCCCGTTGGTGCGCAGCAGCGAGCCCTCGTAGACCCGGGCCCCGGCGAGCAGGAACCCGGCCGCGGCGAGCAGCAGCAGCGCCAGCGACACGAACGGCTCCCACGTCGCCGCGTCACCGGTGAACAGCCGTACCGGCATCGCTGTGGGCGCGGAGATCGGCAGGTACGACAGGATCCGCATCGCGGTGGCGTTGTCGTTGAGGAACACCACCGCGAAGAACGGCGCCATCACGGCGAGCTGCACCGGGGTGGACGCCCCGGCGATGTCCTCCTGCCGGTTCACCAGCGCGCCGGCCGCCGCCCACATCGCCGCCAGCAGCAGGAAGCCGCACAGGAAGAACGGCACGAACCAGCCGATCGCGGGCGCGATCAGGCCCAGCAGGTCACCGCCGTCGGTCAGGCGCATCCCGATCAGCGCGACCGCCGCGATCAGCGTGATCTGTCCCAGCGCCAGCGCGCCCGCGGCGAGGATCTTGCCGGCCAGCAGCGCCCGGGCCGGCACGGCGGCCACCAGGATCTCCACGATCCGGGTCTGCTTCTCCTCGGTGACGCTCTGCGCGATCTGCAACCCGAACGTCTGGGACATGAAGAAGAAGACGAACGCGAAGGCGAACGGCACCAGGTACGCGACGAGCGGATCCACCGCGTCCGGGTCCAGCAGCTTCACCTGCGGGGCCGCGCTGAGCGCGGCGACCACGTCGTCCGGGGCCCGCTCGTCGGCGACCACCACCGGACCGGCCACCACCGCGGCGTCCGCGTCGCCGTCGCGTACCGCCTGCTCGGCGGCGCCGTCGTCGGCGACCAGCAGGACGTCCAGCCCGGCCGCGCGCAGCGGTTCGGCGCCGGCCGCGGTCGCCGCCACCGTGGACGGGCCGCTGCTCAGCATCGCCGGCACCACGGTGGCCACGACGGCGAGCAGCAGGAAGATCAGCGTGCTGTAGAGGAACGTCTTGTCGCGGACCTTGACCTTGATCTCGCGGGCCGCGACCAGCCGGGTGGCCTGGAACGTGTTCACTGGTTGACCTCTCGGAAGATCTCGGCGAGGGACGGGGTGACCGGGCCGAACGCGCGTACCGGGCCGCGTTCCAGCGCCGCGCGCAGCACCGCCTGGTCGTCGGCGGGCGGGTCCACCTCGAACACGGCGCGCGCGCCGTCGAGGTCGACCAGCCGCACGCCGGGCTGGTCCCGCAGCCAGCCGGCGTCGCCGTCCACCACGAGCGAGAACCGGGGCAACGTGTACGCGGCGCGCAGCTCCTCGCGGGCGCCGGCGGCCCGGATCGTCCCGCCGGCGATGAGCACCAGGTCGTCGCAGAGCCGCTCCACCACGTCGAGCTGGTGGCTGGAGAACAGCACCGGCGCTCCGGCGGCGGCACGTTCCCGCAGCACCGCGACCACCATGTCGACGGCGAGCGGGTCGAGCCCGGAGAACGGCTCGTCCAGGATCAGCACCTCCGGGTCGTGTACCAGCGCGGCGGCGATCTGCGCGCGCTGCTGGTTGCCCAGCGACAGCGTCTCCAGCAGGTCGTCGGCCCGCTCGCCGAGACCGACCCGCTCCAGCAGCGCGCCGGTGCGGCGGCGCGCCCCGGCGGCGTCCAGCCCGTACAGGCGGCCGAGGTGGACGACCTGCTCGCGGGGCGTCATCTTCGGGTAGAGGCCGCGTTCCTCGGGCATGTAGCCGAACCGGGCCCGGTCCTCCCGGGTGAGCCGGTGTCCCCGCCAGGTGACCTGCCCGGCGTCCGGGGCGAGCACGCCGAGGATGATGCGCATGGTGGTGGTCTTGCCGGCGCCGTTGCCGCCGACGAACCCGGTCATGCGCCCGGCGGTCACGTCGAAGGAGACGTCTTTGAGCACCTGACGGCCGCCGAAGCTGCGGTCGACGCCGTCGAGGCGGAGCACGCTGGTCATGATCCCGACGCTACGGCTGGCGCCCGCACCCGTCGTCCCACCGCGGAACGATCACGTGGTCCGCCCTGCGACGGACCGGCGTCATCCGCCGGGCCGGACCACCCCGTGCTCGTACGCGAACACCACCGCCTGCACCCGGTCACGCAGCCCCAGCTTGGCCAGGACGCGGCTGACGTGGGTCTTCACCGTCGCCTCGCCGACGCGCAGCACGTCCGCGATCTCGGCGTTGCTGGCGCCGCTCGCGACCAGCTCCAGCACCTCCCGCTCGCGCGGGGTCAGGTCCGCCGTCGCCGCGTCGTGCCGGGGGTCCGGCGGCGCCCCGCCCGGCCGGGCGAACGTGGAGATCACCCGCCGGGTCAGCGCCGGCGCGATCAGCCCTTCGCCGCGCGCCACCACCCGCACCGCCTCGACCAGGTCCTCCGGGGTGCCGTTCTTCAGCAGGAAGCCGCTCGCCCCGGCGCGCAGCGCCGCGAACAGGTAGTCGTCCCGGTCGAACGTGGTGAGGATGAGCACCGCCGGGCCGCCCGGCGTCGAGTCGGCGGTGATCCGGCGCGTGGCCTCCAGCCCGTCGAGCACCGGCATCTCCACGTCCATCAGCACCACGTCCGGCCGCAGCGCGGACGCCATCGACACGGCGCGCTGCCCGTCGGCGGCCTCGCCGACCACCTCGATGTCGTCCTCGACCTCCAGGATGACCCGGAAACCGGTCCGGACCAGGTGCTGGTCGTCGACGAGCAGCACCCGTACCGGCGCGTTCACGCCGCCCGCCCGGCGGCCGCGACCGGCAGCGGCATGCGGGCCCGGACCCGGAACCCGCCGCCGGGGCGCGGCCCGGCCTCCACCTCACCGCCGTGGGCGGCGACCCGCTCCCGCATGCCGATCAGGCCGAGCCCGGTCCCGGCCGCCGGCGCGCCGCCCTGCCCGTCGTCGCTCACGTCGATCTCCAACTCCCTCGCCAGATAGCGGATGCGCACGTCCAGCGTGGTGGCGTGGGCGTGCTTGACCACGTTCGTCACCGCCTCCTGGACGATCCGGTACGCCGCCTGCGACACCGAGCGCGGCAGCGGCACCGGCTCCCCGTACACCCCGAGGTCGGCCCGTAGCCCGGTCTCCCGGGCCCGGTCGACGAGCGCGCGGACCTGGTCGATGCCGGCGGTGTCCTCCGGCGCGGTGACCGCGCCGGCCGCGGCGTCCGGGTCGCGCAGCACGCCGAGCATCCGGCGCAGCTCGTCGACGGAGGTGCGGGCCGTCTGCTCGATGGCGGCCAGCGCGGTACGCGCCTTGTCCCGGTCCCGGTCGAACACGCGCCGGCACGCGGCGGCCTGCACGCCCATCACCGACACGTGGTGGGCGACCACGTCGTGCAGCTCACGGGCGATGCGGACCCGCTCGCCCATCACCGCGCGCTCGCGCGCCTCCGCCTGGGAGCGGCGCAGCTGCTCGGCCTGTTCGCGTAGCTCGTGCCGGCGGCGCGCGGCCACCCAGGCGGTCTGCCCGGAGTAGTAGGCGAAGCCGAAGAACAGCACGTTGTAGAGCACACCGTTCACCACTGCGGCGAGCACCGGCGGCACCGGGCCGGCGGCGTCGGTGAAGGAGGCAGCGGAGATCTGGTCGGCCCGCAACGCGAGGGACAGCCAGAGCCAGGCGAACATCGCCACGATGATGCCGGCCCGCAGCCGCCCGGCCAGCCGCCGGTCGGTGCCCCACGCGCCGAGCGTGAACAGGGCGGCGAACAGCGCGCCCGACGGGATCTGGGCCAGCGGGACCGCCCGCGCCTGCCCGGCGACGAAGGCGACGGCCACGATCACCGCGACGGTGGCGGGCCAGCGCCGCCGTACGGCCAGCGGGGCGGTCACCGCGACGGTCCACCAGACCTGCTCGGCGACGCTCGGCGGCGGCCCGAGCAGGAACGCCCCGGTGCTGTACGCCAGGGTCAGCTCGAACAGGGCCAGCACGGTGACCGCGAGCCCGACCCAGAGGTCGGCGCGGAACTGCGCCGCCGTGGGAGCCGGCCGGCGCCAGGCGGTGGTGGGTGCGGTGCTCACCGTACGACCATGCCACCGACCGGGCCGTCGCGGTGGCCGGGGCGTAATCGGGTGGGCCGGACGACAGTGCCGACGTAGCCTGCCGGGGTGTTCGTGCCTGATCTGCCGTTGTGTACCGAGCGTCTGCTGCTGCGCGCCTTCACCGCCGCGGACGTGGCCGTGCTCCGGGACTACCGGGGCCGCCCGGAGGTCACCCGCTACCTCTACCACGAGCCGTACGACGACGGCGCCGCCCGGGCCGCGATCGAGCGGCTGGTCCGGCGGACCGCGCTGCGCGCCCCCGGCGACGTGCTCAACCTCGCCGTGACGGTCGCGGACACCGGCGAGTTCGTCGGCGACGTGCTGCTGAGCTGGACCAGCGGGGAGCACCGGCAGGGCGAGATCGGGTACGTGGCGCATCCCGCGCACACCGGCCGCGGGTACGTCACCGAGGCGGCCCGGGAACTGTTGCGGATCGGCTTCGACGGGCTGGGCCTGCACCGGATCGTCGGCCGGCTGGACGCCCGCAACACCGCCTCGGCCCGGTTGCTGGAGCGGCTCGGCATGCGCCGGGAGGCACACCTGCGGGAGAACGAGTTCGTCAAGGGGGAGTGGACCGACGAGGTGGTCTACGCGCTGCTGGCCCGCCAGTGGCGGGCGGCGGCCTGACTGCCCGCGTACCCGGAAGGGCCCGGCACGCCCTCGACGGGGCGTGCCGGGCCGGGCGTGGCTCAGGCGGCGCGGCCGGCCTTGACCGCGCTGTCGATCACGTCCCAGATCGCGACCAGCACGACCACCGCGCCCGCCACCCGGGCGAACTCGACGGTGCCGCCGTCGCGCAGCCAGGCGAACCGCTCGACCAGCTCCGGGTTGAGCAGCCGGTCGGTGGCGAGCAGCCAGAGCACCGGGGCGGCGAAGGCGACGTTGAGCACCGCGTTGACCGCCACCAGGGGCCAGGTCCACCGGCCGGACCGGTACTTGGCGATCTCCAGGCCGACGGTGGCCAGCAGCACCACGATCAGGGCCGGCAGCCAGAAGCTCCAGAGCGCCGGGTCGAGCGCCGGCAGCCGGGTGCCGTCGTCGGTGGTCCAGCGCTGGAAGTGCTGGCCGATCAGGAGGCCGATGGTGGCGAGCAGGAACACCACCGAGGCGATGCTGTCGGAGTGGTTGATCTGCCGTTCCCGGGTCTCCTCGGGGAGCTGGTCGACGGTCCACTCGGGCAGGCCGAGCGGGGTGCGGGTGCGTTCCAGCACGGCGAACACCAGCGTGACCCAGAACGCGATCTGCACCGCGGTCTGCATGGCGGCCACGATCGCCGCGCCGATCGCCGCGCCCGGCTCGCCGTCGACGAGCGCCTTCGTGACGCCGGAGAGCACGCCGACGATCGCCGGGATCCAGGTGAGCAGCAGTCGCAGCAGCCGCCACCAGGTCAGGTAGTAGCGCGGGCCGATGAGTTGCAGCGTGCGGTCGCTGTAGCGGGCCGCGAGCTTCTCCGGGTGGCCCAGCTCGGTGAGCACCTCGCGTTCGGCGGAGGCGTGGTCCTGCCCGCCCGCGGTCCGGTCGTCGATCATGTCGGCGATGGAACCGCGCAGTTCCTCGGCGAGTTCCAGGCGGCGCTGCGCGGGCACGGCCCGCATGGTGGCGGCGACGTAACGGTCGGTCAGGGAACTCATCGTTCCGCTCCTTCGATCAGGTCGGTGACGGACGTCCGCACCGCGGTCATGTCGTCGAGCAGGCGGTTCAGGACGGACTCGCCGTCGTCGCTGGTCCGGTAGAACTTGCGCGGCCGGCTCTCCTCGGTGTTCCACTCGCTGGTCAGCAGGCCCTGGTCCTCCAGCCGGCGCAGCAGCGGGTAGAGCGTGTTGGCGTCGACCGCGAAGCCGTGCGCGGCCAGCCGTTGCAGCAGGGCGTATCCGTAGTCGGGGCGGCGCAGGGCGACCAGGCTGGCCACCACGACAGTGCCGCGCCGTAGCTCCTGGAGGTGGGTCCGGAGGACCTCTTCGCTGACCATGCTCAACACGATAGTGTGTGCCACACACCATTGCAATAGAGAAGAACATCGCGTGCCGCACACCGGCCGGCCGGAGAGACCCGGGCCACGCCCGGCGCGGACGGTGGAGCCCGCGAGATCACCTCGGTAGGGTGGGTCGGTCGACTCCGACGCAGCTTGATCCACAACCCGGGGGGCGCCACGCATGGGCGATTCGTTCGCGCATCTGCACGTACACACCGAGTACTCGATGCTCGACGGGGCGGCCCGGCTCAAGGACCTCTTCGCCGAGGCGGCGCGGCTCGGCATGCCGGCGGTGGCGATCACCGACCACGGCAACATGCACGGCGCGAACGACTTCTACAAGCAGGCCATGGACGCCGGGGTCAAGCCCATCCTCGGCGTCGAGGCGTACGTCGCGCCGGAGTCGCGCTTCCACAAGGCGCGGGTCAAGTGGGGGCGCCCCGAGCAGAAGAGCGACGACGTCTCCGGCAACGGCGCGATCACCCACATGACCATGTGGGCGGCCAACCGCGACGGCCTGCACAACCTGTTCAAGCTCAACTCCCGCGCCTCCATGGAGGGCCACTACGTGAAGTGGCCCCGGATGGACATGGAGCTGATCGCCGAGCACGCCCAGGGCATCATGGCCACCACCGGCTGCCCGTCCGGCGCGGTGCAGACCCGCCTGCGGCTGGGCCAGTTCGACGAGGCGCTCAAGGTCGCCGCCGCCTATCAGGACATCTTCGGCAAGGACAACTACTTCCTGGAGATCATGGACCACGGCCTCGACATCGAGCGCCGCGTCCGCGACGGGCTCACCGAGATCGCCCGCAAGCTCGACATCCCGCCGGTGGTCACGAACGACTCGCACTACACGCACGAGGCGCAGGCCGAGGCGCACGACGTGCTGCTCTGCGTACAGACCGGCAGCAACGTGGCCGACCCCAACCGGTTCCGGTTCGAGGGCGGCGGCTACTTCGTCAAGTCCGCCGACCAGATGCGCGCCGTCGACTCCTCCGAGCTGTGGCAGCAGGGCTGCCGCAACACGCTGCTCGTGGCCGAGAAGGTCGACCCGGCCGGCATGTTCACGTTCCACAACCTGATGCCGCGCTTCCCGATCCCCGAGGGCGAGACCGAGGAGTCCTGGTTCCGCAAGGAGACCTTCGCCGGGCTGAAGCGCCGCTTCCCCAACGGCATCCCCGAGGGCCACGTCGTCCAGGCCGAGTACGAGTTGGGCGTCATCATCCAGATGGGCTTCCCGTCGTACTTCCTCGTGGTCGCCGACTTCATCCAGTGGGCCAAGAGCCAGGGCATCGCGGTCGGCCCCGGGCGTGGCTCGGCGGCCGGCTCGCTCGTGGCGTACGCGCTCGGCATCACCGACCTCGACCCGATCCCGCACGGCCTGATCTTCGAGCGGTTCCTCAACCCCGAGCGCGTCTCCATGCCCGATGTCGACATCGACTTCGACGAGCGCCGGCGCGGTGAGGTCATCAAGTACGTGACCGACAAGTGGGGCGAGGACAAGGTCGCGCAGATCGCCACGTTCGGCACGATCAAGGCGAAGGCCGCGATCAAGGACTCGGCCCGGGTGCTCGGCTACCCGTACGCGGTCGGCGACCGGATCACCAAGGCCATGCCCCCGGCGGTGATGGGCAAGGACATCCCGCTGTCCGGCATCTTCGACCCGAAGCACCCCCGCTACGCCGAGGCGGGCGAGATCCGTGGCCTCTACGAGTCCGACCCGGACGTCAAGAAGGTCATCGAGACCGCCAAGGGCATCGAGGGCCTGATCCGGCAGACAGGTGTGCACGCGGCCGGCGTCATCATGTCCGCCGAGCCGATCATCGAGCACATCCCGCTCATGCGGCGCGACTCCGACGGCGTCATCATCACGCAGTTCGACTACCCGACCTGCGAGTCGCTCGGGCTGCTGAAGATGGACTTCCTCGGCCTGCGCAACCTGACGATCATCGACGACGCGGTGAAGAACATCCAGCTCAACCACGGCCGGGAGCTGGACCTGCTCGGCCTGCCGCTGGACGACAAACCGGCGTACGAGCTGCTGGCCCGCGGCGACACGCTCGGCGTGTTCCAGCTCGACGGCGGGCCGATGCGCTCGCTGCTGCGGCTGATGAAGCCGGACAACTTCGAGGACATCTCCGCCGTCCTGGCGCTCTACCGGCCCGGCCCGATGGGCGTGGACTCGCACACCAACTACGCGCTGCGCAAGAACGGCCTCCAGGAGATCACCCCGATCCACCCGGAGCTGGAGGAGCCGCTGCGCGAGATCCTCGCGCCCACCTACGGCCTGATCGTCTACCAGGAGCAGGTGCAGCGCGCCGCGCAGATCCTCGCCGGCTACACGCTCGGCCAGGCCGACCTGCTGCGCCGGGCGATGGGCAAGAAGAAGAAGGAGATCCTCGACAAGGAGTTCATCCCGTTCCGGGACGGCTGCCGCGAGCGCGGCTACTCCGACGAGGCCATCCAGGCCGTGTGGGACGTGCTGGTGCCGTTCGCCGGCTACGCCTTCAACAAGGCCCACTCCGCCGCGTACGGCCTGGTCTCCTACTGGACCGCGTACCTCAAGGCGCACTACCCGGCCGAGTACATGGCCGCCCTGCTCACCTCCGTCGGTGACGACAAGGACAAGATGGCGATGTACCTGTCCGAGTGCCGCCGGATGCGCATCCAGGTGCTGCCGCCGGACGTCAACACCTCGGCCGGGCCGTTCACCCCGGTCGGCGAGGAGATCCGCTTCGGTCTCGGCGCGGTACGCAACGTCGGCGCGAACGTGGTCGCCTCGATCATGCGGTGCCGCGAGGAGAAGGGCGACTACGCCGACTTCTACGACTTCCTGTCCAAGGTCGACGCCGTGGTCTGCAACAAGAAGACAATCGAATCGCTGATCAAGGCCGGGGCGTTCGACGCGCTCGGCCACCCGCGCAAGGGCCTGCTCGCAGTGCACGCCGACGCCATCGACGCGTACGCCGACGTCAAGCGCAAGGAGGCGGTCGGCCAGTACGACCTGTTCGGCGCCGGCTTCGGCGAGTCCGAGACCGGCGGCACCACCACCGTCATGCCGGTCATCGGCGAGGGGGAGTGGGACAAGCGCGACAAGCTCGCGTTCGAGCGCGAGATGCTCGGCCTGTACGTCTCCGACCACCCGCTGTTCGGTCTGGAACACGTGCTCGGCGCGGCGGCGGACACCACCATCGCCGCGCTGTCGGAGGAGGGCACGGTGCCCGACGGCGCGGTGGTCACCCTGGCCGGCATCCTCTCCGGCGTGCAGCGCCGGGTCACCAAGCAGGGCCGGGCCTGGGCGTCGGCCACCCTCGAAGACCTCGCCGGCGGCGTGGAGACGCTGTTCTTCCCGAACACGTACGAGGTGATCGGCCAGTACATCGCCGAGGACGCGATCGTGGTGGTCAAGGGCCGGGTCGACCGGCGCGACGACACCCCGCGCATCATGGCGATGGACATGTCCATGCCGGACGTCACCAGCAACCCGGCGAACAAGCCGGTCACGCTCACCATCCCGGTGCACCGCTGCACGCCGCCGCTGGTGGAACGGCTCAAGGAGACGCTCGTGCTGCACCCCGGCGACACCGAGGTGCACGTCAAGCTACTCAACGGCGGCAAGGTCACCACGCTGCGCCTCGGCCCGTTCCGGGTCGCGCCCACCACCGCGTTGATGGGTGACCTGAAGAGCGTGCTCGGCCCGGCCAACGTGAGCTGACCGGGCCGAGCGGGGACGTGCCGGCTAGACGCGGGTGACGCGGATGGCGTCGGCGATCACGTACCCGGTGCTGCCGGACCACCTGCTGACACCGACCTTGTCGGCGTCACCGGCGGCCAGGGTGAAGGTGCCCAGTGACCGCCACGCACCGCCGTTGGCGCTCTGGTTCACCGCTACCGTCTGGTTGCCGCTCGTCGTCGCGACGATGTACGGCGTGGAGGTGTTGTAGCCGGCGACGGCCGGATACCAGACCTCCACCCGGTAGGTGGCCGTCGCCGGGATGTTCACCTTGTACCAGGCGGTGTCGCTGGCCGCGACGGGGTTGGCGTACCGGTAGTCGGCGCCGTAGCGCTGCGCCGAGTACGTCGAGGTGCCCCAGTTGGCGCTCGCGGTGAACCGGCCGGCGGTGGTGTTGTCCACGATCGTCGACCAGGCGGTCGGCGGGGGAGTGGTGCCGCCGGTGACGAGCTGCATGTAGTAGGTCCAGTTCCAGTTCGACCCCGGGTCGGTGTGCGTGGCGCCCGGCACCTGGTTGTGCCCGATGATGTTGGTGCGGGTCTTCGGGATGCCGTACTTGTCGCACAGGTACCGGGTCAGCGCCGCCGACGACCGGTACATCGCGTCGGTGTACCAGGAGGCGTTGTCGACGTACCCCTCGTGCTCGATGCCGATCGACTGGGTGTTGTACGTCCAGTTGCCGGCGTGCCAGGCGATGTCCTTGTCCCGCACCATCTGGGTCACCGCGCCGTCGGAGGAGCGGAGCAGGTAGTGCGCGCTGGTGCCGGCGGCGGCGTTCTGGAACCAGCTGATCGAGCCGGCGTAGCTGCCCTGCATGGTGTGGATGACGATGTAGTTGATCGGGTACGCCGACTCGCGGCTGGAGACCGTGTAGTTGGACGAGTTGGCCGGCACCCATGCGGCCGGGCCGTAGTCGGTGCTCAGGGTGCCGAAGTCGCCGGTGCCCAGCGGCGCCACGGCGGCGTACCGGCCCCGCTGCGGCGCGACCGGACGGCCGTCCACGCTGACCTCGCCGCCGGCGGTGGTAGCGATGAAGCCCCGGGCGAGCAGGTCGTACACGGCGTCCGCGTACAGCCGGGCGGTGGCCGCGTCCGTCGAGCCGCCGTAGCGGGCGATCGGGACGTACCACTGATTGACGTCGTCGCGCTGCGCCGCGGTCAGCCCGGCCTCGTCGGCGTAGGAGCGCAGCACGGCCGCCGCGCCGGCCACGTTCGCCGCGTCCCGGGTACGCAGCTCGGCCCGGTCCAGCCGGGTCCGGCGTGCGGCCTCGTCCAGCGTCCGTACCTTCGGGTTGCTGGTCAGGTGCATCACGCCGTATCCGCCGGAGGCGCTGGGCTGCCCGCCGTGACCGTCCAGGCGGGTCTCGGCGTACCCGAGCGCGGCGAGCAGGTCGCGCGGCACGTCGGAGCCGGCGGCGGCCCGGTCGAAGGCCGCGGCGAGCGGCTGCGCGTCATGCTGAGGCGCGGCCTGGGCCGGCTGGCCGGTCAGGCCGATCGTGAGGATCATGGCGCCGCCGAGCAGGGTGCTCACCCGACGCGAGGGTCTCCGAACTGTCACGTCACTCCTCGTCGACTGCATGGGGCGACTGGCTCCCGTCGCCGGTTCGCCGCACTTTATAGCGTGACGTTCGTCTATGTCGATACCTTGCGTCGAAGGGTAGTTTGCTGAAGACTTCCTTCAGATGCGGAGCTGTCCCCGTACCGTCGCGGTCTTGCCCGCCGCGCCGCGGCCGGGCAGCATCGTGCGGATGCCGCCCACCGACCTGCTGCTCGTCCGTGACCTGGTGCCCGACTTCCTGGCCCGCGCCGAACGGTCCGGCCCGCCGTGGACCTCCCGCTACCTGGCCGGGCACCCGGACGTGGTCCGGGCGCTGCGCCGCGACGGCGGCTGGTCCGACGCAGCCGGCGTGGCCGCCGCCCTGGACGGGCTCCGCGACCGCGCCACCGAGCTGGCGGCACGAGCCGAGACGGTACGCGCGCTGCTGCCCGGCGGCGTCGCGGCGGTGGCGGACGCGCTGGGCTGGTCCGGCGACGGCGGGCCGGTCGAGTGCGTGGTGCTGGTCGGGCGCAACCAGGCCAACGGCTGGGCCGGTGAGCTGAACGGCAGGTACGCGCTCTTCCTCGCCGTGGAACAGCTCGGCCCGCCCGAGGATCTCGACCTGCTGGTACGGCACGAGGCCGCGCACGTGGTGCACGACCGCGGCGCCGCGATCCGCGACTGGCCCGAGTACGGCGTGGCGAACGCCCTGTTCACCGAAGGGCTCGCCACCCAGGTGACGGCGGAGCTGGACCCCGGGCGGCCGGACGAGGAGTACCTCTGGTTCGGCCGGCCCGGCCACCGGCAGTGGCTCGACGAGTGCCGCCGCCGGTGGCCGGAGATCCTGCGCCGGGTCCGCGCCGACTTCGACGCCACCGACGTCGAGCACCACGCCCCGTACTTCCTGATGCGGGACTCGCCGCTGGCCGGCGGCCTGCCCAAGCGGTGCGGCTACCTGGTCGGCCTGACCGCGGTACGACACCTGCGCCGCCACCACTCCCTGCGAGACCTGGTCACCTGGCCCCTGCCCCGGGTCCGCGAGGAGCTCACTGCCGCACTCCCCGACCTCCCCC
>NZ_MAGP01000176.1 GCF_002926165.1 Micromonospora chalcea | reverse complement strand
GGGGGGGGGGGGGGGGGGGGGGGGGAGGGATATGCGTGGGGGTTCGGTGCCTGTTGTCGACGGAGGGCTCGTCGGGGATGTCAGTGTGCCCGGCGGGGCCGGTGGGGTGGTGCTGTTCGCGCACGGGAGCGGCAGCTCGCGGCACAGCCCGCGCAACACGGCCGTCGGTCGCGCGCTCAACGACCGTGGGCTGGCCACCGTGCGGGTCGACCTGCTGACCGCCGACGAGGAGGCGCGGGACGAGGTCACCGCCGAGCTGCGCTTCGACATCGGGATGCTGGCCGAGCGCCTGGCCGGGATCGTCGACTGGATGGGCGCCGACCCGGAGCTGGGGCGGCTCCCGATCGGGCTGTTCGGGGCCAGCACCGGCGCCGCCGCCGCCCTGGTCGCCGCGGCGGCCCGGCCGGACCGGGTGGGCGCGGTGGTCTCCCGGGGCGGCCGGCCCGACCTGGCCGGAAGCTCACTGACCGCGGTACGCGCACCGACGCTGCTGCTCGTCGGCGGCCTGGACGAGCAGGTGATCGTGCTCAACGAGCAGGCCCGGGACGCGCTCGGCGAGGTGGCGGAGCTGCGGATCGTGCCCGGCGCCACCCACCTGTTCGAGGAGCCCGGCACGCTGGAGCAGGTGGCCGACCAGGCAGGTACCTGGTTCACCACCCACCTGCGCCAGCCGCACCCCGCCTGAGCGGCAGCCCGTCAGCCCGCGGCGTCGACGGCCGAGTCCGGCCCGGCGGCGCGGCCGGTTTCGGCGCGGTGCCGCTGCACGGTGTCCAGCACCCGCCAGAGCACCGCCGCGATCGGCACCGACACGAACGCGCCGGCCACCCCGGCGACCAGCGTGCCGGCGGTGACCACCACCAGGATGACCGCCGGATGCAGTTGCACCTGCCGCCGCATCACCAGTGGCTCCAGCAGGTTGCCCTCGATCTGCTGGACGGCGATCACCGCGGCGAGCGTGAGCAGAGCCGTGGTGGGACCGTTCGCGGCGAGCGCGACAAGCACCGCCACCGCGCCGGCCACCGTGGCACCGATGATCGGCACGAAGCCGCCGAGGAGCGTGATCAGGGCGAGCGGCAGGGCCAGCGGGACCCGCAACACGACAAGCGCCAGTCCGATGCCGATGGCGTCGATGGCCGCGATGATCATCGTGCCCCGGCTGTACGCGCCGAGCGTGCGCCAGCCGGCCCGGCCCGCCTCGGCGGTCAGCTCCCGGCGCGGACCGGTCAGCCGGCGCAGCACCCAGTGCCACATCGAACGGCCGTCCTTGAGCAGGAAGAACAGCAGCACCAGCGCGAGCAGGATCGCGCCGGCCACCTCGGCTGCCTTGCGCGCCCCGGCCACCGGGTCGGGCGTCCCGCTGCTCAGGCCCTGCCGGATCTGCTCCACCAGCCGGTCGAGCTGCTGATCGGTGACCGGCAGGCTGGAGGTGACGAAGTCGCGGGTGCGTTGCAGCCCCTCGTCGAGTTGCTGGCTCAGCTCGCCGAACTGGCTCGCGGTGAGATTCCAGACCAGTACGCCGGCACCACCCAGGATGCCGAGCAACAGCAGGACGGTGAGCAGCGCGGCGAGCCCGGCCGGCACCCGCAGCCGGCGCAGGCGTACCAGGACCGGATCGAGTAGCGCGGTGAGGAAGAGCGTGCCGGCCAGCGCCACCGCCAGCGGCGCGAGCAGCACCGCGATCTGCCCCAGCAGCCACAACCCGGCCGTCACCACGAGGAGACAGGCGCTCCAGGTGACAGCGGTCCGTACCGGCCAGGGCAGCCCCGCCCAGGTCTGCCGGGGGCCGGTCGTCGGTGCCGGCCGCGTCGGCTCGGATCCATCAGCGTCCACGTCGCCTCCTCGATCGTGGCCGTTGGTACCCGACGCACGTCGATCCGACACCCCGGTGGGAATTGCCCACCCGGTGTTTGTGCCCCCAGCCCCAGGGAAGGCTTCCAACGTATCGAAGGGAGATCCGACATGAGCGACTTCATGGACAAGGCCAAGGACTTCGCCGACAAGCATGACAAGCAGGTCGACCAGGGCATCGAGAAGGCGGGTGACGCGGCCGACAAGCGCACCGGCGGCAAGTACGACGCCCAGATCGACAAGGGCGTCGACATGGCGCAGCAGCGGACCGGCGAGGGTGACACCGGGCGCTGACCCCGTACACCCGCACCGGCGCCGGACACGACGGCGGCCACGCCCCCTCAGGGAGCGTGGCCGCCGTGGCGTCGGGGTCAGGAGCTGTAGCCGCGTCCGGCGATCCAGTTGGCCAGCTCGGTTACGTCCATCCAGTACGTCGGCGTGTCCGGCCGGGCGGGGTCGGCGATGAGGACGGTGTCGGCGTCGCCCTCGTACCGCACCACGGTCAGGTAATGGCCGGGGTAGCTGTGCTCCACCCCGTCGATGTCCCGGGCGCCGCCCAGGATGTTCGCCACCACCGGCCGGTCGTCGTCCACGGCGGTCCGGATGTCCGCGCGCAGGCGGGCCACCTGCTCCGGGGTGGCCACGTCGTCGCGGATCTCGGTGGTCCGGTACTTGCCGCCGGTGTACTCGTTGAGCACCCGGGTGATGTCGATGGCGGAGTCGGTGCCGTTCTGGGTGGTGCCCAGCTTCGCGGCCAGCTCGTCCTGGCTCACGTCCTTGCCCTCGGCCGAGAGCGCGATGCGGGCCGAGGCGGGACCACAGTAGAAGAAGTTCGGCTGAGCCTGGTACTCGTAGTCGGCGGTGCGGTCACCCTTGCCCTTGACCGGGGCCGCGTGGGCGGCAGCCGGGCCGGCGACGGCACCGCCGGCAGCGGCGAGACCGGCGACGGAGAGCAGGCACTTGCGGATGATCGGGTTCATGTCGAGGCTCCATTCGGGGGTCGACGGCTCCGTGCGGGAGACGCGGCACCAGGAGTGGCGCTCGGCGTACGGAGAGTTCAACCGCCCTGCTTCCGGGCCTCATTTCCGGGCGTGACCGGGGCCACCGCGAAACCGGACAGAGCGCCTCAGTCGGGCAGGCTGCCCAGGAGCCGGGTCACCGCGATCTCGATGACCACCCGCTCCGGATTCGGACGCGGGGTGCGATAACGCTCGGCGTACCGCCGTTCGGCCTCGGCCACCGAAGCCGGGTCGCCGCGCAGCGCCGCCCGGCCCTCCACGGTCAGCCACCAGCGGCCGTCGACCTGACACACCGCCACCGGAGTGCCGTCCGGTCCGGCCGCGGCGACGTGCCGCGCCTTGGCCGACCCCGCGGAGGTGATCACCCGGGCCAGGCCGGCCTCCGGGTCGAAGGTCACCCCCACCGGTACGACGTGCGGGGTGCCGTCGGCGCGCAGCGTGGTCAGCGTGGCGAGATGCCGGTCCGCGAAGAAGCGGGCCACCCGCCCGTCGTGCGGATCCAACCGGTGCCGTCCCGCCATGCCGTCTCCTCGTTCGCGTGTCTCATCGGCGGGGCGCCGCGCCGGGCGGCAGCGCCGGGGACTTCCCGGTGGCCCGCTGTTCGACCTGGGCGGCACGATGCTTGACGGCCAGCCGGCCCAGGTAGAACAGCGCGCCGGCCAGCACGCCCATGTCGTCCAGGTAGATCGGGTCGGGCAGCAGGTCCACCGGCAGGATCGTGTAGATCAGCGCGCCGTAGAACGCGACCTTGCCGCCGGCGCCGAGCGCGCCGAGCATGCGGCGGGTGCGGACCAGCCGGACGGCGAGCACGACCGCCCCGGCCAGCATGGCCGCCGCGACGACGGCGGCGAGTACGACGAGCACCCAGGCTTCACGGGACACGCCCTCACGCTAGCCGAGCCGGGTCGATGCCGCCCGCGGGTCGTGGCCGTGACGCCCCGGGTCGTGGCCCGGGGCGCTCAGGCCGCCACGGCCGCCCGTCCCCGGGCAACCGGGGTCAGCTCGCGGGTGATGTCGACGGCGGCCGAACCGGTCGGCAGTTCCCGGGTGGTCTCCGGCCCGGCGAACCCGACGATGGACAGCTCCGCCTGCGGCTCAGGGGCCGGGTGCAGCGCCGCGAACGCCTCGTCGCGCAGGCTCTGCGCCGCCGCCGCGGCCCGCTCGGCGGCCTGCCAGGCGGCCTGTTCCCGCTGCGTGGCGGCCCGGTGCCGGGCGGCGAGGTTGTCCCGAACCAGCCGGCGCAGCAGCAGCTCCTGCTCCACCGGGTGCCGGCTCGGGTCCCAGCCGTTCCCGCCGAGGATGTCGCTGAGCTGCCGCACCGTGATCTCGTTGCGCCACTGGGCGTCCATCGCCGCCCGGTGCAGCCAGCGCTCCCGGTCCGCGTACTCGGCCGGGGTCCGGGCGGTCCGGGGCAGCGGCAGCGCCGCGGCGGCGGCCAGGCGCCGCACGTCGTCCTCCGCCGCCTGGTACGCCTGCCAGGCCGCCTCGGCCTCCTCCTGGGCGGTCAGCCACTCCGTCCGGCTCCGCTCGGCGGTGGCCGCCGCGCGGGCGGCGGCCACCGCCACCTCGTCGGCGTACCGGTCCCGCTCCCGATCCTGTACGCGGGCCCGCTCGGCCTGATCGATGCTGCTCGGCCGGGCGGCGTCACTGATCCGGTCGACAAGCTCCGAGCGGAACCGGGACGGGCGGACGATCAGGGCGGCGACCACTGTGGCGGCCACGGCGAGCAGAGCCAGCCAGATCACGGCGGCAGCGGGGACGTCGGGCAGGACGGTGGAGAAGACGGTCTGCATCACCAGCACCTCAAGGTGGAACGACTGACGAACAACGGTTTGTGGCCCGGTCATCCGGGTGGGGTGCGTCTCGCTACGGAGACGCGGCAGGGCGCGCGGGTGCGGCAGGTGTGGCCGCGCCGGGGCGTACCGGAAAGGTGGCCCGGTCAGGCGCGCGGCGGACCGCGGCGGGCGATGGCTGCCCGAGCCGGGTCGGCGACGGCGACGGCCGCCACGCCGGGCACCCGCCCGGCGGCTGTGGATTCGGTGCCGGCCGCGTCGGCGGCGGGACCGGAGGTGGATCGCGGCGCGCCGTCGGCCGTCGTGCCGCCCGCCGCGACCGTCGTCAGGCCAACCTCGGCCGGAACCGGAGACGCGATCACGCTCGGCGCGGCGGCGGAGGCGACAGTGACCGCGACGGACTGCTCGGTCACGGCGGCATGGGCGGGTGCGGCGGCGATGCCCTGGAGGCCGACGATCAGCACCAGGCCGGCCACGGCCGTGCGGGCGATCCGGCGCAGCGTCGCCGTCCAGGTGGACGGGGCGAACGCTACGGGCAGCACCAATTCAACCTATCGGTCAGCGGACGATTTCGCAGCTCAAAGATCTTGCTGGTTACGTGAGCCGTCCCACGGGTCGCTGTGGACGGACCGCTGCCTCGATGCCGCTGTCAGTTGCCGCCGAGCACCGGCGGCGGAGCGCCGTCGCCGTCGCCCCAGACCATCTCGTCCTCGGTGAGCCAGGTCAGCCGGCCGTCGGACTCGTCGTCGCCGTGGCTGCCGCGACCACCGAGCACGCCGCCACGGCCGGCCATCGCGGGCCGCCCGGTGCCGCCGGCCCGCTCGCCGGACCTGCCCCCGGCCTCGACCACCAGGCCGCGACCGGAGGTGAGCCGGCCGGTGCCGGCCGCCGCGCGGTTCTCCGCGCCGGGCGCGCCGCCGAACCGGGCCGAGGACGCAGAGTTGGGACCGGTGCCCGCGAGCGACCCGGTGCTGAGCACGCCGGGGGCGCCGTAGAGCCCGCCGCTGCCCCCGCCGGCCGTCATCGTGGCGGGGCCGCCGCCGGAGCCGAAGCCCGCGCTGCCGCCGATCGTCGGGCCGCCGGTGGTGCCGGTCAACGGGCCGGCGCCGGCCAGCGAGGTGCCGCCCGGGTCGGCGGTTCCGCCGGTGGTGACCGAGCCCGGAGCGCCCGCGCCGGGGTTGCCGCCCGGTGTGCCCGCGCCCGGGGCGTCCGCACCGGGCGTGCCGCTGGTCGGCGCCGTGTGGTGCACGCCCGACGTGGTGGCGGTGGCGCTCGCTCCCGGGCCGAAACTGCCCAGGTTCGGGCCGGACGACGGCGTCTTGACCGAGGGGCCGTTCTGCAGCGTCGGGTCGCCGTTGCTGGTGTTGCCGGGCAGCTCGACCTCGGGCGGGTCCGGCACGACGATCCGGCCGTACGCCGAGAAGTCGTAGCCCTCGGCGAGCTTCGCCACGACCTGCACCATCCGCTGGTGCGCCTTCTCCTGCTCGGCCTTGTCCTGCTGGTGGCCGACGATCCCGCCGATCACCGCGCCGGGGGCGCCGCCGAGCAGGAAGCCCTTGCCGGCGCCGGAGAGCAGCTTGTCGTTGTCGTCGGTCTTCTCCGGGCTCTCCGCCTTGGACTGCGCGGCCCGCAGCTCGCTGGACATCATGTCGAGGCCCTGCCGGATGCCCGTCATGCCCTCGGCGAGGTTGCCGGAGTAGCGCACGACCATGTCCAGCCGCCTGGTGAACTCGCGCGCGGCGTCGCCGGTCCAGCTCTTGGACAGCGCCTCCAGGTCGGCGGTGAGGTCGCGGCCGAGGTCGTCGAGCGTGCTCTTGAGGGAGGTCCACTGGGCGCTGAGCGCCTCGATCTGCTTCGGGTCGCCGGCGTTGACGCCCTGGTAGAGCTCCTCGTGGCTGACGTGCTCGTAGCGCCGGGTGTACTCAGACACGCGGGTCCTCCTTCGGCTGCTTCATCGCCTCGTTCAGCCCCGAGAGGGCGGCGGCGATGTCGGCCGCGGCGGCGGCGTTGCGGGCCTCGGCGGTCTTGTAGTTCGTCATGATCTTGTGGGTCGCCTCGCGGGCGGCCAGGATCGCCCGGCGCAGCCGGTCGACGTGGTTGACGTAGCTCTGGTGCGTCTCGGAGTAGCGACGTGCGTTGTCGGTCGCGTCGGTGAACGTGCCGAGCGCGGGCGGGCGGCACTGCATCTGGGTGTTCAGCTTGCGCAACACCGACTCCGCCTCGTCCAGCCGCCGCTCAAGTCGCTGGTGGAAGTCCTCCAGGGACAGTACGTCTACTGTCGTGCGCCCCGTCATGGCTGCATCCCCGTAGTCATCGTCGATAACCTTCGCCGCACTCAGGTTAGTCGAAACGCGCCAACCCGGGCGACCCGTGACAGGCCCCATCCACATCGGACCCGGGCGGGGCCGGTCAACCGCCCTGGACCTGGGCCGCGGCGCCGCCGGTGGAGGGGGTCGCGGTGGGTGCCGCCGGGGTCGAGGCATCGAAGTACGCCATCGCGTCCTGGCGCGACAGCGTCGGGCCGGTCGGCACCAGCGCCAGCAGCGAGGCGGGTACGGCCAGCGGGGTCACGTCGCCGTACCCGAGGGCGCTCTTCGCGTCGCCCCCGGCGGTGCCGAGCGGAAAGCGGATGCCCTGGGCGGTGATCAGGTAGACCGTCGACCCGGCCGCCGGCTTGCCGCTCTCTCCGGCCGTGGCCTGCGCCAGCACGCCCTTGCCGCCGGGCAGCAGCACGTTCTCGGCGGTGCGTACCGCGTCCCGGCCGCCCTGCCGCGACGGCATCGCGGTCGACTGGGTCAGCTCGGCCGGCGGGGAGTCGAAGACCTCAAGCGTGGTGGTCGGCGGCTGGCCGGCCGGGCCGGGCCGGTAGGTGGCGCAGAGCACCGTGCGCCCCGGGCGGACCTCGTGCGGCGTCGGCAGCCGGGCGGGCAGGCCGTCCGGCTCCAGCCGCTGGTCGGTGAGGAGCCGGCCCGCCTCGTCCGGCGTGATCTGCGCCACCTCGCCACCCCGGCCGAGCAGCAGCAGCGCGGTCACCTCCCGGACCGTGGCCAGGCCCTGCCGGGTGAGCACGTAGTACTGGCCGGCCGCCTGGTAGACCTGGCCGATCCGGGCCGGCCGGCCGCCCACCGTGAGCCCGCTCGCGCCGCCGTCCCCGTCGATCGTGGGCTTGCGCAGCACCGGGCCCACCGGTACCGCGTTCAGCAGCTGCTGCCCGACGGTGAGGTTCGTGACGCCGGCCATCTTCAACGCCACCAGCGCCTGGTCGTCGCCGGCGACACGCAGCCGCGAGCCGCCGGTGAGCAGGTAGCGGGCGTCGCCGGTGCGCACCACGACAGCCCGGTCGGTGAGCGCGGTGCCGCCGGGCAGCGTCCGGTCGATCACCAGGTGCGTGGTGGAGCGCTGCGTGTCGTTCGGGTCGGGCACGTCGCACACCGACCAGGGGAGCCCGACCAGGGACTTGCGGTCCGGCAGGTCGTCGGGGGCGCCCACGATGCCGACCAGCCGGCCGCGCGGCCGGTCCTTGATGGACGCCTGGGACATGGTGCGGGGCTTCGCCGCCGCGTCGTTGACGATCAGCCGCGCCGAGGCGTAGTTGAGCGTCGGGCGCAGCACCCGGTCCTCGCCGAAGTAGTACGTCGCGCCGGTCTCCCGCTCGATCACCAGCGTGTTCGGCTCCAGCGGCGCCGAGTTGCTGGTGAGCTGCCCGTACGCGCCCACCCCGCCGAGCACCACGGCGGCCGCGATCACGCTGCCGAACACCGCCATGCCAAGGCGGCGCATCGGCAGGTCGTTGGTCTCCGGGTCGCCCGACAGCAGCGCCGAGACGATGCGGCGGGTGACGAAGCGGTACGCCTGGACCTGATCGCGGCGGGTCCGCATGACTAACCTCCGGCGGGGTGGGTCCAACGACGACAGGGCCGAGCGGCGTCGCGGGCTTCCCTACGATAAGGGGCCACCGGGGGTGCGCCGGACCCCGTCCGCCGCCCGAACGCCGCACCCCGCCGGCGGATGTCCAGGATGTCCAGAAGGGACGCTCACCGATGACGCAGCTGCAGGCGCCACCCGGTCGTACGGCCACCGCCCCCGCCGTACCGGTGGACCGGCCGGTCACCCCGGCCGACAAGCGCCGCCGGGGCCGGCTCGGCCCGGTCGTGGTCGGGCAGCTCGTCGTGGTGGAGTGCGCCGCGCTGGCGGTCTGGTTCGCCACCGCCGGCCCGCCCTGGCTGCTCGGGGTGGTGGGCGGGCTGGCGCTGCTGGCAGTGGTCGCCGCGTTCGCGCGCCGGGGCGGCCGATGGTGGTACGAGGACCTGATGCTCCGCCGCCGGCTGCGCCGCCGCCGCGACCGGGCCCGGGGCGCGACGCCGGGCGGCGACCCCCGGCTGGCCGCGCTCGCCCCGGAACTGACAGTGGTGGAGCTGACCGAGCGCGGCACCCGCCTCGGCATCGGGCAGGACGACCGGGGCTGGTTCGCCGCGCTGGCGCTCACCGGCCGGCCCGGCGCGCCCGCGGGCTCGATCGAGGCCGCCGTGGTGGACCGCGCGCTCGCCGTGCTCGCCGACTTCTCCGGCCCGGTCACCCAGACCCAGGTCGTCTCGCACACGCTGGTCTGGTACCCGGCCCCCGGCGCGCCGCCGTCGGCGTACCGGACCGTGTGGGTGGCGCTGCGACTGTCGGTGGCCGACGCGCGGGCCGAAACGGTGAGCCGCGGCGGCGGCCTGCGCGGCGTGCACCGGACGGTGGCGGCCGGGGTGGGCCGGCTCGGCAAGGCGCTCAACGCCGCCGGTCTCGGCCACCGCGTGCTCGGGCGGGACGAGCTGCACGCGGCGGTGGTGTCCGGCGCCGGGCTCGACCTGGCGCCGGAGGCGCCGGTGGAGACGTGGACCAGCGTGCGCGGGGGCGGCTGGACGCAGCGCTGCCTGGCCCTGCGGGTACGCCCCAACGGCTCGCTCGGCGCGCTCGTGGACGCGGTCACCGCCACCTCGGCGCCGTCGCACACGGTCGCCGCCGTGGTGCTCCCGGGCGGCCGGCGGGTTCCGCCGCTGCTGCGGGTGGCGGCCATGGACGGGCACGCCGAGGCGCTGGTGAAGGCGGTCCGGGACATGGCCGGGCGCGCGGGTGTGCCGGCCCGCCCGCTGGACGGCCAGCACGGTCCCGGCGTCTACGCCACCGCGCCGGTCGGCACCGCGATGGGGACCGTCACGGTCGAAGGTTGACGATCCAGCCGTACATGCCGCACACCCACACGGCGAGCGGCACCAGCGCGATGATCAGCAGGATCTCGACGATGTCCAGGGTCCGGCCCCAGACCGGCGAGATCCGCTTGCCGGCCACGGTCAGGCCGTAGACCAGGCTGATCACGGCCACCACGGCCAGGCCGCCGAGGACCAGCCCGAGCCGGACCGCCAGCGAGCCGGCGGCGAACGTGGCGGCGGCGACCAGTCCCAGGCCGACGGTGCCGGACAGCAGCACCGGCGTGCGCTGCCCGCGGCCGAGGAACGGGCGCGCCCGCAGCAGCGACAGCAGCGCCAGGACCAGGCAGAGCAGTACCGCCGGCAGGCGGCCGTCCTCGGCCAGCACCACCTCGCCGCCGAGCACCAGCAGCGAGACGGTCCAGAGCAGGCCGGTGAGGAAACCGTCGGCGCGCTCGCTGTTGCGCAGCACCGACGGTCCGTCCACCGACTCGGTGTCGGTCTTCAGGTCGTCCGGCCCGGTGGGGATGGACGGCACCGGCAGCCGGGCGAGGCGGTACGCGAGCATCGGCAGCGCCGGCAGCGCGCCGAAGGCGACTGTCGCCACCACTGCCGCCGACGCCGCCGCGCCGATGCCGAAGGCCAGGCTGAGCACCGCGCCGAGCCCGACCGCCGCCCCCACGCCGACCGCGCCGAGGAACAGCGGCAGGCGGTCGCCGACGGCGAGCGCGGCGATCGCGCCGAACACCACCACGGCGGTGCCGGCGAGCAGGACGTGCGGGGCGGCCAGCTCGCCGAGCGTCCGCTCACCGGCGAGCACCAGCAGGCCGCCGACGCCCGCGTAGCCGATCCCGACCAGGGCCAGCACCGCGCCGGTGCGACTGTCTCCGGCCGCCCGGGACAGCACCGCGGCACCGACCAGCAGCGCCACCGCGACCACGAAGGCGGCCGCCGCGCCGGGCAGGTGCGGCGGGCCGGTGAACAGCGCCGCCACCGCGCCGCCGGCAAGCGCGGAGGCGGCCAGGAGGACCGCGAACGCCCGCGTGGTGCCCACCTGCCAGGCGCCCGCCCGCTGGGTGGTGGAGGTGGCGACCGCGTCCACCACGTCGTCGAAGACGATCTCCGGGGCGGTCGCGGCACGGGGGTTGAAGTAGAGCACCTCGCCGTCGCGGACCCCGAGCTGCGCGGCGGTACGGCCACCGTCGAGCGGCTGGCCGCCGAGCCGGGACAGGGCCCAGCCGCCGTGCCGCACACCCTCGTCGGCCAGGTCCTCGCCCGCGTAGCGCAGCAGCGTGGGCAGCAGGTCGGCGAGCGGCACGTCGGACGGCAGCGCCAGATCCATCCTGGTACGTGGCGCCACGATGGTGATCCGGCTCAGCCCACCGGTCGCCGTCTTCGTCGCCACAGTGGCCTCCTCGTTGCTCGCAAACGATCCGCTCGGCCCACGGCGCCGCCCCCACGGGTCCACGACGCCTCCGGGAGATTACCTACGATGGCGGTCGCACAGGTTGCCCACCCGACGCTCACCGGCGGTGGCAGACCACGATCAGGGCCGCTTCTGGGGAGGGGAGAGCCGTGAGTACGGTGGTGTTCCGCCGGCTTCCGCGTCAACCGGGGCCCGCGCTGCCGCGCGGCGAGGTGCTGCTGGAGTCCCCGCCCGAGCTGCCGGAGCCGAAGGCCAAGGGCATGGGGCAGGTGCTGATGATCCTGCCGATGCTCTGCGGTGTCGGCGCGATGGCCTTCCTCTACGCCGGCCGCGGCGGCGGCATGATGACGTACGTCGCGGGTGGCCTGTTCGGTGTGTCCATGTTGGGCATGGCGATCGGCACGCTCGGCAACGGCGGCAACGACAAGGCCGAGCTGAACGCGCAGCGGCGCGACTACATGCGCTACCTGGCGCAGATGCGCAAGCGCACCCGCCGGGCCGCCGAGCAGCAGCGCGCCGCGATGACCTGGCGGCACCCGGAGCCGGACGCGCTCTGGTCGATCGCCGCCTCCCGCCGGCTGTGGGAGCGGCGGATCACCGAGGACGACTTCGGCGAGGTGCGGATCGCGCTCGGCCCGCAGCGGCTGGCGGTGGAGATCGTGCCGCCGGAGACCAAGCCGGTGGAGGACCTGGAGCCGATGAGCGCGATCGCGCTGCGCCGGTTCGTCCGGGCCCACTCCAGCGTGCCGGATCTGCCGACCGCGTTGTCGCTGCGCGCGTTCAGCCGGATCGCGTTGCGCGGCGACCGGGAGGTGGTGCTCGACCTGGCCCGGGCCGCGCTGGGCCAGCTCGTCACGTTCCACGCCCCGGAGGACCTGCTGGTCGTCGTCGTGGCCGCGCCGGACCGGCAACCGGTCTGGGACTGGGTGAAGTGGTTGCCGCACGCCCAGCACCCGGGGCGTACCGACGCGGCGGGCGCGCGCCGGATGGTGTTCGCCGCGCTGGACGAGGCGGAGACCGCGCTGGCCCAGGAACTGGGCGGGCGGCCCCGGTGCGCGCCGGAGGCGAAGCCGCTGACCACCGCGCCGCACGTGGTGGTGGTGCTGGACGGCGGCGAGGTCTCGGCGACCTGCGCGCTGACCGGGCCGGGCCTGCTCGGCACCACAGTGGTCGACCTGTCCGGCACGGTGCCCCGCGACGCCGGGCGCTGGCTGCTCTGCCTGGACGCCGGCGACGGCACCGGCCTGGACCTGGTCCGCGGCACCGCCACGTCCCGGCTCGGCAGCCCGGACCGGCTGTCCCTGTCCGCCGCCGAGGGGCTGGCCCGGCAGATCGCCCCGTTCCGGCTCTCCCAGCAGCAGGGCGCGAGCACCGAGGAGCCGCTGGCCCGCAGCATGGAGCTGCCCGACCTGCTCGGTGTCGGCGACGCGGCCACCGTGGACGTCCGGCAGACCTGGCGGCCGCGCAGCCACCGCGACCGGCTGCGCATCCCGCTCGGCCTGGGCCCGGACGGCAACGTGGTCGAGCTGGACTTCAAGGAGTCCGCGCACGAGGGCATGGGCCCGCACGGCCTGGTGATCGGCGCGACCGGCTCCGGCAAGAGCGAACTGCTGCGTACGGTGGTCGCCGCGCTGGCCGTGACGCACTCCTCGGAGGAGCTGAACTTCGTCCTGGTCGACTTCAAGGGCGGTGCGACGTTCGCCTCCCTGGACGCGCTGCCGCACACCAGCGCGGTGATCACCAACCTCTCGGACGAGCTGCCGCTGGTGGACCGCATGCGGGACGCGCTCGCCGGTGAGATGAACCGCCGGCAGGAGGTGCTGCGGGCGGCCGGCAACTACGTCTCCCGTTACGACTACGAGAAGGCGCGGGCGGCCGGTGAGCCGCTGGAGCCGATGCCGAGCCTGCTGATCATCTGTGACGAGTTCTCCGAGCTGCTGGCGGCCAAGCCGGACTTCATCGACCTGTTCGTGATGATCGGCCGCCTCGGCCGGTCGCTCGGCGTGCACCTGCTGCTCGCCTCGCAGCGGCTGGAGGAGGGCAAGCTGCGCGGCCTGGACACGCACCTGTCGTACCGGATCGGTCTGCGCACGTTCTCGGCGGTGGAGAGCCGGATCGTGCTCGGCGTGCCGGACGCGTACGAGCTGCCCAGCGCGCCGGGTCACGGTTACCTGAAGACCGACACCGCCACGATGCTGCGGTTCCGTGCGGCGTACGTGTCCGGCCCGTACCAGGCGCCGGGGCAGGCGCAGCGCTCCACCCGGGCCCAGGTGCAGCGGCGGATCGTCCCGTACGGCATCGACTACGTACCGGCGCCGGCGCTGCCGAGTCCGGCGGAGGCCACGCCGGAGCCGGAGCAGTCGGGCGACGGCAAGGCGGTGGCCATGCTGGACGTGCTGATCGACCAGCTCAAGGGCCGCGGCAAGCCGGCACACCAGGTCTGGCTGCCGCCGCTGGCCGAGCCGTCCGGGCTGGCCGAGCTGCTGCCGAAGCTGAGCGTGCACCCGACGTACGGCCTGACCACCGCCGACTGGCCGGGCCGCGGCCGGCTCGCCGTGCCGGTCGGCATCGTGGACCGCCCGTACGAGCAGCGCCGCGACCCGATGATGGTCGACCTGGCCGGGGCCGGCGGCAACGTGGTGATCGTCGGCGCGTCGCTGAGCGGCAAGAGCACGATGTTGCGCTCGATGCTGGCCTCGCTGGCGCTCACCCACACGCCGCGCGAGGTGCAGTTCTTCTGCCTCGACTTCGGTGGTGGCGCGCTGCGCAGCCTGGACGGGCTGCCGCACACCTCGGGCGTGGCGGGGCGGCGGGACACCGAGGCGGTCCGGCGGACGGTCGCCGAGGTGGTCGCGGTTATCGACGAGCGGGAGAACCGGTTCACCCAGCACGGCATCGACTCGGTGGCCAGCTACCGGCGCCGCCGCGCGGCCGGTGAGTTCGCCGACGACCCGTTCGGTGACGTCTTCCTCGTGGTGGACGGCTGGAACACGCTGCGCCAGGAGTACGAGGAGCTGGAGCAGACCATCACCAACCTGGCCAACCGGGGCCTCGGCTTCGGCGTCCACGTGGTGATCACGGCGGTGCGCTGGGCGGAGATCCGGATCAACATGCGGGACCTGCTCGGCACCAAGCTGGAGCTGCGGCTCGGTGACCCGTCGGAGTCGGAGATCGACCGGCGGGCCGCGCAGAACGTGCCGGTCGGCGCGCCGGGTCGCGGCCTGACCCGGGACAAGCTGCACTTCCTGACCGCGATCTCGCGGATCGACGGCAAGCGCGACATCGAGGACCTGACCGAGGCGTCGGTGGCGCTGGCCGGGCACGTCGCGGCGAACTGGCCGGGCCGTCCGGCGGCGAAGGTCCGGCTGCTGCCGCGCAAGCTGGCGGTCACCGAGCTGGCGAAGGTGGTCGACCGGTCCGTCCCGGGCATCCCGATCGGCGTCAACGAGTCGGCGCTCGCCCCGGTCCACCTGGACCTGGCGAGCGAGCCGCACCTGACCGTGTTCGGCGACGCCGAGTGCGGCAAGACGAACCTGCTGCGGCTGATCGCCCGGGGGATCGCCGAGCGGTACACCCCGGCCCAGGCGCGGCTGGTCATCGCCGACTACCGGCGCGGCCTGCTCGGCGCGGTCGAGGGGGACCACCTGCTCGACTACGCGCCGTCGAACCAGGTGTTCAGCCAGGGTCTCGGCTCGATCCGCAGCGCGTTGCAGAACCGGCTGCCCGGCCCGGACGTGACCACCGCGCAGCTGCGCGACCGGAGCTGGTGGAAGGGGCCGGACCTCTACATCCTGGTGGACGACTACGACCTGGTCGCCTCCGGCGGCAGCAATCCGCTCAGCGCGCTGCACGAGCTGCTGCCGCAGGCGCGGGACATCGGCCTGCACCTGATCGTCACGCGGCGGGTCGGTGGTGTGGCCCGGGCGCTGTACGAGCCGGTGCTGCAGCGGCTGCGTGAGCTGGACTCGCCGGGACTGCTCATGTCCGGCAGCCGGGAGGAGGGCGCGGTCTTCGGCCACCTGCGGCCGACCCCGCAGCCGCCGGGCCGGGGCACGCTGGTGCGCCGCCGCGACGGCCAGCAGCTGATCCAGACCGCCTGGACGGAACCGGTCTGACGGGACGGACGGCGGGCGTCACTTCCGGTAGCGTCGGCCCGATCGATCGTCGCGATTACGGGGAGAGCCGGAGTTGAGCAGCCCGTCGGGTATCGGTGGAGCCCTGGAGGGCCTGTTGCGGCAGGCGCAGGAGCAGCAGCGGCGGCTGGCCGAGCTCCAGCGGCAGCGTGCGGAGCTGCGGGTCACCGGGCGGGGCCCGGACGGGCTGGTGCGGGTGACCGTCGACGGCGACATGAAGGTCGGCGGCATCGAGCTGAACGCGCGGGCCATGCGGCTGGACAGCTTCTCCCTGGCCGAGTCGATGCAGGCCGCGATCGACGCCGCGTACGCGGCCTTTGAGGAGCGGCAGCGGGAGATGCTGGGCGAGATGCTCGGCGACTCCGAGACGGTCCGCCGGGCGCAGGACGGCACGCTGACCCCGGAGGACTGGTTCCGTCAGTTCGGGGTGGATCTGTCCGACCCGACCCGCAATCTGCGGCGCTGAGCGAGAGGGGACGACGATGCCGAACACCGTCGACGTCGACGCGATCCGGAAGGCGAGCCGGATGCTCGACGCCCCGGACGGGCCGATCCAGTACCTGCGCAACGTCGAGGCGCTGCTGGCCGAGGTCAAGCTGCCCGGCGGCGCGCTGAGCTGGTTCGGCACCGGGGCGGTGGAGCGGCACAACGCGGCCGTGGACGGGCACCTCGACAACGTCCGCACCGGCGCGGAGCATCTGCGCAAGGCCGCCGCGCAGCTCGAACAGAGCGCGCAGAACTGGGAGAAGTCGGATCAGCCCTGGGTGGTCAAGTGACCGGCCGGGCCCGCCAGGGGAAGGACGCCTGATGCCACCGGAGATCCTCATCGCCAACGCCTCGGGGACGGTGACCGGCTCGGTGTCGGTCGCCCAGACCACGGCGCCGGTGCGGTCGGCCGCGGCCATCGCCCGGGGCAACCTGGTCTGGATCGCCGCCTCGGCGGCGCTGATCGGCACCATCCTCTACCTGGAGTCCTTCGACAACCAGCAGGTGAACGAGTCCATCAAGAAGTGGGACGAGGCGGCCCGCCTGCTCGGCGCGGACCAGTTCGGCGCGGCGATGGCGGCGGTCCCGCCGGAGGCGTCGGAGTGGGACTTCGACGACCGGGACGCGTTCGACCAGTTCATGCGCAAGCTCGGCGCGGAGATCAACTCGCTGGCCGAGGCGTTCGCCGCCAACCGGGACACGCTCACCGCGGCCCGGGACGCGTACAACGACGCGGTGTCCGGCCTGGCGCAGGCGCTCATGCCGATCCTGGTCGCGGTGATCGCCTCGATCGCGCTCCAGTTCTTCCCCGCGACCACCGCGCTGGCCCAGGCCATCGGCATCGCCGGCCTGGCCGCCACCGCCGCGATCCTGGTCCTGGTCTTCGGCGAGATCAGCGCGTTGCTGCACGCACTGATGGCCGCGTTCCACACGGACAGCCGGTTCACGTTCACCGCGGACTCCCGGCCCGGCTGGGCGCCCGCCGGCTCCGACCCGGACATCAAGGACATCAAGATCGACTGGGTTCGGGACTCCGCGTTCTACAGGTGACGGGAGCGGGGCATGGACACTCTGATCTTCGTACTGTTCCTGTACGTCCTGCTGACCATTCCGGTCTTCGTGCTCCTGATGCTGTTCGCCGTGCTGACCCGCTCGGCGCGGCTGCGGCGGGCCGCCGAGGTGGTCTCGCTGAGCGCCTGCGCGGCGCTGCTGGTGCTGACGTTCGAGCGCGCGTTCGAGAAGCCGCTGCTGTGGATCGTGGTGGTGCTGCTGGTCGCGGTGCTGGCCTTCGGTGTGTCGACGATCGTCAAAGCCGCACGTGAGCGGCCCTGACCTCGGGACGGACCGTCCAACTCGTACGGACAGCGCCGGATCGCCTTGCCGATTCCGGGCTGTCGGAGTACGTCGATGGGCCGGCAGGGCTGCGCGGGTTGGACATCGTCCGCTACGGTTCGGATGAAGTGTCCGTCGGTGGGGTGTGTTCGCCTTGCCGCGGGGGAGGGCGCGGCGGAACCGCCGCCACAAAAGACGGAAGGGTGTGAAGCATGGCGTTCGAGGTCAGTGCAGCGACTCTGCACACCGCCGCGAGTGACGTGCGGTCCACGCGCAGCGAGGTTGACGGTGAGCTCAAGAAGCTGTGGAACGTGGTCGACGACCTCGCGATGGCCTGGAAGGGCCAGGCGTCCACGGGCTTCCAGAGCCTGATGACTCGCTGGACCGAGGACACGAACAAGCTGCTGACCGCGATGGACAACATCGCGGACCTGCTCGACAAGTCGGGCACCACGCACCAGGTCAACGACGAAGAGCAGCAGCAGATGCTGGACAAGTTCCACGCTGCTCTCAACCCGTGATCCGCGAAGACAGGCAGAGGAGGAATCGATGAGCATCAAGGTTGACTACGCTGTTCTGGAGAGCAGCAACCAGCAGATGCAGGCCATCTCGCGGATCATCGACGAGAAGCTGGACACGCTGCGGGCGATGCTGACCAAGCTCGAGTGGGAGGGCCAGGACCGGGCCGCCTACCAGCAGCACCAGGCCCAGTGGGACGCCGCCGTGCGGGACATCAACAAGGTCCTGAACGAGATCGGCGGCGCGGTGGGCATCGCGCGCGAGAACTACATGACCACGGAGATGAGCAACTCCAAGGTCTGGGGCAGCTGACCCCCGACCGGTCCACGACGGCTCCGCTCCGGCTCGTGCCGGGCGGAGCCGTCGTGTATTCCGGCCCTGTCTCGTGTATTTCCGGCCCGGCCGTGCGGCGCGAGGCGGTCGGTCAGGCGTCCTGCGGGACGTCCCGCCGGCCGGGGCGCCATCCGCGTCGCCGGCCGCGGGTCAGGATCGGCCGCAGCGTCAGCAGGACCCCGGCGAGCAGGCCGCCGACGACGGCGACCCAGATCGCGACGGTGCGCTGCCAGGCCAGCGGATCGGTGGGCGGCGCCGGCGGCGGCATGGCGCCCAGCGGCGGGTCCGTGCGGGTGCCGAGCAGGCTGGTCACCGCCCGGTAGGGGTTGACCATCCCGTAGCCGACGTCGGCGTTGTGCCCGTCGGGCGGGTTGTCGGCGGTGCGGGTCAGCCGGTAGGCGACCTCGTCGGCGCTGATGTCGGGGTGCGCGGCCCGCACCAGCGCGGCGACACCGGAGACGTACGCGGTGGCGAAGCTCGTGCCGCCCTGCGGCTCGGCCCGGTAGCCGGACCCCTGTGGCGCGGGCCCGAGGATGTTCAGCCCGGGGCCGGCGATGTCCACATAGTCCCCGCTGACCGAGCTGCCGACGTGGCCGCCCTGCTCGTCCACACCGGCGACGGCGATGACCCCCGGGTACGCGGCCGGATAGGCCGGCCGGTCCTCCCGGTTCTCCTGCCGGTTGCCGGCGGAGGCGACGACCACCACGTCCTTGCCGAGCGCGTACTGCACCGCCGATTTCAGCTGCGGGTCGTCGAGCGTGACCAGGGACAGGTTGATCACGTCGGCGTCGTTGTCGACCGCCCAGCGGATCGCCTTGCCGATCTCGCCCGGCACGTCCGGGTCGAAGTTCTCCTTGTTCTCGGCCAGCACGCGCAGCGGCAGGATGCGGGCCTCCGGCGCGATGCCGGTGTACGGCGAGCCGGTGCCCTCCCGCCCGGCGATGATGCCGGCCACCATGGTGCCGTGCCCGACCAGGTCACACTGGCCCTGAAGCCGGACGAGCTGGTTGAAGTCCTCGCCGGGGAGCACCCGCCCGCGCAGCAGGGGATGCGACGGTGAGACCCCGGAGTCGATCACGGCGACGGTGATCCCCGCGCCCTTGCCGACCCGCCACGCGGAGGCCGGGTCGAGGCGGCTCAGCGCCCACGGCGTCTCGGTGGGCGCGGGGCCGCCGGTCGGCCCGCACTTCGGGGCGGCCACGGCGGGCGCGGGCACCGCCAGCGCGCCGCCGAGCAGAGCGGCTGCCGCCGCTGCCGAGAGGACGGTCCGGATCGGGTGTCCGGCCCGGGCGCGCCCTTTTGTCGCGCCCGGCCGCAAGCTGTCGCGCACGCGGTGAGATTACCGTCGCGCCGGCCCGCGCGGGCGCACGTGGTCGCGGGAACCGGTCACCGGTCGGCGGTGACGTCCCCGGCCGGCTCGGCGGCGAAGAGGGCCAGCAGGGCGCCGACCTGCTGGTCGGCCTCCGCCGGGTGCCGGAAGCGTCCCTTCGGGTTGATCGTGTACTCGTTGCGCCGCCCCACGCGGGTGCGCCGCAGGTATCCCCCGGCTTCCAGGTCGGCGACGATGGCCTGGGCCGCGTGCTCGGTGACGCCCACCTCGTCGGCCACGTCCCGCAGCCGCGCCGTGGGGTTGCGCGCGATCGCCAGCAGCACATGTCCGTGATTGGTGAGGAAGGTCCAGTTGCGGCGGCTCCCGTCCTCACCTGGTGTCGTCGCCATGGTGGCCATGCTATGGCCATCGACGCTGCCGACCCGAATCGGACGCGGGCAGGCACGGGAAAGTATGAAATGCGTATCACGAATCTTGACGTGCCCCTGACGCCGTGTGACCGTGAAGTCGCGAGGCCGTCCGGCCTGGTCGTTCCGCAGGTAGACGAGGTGAGGCAGATGACGCCGAGAAGCCCGGAGCAGGCGCTCGCGTAGCTGCGTGCCGGCAACCACCGGTTCGTCACCGGTGTGCCGCAGCATCCGAATCAGGACGCCGGGCACCGGGCGGCGGTGGCCGACGGCCAGCACCCCTTCGCGGTGATCGTCGGCTGCTCCGACTCGCGGCTCGCCGCGGAGATCATCTTCGATCGGGGTCTCGGTGACCTCTTCGTGGTGCGTACCGCCGGGCACACCGCCGGGCCCGAGGTGCTCGGCAGCGTCGAGTACGCGGTCACCGTGCTGGGCACGCCGCTCGTGGTGGTGCTCGGGCACGACTCCTGCGGCGCGGTCCAGGCCGCCCGGGAGGGGGTCCGGACCGGCGCCGCTCCGGCCGGGCACCTGGGAGCGGTGGTGGACGCGGTCTCGCCCAGCCTGCTGCGCGCCGCCCGGCAGGGCATCGACGACCTCGACGGCATCATCGACGTCCACATCGCGCAGACCGTGGAGACGCTGCTGGCCCGGTCCTCCGTGCTGGCCGAGCGGGTCGCGGCGGGCCGGTGCACGGTGGCGGGGATGTCGTACCGGCTCTCCGGCGGCGAGGTGCGGACCGTGGCGCAGGTCCCGGCGTCACTGCCCGCTCCCTCGTCGCCGGCGGACGCGGACGCGGCGCTGGCCGGCTGACCGGAGCGCCGGACGACGAAGGGGCCGCCCACGGGGGCGGCCCCTTCTTGCTGCGTCCAGGTCAGAGCATCGACATGTGGACGTGGTCGGTGTGGTTCGACGGCCCGCTGTACGACCTCCAGCCGGTGGCCGGGAACCAGATCTGCCGGTTCCAGATCACGTAGTAGATGCCCAGCCGGTCGGCGTTGCGGATGAGGAAGGCGGCCACGTCGTTGCCGTACTTGCGGGTGTCGTTGTTGTGCCAGGGTGAGAAGCCGCTGTTCTGCAGCGACCAGTCGCACGCCTTGCCCTTGGGGTGCTCCCACGGCCCGCCCGGCCGGTAACAGCCCACGAAGCGCGTGTAGCCGGCGCGCCGGACCTCCTTGTAGGCGTGCAGTGTCCGCGGCGTGATGCAGCCCGAGGTGGTCGGGTCGTTCTCGCTGCACGACTCGGCCTTCCAGCCGCCGTCGGCGGTGCGGCCGGGGCCGATCTTGGCGACCGGTGAGGTGGCGTCGACCAGGCCGCCGGTGAAGCCGAGGCCGCCGACGAGCTTGAGGGCGCGTTCGGCCTGCACCTTCTCGCGCTCCATCGCGTTCTTCTGCTTCTCCTGCTCGCGCACCTCGGCGTCGAGCGCGATCTTGGCCGTCTCGGCGCGGTTCTTGACCGCGTTGATGGCGGCCAGGCGCTGCGCGTTGAGGAGGTTCAGCTCGTCCAGGGCGTTGACGCGGCGGACGAACGAGTCGGGCGAGTTGCTCTCCAGCAGCATCGCCATCGCGCCCATCCGGCCGGTCCGGTAGGACTGGGCGGCGAGCTGGTTGACCTGCGGGCTGAGCGCCTCGAGTTCGGCCTGTGCCGCCTGTACCTCGGCGGCCAGCCGCCGCTGGCGGTCCTGCGACTTGGCCAGCTTCGCCTTCGCCTGGAGGAAGTTCCGGTTGGCGCTGTCGATCGCCTCGGTGATGAGCGGTGGTTCGCCGTCCTCCTCGTGCCCGGACGGCTTCGGGGCCGCCGCGGCGGGGGCCGCCGTCGCCGAGTTCGGCCCGGCCAGCACTGCCAGCGAGGCCAGCACGGCCACCAGGGGTGTCAGCCAGCGGCGCAGGGGTGGCGTCACAGTGTTCCCTTCCGTCGGCCGCCGACCGGGTTAGCTGACGGGTTCGGGACGGAAGTGGCCCCTACCGCTCGCGCGGATTCACCCCATGTACCTGGTTCCCCGGCTCGCCCGCAGGCGATTGGGCGGCGGCACCGCTGGCGCCGGTGCGCGCCTTCGGCGGTGACCGGCAGCGAGGTTACCCGACAGCACTCCTGCGGATCTACGTCCGGAAGCCGACCAATAGCGAGATTTCGCCGTGGCGCACCGTGACCAGCGTCGCGTTTGAAATCGATGGTCACCGTGCGGAGTGTCACCATGTCGCCTCCGTACTCTTTCCGCCGCCGAGCGCCTCCAGCGCGTCGTCGCGTCCGGCTGGCGGACGGGGCGGCGGGGGTACGGGCGACGCCGGCTCCGGACCGGGCGCGCGCCGTCCGGCGGTGGTCACGATCGCGGCCAGTGCGGTCGTCAGCGGTACGGCGGCGATCAGGCCGAGCGTGGCCACCGCGCTGCGGACGATCTCCTGGGCGAGGAACTCGCTGGTGAGGATCTGGCTCACCGGGCGGGAGTCGGCGACCAGCAGGAGCAGCAGTGGCAGCGACGCGCCCGCGTACGCCAGCACGATGGTGTTGACGGTGGACGCGATGTGGGCCCGGCCGACGCGGGTCGCCGCCCGGTAGAGCTGCCGCCGGGACAGCCCCGGGTTGGCGTGCGCGAGTTCGGTGACGGTGGCCGCCTGGGTGACGGTGACGTCGTCCAGCACGCCCAGCGAGCCGATGATGATGCCCGCCAGCAGCAGTCCGTGCAGGTCCACGTCGCCCTGGAACATGGACAGCGTGGTGGCGTCCTCGCTGCCGAAGCCGGTCAGGTGGGTGGCGGACGTGGCGAGCAGGCCGAGCCCGCCGGTGATCACCAGGCTGCCGAGCGTGCCGAGCACCGCCACCGACGTCTGCGCGGTGATCCCGTGCGTCAGGTAGAGCACCACGAACATGATCAACGCGGCGCCCACGATCGCCACCAGCAGCGGCGGCTGGCCGCCACCGATGCCGGGCAGCACGAAGCCGAGCAGGATGGCGAAGCTGGCCGCCAGGCCGCCGAGCGCGGCGAGCCCGCGCCAGCGGCCGAACGCCACGATCGCGGCGGCGAAGAGCACCAGCAGCCAGATCAGCGGTGTGCCGCGCTGGTGCTCGGCGATGTTGTAGGACTTCACCGAAGGGTCGGCCGGGTCGATCAGCTCGACCAGGACGATCTTGTCGCCGACCTCGACCCGGGGCGCGCCCGGTCCGGCCGGGAGCGGCGTCTCGACCTGCCGTCCCGCGTCCGGGCCCTGCTCGGCGGCGACGGTCGCGGTGCCGCAGGGGCCGCCCGCGCCCTCCGGGGCCTCCGGCGTCGGCGGGCAGGGTTCGGTGACCACCCGGGTCACGGTGCCGTGGTAGCGGGGGACGTCCGCGCCGCCGACCGGCTCCCGGTCCTGCCGGGGCCAGAGCACCAGCGCGGCGATCACGGTGAGCGCGAACAGCGGCACCACCACGGCGACGAGCAGCCGCCGTACGCCCGGTGGCGTGGGCGGTGCGGGGCGGGTGTGGTCGGCACCCAAGGCGTCTCTCCCAACGGTCGCGGCGACGCCTGGTCCGCCGGACCGGTCTGGTCACCGGGCCGGCGCGGACGTGTCGACCACGTCCGGGTCGTCGCCCCGACATGGTAGGCAGCCCGGCTGGGTGCTCCCGGACACCGTGACCGGTGACGCGCGCCCCGCGCGGGTCAGGCCAGTCCGGCCCGGCGTCGCCGGTACTCGTCCTCGTCGATCTCGCCGCGGGCGTACCGCTCGTCGAGGATGCGCCGGGCCGCCGTCGGCCCGGACCGCTGCGGGCCGGTCCACTGCACGGCCAGCCAGAGGAGCCCTGCCAGCACCGCCAGCACCGCCAGGGACCAGATCCACATCCAGCCCATCATCGGGCTCTGCCACATCATCGGGCCGCCCTCCGTCCGTCACCGCGGGTCCGCCGGGGCCGGCCTGCCCGCCACTTCGACGGTACGGCCGCACGGGCGCGTCGGCGCGGGTCGATGTGCCCTGCTCGGAGGGGCGGAGGTCCCGTTCAGCCGCGCTTCATCAGGCGGCCGACGGCGGCCATCATCTCGGTCGCCATCTCGTCGGCCCGGCCCTCGGCGGCGCCCTCGTGCATGCAGTGCCGCGCGTGCCCGTCGAGCAGGCCGAGGCCGACCTTGTCCAGCGCCGCCTGGATGGCCGAGATCTGGGTCAGCACGTCGATGCAGTAACGGTCGTCCTCGACCATCTTCTCGATGCCACGGACCTGACCCTCGATCCGGCGGAGCCGGGCGAGGAGCTGGTCCTTGCTGGCGGTGTAGCCCCGGGTCGGGCTGGACGGAGCGGTCATGAGAACGAGGATAGCGTACCCCTCGGGGGTATGCTAACGTTCCGGCTGTACCCCCAGGGGGTATGAGATCGGAGGGCGACATGGAGAGCACCTACCAGGTGAGCGGCATGACCTGCGGCCACTGCGTCAACTCGGTGAGCACCGAGCTGAGCGCGCTTCCGGGCGTCACCGGCGTCCAGGTCGACCTGGCCACCGGCCGGGTCACCGTCACCAGTCAGAACCCGCTGGACACGGACGCCGTCCGCGCGGCGGTCGACGAGGCCGGCTACGACCTCGTCGGTGCGTGACGGGTCCACGGGACCCGCAGAACCGAGGAGAAACCATGAACACGGCGACGAAGCTCAGCGGCTTCGCGCTCGGCCTCGTGGCGGTCTTCGGCGCGGCGTACGGGATCGGCAACCTGGCCGATCCCGTCGCCCCGGCCGCCGAGACCCGCCACGACGACAGCGGCAGCGACCACGGGACCGGCGACACCGGTCACGGTGACCAGAACGGCGCCGACGCGATCCTGCCCGGCGGGCTGCTCGTCTCCGAAGGCGGCTACACGCTCCAGCCCGCCACCGCGCCGGCCGGGCAGTTCGCCTTCCGGATCACCGGCCCGGACGGCACGCCGGTCACCCGCTTCGAGGTGGCCCACGACAAGCGCATGCACCTGATCGTCGCGCGCCGGGACCTGTCCGGCTTCCGGCACGTCCACCCGGAGATGGCCGGCGACGGCACCTGGCGGGTCGCCTCCCCGCTCGACGGCCCCGGGGTGTGGCGGGCGTTCGCCGACTTCACGCCCGAAGGCGGCGAGCCGCTGACCCTCGGCCTGGACGTCACGGTCCCCGGCGAACTGGCCGCCCGGCCGCTGCCGGCGCCGGTGACCAGCACCACCGTCGACGGCTACACAGTCATGCTGACCGGCACGCCGGAGCCGGGCCGGACCAGCCGGCTCACGCTCTCCGTCAGCCGCGACGGGCGACCGGTCACCGACCTTCAGCCCTACCTCGGCGCGTACGGGCACCTGGTGGCGCTGCGGCAGGGCGACCTGGCGTACCTGCACGTGCACCCGGAGGGCACACCCGGCGACGGGCGCACCCCCGCCGGTCCGGCGATCACGTTCGCCGCCGAGGTGCCCTCGGCCGGGGCGTACCGTCTCTACCTGGACTTCCGGCACGGCGACGCGGTGCACACCGCCGAATTCACCGTCCTGGCCGGCGACCCGACCGCGCCGGTATCCACCACCGCACCGACCCCGGACGCCGGACACGGCACGCCGGGGCACGGGCACAGTTGAGCGCCGGAGGTGCCGCGATGACTGCCACGGGAAAGACGCTGCCCACCGCGCCGAACCTGATCGAACTGGCGATCGGCGGGATGACCTGCGCGTCCTGTGCCGCCCGGATCGAGAAGAAGCTCAACCGGATGGACGGCGTCGAGGCGACAGTGAACTACGCCACCGAGAAGGCCAGCGTCCGGTACGCCGACGACATCGCGCCGGCCGACCTGATCGCCACCGTCGAGAAGACCGGTTACACCGCCGTGGTGCCGCCCCCGCCCGAGCAGGCGGCCGCAGCGGCCGGGGAGCCGGGCCAGGAGCTGCGCGTCGCGCGTACCCGGCTCTGGGTCTCCGCCGTGCTCACGCTGCCGGTGATCGTGCTCGCCATGGTCCCGGCCTGGCAGTTCGACTACTGGCAGTGGGCCTCGCTCACGCTGGCCGCCCCCGTGGTGGTCTGGGGCGGGCTGCCGTTCCACCGCGCCGCGCTGGTCAACCTGCGGCACGGCGCGGCGACCATGGACACGCTCGTCTCGCTGGGCACGCTCGCCGCGTTCGGCTGGTCGCTCTGGGCGCTGTTCCTCGGCGACGCCGGCATGCCCGGGATGAAGCACCCGTTCAGCCTCGACATCACCCGGGGCGACGGCGCCGGCAACATCTACCTGGAGGCCGCCGCCGGGGTGACGGTGTTCATCCTGGCCGGGCGGTACTTCGAGGCCCGCTCCAAGCGCACCGCCGGGGCGGCGCTGCGCGCCCTGCTCGAACTCGGGGCCAAGGACGTCGCGGTGCTGCGCGGCGGCCAGGAGGTCCGGGTCCCGGTCGACCGGCTCGCGGTCGGCGACCGGTTCGTGGTCCGGCCCGGCGAGAAGATCGCCACCGACGGCGTGGTCGAGGAGGGCACCTCGGCCGTCGACGCCAGCATGCTCACCGGCGAGTCGGTGCCGGTCGAGGTGGGGACGGGCGACACCGTGACCGGCGCGACCGTGAACGCCGGTGGCCGGCTGGTCGTCCGGGCCACCCGGGTCGGCGGCGACACCCAGCTCGCCCAGATGGCACGGCTCGTGGAGCAGGCGCAGACCGGCAAGGCGGCCGTGCAGCGGCTCGCCGACCGGATCTCCGGCGTCTTCGTGCCGATCGTGATCGCGCTGGCCGCCGGCACGCTCGGCTGGTGGCTCGGCACCGGCTCCGGTACGACCGCCGCGTTCACCGCCGCGGTGGCCGTGCTGATCATCGCCTGCCCGTGCGCGCTCGGCCTGGCCACGCCGACCGCGCTGCTCGTCGGCACCGGACGCGGCGCGCAGCTCGGGGTGCTGATCAAGGGGCCGGAGATGCTGGAGTCCACCCGCCGGGTCGACACCGTGGTGCTGGACAAGACCGGCACCGTCACCACCGGCCGGATGGCGCTGGCCGAGGTGCTGCCCGCCGACGGCGAGGACGCCGACGAACTGCTCCGGGTGGCCGGCGCGCTGGAGGCCGCCTCCGAGCACCCGATCGCGCGGGCCGTCGCCGAGGCCGCGGCCGAAGCCGGACCGCTGCCGCCGGTCGGCGGGTTCGCCAACGCCGAAGGGCTGGGCGTGACCGGCACCGTGGACGGCCGGACCGTGGTGGTCGGCCGGGCACGGCTGCTGCGCGAGCGGGGTCTCGACGTACCCGAGGAGATCGCGCGGGCCGCGACCGGCGCGGAGGCCGCCGGCCGGACGGCGATCCTGGCCGGCTGGGACGGGCGGGCCCGGGGCGTGCTCGCGGTGGCCGACGCGGTGAAGCCGACCAGCCGGACGGCCGTCGCGCGGCTGCGCGAACTGGGGCTCACCCCGGTGCTGCTCACCGGCGACAACGCCACGGTGGCGAAGGCGGTGGCCGCCGAGGTCGGCATCGACGAGGTGATCGCGGAGGTGCTGCCCGCCGAGAAGGTCGCGGTGATCGAGCGGCTGCAGGGCGAGGGCCGGGTGGTCGCGATGGTCGGCGACGGGGTCAACGACGCCGCCGCGCTGGCCCGGGCCGACCTCGGGCTGGCCATGGGCACCGGCACCGACGCGGCCATCGAGGCCGCCGACCTGACGCTGGTCCGGGGTGACCTGACCGCCGCCGCGGACGCCATCCGGCTCTCCCGGCGCACGCTGGCGATCATCAAGGGAAACCTGTTCTGGGCGTTCGCCTACAACGTCGCGGCGTTGCCGCTGGCGGCCGCCGGGCTGCTCAACCCGATGCTCGCCGGGGCGGCGATGGCCTTCTCGTCGGTCTTCGTGGTGGGCAACAGCCTGCGGCTGCGGCGCTTCCGCCCGATCGGGTGAGGGGATTGGGCGGGCGGTCGACGGGGTAACCAGTTGTCGTCAGGCAATCGCATCAGTGGAGGTCATCATGGGTCTCGACGACAAGATCGACAACACGTCGCAGGACGTCTCCGGCAAGGTCAAGGAGGGCGTCGGCCGCGCCACGGACAACGAGCGCCTGGAGGCCGAGGGCCGCAACGACCAGGCCGGCGCCAAGCTCAAGCAGGCCGCCGAGAAGATCAAGGACGCCTTCAAGAGCTGACGTACGCGACGCACACCCACCGGGTCGGCCCACGGGCCGGCCCGGCGTGCTGTCCGGGCGCGGATCAGCGCGGCCCGTCACCGGCCAGGCGGGCGGCGCGGGCCTGCAGGTACCGCCGTTCCGGCAGGCTCGTGGTGGCCCGGGCGGCGGCCAGGTACGCGGCCCGCGCGTCCGCCCGGTCCCCGGCCAGGTCGAGCAGATGCGCGCGGACAGCGGTGAGCCGGTGGTGGCCGGCGGTCCGGCCGTCGGCGTCGAGCGGCTCCAGCAGCGCGAGCCCGGCGCGCGGTCCGTCCACCATGGCCACCGCGACCGCCTGGTTCAGCGTGACCATCGGGTTCGGCGCGAGGTGGGCCAGCACCCGGTAGAGCGAGACGATCTGCGGCCAGTCGGTGGTCCCGGCGGTGGGCGCCTCCGCGTGCACCGCCGCGATGGCCGCCTGCACCTGGTACGGGCCCGGCGACGACCAGGTCAGCGCCTCGGTCACCAGCGCCACCCCCTCCTCGATCGCAGCCCGGTCCCATCGGCTGCGGTCCTGCTCGGCCAGCGGCACCAGCTCGCCGTCCGGCCCGGTACGCGCCGCCCGGTGCGCGTCGGTGAGCAGCATCAGCGCCAGCAGCCCGGCCACCTCGCCGTCGTCCGGGAGCAGCCGGCGCAGCTCGCGGGCCAGCCGGATCGCCTCGGCGGTCAGCTCCGCCCGGTGCAGCGCCTCGCCGCTCGACGCCGCGTACCCCTCGTTGAAGACCAGGTAGAGCACGCGCAGCACCGCGCCCAGCCGCTCGTCCCGGTCGGCCGGCGAGGGCAGCGTGAAACGCGCGCCGGCCGCCTCGATCCGCTGCTTCGCGCGCCGGATCCGCTGGCTCATGGTCGCCTCCGGCACCAGGTACGCGCGGGCGATCTCAGCGGTGCTCAACCCGCCCACCGCACGCAGCGTGAGCGCCACCTGCGCGCTGACCGGCAGCGCCGGATGACAGCAGAGGAACAGCAGCCTCAGCGTGTCGTCCCCGCCGGGCGGCTCCTCGTCGGCGGGCGGCGCGACAGTCGCGTACGCGGGCTGCCGGACCGCCACCGCGACCTCGCGTGCCCGGCGGGCGTGCTCACCGCGCCACTCGTCGGTGAGCCGGCGGGTGGCGACGGTGACCAGCCACGCTCGGGGATGGTCCGGCAGGCCCTGCTCCGGCCACTGGACGGCGGCAGCCAGCAGCGCCTCCTGGACCGCGTCCTCGCAGGCGTAGAACTGGCCGTGCCGGCGCACGAGCACGCCGAGGACCTGCGGCGCGAGCGTGCGCAGCAGGTCCTCGACCGCAGGTGAGGTCACATCTCCGTCCCGGCCTGCTCCATCACCGCGCGCACCTCCAGCACGCCGAAACCGTGCCGCACGTCCGGCCAGCGCGCGGCGATCTCGGCAGCCCGCTCCGGGGTCTCGCAGTCGACGGTCAGGTAACCCGCGAACTGCTCCTTGCTCTCCACGAACGGCCCGTCGGTGATCTCGGTGCCGCCACCGGCGGCCGGACGGGCCGTACGGGCCTGCGACGGGTGCGCCAGCGCCTCACCGCCGACCAGCTCACCGGACTCGGACAGCTCCTTCATGATCTCGTCGACCTCGCCGAAGATCGCGTTGCGTTCCGCCTCGGACAGCTCCTCCACGAAGCCGGGCCGGTTCCAGATCAGCAGCATGTACTTCACCGTGCACTCCTCGGGTTCGGGCCACCGTCGGTGGCGCCTCGCAGACGGGTCGGAGCCGGTCCGCCCGAACCGACATCATCGGCCAGGAAGTCAGCGAGAACCGCGCACCGGGCGGCGTGCCGGGCGGCCCGGATCGAGCGAGGCGCGGTCGGCCGCGCTGGTGCCGGAGACCCAGCCCTGTTCGTCGCGCACCTGGAGCCGGTGCCGCGTGGTGCCGGGAAAGAGCTGGTCGACCCGCTCCCGGACGGCGTCCGAGCGGGCCGCGAGCACCGGCAGCAGGCGGTCGTCGTCGCTCTGTCCGGCCGCCGCCGCGCTGGCCTCCCGCAGCCGGTCGCCGATCCGCAGCGCGAACGCGTTGAGGAACGACTCGTCGTAGCCCTTGGTGCGCCGCCCGCCTGCCTTTCCGCGCTCGCGCCGGCCGCGCAGCATCGCGGCGGTGGCCTGCACCAGCAGCGAGGTGTGCAGCAACTCCACCGCCGCCAGGTCGGCCGGGAAGCCGAGCACGGTGGCGAAGCCCAGGTCGTCGGACCAGACCGACTCGCACCGGTTCGCCGCCGCCACCTCCTGGACCAGCAGCGCCTTCGCCGCCGCGTACGGGGCGTCGACCCCGATCCGGACGCCGCCCGGACCGCCGGAGCGCTCGGCGGCGGCGTCGAGCAGCGCCGCGTCGATGCTGTGCCGGGCCATCAACTCCTGCGCCTTGGCGGTGAACGCCTCCGCCTCGGCCGGGTAGGCGGTCGACTCGGCCTTGGCGAGCAGCGCGCGTACCCGGTCGAGCATCCGGGAGCCGCTCGGCGTCGCGGCGGCGGGTGCGGTGCCCGCCGAGCCGGGCGGCGGCCGCAGCGCCGCGATCGGCGGCAGCCCCGCCACCAGGACGAGCGCGTCGACCGCGTCGCGCAACGTGGTGATCCGGTCGCCGTCGGCGCGCCGGTCCAGCCAGCCCGCGTCGCCGTCCCAGGTCGCGCCCAGGTCGGTGAGCTGTGCGTCGAACCACTCCGGGACCGGCGCGGGCAGCGTGCGCCGCTGCGCGGCCATGGCGTCGCGCAGCAGCCGGGCACCGCGCGGGGTCAGCCGCCGGATGGCGAGCCGGTCCAGGTCGGCGGGCTGCCAGCCGCGTGGCCAGAGCCGGCCCACGTCCCGCGTGAGCCGGGCGAGCAGCGCCGCGTCCACCGCCGCGCCGTCGGCCACCACCAGCCCGTCGAGGGCCCGCTCGGCGGCGCGTACGTCGGTGCCGCGCGCCGTCGCGACGGCGTCGTCGAGCAGTCGGTCGGCTGGTGACACGGGTGGCTCTCCCTGAACTCCGGCAGGCGGCCTCTCGCTCACCCCGGCACCGACGGTACCCGGCCGGTCCGTTCAACCGTCCGGGGCTGCCGTCCGTACTCCTGCCCGAGCGCGTGGGGGCGACGGACGGAGATCGACGTGGGCGGGTACGACCGAGGGCTGCACCGGCGACGGCGGAGGCCGCGATCACTGCGCATCCTGGCGGTGGTACTGGTCGGGGCCGCGCTCGCCGCCGGCGGGTACGCCGCCCGGCACCCGGACCTGCTGGACCGCGTGGACGTGCGGCGGACCGTGCAGGCGGCGGCACCGACCCCGCCGGACGCGCGTCCCGCGCCGACGACGGTGCCGACGCCGGTTCCGGCGGCCGGGCGGGTGGTACCCGGCATCGTCTACCCGACCCGGGGCGGCGGCACCTTCCGCACCGCCGACACGGTCGGCGCGGTGGCCGGGCGCTCCGGCGAACTGCTGCGCTACCGGGTCGCCGTCGAGGACGGCATCCGCAACGTGGACGTGGAACGCTTCGCCAGTGAGGTGGCGGCGACGCTCGCCGACCGGCGGGGCTGGACCGGCGACGGCCGGTGGCGGCTGCAACGGGTGGGCCGCGACGACCGGGCCGACTTCACCGTGCTGCTCACCACGCCGGTGACCCGGGGACGGCTCTGCGGCGACCCGAGCGACACCTACACGTCCTGCCGCAACGGCGACCGGGTGGTGATCAACGTGGCCCGCTGGGTGTACGGGGTGCCGCACGTGGCCGACCTCTCCCGCTACCGGGAGTACCTGCTCAACCACGAGGTCGGCCACCGGCTGGGCCGGGGACACGAGCTGTGCCCCCGGGCCGGCGGTCCGGCGCCGGTGATGGTGCAGCAGACGCTCGGGCTGCACGGGTGCACGCCGAACCCGTGGCCGATCGTGGGCGCCGAACCGCTCACCGGACCGCCCGGCCAGTACGACGACCCCGTCCCGGCCGGCGCCCGCTGAACCGGCGGCGGGCCGTCAGCGGGAGAACGCGGCCCAGATGTTCTTGGTGGCGTCGGTGGCGTACCAGCCGACGTCGAGCGAGACCGACTGGGCCAGGAACAGTCCGCGCCCGCCCGAGTCGGTCGGGCTGATGTCGGTCAGCTCCGGCACCGAGCTGACGTCGTGGTCGGCGACGTCCAGCAGGAACCGGTCGTCGGTGGCGAGCAGCGTGACGATGGTCGGCGGCCGTCCGTGCCGCAGCGCGTTGCTGGCCAGCTCGGTGGCGACCAGCACGACCAGGTGCGGGACCTCGTCCAGGTCCTCGCCCTGCACCAGCCCGTGCCGGTTCAGCGCGTCCCGCAGCGAGGCGCGCAGACCGCGCAGATCCTCGGGACTGTCCAGCACCCATTGCTCCAGCTCAGTGGCCTCCGGCGGCGGAGGCGAGGTGCGCAACTGTCCCATGATCTGTCTTTACCCTGCGTAGCCGTTCGTTAAGCAGCTCACCGGCGCAGCAGCGCGAACACTCCCCACCCCAGGTACTCGCGCTGGAAACGGACGTATCGCAGCGGGTCCTCGGTCAGCTCCCGGCGCAGCTCCGGGGCCAGCTCGTCGTCCGGATTGGCGTCCAGCCAGCGACGCAGGTTCAGCCAGTGCGCCGCGGCGTACCGGTCCCAGCTGTCCTGGTCGGCGAGGACCATCTCGACCAGGTCCCAGCCGCACTCGCCGAAGACCCGGACCAGACCGGGCAGATCCTGAAACTCGTCCCGGGACCGGGCGTGCGACCCGGTGACGGCCTCCTCGTCCGGCGGGTCACGCCGCCAGTAGGGCTCCCCGACGAGCGCCATGCCGCCCGGCCGCAGCGCCCGGCCGAGCAGCTCCAGCGTGCCCGGCACCCCGTCGCCGATCCAGGTGGCGCCGACGCAGGCGGCCACGTCGACCGGCCGCTCCGGCGAGTACGCAGCCGCGTCGCCGTGCACGAAACGTACCCGGTCGGTGACGCCGAGTCCGGCGGCGCGTTCCCGGGCGGCGGCGGTGAAGGCGCTGCTGATGTCGACGCCGGTGCCGGTGATCCCGTGGTCGCGGGCCCAGGTGCAGAGCAGCTCGCCCTTGCCGCTGCACAGATCGAGCAGCTCGTCACCGGGACGCAGCCGGATCGCGCGGCCCAGCGTGGCCAGCTTGACGTCGTCGAACGGGTTGAGGATCCGCAGGTCGCCCTCGCGGATGGTGAACTGGCGCGGCAGGTCCGGTGCTGTCATCCGGGGAGCGTCCCGCCGTACGGCCGGCGGTGGCAACCAATTTGCGTCTGTGCTGCTCCGGGTCTCCTGCGGTACGGTCACGGCATGGTGGTCGAGGAACACTGGTGGAACGGCGTCAGCAACCCTCGCGGACGGCGCGACGTCTACATCCGCACCGACGGAAGCCAGTGGCAGGTCCAGGCGCAGATCGGTGGGGCCAGCGGCCGGTCCCGCATCCAGCAGTGCCCGAGCCGCGGCTCGGCGAGCATCCTCGCCGGGGCGTGGCGGGCGAGCGGCTCCGGCTGGCGGGCGATGCCCCGCTGACCGCGCGCTCAGTCACGAGGCCCGTGCACCGCGCGATCGACGGGTGGCCCGGCGGCGTGAAACCGTCGTGAAACCGCGCTGATCCCGCCGGCCGCGACGGTTGCGGGCATGACGACGACGAATTTTCCCGGCGCGATGGTCGAGGTGTCCGGGCTGCGCAAGGCGTACCGGAGACAGGTCGTGCTCGACGGTGTCGACCTGCGCGTACCCGAGGCCACCGTGTTCGCCCTGCTCGGCCCGAACGGCGCCGGCAAGACCACCACCGTGCAGATCCTCTCCACACTGATCCGCGCCGACGCCGGCACCGTCCGGGTCGCCGGCCACGACGTGACCGCCGAACCGGATCGGGTACGCGCCGCGATCGGCGTGACCGGCCAGTTCTCCGCCGTCGACGCGCTGCTCACCGGCGCGGAGAACCTGCGGCTGATGACCGACCTGCGGCACCTCGGCCGGGTCGAGGGACGGCGGGTGGTGGACGACCTGCTGGCCCGCTTCGACCTGACCGAGGCGGCGGGCAAGCCGGTGGCGGCGTACTCGGGCGGGATGAAGCGCCGGCTGGACCTGGCGATGACGCTCGTCGGCCGCCCCCGGCTGATCTTCCTGGACGAGCCGACGGCCGGCCTGGACCCGCGTAGCCGCCGGGCCATGTGGCAGATCGTCCGGGAACTGGTGGCCGAGGGCGCCACCGTCTTCCTCACCACCCAGTACCTGGAGGAGGCCGACCACCTGGCCGACCGGGTCGCGCTGCTCGACGGCGGTCGCCTGGTCGCCGAGGGCAGCCCGGCCGAGCTGAAGCGGCTGGTGCCCGGCGGCCACGTACGCCTGCACTTCACCGACGCGGCGCACCTGGCCGCGGCGGCCGGGCTGTTCCCGGCGGCCGCCCGGCACGACGACGACCTCACCCTGCGGGTGCCGGGCGACGGGAGCGTCAGCGGGGTACGGGCGCTGCTCGACCGGCTCGACGCCGCCGGTGTCGCTGTCGATTCGCTGAGCCTGCACACCCCCGATCTGGACGACGTCTTCCTGGCCCTCACCGGTCACCCCACCGAGGAGAAGGTGACCGCATGAGCACGCTCGCCCACACTGTTGGGGACTCGGCGACCATGCTGCGCCGCAACCTCAAGCACGCGGTGCGCTACCCATCCTTGACCGTCATGGTGATCGCCCTTCCGGTGATCTTTCTGCTGCTGTTCGTCTACGTCTTCGGCGGCACGCTCGGCAACGGACTCGGTGGTGTGGCCGGGGGCCGGTCCGCGTACGCCGACTACGTGACCCCCGGCATCCTGCTGCTCGCCATGGCCGGTGCGGCACAGGGCACCGCGATCGCCGTGGCCATGGACATGACCGAGGGCATCGTGGCCCGGTTCCGCACCATGTCCATCGCCCGCGCGGCGGTCCTCACCGGCCACGTCGTCGGCGCGGTGGCGCAGACGCTGCTCGGGCTGGCGGTGGTGGTCGGTGTGGCGCTGCTGGTCGGCTTCCGGCCGGACGCCGGTCCGGCGCAGTGGCTCGCCGCAGTCGGGCTGCTCACCCTCACCGCGTTCGCGATCACCTGGCTGTCGGTGGCGCTGGGCATGGTGCCCAAGAGCGTGGAAAGCGCCAGCAACCTGCCCATGCCGTTGCTGCTGCTGCCGTTCCTGGGCAGTGGGTTCGTACCGACCGACTCGATGCCCGCGTGGCTCGGCTGGTTCGCCGAGCACCAGCCGTTCACCCCGATCATGGAGACGTTGCGCGGCCTGCTCCTGGCCGGCCAGGTCGACGGCGGCGACGCGGTCGCGGCGGTGGCCTGGTGCGCCGGGATCAGCCTGCTCGGCTACCTGTGGGCGCGCCGGCTGTACGACCGGGATCCGTCCCGCTGAGTTCCGCCACGGCGGCGAGCCGCAGCTCGTCGTGGTCGAGGGCGGCGTACGACGTGCGGGCCGCGTCGTACGCCGCCGCGTCCGCGTCGCGCGCCGCCCGGCGGGCCGCCGCCGAGGACATGGTGGGCTGGAGGTTGCGCAGGTAGCCGAAGCGTTCGGCGAGCGCGACCAGCCGGCCGCCGGCCGCCCGGTCGCCGCCCGACCGGCCCAGTTCCACCAGGCCGAGGGCCAGCAGCAGTGACCCGTGAATCGGCAGCTGCACGAGAAAGCCGGGCGGTTCGGCGATCGGGTCGGCCAGCAGCGCCACGCTCCGGCGGCGCAGCGAGTCGGCGAGCCCCGGCACCAGGTCCAGCCGGCCGTGCCGGGCGTGTGCGGCCAGGGCCGCCGCCCGGATCTCCAGGTGCCACGGCGCGTCGCCGGGCGGGCCGGACCAGATGAGCGGGTTCGACGGCCGCCGCAACCCGTCCAGCGCCTCCCGCCAACCGGCCAGCCCGGCCTCGACATCGCCCCGGGCCAGCGCGAACTCGGCCCTGATGCCGCGCTCGTACGCCCGCATGCCGTACTGGTCGTCCGGCACCGGCGGTGCGTCGTACCGGCTGTCGCAGGCGTCGGTGGTGGCCAGCCGCAGCCAGCGTTCCGCCTCGTCGACCTCGCCCAGCGCCAGGTTGACCAGCACCAGGCTCCAGCGGATCTGGAGGCGGTCCCACCACGGGCCGGAGTCGGCCAGCAGGTCCAGCGCGGCGGTGAGGTGATCCCGGGCCTCCGCCGAGCGTTCGGCCTGCATGCAGAGTTCACCGACCCGGGAGTGGGCGAGCACCAGCAGCCACCGCAGCGGCCGGTGCGCCAGCGTGTCGAGCATCCGCCGAGCGGCGTCGAGCGCGTCGTCAGGCCGCCCGGCCTGCTCCAGCAGATAGCTGGCCAGGGCGTTCGCCATCGCGGCGACAAGCGGTTCGCGGTGCGCACGCAGCGCGGTGAGCACGGCCGGGTCGGCGTCGATCTCGGGGAGCGCGCCCAGCACCACCGCCATCGCATCGGCGACCGTGTCCGGTGGGGGCGGCGGAAGGCGGCGCAGCACGACCAGCGAGCGGGTCGAGCGGCGCCCGGCGATCATCAGGGTGTGCGCCACGGCGAGCACGGCAACGGTGCGGACCGGTGCCACGAACTCCGGCGGCGGACGGTAGTGGGACAGCAGGAAGTCGGTGTCGGCTACCAGCGCGAGCATCCGGGTGTAGCTGGTGTCGAGCGTCCACACGGCGGCCAGCGCGGCGGCGACACCCGCTACTGTCGGTGCGTCGGACCGGGCCACTGCCAGGCGCAGCGCGGCGACCAGGTTGTCCTGCTCGGCGCGGACCGTCACGACGGCGGTGAACGGTTCGGCGCCGAGCAGCGCCTCGTGGTGCCCGAGGCCGAACTCGCGGGCCCAGGCGAGGTACGCCGCCAGCACCCGCTCGTCCTCGCCGGCCTCGGCGCGGCGGGCGGCGCCGAACTCCCGCACCGTCTCCAGCATCCGGAACCGGATCGCGTCCGCCGTCTCCTCCACCCGCAGCAGTGACTGGTCGACCAGGTGTTCCAGCACCGGCAGCGCGTCCCCGCCGAGTACCCGGTCCGCCGCAGCGGCGCTGAACCCGGCCGGGAACACCGACAGCGCCCGCAACGCCGCCCGGCCCTCCGGCCGCAGCAGGTTCCAGCTCCAGTCGACCACCGCGTGCAGCGTGTGGTGGCGCGCCGGCGCGTCCCGTGGGCCGCCGCGCAGCAGCCCGAACCGGTCGTCGAGCCGGCGGGCCAGCTCCGGCACGCTCATCGCCCGCACCCGGGCGGCGGCCAGCTCGATCGCCAGCGGCATCCCGTCCAGGTGCCGGCACACCTCGGCCACCTGGTCGGCGGGCAGCACCACGCCCGGCCGGGCGGCGCGGGCCCGCTGCGTGAACAGCTGCACCGCCGTGTCCAGCGGCAGTTCGGGCAGCGCGTGCACCGCCTCCGAGGTCAACCCCAGCGGGGTGCGGCTGGTCGTCAGCACCCGCAGCTCCCGGGTCGCCGCCAGCAGCGCCGCCACCAGCTCGGCGACGCCCCGGACCACCTGCTCGCAGTTGTCCAGCACCAGCAGCACCGACCCCGGTCCGAGCGCCGCCACGATCGCGGCGACCGGGTCGGCGGGCACCGGCAGTGCGCCGACCGGCCCGGCGACCGGCTCGCCGACCCCCAGCGCCGCCGCGAGGGCCTCGGGCACGTCGCCGTCGGTGGTGACCGCGCCGAGCGCCACCAGGCGTACGCTGCGCTGCGGCGCGCGCCGGGCCACCGCGTACGCGAGCCGGGTCTTGCCCAGCCCGCCCGGTCCGACGACGGAGACCACACGGGAGCCGGCGAGCAGGGACTCCACCGAGGCCAGGTCGCCGTCGCGGCCCAGCAGTGGGTTCGGCTCGTACGGGATGCCGGGCCGGGCCACCCGGCTCTCGCCGTCGAGCAGTTCCCGGTGCAGCTCGCGCAGCGCGGCTCCCGGCTCGGCGCCCAGCTCGTCGCGGAGCGAGCGGCGGTAGTCCTCGTACCGCGTCAGCGCCGCCGACCGGCTCGTCACCGCTGCCTCGCACCGGAGCAGTTCGGCCAGCACCTCCTCGTCCTGCGGACCTCCGGCGGCCAGCGCGTCGAGACCGGCCAGTGCCTCCGCGGGCCGTCCGAGCCGGGACAACGCGAGCGCCCGCGCCCGGGACAGTTCCCGGTACGTGGCGGCCCGGTCCGCGCGCAACGCGGTGAGCGGATCGTGCTCGCCCGGGTCATCGCCGGGCGGACCGGCCCAGTACGCGAGTCCCGCCTCCGCCTCGGCGAGTGCGGGGGCGTGCGCACCCGCGCGGGCGTGCCGGGCCGCCGCCGCCGCGTGCCGCAGCACCGCCGCCGCGTCCACCTGCGCGTCGGTGAGCGCCAGCCGGTAACCGGTGGCGGTCCGGACGATCAGGTCGGCGCCCAGCTCGGCGCGGGCCCGGGAGACCAGGATCTGCAACGCCTTCACCGGATGCCGGGGCGGATCGTCCGGCCAGAGCGCGTCGACGAGCGCGCCGGTGCCGCAGCCGGACCCGAGCCGGCCGGCCAGCAGGGCCAGCAGCGCGCGCAGCCGGGCGCCGCCCACCGGCACACCTCGGCAGACCACGTCCGACAGCATGGTCAGTTCGGTGGTCACCGGGCCAGCGTAGGCGGCGGACCGGCCCGTCACGGTCCCCGCGCCGGGCGGTCCGTGAAGGCGGCGTGAAAAGTCCCGGCCCGCCCGTACCGGATCCGTCAAAGCCGTCGACCGTGCCCACCCGGCCCGGCTGGTATGGCCCGCGAGGGACGTACCGACGCGGGAGGCGGACATGGGACGAGAACGGGCGGACGGGTGCACCGGATTCCGGGTGGCCGCCGGCGCCGTCGTGGTGGTCGGCGCGGCGCTGGTGGCGGCCGGGGTGTTCACACCCGACGAGCGGCCCGGGCGGGTCCTGGTGATGGCGGGCGTCGTCGGGGCGTACGCCGCTGTGGTGGCCGATCTGCGCGCGGTCGCGGCGGTGGCCGCGCTGGGTGCGGCGGTCTTCGTCGGGTTCCTCGCCCACCGCTACGGCGAGCTGACCGGCCCGGGTGACGCCTGGTCCCAGGCCGTGCCGATCGGGTTCGCCGCGGTGCTCGGCACCGGCTACCGGCACCTCCGGTCGATCGGGGCCGAGGCCCGTCCGGTGACCCGGATCACCGCCCACGGAGGCGGCGTGAAAAGCGCGTCAAGAAACCGCCGTCGCACGTGATGGTCGCGTCAAGACCCCTGTCGGTCCGGCGGATACGGCGTTGTGATTGCCCGGCGCGGCCGGGAGGCGGTCGCGAGGACATCTTCCGCTAGGAGAGATCAGCCGTGTCTGACGTGCTGTTCGTGTTGCTGACGGTGGGGCTGTTCGCGGCTCTCGCCCTCGTGGTGAGGGGCGTGGAGAAGCTGTGAGCGCCGTCAACGCCGTCGGCCTGGTGCTGGCGATCGGGTTGGGCGTGTTCCTGGTCGTCGCCCTGCTGTTCCCGGAGCGCTTCTGATGAGCATGACCACAGCCGGCGTGCTCTTCGTCCTGTCGCTGGTGGTGGCGCTGGTCGCCGTGCACCGGCCGTTCGGCGACCACATGTACCGCGTGGTGGCCGGAACCCGGTCGTCCCGCGTCGAGCGGGGGATCTACCGCCTGGTCGGGGTCGACCCGGCCGCCGAGCAGACCTGGGGCGTGTACGCCCGCTCGGTGCTGGCCTTCTCGGCCGTCTCCCTGCTGTTCCTGTACGCGTTCCAGCGGCTGCAGAACCACCTGTGGCTCTCGCTGGGCTTCGACCCGGTGGTGCCGCACGGCGCCTGGAACACCGCTGTGTCGTTCGTGACCAACACGAACTGGCAGTGGTACTCGGGTGAGTCGACGATGGGCCACCTGGTCCAGATGGCCGGGCTGGCGGTGCAGAACTTCGTCTCGGCCGCCGTCGGCATCGCCGTGGCGGTGGCGCTGGTCCGGGGCTTCGCCCGTAGCCGCACCGGCGAGCTGGGCAACTTCTGGGTCGACCTGACCCGGGTCACGCTGCGGATCCTGCTGCCGATCGCGGTGCTCGGCGCGCTCGCGCTGATGCTCGGCGGCGTGGTGCAGAACCTCTCCGGCGGCACCGACGTGACCACGCTGACCGGCGGCGCCCAGACGATCACCGGCGGACCGGTGGCGAGCCAGGAGGTCATCAAGGAGCTGGGCACCAACGGCGGCGGCTTCTACAACGTCAACAGCGCCCACCCGTTCGAGAACCCGACCGCGTGGACGAACTGGCTGGAGATCTTCCTGATCCTGGTGATCCCGTTCAGCCTGCCCCGGGTCTTCGGCCGGATGGTGGGGCAGAAGCGGCAGGGCTACGCGATCGTCGCCGTCATGGCGATCCTGGCGCTCGCCAGCATCACCCTCACCAACGTCTTCGAGCTGACCGGCGACGGCACGGTGCCGCAGGCGGTCGGTGCGGCGCTGGAGGGCAAGGAGGTGCGCTTCGACGTGTCGAACTCGGCCACGTTCGCGGCGGCCACCACGCTCACGTCGACCGGCGCCGTCAACTCGTTCCACGACTCGTACACCGCCCTGGGCGGCATGATGACGCTGGGCAACATGATGCTCGGCGAGGTCGCCCCCGGCGGCGTCGGCGCCGGCCTGTACGGGCTGCTGATCCTCGCGGTGATCACGGTTTTCGTGGCCGGCCTGATGGTCGGGCGCACCCCGGAGTACGTGGGCAAGAAGATCGGCTCGCGCGAGATCAAGTTCGCCTCGATGTACTTCCTGATCACCCCGGCGCTGGTGCTCACCGGCACCGCCGCAGCGTTCGCCACCGGCAACGCCTCGACAGCGCTGAACGTCGGGCCGCACGGGCTGTCCGAAGTGCTCTACGCGTTCACGTCGGCCAGCAACAACAACGGCTCCGCGTTCGCCGGCATCACCGTGAACACGCCGTGGTGGAACACCGCGCTCGGGCTCTGCATGCTGCTCGGCCGGTTCCTGCCGATCATCTTCGTGCTCGCGCTGGCCGGCTCACTGGCCCGCCAGCAACCCACACCCGCCTCCGAGGGCACCCTGCCGACCCACCGGCCGCTGTTCGTCGGCATGGTCGTCGGCGTCACGGTGGTCCTCGTCGCGCTCACCTTCCTTCCCGCGCTCGCGCTCGGCCCGCTGGCCGAAGGGCTGTGACCACCATGAGAGACAAGGACATGACAGCACCTGTGCAGACCGCCGAAGCGCCGGTGGCCGGTACGCCGGGGCGCCGCGACGACCGGGTCGGCGGCGGGCTGCTCGACCCTCGCCAGCTGATCGCGTCGCTGCCGGACGCGCTGCGCAAGCTCGACCCACGCACGCTTTGGCGCAACCCGGTGATGCTGATCGTGGAGATCGGCGCGCTGTTCACCACTGTGCTCGCGGTGACCGACCCGTCGGTGTTCGCCGTGGCGATCACGGTCTGGCTCTGGCTCACGGTGATCTTCGCGAACCTGGCCGAGGCGGTCGCCGAGGGGCGTGGCAAGGCGCAGGCCGACACGCTGCGCCGGGCCAAGCAGGACACCGTCGCCACCCGCCTGGTCGGCTGGACACCGGGCGCCGCCGCGAACGCGTACCGGGACGAGGCGGTGCCCGCGCCGCAACTGCGCCAGGGTGACGTCGTCCTGGTCGAGGCCGGGCAGGTCATTCCCGGTGACGGCGACGTGGTGGAGGGCATCGCCAGCGTCGACGAGTCGGCGATCACCGGCGAGTCCGCCCCGGTGATCCGGGAGTCCGGCGGCGACCGCAGCGCGGTCACCGGCGGCACCCGGGTGCTCTCCGACCGGATCGTCGTGCGGATCACCCAGAAGCCGGGCGAGAGCTTCATCGACCGGATGATCGCGCTGGTCGAGGGCGCCAACCGGCAGAAGACGCCGAACGAGATCGCGCTGAACATCCTGCTGGCCGCGCTGACGATCGTCTTCCTGCTCGCCGTCGTCACGCTCCAGCCCATGGCGATCTTCGCGAAGGGCTACCAGGCCGCCGCGCCGGACACCGCGGCGATCACCGACTCCGGCGTCACCGGCGTCGTACTCGTGTCGCTGCTGGTCTGTCTCATTCCGACCACCATCGGCGCGCTGCTGTCCGCTATCGGCATCGCCGGCATGGACCGGCTCGTGCAGCGCAACGTGCTGGCGATGAGCGGCCGGGCGGTCGAGGCGGCGGGCGACGTCAACACGCTGCTGCTGGACAAGACCGGCACGATCACGCTCGGCAACCGGCAGGCCGCCGAGTTCCTGCCGGTGACCGGGGTCGACGCGGCCACGCTCGCCGACGCGGCGCAGCTGTCCAGCCTGGCCGACGAGACCCCCGAGGGCCGCTCGGTGGTGGTGCTCGCGAAGAACGAGTACGGGCTGCGCGAGCGCGAGCCCGGCCTCATCCCGCACGCCACGTTCGTGCCGTTCACCGCGCAGACCCGGATGAGCGGCGTCGACCTCGACGCCGGCGGCGGCGTCCGGCACGTCCGCAAGGGCGCCGCCGCCGCGGTGATGAAGTGGGTACGCGACAACGGCGGCCACCCGACCGAACAGGTCGGTGAACTGGTCGACGCGATCAGCGGCACCGGCGGTACGCCGCTGGTGGTGGCCGAGCACGTGACGGGCGAACCGGCCCGGGCGCTCGGCGTCATCCACCTCAAGGACGTGGTGAAGGCCGGCATGCGGGAGCGCTTCGACGAGATGCGCCGGATGGGCATCCGCACCGTGATGATCACCGGCGACAACCCGCGTACCGCGAAGGCGATCGCCGACGAGGCGGGCGTGGACGACTTCCTCGCCGAGGCCACGCCGGAGGACAAGCTCGCCCTGATCAAGAAGGAGCAGGAGGGCGGCCGGCTCGTCGCCATGACCGGCGACGGCACGAACGACGCGCCCGCGCTGGCCCAGGCGGACGTCGGCGTCGCCATGAACACCGGCACGTCGGCCGCGAAGGAGGCCGGCAACATGGTCGACCTCGACTCCGACCCGACCAAGCTGATCGAGATCGTGGAGATCGGCAAGCAGTTGCTGATCACCCGGGGCGCGCTGACGACGTTCAGCATCGCCAACGACATCGCGAAGTACTTCGCGATCATCCCGGCCATGTTCGCCGGCATCTACCCGTCGCTGGACCGGCTGAACATCATGCGCCTGGCCGGCCCCGAGTCGGCGATCCTCTCCGCCGTCATCTTCAACGCGATAGTCATCGTGGCGCTGATCCCGCTGGCCCTGCGCGGTGTGCGGTACCGCCCGGCCAGCGCGTCCGCGCTGCTGCGCCGCAACCTGTGGCTCTACGGCCTCGGCGGCATCGTGGTGCCGTTCGTCGGCATCAAGCTCATCGACCTGCTCGTCCAGTTCGTCCCGAGGATCTCGTGATGCGCCTTCCCAGTTGGCTCTCCCAGCACCTGGCCGCCCTGCGCGCGGTGCTCGTCTTCACCGTGCTGCTCGGCCTGCTCTACCCGCTCGCCCTGGTCGCCGCCGGCCGGCTCCCAGGCCTCGACGGCAGGGCCGACGGGTCACTGCTCACCGTCGACGGCCGTACCGTCGGCAGCTCGCTGATCGGCCAGTCGTTCACCGACGCGGACGGCAACCCGGTCCCGCGCTACTTCCAGTCCCGCCCGTCGGCCGCCGGGGACGGCTACGACCCGACCGCCACCGCGGCCGGCAACCTCGGCCCGGAGAGCGTGGTGGACACGCTCTCCGCCGACCCCGCCGACTCCACGTCGAGCCTGCTCACCCAGGTCTGCGCCCGCAGCAAGGCGGTCGGCGAACTGGACGGCGTGGACGGGCGGCGCCCGTACTGCACGCCGGACGGGGTGGGCGCGGTGCTCGCCGTGTTCCGCGCCGACGGGCTCACCGGCCGGATCACCCGCGTGGTGAGCGTCAACCAGGCTGCGCCCGCGACGCCGTTCGTCACCACCTGGCAGGGCGTACCGGTGGAGGCGGCGCGGCCCGGCGACGACTACGTGGCCGAGGGCGGCATCGTCACCCCGGTCCGCGGGGACGCCCCGGCCCGGCCCGCCGTACCGGCCGACGCGGTCACCGCCAGCGGCAGCGGCCTCGACCCGCACATCTCCCCGGCGTACGCCCGGATCCAGGTGGCCCGGGTGGCGCGGGAGCGCGGTGCGGACCCGGCGGCGGTACGGCGGCTGGTCGCCGAGCACACCACCGGCCGGGCGCTGGGCTTCATGGGCGAGCCGGGGGTGAACGTGCTGGAACTCAACCTCGCGCTGGACGAGGCGTTCCCGGCGCGCTGACGGAAGTGTTAAGAAGGGCCCCCTTCACCTCGCGAGGCGTTAACAGGGGGCCCTTCCTTGCACTCAGGGAGGATGGACGCTGTGGGCAGGGGTGAACTGCGGATCTATCTCGGGGCCGCCCCGGGCGTCGGCAAGACGTACGCGATGCTGGAGGAGGCCCAGCGCCGGGCCGAGCGCGGCACCGACGTGGTGATCGGCCTGGTCGAGACGCACGGGCGCCGGCACACCGCCGAGATGATCGGCGACCTGGAGGTGGTGCCGCGCCGCCCGATGACGTACCGGGGCGTCGAGTTCACCGAGATGGACCTGGACGCCGTGCTGGCCCGGCGGCCCGAGGTCGTCGTGGTGGACGAGTTGGCCCACACCAACGTGCCCGGCTCCCGGCACGAGAAGCGCTGGCAGGACGTGCAGGAGCTGCTCGACGCCGGCATCAGCGTGCTGTCCACGGTCAACGTGCAGCACCTGGAGTCGCTCAACGACGTGGTCGCGCAGATCACCGGCACCACCCAGCGGGAGACCGTGCCGGACCAGGTGGTCCGCGCCGCCGAGCAGGTCGAGCTGGTGGACATGACGCCGGAGGCGCTGCGCCGCCGGATGGCGCACGGCAACATCTACCGGCCCGACAAGATCGACGCCGCGCTCGGCAACTACTTCCGGGTCGGCAACCTCACCGCGCTGCGCGAACTGGCGCTGCTCTGGCTGGCCGGCAAGGTCGACGAGCAGCTCGACGCGTACCGGGCCCAGCAGGGCATCTCCGACACCTGGGAGGCGCGGGAACGGGTGGTCGTCGCGCTGACCGGCGGCCCGGAGGGTGAGACGCTGATCCGCCGGGCCGCCCGGATCGCCGCCCGCAGCAAGGGCGCCGACCTGCTCGCCGTGCACGTCGCCCGCAGCGACGGGCTGGCCGGCGCCGACCCGGCCCAGCTGGCCCGGCAGCGGGTGCTGGTGGAGAGCCTCGGCGGCACGTACCACCAGGTGCTCGGCACCGACATCCCGGCGTCACTGCTGGACTTCGCCCGGGGCGTCAACGCCACCCAGCTCGTGCTCGGCGCGAGCCGCCGGGGCCGGTTCGCGCAGGTGTTCGCCCGGGGCGTCGGGGTGACCACCACCGCGCTGTCCGGCCCGATCGACGTGCACCTGGTCACCCACCCCGAGGCGGGCCGCGGGCGCCGGGGCACGTCGGTGCCCGCCGCGCTGTCGCGACGCCGGCGACTGATCGGGTACGCGCTCGCCGTGCTCGGCATGCCCCTGCTCACGCTGCTGCTGCGGACGCTGCCCGACCTCACCCTCACAAACGACATCCTGCTGTTCCTCGCCGGTGTGGTGGGCGTGGCGCTGGTCGGCGGGCTCTGGCCGGCGCTGGTCGCCGCGCTCGGCGGCTCGCTGTTGCTCAACTGGTTCTTCACCCCGCCGTACCGGACGCTGACCATCGCCGAGGCGGACAACCTGCTCGCCCTCGGCGTGTTCGTCGGTGTCGCCATCGCGGTGAGCTGGGTGGTCGACGTGGCGGCCCGGCGTACCCGGGAGGCGGCCCGGGCCTCCGCCGACGCGCAGACCCTGGCCACCGTCGCGGGCAGCGTGCTGCGCGGCGAGCGGCCGCTGCCCGCCCTGCTGGACCGGCTGCGGGAGACGTTCGGGTTGCGCGCGGTGAGCGTGCTGGAGCTGACCGACGAGGCCGGCGGACGCCCGGCGCGCGCCCGGGACGCGGACGCCTGGCGGGTGGTGGCGAGCGTCGGCGAGCGGCCGCCCGGTAGCCCGGGCGCGGGCGAGACGGTGGTGCCGGTCGACGACCGGCTCAGCGTGGTGCTCGCCGGCCGGCGGCTGGAGGCGGCCGACCGCCGGGTGGTGGAGGCGTTCGCCGCGCAGGCCGCCGTCGCGCTGCGCCAGGAACGGCTGGCCGAGGAGGCCGCCACCGCCCGCCCGCTGGCCGCCGCCGACCGGATGCGCACCGCGCTGCTCGCGGCGGTCAGCCACGACCTGCGTACGCCGCTGGCGTCGGCCAAGGCCGCGGTGAGCAGCCTGCGCAGCCACGACGTCGAGTTCGACCCGGACGACCGGGAGGAACTGCTGGCCACCGCCGACGAGTCGCTGGACCGGCTGGGCCGGCTGGTGGCGAACCTGCTCGACATGAGCCGCCTGCAGGCCGGCGCGCTGGGCGTCACCACCACCGCGATCGGGCTGGAGGATGCCGTACCCCGGGCCCTCGACGAACTGGGCCCGGCGGCGGCCGAGGTGACCACGGACATCCCGGCCGACCTGCCGGCGGCGCTGGCCGACCCGGGCCTGCTGGAGCGCGTGCTGGTAAACGTGGTGTCGAACGCGCTGCGGCACAGCCCGCCCGGCCGCCCGCCGACGATCACCGGCAGCGCGCACGCCGGGCAGGTCGAGCTGCGGGTGATCGACACCGGGCCGGGCATCCCGGAGGACCAGTGGGAGCACGTCTTCCTGCCGTTCCAGCGCCTCGGCGACCGGGACAACCAGACCGGCGTCGGCCTCGGGCTGGCGCTGTCCCGGGGCCTCGCCGAGGCGATGGGTGGCAGCATCACCCCGGAGACCACGCCCGGCGGCGGACTCACCATGGTGTTGCGGCTGCCGGCCGCCCCGCACGCGGAAGGGCCGCAGGAATGACCCGGATCCTGGTCGTCGACGACGAGCCGCAGATCCTGCGCGCCCTGCGGATCAACCTGCGCGCCCGGGGCTACGACGTGGAGGTAGCAGGCAGCGGCGCCGCCGCGCTCAAGGCCGCCGCCGGGCACCCGCCGGACCTGGTGGTGCTCGACCTGGGCCTGCCGGATCTGGACGGCACCGAGGTGATCCGGGGCCTGCGCGGCTGGACCGCCGTGCCGATCATCGTGCTCTCCGGCCGGGCCGGCAGCGAGGACAAGGTGGCCGCGCTCGACGCGGGCGCCGACGACTACGTCACCAAGCCGTTCGGGGTGGACGAGCTGCTCGCCCGCATCCGGGCGGTGACCCGGCGGCTCGCCCCGGCCACGCCCGCCGTGCCAGCGCTGCGGATCGGCCGCAACACGGTCGACCTGGCCGACCGGACCGTCACCCGGGACGACGGCGTCGAGGTCAAGCTGACCCCCACCCAGTGGGCGATGCTGGAGAAGCTGCTGCGCAACCCGGGCAAGCTGGTCAGCCAGCGCCAGCTGCTGCACGACGTGTGGGGGCCGGAGTACCACCAGGAGACGAACTACCTGCGGCAGTACATGGCCCAGTTGCGGCGCAAGTTGGAGGACGACCCGGCCCGGCCCCGGCACCTGATCACCGAGCCGGGGATGGGCTACCGCTACCGCCCCTGACGTTTGCGACCGCCTCGGCGGGGGACTCGGCGAGCCGGTCGGGCTGCGGGGGAGGGGCATGGCGGGCAACCGGTCCTCGGAGGGGTTCGGCCGGCAACTGGACGAACACGCCATCGACGCCGGCGCGGCGCTGCCGGAGCGCCCCGACGGGCTGGTCGACAGCGGCGTCTACGTCGGCGGGGTACGGCGGGCGTCGCCGGTCAGCCTCGCCGACACGTACCGCTGCCTGCAGCAGCTCGACGACGCGATGGCCTGGATCGGGCTGCTCCGGCCGGGCCGCGAGCAGATCGCCTCGCTCGCCGCCGAGTTCCAGCTCCCCGACCTGGCCGTCGAGGACGCGATCAACGCCCATCAGCGCCCCAAGCTGGAACGCTACGGCGACACCCTGTTCGTGGTGCTGCGCGCCGCCCGCTACCTGGACGAGCGGGACGCGGTCGAGTTCGCCGAGCTGCACCTGTTCCTCGGGCCCGGATTCGTGATCACCGTGCGGCACGGTGGCACGCCCGACCTGGCCGGCGTACGACGGCGGCTGGAGGCCGAGCCGAACGTGCTCGCGCTCGGCCCGGAAGCGGTGCTCTACGCCGTGCTCGACCGGGTGGTGGACGGCTACGCGCCGGTGGTGGCCGGGCTGGAGAACGACATCGACGAGGTCGAGACCGAGGTGTTCGGCGGCGACCCGAACGCCAGCCGCCGCATCTACGAGCTGAGCCGCGAGGTGATCCAGTTCCAGCGGGCCGCCCGCCCGCTGCTGAAGGTGGTGGACGAGCTGGCACACGGGTTCGACAAGTACGGCACGGACGAGGAGCTGCGCCGTCGGCTGCGCGACGTGGCCGACCACCTCACCCAGGTGGTGGAGCGGGTGGACGGGTTCCGGCACCTGCTCCAGAACATCCTCACCGTCAACGCCACGCTGGTCTCGCAGGCGCAGAACGAGGAGATGCGCAGCCTGACCGCCGCCAGCTTCGAGCAGAACGAGGAGATCAAGCGGGTCTCCGCCTGGGCCGCCATCCTGTTCGCGCCGACCCTGATCGGCACCGTGTACGGGATGAACTTCGGGCACATGCCGGAGCTGGGCTGGCGGTACGGCTATCTGTTCGCGCTCGCCCTGATGCTCGCCGTCTGCGGCGCGCTCTATCTGCTGTTCAAGCGCCGCGGCTGGCTGTGAGCCGGGCCGGCCGGGCCTCGGCCGTGACCGCGCGCCGTCGGTGATCCACTAAAGTGTCCGGGTGACTACCCCCCGTCGTCCGTACGTTGCCCGGACCTCGTGTCGTGGAGGTAGGCGCTGATCGGGGACACGGTGCCGACCCCGCGCGGCGGTCGCCGGACGAGCACGGGGAGGCGAGGGCTGGCGGGCCACTGTGCCCGGCTCGTCGCGTCCCGGCCGTTCGAGGTGGCCATCGTGGTGCTCATCATGGCCAACGGAGTGGTGCTGGGTATCGAGACGTACCCGAACCTGGGCGCCGCCGGGCCGGTGCTGCGGTGGACGGAGCTGATGTTCCGGGCCGCCTTCGTCGTGGAGATCACCATCCGGATCCTCGCGTACGGCCGCCGTCCGCAGGACTTCTTCCGGCACGGCTGGAACGTCTTCGACCTGCTGGTCACCGCGGCCATCTTCATCCCGGGACTGCACGGCGACTCGGGCGTGCTGCGGTTCATCCGGGTCGCCCGGGTGCTGCGGCTGGTCCGCTTCTCGCCCGGCCTGCGGACCATCGTCACGGCGCTGTGGCGCAGCCTGCCCGGCGTCGCCGGGTTCCTCGCGCTCGCCGCCGTCACGCTCTACGTGTACGGCATGGCCGGCTGGCTGATCTTCGGCGACCGTTACCCCGAGCAGTACGGCGACATCGGCCGTTCCCTCGTCACGCTGTTCGTGCTGCTGTCCCTGGAGACGCTGCCGGACCTGCTGGAACAGGGCCTTGAGGTGTCACCGTGGACGCTTCTCTACTACGTCAGCTTCGTGATGATCGCGGTCAACCTGCTGCTGAACATCCTCATCGCGGTCATCGTCAACTCGATGGAGGAGGCGCGCCGGCTGGAGATGACCGAGGGGCTGGCGCCGGACTACGACGAAGACGGCGACGGGATACCGGACGAGGTGGACCGGATCGCGATCAGTCAGCGCCTGGACGACCTGCGCATGGTCATCGCCGAGTTGGAGCGGGAACTGCGCATCGACCGGGACGAGCCGCCCGGCGCGCCGCGCCGCCGCCAGCACTCGGAGCACTGACCGGCCCGGTCATGACAGTTCTGTGACGAAATCGGACCGTACGTTTGGCCGGACGGTTGATCGGGGCAACCAGCGAGGCGCCAACACATCCGAGGGAAGGGACGCCTCTCGTGGAGATCACGGGCTTCTTCACCGCGCTCATCATCGGCCTGGTCATCGGTGCGCTCGGGCGCCTGGTGGTGCCGGGCAAGCAGAACATCCCGATCTGGCTGACCCTGCTCATCGGTGTGGTCGCCGCGCTCGTCGGCACCCTGGTGGCCGGCGCGTTCGGCGTCGCCGACACTCCCGGCATCGACTGGATCGAGCTGGCGCTCCAGGTCGGCTTCGCGGCCATCGGCGTCGCGATCTTCGCCGGCCTGTACGGTCGTCGCCGCGTCTGACCGGAGCGAAGGAAGGGCCCCTTCTTAACGCATTCTGCATAAGAAGGGGCCCTTCCTAACGCCTGCGGCTACTCCCGCCAGCCGGTCAGCTCGACGCCCTTGGCCAGCTCCACCCGGAAGCCCAGCGCGATCTCGCCGCTCTCGCCCGGCGCGAGCGACAGCCGCCAGGTCAGCTCGCCCAGCTCCGTACGCTCGGCGGGCGGCGGCGTCAGCGTCGTCTCGCGTACCACCACGGACTCGTCCCGGGAAACCGGCAACTGGTCGCGCACCTCGACAGTGGCCGGGCGGGGCGTGTGGTTCGCGACAGTGATCCGGTACTCCATCTCCCGCCGCCGCGTCGACCCGAGCGTCGCCCTGCTCTCGGTACGCCGGTGCAGCTTCCGCTCCACCCGTACCCGGTCGTCGACCCCCAGCGCCAGCTCGGTCTCCTCGCCCGGCGCCCACATGGTCAACCGCGTCGCCGCGACGAAGTCCGCGCCGTGGAACACCGACGCCGGGCCGGGCAGCAGCGTGTGGTCGGACGTGTTGCGTACCGTAGCCCGCAGGTGCGCCTCGGCGGCACGTACCGGCACGCTGACGTGGTCCAGCCGGGCCGGCAGCTCCAGCGCCGCGACCGTCACCCGGTGCGCGCTGCCGTCGGCCGGCACCACCACCGGCCGGGCGGGCCGGTAGGTCGCCGCCGTGACGCCCTGCTCGACCTCGGCCACGTTCTCCCGCACGGCCGGCCGGACCGCCGCCGACCGGGCCGCGCCGGCCCGGCCCGGCGGCGGCGCCGCGCCGGGCGCCGGGGGTGGCAACGTCCCGTCGAACGACGCGGCCGACACGTCGAGCGGCGGCTGCGGGCGGAGCCGGTCGAGATACCAGGGCGACAGTTCGGGTACGCCGCTCGCCGCCGCCGGGCGGGCGGTGGAGAGCAGGAGTTCGCACTCCGGCCAGTCCTCCCCGGTGTCCTGGCTGACCAGCCCGAACCAGGTGACGGTCATGGTGTCGCCGACCAGCCGCAGGTCGTAGGAGGGGGTCCAGCGGGCGCCGTCCACCAGGTAGGTCAGCTCCAGCTCCACCTCGGCGTCGTCGGCGTCCACCGAGACCGACACCTCGGCGGCCAGCCGGTCCGGCGTCCGCTTGCCGCGCGCCGCCGCCAGCTCGCGGTCGACGGCGGCCAGCTCCTCCGCCAGGTCGGTGCGCCGCCGGGCCAGCCCGCGCCGCCCGGCCCGGGACTCGGCGAGCTGTCCGGACACCGACTCGGTGAAGGCCGCGACGTCGGCCGGGGCCGCGTCGCCGGCGGCCAGGGCCCGGGCGTACGTGCCACCGGCGCGCTCGGCCAGCCGGGTGAGGAACTCGCCGCGCTGGGCCTCGATCGCGTCCGTGTCCTCGACCTCGGCCACCTCGTCGGCGAGTTCCCGCCGCCGCCGTTCCAGCTCGACGACCTGCGCGTCGGTGCTGCGGGCCTGCCGGTGGGCGGTCACGTCGACACCGAGCACGGTGGCCGGGCCGTGACCGCCCACCCGGATCGAGTCCCGCTGCAGGCCCAGCGGGAGCGGCGCGACGCGTACCCGATGTTCCCCTGCGGCGAGCCGGAGGCCACCCCGGCGGGTGACCCGCGCGCGGTCCGGGTAGACGGTCACACCGACGACTGGCGCATCGATCTCCACAGTGTTCACGGGCGCGAGGGTAGTTCAGGCACGCCCGCCCACGCGCGCATCCGGTCAGCGGGACGCGGCCTCCTGCCGCGCGGACAGGATGGCGTGGATCGTGATCTGGCTCGACCGGCACTGAGGTGTCGTCCACCACTTCGCGGTGGGACCGCTGAGCGAACGTGAACCCACGGGAGGCGATCAGGGCGCATTTCTGGCACGGTGGGTAGAAGTGTGGTGCCGTCGGCGGCGCGGTTGAGGGGGCGTGGTGGAGTTCTCGGTGACGACCCGGCAGGGGCGCGTCGGCCCGGTGATCGAGGTCGTCGGCGATCTGGACATGGCCAGCGCGCCTCAGCTGCGTGACCGGCTGCTCGAGGTGGTGGAGACCGGTGCGCGGACGGTGGTCGTCGACCTGACCCAGGTCGGATTCGTGGATTCCAGCGGCTTGGGCGCGCTGGTGCTCGTCTACAAGAACCTGCGGGAGCGCGACGGCTGGCTCGGTCTGGCCGTCGTACGCCAGTCGATCCGCAACGTCTTCTCGATCACCTCGGTGGACCGCGTCATCCCGCGCTTCGGCACGGTCCGCGAGGCCGAGGACGGCTCACCGACGGCGGTGCGCTGAGCGCTCCTCGTCCGGGCTGACGCGGGCGCTGTCCGCGCCGGCGGTGCTGCGGCGTGGCCCGTGGCCGCCGTACCAGTCGACGACGAGCAGTGTGGCGTCGTCGGCCAGAGCCGGCCCGGCGATCTCCAGCACCGCGTCGGACAGTGCCCGGACCGCCTCGCGGGGATGCAGGTGGGCGAGGCGGAGCAGGGCGGCGGCCAGGTCGAGGTCCGCGGCGTTGCGTTCGCGCATGCCGTCGGTGACCACCACCAGCCGGTCGCCGGGCAGCAGCGGTAGCTCCGCGCTGCGGTAGCTCTCGCCGGGGAACATCCCGAACGGGAAGTTGCCCGGCAGTTCCACGGGTACGACCCGGCCGTCCCGGACCAGCAGCGGCGGGACGTGCCCCGCGTTCAGCAGCTCGCAGCGCCCGGTGGTCAGGTCGATACGGCCCAGCACGGCGGTGACGTACGCGCCGCGTACGTTGGCGTGCTCCGCGACCGCCCGGTTGGCCTCCTCGGCCTGCGCGACGAGACCGAGGCCGCGCCGGCGGGTGTTGCGCAGGCTGCCCACGCCGAGGGTGGCGGTGAGCGCGCTCGCCCCGCCGTGGCCCATCGCGTCGGTGACGCTGAGGTGCAGCAGGTCCCGGGCCAGGCTGTAGTCGAAGGTGTCGCCGCCGACGCTCGCGGCGGGTTCCAGCCAGCCGGAGAGAGCGAAGGCGCCGGCCTCGCAGGTGAACGAGGCGGGCAGCAGGCGGCGCTGGATCTCGGCGGAGAGGGTGAAGGGGGTGGTGCGCTGTCCCCACTCGAACAGGTCGGTGTGCCTGCGGTTGGCGATGACCACGAACGCCAGCGCGTGCGCGGTACGGGCGACCCAGTTCACCACGTCGCCGTCCGGCTCGTCGGGCAGGTCGATCTCCAGCAGGCCGATCGCCTCACCGCGGTCGGTGACCGGCGCCAGCACGGTCCACGTGCCGTCGCCGGGGACGACCTCGGGGGCCTGCTGACGGAGGGCGCGTTCGTAGGGCCCGCCGTCGAACGGGAGGACCTCGGCCTCCTCCTCGCCGTGGCGTCGCCCGGCGCCGCCGCCGTCCGGCTGGTGGGTCAGCCGCACCAGCGCGCGACCGCTGAGGTCGGCGATCAGCAGCGAGACGCCGCGCGCGTTCAGCGCCGTGGCGATGACGCCGGTGACGGCCTCGACCGCCTGCACCGGGGCGGCGTCCTCCGCCGACTGCAACATCCCGGTCAGCACCGCCTGCTCGCTGTCCTCCACCCCTTGAGCATATTCAGCGGGCAGCGCGGCCGCCTTGTGAGCGAGACCGGGGGCCGGCGGGTCACCGCCATCGACCGGCCGGTATTGCATATAGTTGGCAACTACAGAAGAGTGGCGGTAGCGGGCGCTCGGGCACGCGATGATCGATCCTCGCCGGAGCGCCCGCCCGGCTGCCATCCGCAGACGAGTGTTCGAGGGGTTGCCGGTGGCGATCAGACCCAAGCCCGTACGCGTGGCAGCGGTGCTCGCCGCCGCCCTGCTCGTCGTCGCCGGCTGCTCGTCACCCACGGCGTCGACCGGTGGCCCGGGCAACTCCGGCACGCTCGTGGTCGCCACCGCGGGCGAGCCGGACACGCTCAACCCGGTGCTCAACTACGGCGTCGACGGCGCGTCGCTGATCTTCGACGGGCTGGTCGCCCGGGACGCCCGCAACGACCTGGTGCCCGCCCTGGCCCGCGAGCTGCCCACCGTCTCAGCGGACGGGAAGACAGTCACCGCGAAGCTGCGCGAAGGCGTGCTGTTCCACGACGGCAGCCCGCTGACCGCACAGGACGTGGTGTTCACCTACCAGGCGGTGCTCGACCCGGCCGTCGACTCCACGCTGCGGTCCGATCTGGACATGCTCGCCTCCGTCGCCGCGCCCGACCCGGCGACGGTCGTGTTCACGCTGAAGTACGCGTACGCGCCGTTCCTGCAGCGGCTGGCGCTGGGGATCGTCCCGGCGAAGGCGTTCGCCGGGCAGGACATCAACAAGGCGACCTTCAACCGCAAGCCGGTCGGCACCGGCCCGTACCGGTTCACCTCCTGGACCCCGGGTGACCGGCTCGTGCTCGCGGCGAACGAGACGTACTGGGACGGCAAACCGGCGAACTCGGGCGTGGTGGTGGCGTTCGTCGCCGACGACAACGTCCGCGCCCAGCGGATGCGGGCCGGCGAGTTCGACGCGGCGGAGCTGGCGCCGAAGCTCGCCTCCGGCTTCGAGAGCCGCGACGGCTACCGGGTGCACAAGGTGCCGACCGCCGACTACCGGGGCGTCATGCTGCCGATGGGCAACCCGGTCACCGGCGACCCCGCGATCCGGAAGGCGCTGAACGTCGCGGTGGACCGGCAGGCCATGGTGACCGGCGTGCTCGGCGGCGCGGGGGAGCCCGCGTTCGGGCCGGTGCCGCCCACGTCGGAGTACGCCGAGCCGACGATCGCCGGCAAGCCCGGCGCCGACGTCGCCGCCGCCACGGCGGAGCTGGACGCCGCCGGGTGGAAGCCCGGCCCGGACGGCATCCGGGTCAAGGACGGGCGGCAGGCCGCGTTCACGATCCTGTACCCGGCCACCGACAGCCTGCGCAAGGAACTCGCACTGGCCGTCACCGCCGACGCGAAGAAGGTCGGGATCACTGTCACCCCGGAGGGCCTGACCTGGGACGCGATCACGCCGCGGATGAAGCGCGACGCGCTGATCATGGGCTACGGCACGCCGTACGATCCGGACTTCGTCTCCTACAAGCTGTTCAGCTCGGCCTTCGCCGGGCAGGGCTTCTTCAACCCCGGCTCGTACCGCTCGGCGGTCACCGACGCCGCGTTGCAGGCCGGCCGGGACAACGCCGACCCGGCCGCCCGTAAGGCCGCGTACGCCACGTTCCAGAAGCAGCTCGCCGCCGACGTGCCGTGGGTGTTCCTCACCTACCTCCAGCACACCTACGTGCTGAAGGACGCCGTGACCGGGGTGACGCCGCGGGTCGAGCCGCACGAGCACGACGTCGCCAACAGCATCTGGTGGAACGTGCACACCTGGACGAAGGAATCGTGACCGGACGGCGGCGGCTGGCCGGGGCGGGCACTGTGGTCCGGCGGCGGCTGCTGGTCGCCGTGCCGGTGCTGGCCGCCACCAGCATGGGCATGTTCGCCCTCGGCGCCGCCTCCCCGATCGACCCGGCCCAGCAGTACGCGGGCGCGGCGGCGTTCACCACCAGCGAGGAGAACCTGGCGCAGATCCGCGCCAACTGGGGTGTCGACGACCCGCTGCCGGTGCAGTACGCCCGCTGGGTCGGCAACCTGCTGCGCGGCGACCTGGGCTGGTCCACGAGCCGGCACGAGCCGGTCACCTCGGTGCTGGCCTCCCGGGCCGGATGGACGCTGCTGCTCGTCGGCACCGCGCTGGCCCTGGTGCTGGTGGCGAGCGTGCTGCTGGGCACGCTGGCCGCGTACCGGCGTGGCGGCTGGTTCGACCGGGCGCTGCGCGCCGTCGCGTACGCCGTGCAGTCCATGCCGGTGTTCTGGATCGGCCTCGCGGCGATCGCCGTGTTCGCCCTCAGCCTCGGCTGGCTGCCCGCCGGCGGGCTCACCGACATCACCGCCACGAGCACCGACCCGGCCGACGTGGCCCGGCACCTGGTGCTGCCGGTGACGGTGCTGGCGATCTCCCAGGCCCCGTGGTTCGTCCTGTTCGTCCGTGACGCGGTCGCCGAGAGCCTGCGCGACGACCACGTCCTGGCCGCCCGCGCCCGGGGACTGCCCGGCCGGGTCGTCCTGTTCGGACACGCGCTGCGGACCGCGTTGCTGCCGTTCCTCACCCTGGTCGGCACGCACCTGCCCGAACTCGTCGGCGGCGCGGTCCTGGTGGAGACCGTGTTCTCCCTGCCCGGCCTCGGCGCGGTCACCGTCGAGGCGGCGCTGGGCGCCGACTTCCCGCTGCTCGCGGCCACCACCCTGGCCACCGCCGTCGTGGTGCTGACCGCGAACCTGCTCACCGACCTCGCCTACGCCGCCGCCGACCCCCGGGTACGCCTCGATGACTGACCTCGCCCTCCCCGCGCGCGTCCGGCGCCTGCGCCGCCCCGGCAGCGCGGGCACGACAGTCGCCGTCGTGGTGCTCGCCGGTGTGGTGGCCGCCGCGCTGCTCGCCCCGGTCCTGTGGCCGCTGGACCAGAGCGCCGTCGACCTCTCCCGTACCCGGCTCGCGCCGTCGGCCGACAACCTGGCCGGCACCGACGACCTCGGCCGCGACGTGGCGTTGCGCAGCCTCTACGGCCTGCGCGTCTCGCTGCTTGTCGGCGCGGTCGCGGCGCTCGTCGCGGCGGTCATCGGCGGGCTGGTCGGCGCGCTCGCCGGCAGCGTCGGCGGCTGGGTCGACCGGGCGCTCATGCGCGTCGTGGACACCGTCGCCGCGCTGCCGCACCTGCTGCTGGGCATCTTCATCGTGGCGATGCTGCGCCCCAGCCTGGGCGCGGTGATCGCGTCCATCGCGCTGACGCACTGGCTGTCCACCGCCCGGATCGTCCGCTCCGAGCTGCTCAGCCTGCGCAACCGGCCGTTCGTGGACGCCGCCATCTCCGGCGGCGCGAGCCGGGCCCGGGTGCTCACCCGGCACCTGCTGCCGCACGTGCTGCCGCGCCTGGCGCTGGCGACCACGCTGATGGTGCCGCACGCGGTCTGGCACGAGACCGCGCTGTCCTTCCTCGGCCTCGGCCTGCCGCCGCACCTCGCCTCGATCGGCAACATGATCAACGACGGGCAGCGGTCGCTGCTCACCGGCGCCTGGTGGGCCAGCATCGTCCCCGGCCTGCTGCTCGTGGCGGCCACGCTGGCGCTCGCCGTGCTCACCGGCCGGTGGCGCGACCGCCTCGACCCGCGCGTACGGGCGGAGCTGCAGCTGTGACCGCCCCGGCGCTGCTGACCGTCGACGGGCTGACCGTCCGCTTCCGGCTGCGTGACGCGCTCGTGCACGCCGTCACCGACCTCAGCCTCACGCTACGGCCCGGCGAGCTGCTGGCGGTGGTCGGCGAGTCCGGGTGCGGCAAGTCCGTCCTCGCGCACGCCCTGCTCGGCCTGCTGCCGCGCAACGCCGCAGTCACCGGGCACGCCCGCCTGCGCGCGCCGGGACGCGACGACGTCGACCTGATCGGCGCGGGGGAGCGGCACCTCGCCCGGCACGTACGCGGCCGGGGCGTCGGGCTGGTCCCGCAGAGTCCCGCCACCGCGCTCACCCCGGTGCGTACCGGGCGGAAGCTGCTGGAGGAGACGCTGCGCGCGCACGGGCACACCCGCCGTGACGCGCCGGCCGCCGCCGACCGGATCGCCGCCGACGTCGGCCTCGACCCGGCCGACCTGGACCGGTACCCGCACGAACTGTCCGGCGGCATGGCCCAGCGGCTCGCCACCGCGCTGGCGCTCGCGCCCGACCCGCCGGTGCTGCTCGCCGACGAACCCACCACCGGCCTCGACCGGCCGCTCGTCGACCACACGCTGGACCTGCTGCGCCGCCGCTGCGACACCGGCGCGGCCGTCCTGCTCATCACGCACGACCTGGCCGCCGCACGCCGCGTCGCGGACACCGTCGCCGTGATGTACGCCAGCCGCATCGTCGAACACCGCCCCACCGAGGCGCTGTTCGACGACCCGGCCCACCCGTACACCGCCGGGCTGCTCGACGCGCTGCCCGACCGCGCGTTCGTGCCGGTGCCGGGCCACCCGCCGGCGCTCACCGACCTGCCCGGCGGCTGCGCCTTCGCCCCGCGCTGCGCCCGCGCCACCGACACCTGCGCGACAGTGCCCCGCCTCGACGCCGAGGGCGCGGGCCGGGTCGCCTGCCACCATCCGCTGCGCGAGGAGGTACCGGCATGACGGTCACGGCTCCGGACGCCACCGACGCCGTCGCCCCAGGCGCCGCGCCGGCCGCCGGGCTCGCCGCGCACCAGGTCTCCGTCGCGTACGGCCGGCAGCGCGTCCTCGACCGGGTCGACCTGCGCATCGCCCCCGGCGAGACGGTCGGGCTGCGCGGACCGTCTGGTAGCGGCAAGTCCACACTCGCCCGCGTCCTCGCCCTGCTGCACGCACCGGACAGCGGGCACCTCACGCTCGACGGGAGTCCCGTCCGGGGCGCCCGGCACCGGCTGCCCGCCTCGGTCCGCACGCGTGTCGCGATTCTGTTCCAGAGCCCGCGCGCCGCCACCGACCCGCGGCTCAGCCTCGCCGACATCGTCGCCGAGCCGCTACGTGCCACCGGCACGCCGCGCGAGCAGGCGGCCGCCCGTACGGCGGAACTGGCCGACCTGGTCGGGCTGACAACCGACCTGCTGACCCGCCGCCCGCACGCGGTCAGCGACGGGCAGCTGCAACGCGCCTGCCTCGCCCGCGCCCTGGTCCACCGGCCGGACTACCTGCTCTGCGACGAGGCCACCGCGATGCTCGACGCCTCCACGCAGGCGCACGTCGCCGCCGTCATCGGCGACTACCAGCGCCGGCAGGGCGCCGGGGTCCTGGTCATCACCCACGACCCGGCGCTGATGGCCCGCTGGGCCACCCGGGTGGTGGACCTGCCGGCGGCGTGACGTCGCGTCACTCCCGCACCGGGCGGCGTACGGTGCCCAGCGCCCCGGCGACGACGGTCCCGAACCCGACCGCCATGAGCGGCATCCCCATCTCGAACGGCAGCTCACCGACCCAGTTGATGCTGTCGCGCTCCGGCAGCGCGCCCAGGCTCACCGCGACCACCGCGCCGGCGAGGAACATCCCGGCCACCGCCGCGCCGACCGAGAGCTTGGCGCACGCCACGCTCCGCCCGGCCCAGAGGCCGGCCAGGACGGCAATCGCCAGGGCCACCACGACCAGCCAGGTCCAGCCGCCCTCGGTCTCCAGATAGGCCCAGCCCGAGTACGACCACTGGTGCATGCGGCTGGCGCGGAACCACGGGATCAGGTAGCCGAGCAGCGCGGTGGCGCTGCCGACCAGGAGCAGCAGGTCAGGGACCGGGCGGTACCAGCGAGGGGAGTCGTCCATGCGTCCGGAAGGTAGCAGTGCCATGATCCACGCGCACGGTCAGCACCAGCCGTTTACCGGCCCGTTTACACCGGTGGAGAGGTAGGCGTCGGACACCCAGCTGCCGTCGCTGAGCCGGTCCCACAGCGCCGTGGTGCCGTAGCGGCCGGTGTGCGAGGTGCCGTTGGCGGAGCAGGAGACGGTGACGGTGGCGCCGTCGGCGACCGACCCGAGGACGCCGTACCCGGTGCCCGGTCCGGAGCGCCGGGTCAGCGTGCCGCCGCCGTTGGCGTCGACGACGCCCTGGTTGAAGCCGAGCGCGCCGTAGTTGTAGACGCCGCCGCCCGCGCCGACGTAGGCGGACCCGTGCCGGGCGCCGCCCTGGTACGCCGCCGCGCCGCTGACGAAGTCCCACTTGCCGATGCCGTGCCCGGCGATCGGGACGTACGCCGAGTTCTGTCGCAGTCCGAAGTGCACGTGCCGGCCGGTGGCGGAGCCGCCGCAGGTGACATCCGTGCCGGTGTTGCCCAGGAACGCGCCCTGGGCGACGCCCGCGCCGTTGACGGAGATGCTGTTCCACAGGTGGTAGTAGTCCGTCGAGTAGCCCCGGTCGTGGATGACCCGGATCCAGCCGGTGCACATCGTGTACGCGGTTCCGGCCCGGGCGGCGCGGACGACCTGGTCGCCGCCGGCGAGGTCGACCGAACTCCACGGCGCGGCGGCGCCGCCCCAGCCGTGCGGCCCGGAGGTGAGCGTCCACGTCTGCCCGACCGCGAACGGCAGCGCCATGCCGGTACGGAAGTCGCCGCCCGCGTACGTCGGTGTGACGGGCGTGGTGAAGACGGCCTTCTCGGTTTCGCTCACCAGCGGCGACGCGGCGGCCAGGTCGCCGAACGCGGCCTCCCCGTCGAACGCGACGGTCCAGCCCCTGGCGTCGGCCCGGGCGAGGAAGACCGAGCCGGTGGGGTGCGCGTCGGCGGACCGGTCCGCCGGCAGCACCGCGGTGCCGAAGGCCCACCGCCCGTTCGAGCGGGTGACGCTGATCCGGGCCTGCTGCGCGTCCGCCGTACGGGCGGCGGCGTCGGCCGAGCCGAGAAGCTTCGCGGTCACGGCGTCGGCGACGGGGCCGGGTGCCGGGCGGGGAGCGGCGGTCGCGGGTGCCGGGGCTGTTGCCCAGGTGCCGATGGCCGCCAGGGCGCAGGAGAGCATGAGCCGTCGCATGGAGCCTCCTTATCGACATGTGTCACTGAATGGAGGCTATCGACGGTGGCGAAAGTTGTCTACGACTATCGATGCGACGGTGAAGGATCTATGCATCGGGGGTACCCGGAAGTGGATCTTCCGGGTGGCGGGGTTCCGAGGCCGGCGCTGTCGCGCGCGGCTCGACGGCGCGGCATCCGTTTCCGGTCGCCATTTTTGATCCGCCTTCAAAGATTGGCGGAAGTGACAATGCCGGCCGACGGTGGAGTAGAGATTTGACCGCTTCGGGTGGTTCGCGCGGCCGCACGTAATCGTAGTGATGTCGGTATCGTTCCGTCATTGTGGTGACCAGTCCCTTTCTGTGGGTTGTGGTGCGATGTCGGAAAGAATCGGCGTTCCGACATCCGGTGAAACAAAGGCCTGCCGTATTCGAGATCTTCGACATCTTCCGATGCTCCCGACGGTATAGTGCGACCATCCCCTATGGAGTGCCGGAAAGCGTCTGATCTGCGTGATGACACCTGGGCTGGAAAATGCGCCAACGGGCCCGTGCTTCGTCGGGCGGGGAGCACAGTTGGCGCGTATCGGAAAAGCCCAGGCCGCCGCGCTCGGCCACGGCCGGCAGATGGTCTGCGAAGTGGTCGGAGAGCCGGGCATCGGCAAGACCCGCTTCGTCCGCGAGGCTCTGGAACGATGCGCCCCCACGGTCCCGTGGGCCGTCGGGACGTGCGCGCCGGACGAGCGAGGAGTTCCCTTCCATGTGTTCCGGCACGCCCTCACGAAGGGCCAGCCACCCCGCCGCGGACTGCGTGCCGGGCGACCCGCACCGACCTGGGCGGAGCCCGCGGGCGCGGTGCCACCGGCGTCGGACGCCCGGCGGTTCCGGACCTACCAGGCGGCCCGCCGGCTGATCGGCCTGGCCGCCCGGGACGGACTGGTGCTGGTCCTCGACGACCTGCACTGGGCGGACGCCTCCTCCACCGGCCTGATCGCCCACCTCCTGAGGTATCCGGTGCCCGCGCCGCTGCTGCTCGTGCTCGTCTACCGCCCGCGCCAGATGGCGACCCCGATGCCGTTCGGCCCACCGGAATCCGACGAGAACGCCGATCCGGAACCGACGTCCCGCGACCGGATCGAACTCCGCCCGCTCGGCCTCGCCGAGGTCGCGCTCCTGCACCCCCACGTCGACCAGGCGGAGCTGCGAGCCCGGTACGACCTGACCGGCGGCAACCCCGGTTACCTGGCGGCGCTCCCGGCCGGCCCCGCTCCGGCCGCCGCCGACCCGCTCCGGGAGGCGCCTGGTGTTCGGCTGCCCGACGCGGCGGTGGCCGTGCTGCGCCGCGAGTGGGCCGACCTGCCGTCCGTCGAACTGGCCTGCCTGCGAGCCGGAGCGATAGTGGATGCGCCCTTCGCCCCGGACCTGCTGGCCGAGGTCGCGCAGGTGCCGGCGGCACTGGCGGTCGCGGCCGGCTGGCGGTTGGCCCGGCTCGACCTGATCCGCCGCGTCCCCGGCACCGGACGCTTCGCCTTCCGGCACCCGGTGCTGCGGATGGCGGTCGCCCAGGACACCGACCCGGCGTGGCGGGTGGACGCCTGCGCGCGAGCGCTCACCGCGCTCGTCGACCTGGGCGCGCCAGCCGCGGACCGGGCCCGCTACGCCGAGCGCCTGCTCGCCCTGCCGAACGGCCGCTGGGCCGGACGCTGCGTCGACGTGCTCTCCCGGGCCGCCCAGGAGATCCGGCGCGAGACACCGGACCTGGCCATCCGCTGGCTGCGGCTGGCGTTGCGGGCGCTGCGGCCGACGGCCGGTGAAGCCCAACGTCGCCGCGACGTGTCACTCGCGCTGGCCCAGGTCACCGGCGAGGCGGGCGACCTGGCCGAGAGCCGGGCCCTGCTCCAGGAGATCGTGCCGCTGTTCCCCGCCGACCCGGAGGGACGACGGGCCCAGGCGGTAGCCCTGTGGGCGCGCGTGGAACGCCTGCTCGGCAACTACGCGGAGGCGGTGGCGATCAGCCGGCGCGAGCTGGCCGCGCTGCCGGCCGGCACCGGGCCCGCCGGCGGCTACCGGCTCGCCACCGAGATCGGCGTCGCCGGCATCCTGGCCGGCCGCCCCGTGGCCGGGCTGCCCGACGCGCTCACCGCGGATCCCGGCGGCCCGGGCGTGGACCGAGCCGGCCTCCTGGCCGTACGCGGCCTGGCCGCCGTGCACACCGGCGCGCTCGACGACGCCCGTGGGCTGCTCGACGCCGGCGCCCGGATCGTCGACTCGCTGCCGGACCGGGACCTGCGGGACCACCCCGACTGCCTCACCGCGCTCGGCCTGACCGAGCTGTACCTCGAACGGCAGGCCGACGCGGTGCGGCACCTCGACCGCGGGCTGACGCTCGTCCGCGCCTCGCACCGCGACGACGGGTTGTGTCAGCTTCTGCTCGCGCGCACCGAGGTGGCGTACCACGCCGGCCGGCTGAGCACGGCCATCGGACTGGCCACCGAGGCCGGCATCGTCGCCCGGCGCATCGGCAGCCGCCACCTGCTGAGCTTCGCCCTGGCGTTCGAGGCGGAGGCGACCGCCTGGCGTGGCGGTCCTCGGGACGACGACCGGGCGGTGGCGCTGGCCCGCAGCGCCGTCGGAATCGCCACCGACCCCGCCACCTGGTGCGGTCGTACCGCCGCGACCGCGCTGGCGACGGCGGCGCTGCTGGCCGGTGATCCGGCGACCTGTGCCGAACTGGTGCGCTCGGCCGGCGGCGACAGCCGGCTCAGCCGCCTCCAGACCACCCTCCGTCCGATGTGGCACGAGCTGCTCTGCGCCGCCGCGCTCGCCGCGGGCGAGGTGGACGACGCCGAGCGGCAGGCCCGGCAGGCGATGGCCGAGGCGGAGCAGGTGGGCCTGCCGGGGCAGCGGGGCTTCGCCGAGTCGGCGTACGGCGAGGTGCTGCTCGCCCGCGGCGAGGTCCCGGCGGCGCAGCTCCACCTGGAGACCGCTGCCGACCTGTTCCGCTCCGGCGGCATGGCGCTGCGGCGCAGCCTCGCGCTGGCCTCCCTGGCCCGGGCGGCCGAAGCCGCGGACCAGCCCGGCCCGGCGGCGCGGGCCCGCCGCCGGGCGCTGGAACTGGCCGGGTGGTGCGGTACGGAACGGGTCGCCCTGCGACTGGCGCGTCCGGTCGGCCCGCGCGAGGCCGCCGCGCTGACCGACCGGGAATGGCACATCGCGCGGCTGGCGACGACCGGAGTCACCAGCCGGCTGATCGGGCGGCAGCTCAACATCAGCCCGCGCACGGTGGAAGCGCACCTGACCCGGATCTACCGCAAAGCGGGCGTCGCGTCCCGGTCGGGCCTGGTCGCCTGGGTCGCCCGGCTCGACGACACCGATCGGTGACCGCTGTCCGGGCCGGATGACATCGTTCCGTGCAACGCCCGCGGACCGGGTAGCACGAGGCCGCGCCGCCACCGGCCCGGGCCGACGGTCGCTCACATACTCGACTGCATCGGGCGCGATTCCCGCGCACCGGCTGTGGATGGAGGACGAGATGCTGGGCAGAAGATCCGTCAGGAGCCCGCGTACCCTCGCCGCGCCGGTGCCGGCGATGCCGTTCGCCGCCGCCGCTGCGGCGCTGCTGATGCTGACCGGCTGTGGCGGCGAACCGGTGGACGCGGCCACCCCCGCGCCCGAGGGCTCGGCCGGCTTCGGCCGGGACCGGGCCGCGCTGGTGCTCACCGCCTTCGACCAGGCCGACTCGGCCGCCTCGGTGGCCGGCGACATCGAGACGCTGCGGACCCAGGAGGTTCCGCCCTCGCTGGACCTCAGCGTCGCCGCGGTCCGCCGGGCCGCCTACAACCAGCAGGCGCAACCGTCGTTCCAGCACATCAACCCGGCGTTCGCGGTGCCGCCCGGCGACCCGGCGTGCTTCCTCGTCACGGCCACCCTCAAGCTGGCCGGCTCAGAGCTGGCCCCCACCGACGTCAGCCAGTTCGTGCTCGGCACGGACGGCCAGTGGAAGCTCAGCCACAACGTCCAGGTCACCCAGCCTGCGCTGGTGGCCGCCCGGAGCATCGACGGCCGGCCGGCCACCGAGGGCGGCACCGCCCTGGACGAGACCAGCCGCCGGGCGCTCGCCGCCGAGGTGTTCGCCCGCAGCATCGGGTCGACCACCGGCAACCGGTCCCTGATCGCGTCCAGCCCGCTGCTCGACGGCCAGTTCGCCGGCGGCTGGGAGGTCTACGGGCAGCAACTCGCCGGCGTCGGCGCGGAGGTCCGGCGAACCCTGGACCGGGCGGAGTGGTCGGACTGCGCGGTCACGACGCCGACCGGCACGCTGACCTTCCTGACCGTCCACGCCACCGACACGCTGCGCCCGGCGCCCGGCGGTCCGGCCACCGTCCGGATGGTGCCGCAGAGCCCGGACCTGATCGCCACCGGTCATCGCACGGCGGTGAGCGGAAAATCCATCCGGGTCAACCGGGTGGAGACCTTCCTGCTGCTCGTACCGGAGCAGACCACCGGCACGTCGGTGCTGGGACTCAACGACACCGCGTTGACGGTCACCGCCGGCTGACCGCGCACCGACCCCGCCGACGGCAGAAACCGGTGGCATCACTCGGGATCGGAGGCCGCGGACCGCGACGATGACAGCAGCCGTGATCGCCGGCGGGGCCGGTGGTACCCGCGGCCCGGCCACCAGGCTCGGGAGGAACCATGTGGCGTCCGCGCTTCCGATCGGACTACGTGCCGGTGCGGCTGCCCGACGGCCCGCTCGTGGTGCTGGGGGAGACCCGCAGCCTGCTCGTCGACGATCCGGTCGCCGCGGACCTGGCCGACCAGCTCGACGGCGCCGCGCCGCTGGCCGACGTGGTGGCCCGGCTGGCCACCCGGCACCCGGTCGCCGCCGTCGCCACCGCCCTCGCCCGGCTGCGTGACCACGGCCTGCTCACGTCCGGCCCGGCGCACACCTCGCCGGCCGAGGCCGCCGGCTGGGACGCCCGGGGCGTCCCGCCCGAGGCGGGGCGGCGGTGGATGGCCGGTGGCCCGGTCACCGTCGTGGACCTCGGGGCGCCCCGGGTGGCCGAGACCGCCGACGCGCTGCGCGCCCTCGGACTCGCCGTGACAGTGGTCGGGCCGGACGGACCGGACCCCGGCCCGGACGACGCCCAGGTGCTGGTGCTGCCGTCGTCGATGCTCGACCCCCGGCTGGCGTCGATGAACGACCGCCACCTGGCCGCCGGTCGCGCCTGGACCCTGGCCCGGCCGCACGGCAACGTCGTCTTCCTCGGCCCGCACCTGGTGCCGGGCCGTACCGGCTGCTGGGCCTGCCTGCGGCAACGCTGGCAGGAGAACGAGCAGGTGAACGCGTTCCTCGGCGGGCAGGACCTGGCCGGTCCGCTGCCGCAGCCCGGACGGGCGGTCCTGCCCGGACTGGCCACCACCGCCGCCGGCCTGCTCGCCGCCGAACTCGCCGTGCTCGCCGTGCGGGGTACGTCGCCCCGCCTCACCGGCCGGATGGTGGCCCTGGACACCCGGGACCTGAGCACGGAGAGCCACCAGCTCGTACGCCAACCGCAGTGCCCCGCGTGCGGCGACCCGGACCTCGTCCGCAAGGCCGAGCCCCGGATCGACCTGCCACCGAGCGGCGCCCAGCCCAGCCGGGCCGGGGACTCCCGTACCCGGGAACCCGCCGAGACGTACGCGGCACTCGCCCACCACGTCAGCCGGTACCTGGGCGTGGTGAGCCGGCTGACCCCGCTGGAGGCGACCGACAACGGCGTCACCCACACCTACTCCGCCGGGCACAACTTCGCCCAGCCCCGCGAGCTCGCCGGGCTGCGCCGCAACCTGCGCGGGCAGAGCGGCGGCAAGGGCCGGACCGACCTCCAGGCCCGGATGAGCGCGATCGGGGAGGCGGTGGAGCGCTACTGCGGGGTGTGGCGTGGCGACCGACCGGTGCACCGGGCGACCTACCGGCAGCTCGGTCCGGACCGCGCGGTGCACCTGCGCGAGCTGCTGCTGTTTTCGGACCGCCAGTACGCCGACCGGGACCGGCTCAACCGCGACCTCGGCCATCTGCACCGCGTTCCCCGCCCGTTGCCGGACGACGTGGAGCTGGACTGGACGACGGGCTGGTCGCTGACCCGGCAGACGCCGCGCGAGCTGCCCGCCGCGTACTGCTGGTACGGCCACCCGGAGCTGACCGGGCTGGGGGTGTGCTCGGCCGACTCGAACGGCTGCGCGGCCGGCGGCAACCTGTCCGAGGCGATCCTGCAGGGCTTCTGCGAACTCGTGGAGCGGGACAGCGTCGCCCTGTGGTGGTACCACCGCTCCCGGATGCCCGGCGTGGACCTCGCCTCGTTCGCCGACCCGTGGACCACCGCCTGCGTCGACCACCACGCCACCGCCCTGAGCCGCGAGCTGTGGGCCCTCGATCTGACCGCCGACCTCGGCGTACCCACGTTCGCCGCGGTGTCCCGGCGGGCCGACGGCGGGACGGAGGACGTCCTGGTCGGCTTCGGCGCGCACCTGGACGCGCGGGTCGCGCTGACCCGCGCGCTCACCGAGGTGAACCAGTTCCTGCCCGCCGTGCCCGGACCCACCTCCGAGCGCAACCGGTACGGCGGCGACGACCCGGACACCGCGCGCTGGTTCGGCACGGTGCGGGTCGCCGACCAGCAGTGGCTGTCCCCGGATCCGACCCGGCCGCCGCGCACCGCCGCCGACCACCCGACGCTGACCACCGGCGACGTGGGCGACGACGTGCGCCGGTGCGTACGCCGGGCGGAGCGGGCCGGCCTGGAGGTGATCGTCGTCGACCAGTCCCGCCCGGACGTCGACCTGGCCGTGGTGAAGGTCGTCGTGCCGGGCCTGCGGCACTTCTGGCGCCGGCTCGGCCCCGGTCGGCTGTGGGACGTGCCGGGCCGCCTCGGCCGGGACCCCGTGGCCGCCGACGAGACGTCGGCCAACCCGCTGAACGTGTTCTTCTAGCCGGCGCTCCCGGCGCGCCGGTGAACGTGGAAGGGATGGTGGGGGATGACCACAGTGGCGGACCCGACCGGTCGGCGGCGGTCGTCGTGAACGGCGCCGGCGGCGGTCCTCCGGTCCAGGAGTCGTACCGGCTGCGCCGTGACGCGGAGCTGCGACTCGGTGAGGACGGCTCGCTGCTGCTGCGGCAGACCCGTTTCCGGCTCACCCTGGAGCGACCCGGCATGGGCCGGCGGGCGCTGCTGCTGCGCCTCGCCGCCGACTGGGTCGGCGACGTCGAGGTCGGCCGGCTGATCAGCGGTCTGGAGGGGGAGAGCCGGGTGCTGCCGGCGCAGTTGCTGCTGCGCCGGCTGCTCGCCCACTCCTGGCTGGAGCGCCGCGTCCAGGTCGACGACCGGGCGCTGCTCGACCTCGTGCCCACCGGGCTGGGCCGGGGCAGCCTGCCGGAGAGCCGCCCGCACACCCCGGGGGTCCGCTACCGGCTCTCCCGCTTCGCCACCCTCCAGCACGATCGGGGGATGCTGGTGGCCGCGTCGTCGCTGAGCACCCTCACCGTCGGTTGCGCCGACGCCGCCGTCGGCGCGGTGCTGGCCGCCGCCGTGCCGGGCCTCGGACCCGACACGGTGGCCCGCATGCTCGGCGTGCCGCCGGAGGCCGCCGGGCGGGTGCTCGACGAGCTGGCCACCGCCCGGATCCTGGTCACCGACGCCGAGTACGAGGCGGAGCACGACGACGCGCCGCTCGCCTACTGGTCGCCGGAGGAGCTTCGGCTGCACCACCGCTCCCGGGCCGGCCGGCACGCGCTGCCGGCGGGCGGCACCTACCGGATGCGGGAACGCTTCGCGCCGCAGCCGCTGCGCCGCCCGTACGGCGGGGGCCGGGCGGTCGAGTTGCCGCTGCCCGACCTGGCGACGATCGCCAAGGCGGATCCCGCGTTCAGCCAGGTCGTCGCGGACCGGCGCAGCGTGCGCGAACACGACGACACGGCGCCGCTGCCCCTGGAGCGGCTGGCCGAGTTCCTGTACCGGTCGCAGCACACCACGGTCGTCGGCGAGGCCGGTGGACAGGAGGTGGGCCACCGGCCCTACCCGGGCGGCGGCGGTGTCTACGAGCTGGAGATCTATCCGCTTGTCGCGCGCTGCGCCGGGCTCGACCCCGGGCTCTACCACTACGACGGCGTCGGGCACCGGCTGGAGCCGGTCGCCGGCTGGGGCGCGGCCGCCGACCGGCTGCTGGCGTACGCCCGGGCGGCCGGCGCCATGCCCCGGCCGCCGCAGACGGTCCTGGTGGTCACCGCCCGGGTCCAGCGGCTGATGTGGAAGTACGAAGGGATGAGCTACGCCATGATTCTCAAGGACGCGGGTGTGCTGACCCAGCAGATGTACCTCGTCGCCACCGCCATGGGGCTGGCGCCGTGCGCCCTCGGCGCCGGGGACTCCCAGGCCTTCGCCGAGTTGTCCGGGCTCGATCCGCTCGTCGAACCGAGCGTGGCCGACTTCCTGCTCGGCTCGCGTCGTCCCGCCGACACGGGGGCCCGGCCGTGAAGTTCCGGCGGCAGGCGCTGCGTCAGCTGGAGGCGCCCGAGCAGCTCGACCGCGCGGTCCGGCTGACCACGGTGCCGAACTGGCTGGCCACCGTGGCGCTGGTCATCGTCGTGGTGGCCGCCGGGGTCTGGTCGGTGCGTACCGTGGTGCCCCGGACCGTCGAGGCCGCCGGGGTGCTGATCCACTCCAACGGGATCTCCGCCCTCGACGCGCTCGACAGCGGCCAGGTCACCAAGGTGTGGGCGTCGCCGCACCAGCGGGTCACGAAGGGCACGCCCCTCTACAGCCTGCGCACCATGGACGGCAAGGTGCGGGTGGAGAACGCGCCGGGTGACGCGTACGTCGTGGCCTGGCTGGTCTCGGAGGGCGAGATCGTCACCCCCGGCACGCACCTGGCCGACCTGGAACGGCTCGACGCCGCCGGGGACGCGTTGCAGGCCGTCGTCTACGCTCCCGCCGTCGCCGCGCCCCTGCTGCAACCGGGCGTACCCGTCGAGGTGGCCGCCGCGGCGGCGCCCCGCAACGTGTTCGGCACCCTGGCCGGCCGGGTGACCACCATCGGCGCCTTCCCGGAGACCGAGGCCTCGCTGCGCGCCTTCCTGGGCACCGGGCCGGACGTCCGGCGGCTGCTCGCCCGGGGCAGCGTGGTCCGGGTGACAGTCACCCTGGAGCCCGACCCGGCGGCCCCGGGTGGCCTGCGCTGGACCAAGTCCCCGCCGCCGTTCCAGCTCAACTCGGCCAGCGAGGTCACCGCCTGGTTCACAGTGGACCAGGAACACCCGATCGACTGGTTGCTGGGACGATGAGCGCGCCCCCGACCGCCGCCACCGGAACGCCGGAGCCTCCCCGCATCCGGCGTCGACGGGTCCGTACGCCCACCCTGATCCAGATGGAGGCGGTGGAGTGCGGCGCCGCCGCGCTCGGCATCCTGCTCGCCCACCACGGCCGGCACGTACCCCTGGAGGAGCTGCGCCGGGTGTGCGGGGTGAGCCGGGACGGCTCCACAGCGGCCACTGTGCTCCGGGGCGCCCGCCGGTACGGGATGGTGGCGAAGGGCTTCCAGATGGACCTGGCCGGCCTGGCCACGGTGGCGCTGCCGGCGGTGCTGTTCTGGCGGTTCGAGCACTTCGTGGTGCTGGAGGGGCTCGGCCGCAAGGTCTTCATAAACGATCCGGCCACCGGCCCCCGCGCGGTGAGCTGGGAGGAGTTCGACGGCGCCTTCACCGGCATCGCGCTCACCATGGAGCCCGGCCCGGAGTTCCGGCCGGGCGGCACCCGCTACCGGCTGGTGCGGGCGCTGGCCGAACGGTGGCGCGGCCCGGGCTCGGCGATCGCGCAGATGCTGCTGCTCGGCCTGCTGATCGCCGTGGTCGGCTTGACCATCCCGGTGATGGCGAAGGTCTTCGTCGACCGGGTGCTGCTCCAGGAGGACCGGGCCGCGTTCGCCGGCCTGGTGGCGGCGGTGGCGGTGGCCACCGTGCTGACCTTCCTGGCCGGCCTGCTCCAGCAACGCCTGACCGTACGCGCGGAGACGGCGCTCGCCCTGAGCAGCGCGGCCCGGTTCTTCCGACATCTGCTGCGGCTGCCGCCGGCCTTCTTCGACCAGCGGCAGGCCGCCGACCTCAGCCAGCGGGTCCGGGGCAACGAGGTGGTCGCCGAGGTGCTCACCCGCCGCGCGGCCACCACGGTGGTGGACACCGGCCTGGTGCTGGCGTACGGGGCGCTGCTCTGCCAGTACGACCTGCTGCTCGGACTCTGCGCGGCGGTCCTCGCCGGGCTGAACGTGAGCGTGCTGCGTTACGTCGCCTCGACCCGGTCGACAGCCGTCGCCGGGCTCCAGGCGGACCGCAGCAAGCTGGTGACCACCGTCTACACCACGGTCCAGATGATCGAGACGGTGAAGGCCGGTGGCGAGGAGGAACGCGCCGTGGCCCGGTTCGCGGCGCGCCACGCCACAGTCGCCACCCGCCAGCAGCGGCTGGGGGTGCCCACCGCTGTGCTCTCCGTCCTGCCCGCGTTCCTCGCCTCCGGGACCACCGCCGTGCTGCTGGGGCTGGGCAGCCGGCAGGTGGTGGCGGAGGCGATGAGCGTCGGCGTGCTGGTCGGCATGCAGAGCCTGGCCGCCGCGATGAATCGGCCGTTGGGCAACCTGACCGCGCTGGGCTCGCGGCTGCAGGACATGAGCGCCGACCTCAACCGGCTGCGGGACGTGGAGCGGTACCCGCTGCCGTCGGCCAGGGACCGGCCCGCCGGGCCGTTGGCGCCGATGGAGGGGCACCTGCGCATCGAGGACGTGACCTTCGGCTACAACCCGCTGGGCCGGCCGCTGCTGGAGAACTTCAGCCTGGACCTGCCGCCGGGTGCCCGGGTGGCGCTCGTCGGGCGGTCGGGCAGCGGCAAGTCGACAGTGGGCCGGCTGGTGGCCGGGCTCTACCGCCCGTGGACCGGGCGGGTCACCGTGGACGGCCTCGAACGGCCGGGGACCGACGACGGCCTCTGGGCGGCCACAGTGGCCATGGTGGACCAGGACCAGCGGCTGTTCGAAGGCACGGTGCGGGACAACGTCACCATGTGGGACCTCACCGTCGCGGACGAGGACGTCGTCACCGCGCTGACCGACGCCTGCCTCTACGACGAGGTGGCGGCCCGGCCGGGCGGCCTGGCCAGCCCGGTACGGGAGAACGCCCGCAACTTCTCCGGCGGGCAGCGGCAGCGGCTCGAGATCGCCCGCGCGCTCGTCCGCAATCCCCGGGTTCTCGTGCTCGACGAGGCGACCAGCGCGCTGGACGCCGAGACCGAACGCCAGATCGACAGGCACCTGCGGCGGCGGGGGGCGACCTGCCTGATCGTGGCCCACCGCCTGTCCACGGTCCGCGACTGCGACCTGATCGTCGTGCTGGACGGCGGCCGGGAGGTGGAGCGCGGCACCCACGAGCAACTGGTCGCCCGCGACGGCGCGTACGCACGCCTGGTCCGGGACCACTGACCACGACGACCCGAGGAGACGCTGATGAGCGGCGCGGTGGAGAATCCCTCGCCCGGCAATCTGATCGGCTTCTGCGCCGACGGCGTACGCCAGGTCTGCCGGCTCGACGACACGGTGGCGGGCTGGCTGGTGACCGGCGGCGAGGCCGACCTGTTCGCGGTGCGCCGGGCCGGGACGAACCCGTCGCGCCGGCACCACGTGGCCCGGCTGCCGGCGGGTGGCCTGGTGCCGACGTCCACCGCGATCGGTGTGTGGCAGCTGATCCTGGTGCCGCTGCCCGGCACGGACCTGCGCGGGCTGTCCCGGCCCCACCTGTCGCTGCTGGAGCGGCAGGTACGGCCCGGCCTCCCGGCGGACGAGGAGGTGTCGCCGCGGGCGCGGCGCGCCGCGGCGGAGCTGGTCGCGGCGGTGGACCTGGTGCTGGTGGCCGTCGCCGACGCGCTGCGCCGCGGGCAGGCGCCCCGGGAGGCGTCCACCCTGAGCGGGCGCGAGATCGTGTCGCTGGCACAGGGGAGCGCCCTCGTCTCCACCGGTGGTGCCTGGTGGCTGCGCAGCGCCGGCGGGCAGTTGCGCCGCAACGACGGCGGTCCGGCGGAGATGTCGGGGGAGCGGGAGCTGTTGCTGGTCGCCGAGCGGGACTGGGTGGTGGCCGAATCGCCGTGCGCGGTGGAGAGCCACGGCAGCTGGGACCTGCTGGTCAGCGGTCAGCTCCGGTCGGCGGTCGACCAGCACGTGGTGCGGCTGCTGCGGATGGTGGAGACCCGCGTCGAGGAGGCCGACGCGGCCCTGCTGAGCGGCGTGGAGCGGCGCCGGCAGATCGACGCCGAGGTGCTCGCCGCGGCGGCCCGCCGGTCGCTCGGGGTGATCGGCGCGGGCGGTGCGCTCCCGGTTCCGGACACCGAGGCCGGCTTCGACAGGTACGGGCGGGCGGCCTCGGTGGTCCGGGTGGTCACCGAGGGGATGGGCAGCCCGGTCAACGAGCCGGCCGACCGCAGCGGCGCGCCACTTGACGACCGGGTGGCGGTGCGTGCGGTGTCCCGGGCGTCCAGCCTGTTCCTGCGCGAGGTGCGGCTTCCGGACCGGTGGTGGCGGCGGGACCTGGGGCCGCTCGTGGGGTGGCGGACCGGCGACGACCCGTCCCGTGCCGTCGCGGTGCCGCTGGTGTTCCGCCGGGGCCGCTACCCCCACGTCGACCCGGAGACCCGGGCGTACGGGCCGATCGACGCGACGATCGCCGCGACGTTCGCCGCCGAGGCGACCCAGGTGCAGGCGCCGCTGCCGCAGGCCGCCCGGATGCGCCACCTGCTGCGGGCCGGGCTCGTCGGTGCGGCCCGCGACGTGCGCGGGCTGCTCGTCGCCGCCGCCTGCGTGGCGCTGCTGGGCCTGGGCGTGCCGCTGGCCGCCGGCGAGGTACTGGGCCAGTTGGCCCGGCAGGGCGAGGTGGACGGCCTGTTCGGTTTCCTCGCGCTGATGCTCAGCGCCGCTGTGGTCGCGGGACTGGTCGGCGTGGTGCAGAACCTGCGGTTGCTGCGGTTGGAGGGCCGGTTGCAGTCCGGCGCGCACCTGGCGCTCTGGGACCGGCTCATGCGGCTGCCCGCCCGGTTCTTCACCGGTCGCAGCAGTGGTGAGATCGCCAACTCGATGTTGGGGATCTCGTTCGTCGGCGAGGCGCTGAGCGCGCTGCTGCCGCAGCTCGTCTCCGCGGCCGCGACCGTCGCGGTGACCCTCGGCCTGCTCCTGGTGGTCGAGCCCGTGCTCGGGCTGTGGGGGGCGGGGATCGTCGCCGTCACCATGCTGGCCTTCGGCGCGTTCGCCGTCCTGATCGTCCGCCGGCAACGGATCGCGCTTCCGGCCGAGCACCGGGCGGCGGCGATGACCAACCAGTTGCTCGGGGGAATCGTCAAGATCAAGGTGGCGGCCGCCGAGGCCCGGGCGCACGCCCGCTGGTCGGAGGTGGCCGCGGTGGCCCGGGCGGCGCTGCAACGGGTCCGGCAGAGCCAGGCGGGCCTGGTCGCGTTCGCCACGGTGCTGCCGGTCGCCGGTCAACTGGTCCTGTTCGCCGTGCTGATGGGACCGCTCGCCGGCCGGGTCACGCCGGCCGACTTCTTCGTCCTCAACGTCAGCTTCGCGATGCTGCTCGGCGCGCTGCTCGTGCTGGTGTCGGCCGGGGTCGAAGTGATCGCGGCGGTGCCCCGCCTGGGCGGCCTGCGGGACATCCTGCGCGCCGACCCCGAGGCCCGGCCGGACCGGGTGGACCCGGGCGAGCTGCGCGGTGAGGTCGCACTGCACCGGGTCACCTTCGCCTACCAGCCGGACGAGCCGCCGGTGCTCGTCGACATCGACCTGCACGTGCGCCCGGGTGAGTTCGTCGCCATCGTCGGGCCGAGCGGCTGCGGGAAGTCCACACTGCTCCGGTTGCTGCTCGGTTTCGAACGCCAGCAGCAGGGCGCGGTGCTCTACGACGGCCAGGACCTCGCCGAACTCGACGTGCACGCGGTCCGCCGGCAGTGCGGGGTGGTCCTGCAGGACGGCCAGCTCTTCGCCGGCTCGGTGCGGGACAACATCTGCGGCGCCGGCAGCTTCCCGCTGGACCAGGTCTGGGAGGCGGCGCGGATCGCCGGCCTCGCCGACGACCTGGAGGCGCTGCCGATGGGGATGAGCACCATGGTGCCGTTCGGCGGCGGGACGCTCTCCGTCGGGCAGCGTCAGCGGGTGCTGATCGCCCGCGCGCTGGCTCCCCGGCCCCGGATCATCTTCCTCGACGAGGCGACGAGCGCGCTGGACAACCGGACCCAGGAGGTGGTCACCAGGAGCACCGCGGACCTGGCCGCGACCCGGCTGGTGATCGCCCACCGGCTGTCCACGGTCCGCGCGGCGGACACCATCGTGGTGCTCGAAGCGGGGCGGATCGTCCAGCGGGGCACCTACGACGAGTTGATGGAGCAGCCCGACGGGCTGTTCCACCGGCTGGCGCGACGGCAACTCGTGGACCAGCCGGAACGGTCCGACGCCGTGGTGGAGAGCCGGCAGCCGGACGGGCAGCCCGCGACGGGCTGAGGCCCGGTCAGCCGTTGTCGATGACCGCGCCGTCCTCCACGCACACGTCCGTGCCGAGGTGGTTCTCCAGCAGTTCCGCGACGTGCGCCTCGGCCTGGTTCTCCACGGCCAGCCGGAACGCCTCGGTGAGCACGCCGACCACGCCCTGGGTCAACAGCAGGGTCTCCCGGTCGAGGTCGGCCCAGGACGATCGGTTGCCGCTGCGCACCAGCTCCGGCGCGAGGGCCAGCAGCCGGGCGGTGACGGCGGCGACCAGATCGTCGGCGACCGGCCGGAGGCTGTCCAGCACCTCGCTGAGGGTCTGCAACGCCGGCACCGTGCCCACCCGTACCCGATGCAGGTCCAGGGCGGCGCGCAGCGGACGTGGCCGGGAGGTGCGGACGGTGCCGTCGTCGGCCCGTCCGATCACGCCGTGCCGGGTCAGCGCATGGGCCAGCGCGGGACGGTCGGCGGCCAGGCGCTGCAGCATCGCGGTCAGCCCGTCCGGCGCCTCGTCACCGGCCCGGACCCCGAGCATGGCCTCGATCGAGACCAGGTTGAAGCCTTGCCGCTGCAGGGCGAGGATCGCGTCCAGCCGGCGGACGTGGGAGTCGTCGTAGAGCGCGGCCCGGCCGTGCCGAACCGGTGGGGGCAGCAGCCGCCGGGCCTGGTGGGCGCGGATGTTGCGCGGCGACATGCCGACCTTGCGGGCGAGTTCGTCCACGCTGTACCCGGCCGGGCCGCCGGGTGTCGTCGTCACCTCGTCGATGGTCACGGTGGCCTCCGGCAGCACTCGGTGACGGAACACGGCAGCCGCCGGACCGCTGTCACGGTGGGCGATCCGACGATCGCAGCGTAGGTGCGGGCGCCGCGCGGGTGACAGGCGAGGAATTACTACTTGTTCACACTGATGACAATCATTAGAATCGCCAATCCGCGTCACGCCGTTGATTTCCATTACCCGGCTTTCGCCGCGGCGCGGACCTGTCGCGGCCGCATTCGATGAAATTCCCACTCGTCGGGCGGGCCGGAACGGCCGGTGGCCCACGATGAATCGGAACCGGCGGCCCGGACCCTCCCGCGCTGCCTGTCGCCGCCCCCGGTGTCGTCGTGGGCGGCCGACCGTCGAAGGGAGCAGGGGTGTGACAAATGTCGATCGAGCGGTCTTCGTGGCCGCGTACAGCCGGCTGGTCGCCGACGTCTGGGCCGACCCGGCCAAGGAGCAGGCGCTCGACCGGGACCCACGGGGGTTCCTCGCCGGCTACGGCCTTCACCTGCCCGAAGAGGTGCAGGTCCGGGTGGTCCGGGACGTCGCCGACGCCGATCCGGACCTCGAGGTGCAGGTCAAGTCGTGGGAGCTGGCGGAGTCCAGCGGCGCCTTCGTGCTCTTCGTGCCCTCGCTGCTGCCGGTGGCCGAGGCGGAGCTGGCCGAGGACGAGCTGGACAGCGTCGTCGCCGGCCTGGACTCCAGCTGCGCGTGCTGCTGCCCGTGCTGCTGCACCTGACACCGATGTCTGCCGCCCGCCGGCCGGCACGGCAGATTCTGATGGCAGTCAGCGGAAATCCTTGATTGCCGAACCTCGATCTTCCTAGCGTTCTCGCCACAGCAATTAACCGCCCGGCCCGCAGCCCCAGGAAAGGACCGAACGATGAGCAACGACGAGCAGGAATACGGCGCGAGATTCGTGACCAAGTACTCGGAACTGGTCACCGCGGTGTGGCGCAGCGACGAGGAACTGCAGCGGCTCCTCGCCGACCCGACCGGCTACGCGACGGCGGCCGGCCTACCGGTCGCCCCCGGCGCCACCGTCGAGGTCGACCGCGCCCAGCCCGCCACGCTCTACACCAAGGAGCAGATCGTCGCCGACTGGTCCGGTACGCCCGGCCGGCACGTGCTGCACGTGCCCGAGGTGCCGCTGGTCGACCTCAACGAGCTGACCGAGGCCGAGCTGGAGACCGTCGCCGGCGGCGTGGCGCCGGCGGCCGACAACAACGTCAACATCATCGCCGTCCTCATCGTCTGAGTTCCCCTCCGCACCCCGCCGGGAGCCTCGATGACTGACACGACCGAGACCATCGCGTTCCGATCCGGCACCTACCGGACGGCCACTGTGGAGCAGACCTGGGCACGGGTCGGCGGCATGCTCGACCGGTTCCGGATCACCCGGGTCGCCGACATCACCCGGCTCGACGAGATCGGCCTACCGGTGCACGTCGCCTACCGGCCGGTCGGAGCCACCATGGCGGTGAGCGTCGGCACCGGCGCCACGGCGACGCAGTCCCGGGTCAGCGCGGTGATGGAGAGCATCGAGTCCTGGCATGCCGAGAACCTCCGGCCGGGGACCGCCGTCCGGTCCCCGGCCGAGGCGCTCGACCTGCCGTACGACGTCCGGTGGCTGCACCTGGCGGAGCGGTCGCCCCTGACCCCCGCCGTCGACCTCGACTGGGTGGCCGGCCGTGGGCTGGTGACCGGAGCGCCCTGCCTGGTGCCGCGCGCCACGATCGAACTCGACTTCACCGTCCGGCGGGGCTGGGACCGCGCCCTGTTCACCCCCAGCAGCAACGGGCTGGCCACCGGCAACACCTTCGCCGAGGCCAGCCTGCACGCCCTGCTGGAGGTCGTCGAGCGCGACTGCATCGCCCCGTACTGCACCTCGCCGCTCGCCGAGCGCACCTACACCGATCCGGGCACCGCCACGAACGCGATGACCCGCACCGTGCACGAGGCGCTGGTGCGGGCCGGCTGCTGGGTGGAGGTCTGCGACATCACGAACGCGGTCGGCGTGCCCTGCTACGCCGCCTCGATCTGGTCCCCCGACCTGCCGGTCACCTTCGGCGGCTTCGGCTGCCACGTGGACCCGGAGATCGCTGTCGGCCGGGCCATGTCGGAGGCGGCACAGTCGCGGCTGGTCATGGTCTCCGGGGCCCGGGACGACATCGACGCCACCGCGTACCACGACGTCGGCGCGCCGCCGGTGCCGCCACCCACCGTCGACCGGCCGGTCCGGCCGGTCCGCCGCGACCCCCCGCCCGCCGGGGACGTGACCCAGGTGCTGCGCGAGCTCGCGTCGCGGGTGCAGCGGATCACCGGCGTCGAGCCGTTCAGCGTCGACCTGACGCACGACGACATCGGCATCCCGGTGAGCAAGGTGTTCGCCCCCGGCCTGCGGATGTTCGACGAGCGGGCCCTGAGTACCCGACCAGGAGTGCCCCGTGACTGACGTCGTCTTCATCGGTCCGAGCCTGCCGGCCGACGAGGTCGGCCGGCTGCTGCCCGCCGGGGTGGTGCTGCCGCCCGTCGCGCACGGCGACCTGCTCCGCCTGGACGTCGGCCCCGGCGACCGGGTCCTCGTCGTCGACGGGTTCTTCCTGCAACACCCGCCCGTACGCCACCGGGAGATCCTCGACCTGCTCGACCGCGGGGTGACAGTGGCCGGCGCGGCCAGCATGGGTGCGCTGCGCGCCGCCGAGCTGTGGCCGTTCGGCATGCGTGGCGTGGGCGAGGTGTTCCAGCTCTACCGCGACGGTGTCGTCACCGGCGACGACGAGGTGGCGGTGGTGCACGGGCCCGCCGAGGAGGGCCACCGCACGTTGAGCGAGCCGCTCGTGAACATCCGGGTCGAGCTGCGCCGCGCCGTCGCCGCCGGGGTGCTCGGCCAGGCCGAGGCCACGCTGTTGCTGGACGTCGCCCGGGACCTGCCGTTCCGGCGGCGGTCGTACCGCGCGCTGGAGCGCACCGCGCCACCCGGGGCCGCGGCCGTGGTGGACCGGTTCCTGACCTGGCGCCGGCACGACCCCTGGGACGCCAAGGGCGCCGATGCGCGGCTGCTGCTGTCGATGGCGGCGGCAGACGCGCCGGAGCTGTGCCCGGCGCACGCCGGCGACCAGCCGATCGACAACCTCCACACCCGCTTCCTCGACAGCTGGCGGTCGCGGTTCGCCGGGAAGCCGGTCGGTGGGCACTGGGTCAGCGACCGGGACGCCGCGGCGGTGCTGATGCTGCTGCACCCCGAGGCGCCGGCCTGGCACCGGCGTGGGGTGCTGGCCGGGCTGGCCGAGGTCGACATCGCCGACCCGGCGGTCGAGGAACGCGCCCACCAGGCGGCGTGCGAGCGCGGCCTGACCGGCACGGCGCCGGGTGGGTGGGACTGGCTCACCGACCGGGAACGGGGCATCGGCGACCGCGAGGCGGTGCTGCGGGTGCTGGTGCGGGCGTTCGGCACCACGCCGTACCGCAGCCTGGCGCTGTGGATGGTCGCGGCGCCGCTGCGTACCCCCGCGTTGCTCGCCGCGGCGCGGCAGGTCGCGGCGACCGCGGCGTCGCTGAACGAGACGCTCGTCCCGCGTACGACGGGACACCGCCGCCCGGGCGGCCGGCTCCACTTCCGCACCGAGGTGGTCGACGAGTGCTTCGCGCGGTTGTGGGGCTGCGACGCCGACGGGCTGGAGTCGGCTGCGTGGGACCGGGGCTTCGACGGCCTGGCGTCGTTCCGGTACGCCGCCGAGCCGCTCGTGGCGTACGTCAAGGCGTTCGGCGCCCCGCGACTGCCGGCGGTGGCGCAGGGCGCGCAGGAGGACATTCCGGCCGGTTGCACGGCCCAGGTCGGCTGAGGAGGCGTCGATGAGCGGAACGGTGAAGGCGGCACTGGTCTACCCCCCGCTGACCGACCCCACCTCGGGGTACCACTCCCTGAACTACCTCGACTCGTACGCCCGGGCGCAGGGGCACCGGCCGGCGGAGATCATCGACGCCAACATCGAGGCGTTCCACCACTCGTACACGCCGTCGGCGTACGAGTGGCTGCGACGGGAGCTGTCCCGGTCCTCGACCGACGACCTCAGCGGCCCGGACGCGCTGATGGCCCGGGCGAACCACCTCGGCCTGCCCGACCCCGATCCGGAGCGGCTGCGCCGGTCGATCGGGGTGTTGCAGGATCCGAACCTGTTCTACGACTACCGGCACTACCAGGACGCGGTCGAAGGCGTGATCTCCTGGATGGACGCGCTCGGCGCGGTCGGGTTCCCCGGGCAGTTCCGCGCCGGCTTCCGGCTGCAGCCACCGCCGATGATCTCGATCGGCTCGGTGGCCGCGCTGACCGACGAGGCGCTGCTCGGCCGGCTCAACAAGCCCTTCCAGCCGTACTACGAGGACGTGCTGATCCCGCGGCTGGCCGCCGGTGGCCACCAGGTGATCGGGATCAGCGCCACCTATCAGTGGCAGCTTCCGTTCGCGCTCTGGATCGCCCGGCTCGTCCGCCGGGCCTGCCCGGACGTCTTCCTCGTCGCGGGCGGCACGGAGATCTCCGACGTCTGGAAGTGCGCCAGCAGACCCGAGTACGTCTTCCAGGTGCTCGCCGACTTCGACGCGATCGTGGTCGGGGAGGGGGAGACCGCGTACACGGAGATCCTGGACGCGGTGGCGGCCGGCACCCTGCCGGCCGGGCACCCCAACGTCCGCCTGCACCCCAAGTACGGCCGCCAGCGCCAGCTGCCCCTGCGCTACGAGCGTCTGGCGCAGGTGCCGGTCCCGGACTTCTCCGGTCTGCCCTGGGACCTCTACCTCAGCCCGGAACGGTTCGTCTACTACTCGCCGACCCGCGGCTGCTACTGGAACAAGTGCACGTTCTGCGACTACGGCCTGAACACCGACGGCCCGACGAGCCCGTGGCGGCAGGACACGGTCGGCAAGATGATCACGGACGTCACCGAGCTGTCGAAGTTCGCCAAGTTCATCTACTTCTCCGTGGACGTGCTCGCTCCCGCGACCATCCTGCGCTTCGCCGAGCAGGTCGTGGAGCGCGGGCTCGACTTCCGCTGGGGCGCCGAGATCCGGCTGGAGAAGTACTGGTCGGACGAGCGCTGCGAGCTGCTGCGGCGCAGCGGATGCGTGGCCGTGTCGGTCGGTTTCGAGTCCGGCAACCAGCGCATCCTCGACCTGATCGACAAGGGCACCAGACCGGAGCAGGTACGGCGCACCATGACCGCGATGACGAAGGCCAACATCGGCGTGCAGATGATGGGCTTCACCGGCTTTCCCACCGAGACCCGCGAGGAGGCGCTGGACAGCATCGCGTTCCTGCGCGACAACCCCGACCTGTGGACCCTCGGCGGGCTCGGCGACTTCATGCTGACCCCGGGCGCCATCGTCGCCAAGGAGCCGGAGCGGTTCGGCATCACGAACGTGCGGCCGGTGGAGGGTTCGGACATCGTCCGGATGCTCCGGTACGACGAGCCGGTGACCGAGGCGGCGCAGGCCGAGGTCGCCCGGGCCAAGGCCGACCTCAACCCGGGACACTTCCACCGTCCCTGGCTGGGCAGCACCGACACCCCGCACACGTTCTTCTACCACGACCGGTACGGCACCGCGGTACGTGGTGTGCTCGCCCACGACCGGGTGCGGCACGACACCGACGACCGGACCGAGTTCCTCGCCAACGGCGCGTTCGTGGACCGCGACGACGAGCAGGTCTGGGACGCGTACCGGCGGATCCGGTCCGACGAGCAGGAGGGCGTCCCCGGCGACCTGCCGGCGAACCGGCACCTGTTCCGCCGCACCGACGGCCAGGTGTTCGCGCTCAACCGCAGCAGCCGTCTGTTCCTGGACCTGTTCAGCACGCCGCTCACGCTCGCCGAGGCGCAGCGTCGGCTCTGGATCGTCGAACCGGCGGTCGCCGACCGGGTCTGGCGCACGTTCATCGGGCAGCGGCTGATCCGCCGGCACCAGCTCCCGGCCCCGGCCCGGCCGACGCGGTGACCCGAGCGCCGGTCGGGCCGGCGCACCCCGCCGAGTGGGATTTTGCACTCCCAGTGCACTTGTTTCCGGTTTCGCTGCTGCCTAGCGTCAGGCCATGGCTGACTCGTGGACGTTCGCTGTGGCCCGTGACGACCTCTCCCGCACCACGCTCGCCGACGGCGCGGCGCCCGCCCTCGCCGACGGGGAGGCGCTGCTGCGCGTGGACCGGGTCGGCCTGACCGCCAACAACGTGACGTACGCGGTGCTCGGCGAGGCGATGCGCTACTGGGAGTTCTTCCCGCCCGAGCCGCGCGGGCTCGACCGGCGGTGGGGACTGCCGCCGCTGTGGGGCTTCGCCGAGGTGGTTGCATCCACAGTGTCAGAAGTTGAGCCGGGCGTGCGGGTCTACGGCTACCTGCCGCCCGCCGGCCACCTCGTGGTACGCCCGGAGCGGGTGGACGGGACCGGCTTCCGGGACGCCAGCCCGCACCGGGCCGGGCTGCCCTCGCCGTACAACTCCTACCGGTCGACCACCGGCGACCCCGCGTACCGGGCGGAGCAGGAGGACCTGCTGATCCTGTTCCGGCCGCTGTTCTTCACCTCGTTCATGCTCGCCGACCAGGTCGTCGACAACGACTGGTACGGCGCGGAATCGCTTGTGCTGTCGTCGGCGTCGAGCAAGACGGCGTACGCCGCCGCGTTCGAGCTGCACGGCCGCGGCCATCGCCTGATCGGGCTCACCTCGCCCGGCAACCTCGCCTTCACCAGGTCGCTCGGCTGCTACGACGATGTCCTCGCGTACGACGACATCGCGGCGCTCGACGTCGTGCCGACGGTCTACCTCGACCTGTCCGGCGCTCCCGCGCACCGGGCCGCCCTGCGGGCCCACCTCGGCGACCGGCTCGTCCGGGACATCGCCGTCGGCCTGACCCGGCAGACGCCGAACGCCGACGCCGCCGAGGAGGTCTTCTTCGCGCCGGTCCAGATGCGCAAGCGCAGCCGGGACTGGGGCGGCGACGGCCTCGACGCCCGGTTCGCCGACGCCTGGCAGCGGTTCTCGCAGGTGGTGAGCGGATGGCTCGACGTGCGGGCCGGCGCCGGTCCGGAGGCGCTGCGGGACGCCTGGCTCGACGTCCTCGCCGGCCGTACGCCGCCCCGGGTGGGCCACGTCGTGCAGCTCTGAGAGCGTCAGCGGTCGAGGTAGGCGGACAGGCCGCCGAGCTCCTCGTTGGCGATGAAGACCGAACGGACGTTGATGACGGCTTCCTCGACGTGCGCCGGGCAGCCCCACGCCGAGTCGCCCCACGAGTCGGCGACCTTGATCTCGGCGGGCGCGGCGCAGCCGTCGCTGCCGCCGAGCTGACACCGCTCGGGGCGGGGAGTGGCGGCCTGCGCGGCGGCGGCGGCGCGCAGCCGGGCGGTGAGTTCCGCCGCCGCGGCGGCGCGCTGTTCCGCCTCGGCCCGTAGCTCCCGCTCCGCCCGCACCACCCGGGCCAGCTCGTCGTGGGCGGCTCGCGCACGGGCGTCCGCTTCGGACTTCGCCTGTTCGATGTGGTGACGTTCGATGGCCAGGGCGGCGGTGCCGGTGAAGACCCGGGCGAGGGCCAGATCGGTGTCCCGCGGGACGCGCGGGGTGCGGTGGTACATGGCGAACGTGCCGAGCAGGCTGCCGTCGCGGGCCAGGATCGGCGTGGACCAGCAGGCGGCGAGTCCGGCCCGCTCGGCCAGATCGCGGAAGTCGGCCCAGAACGGGTCGGTGGCGATGTCGGTGACGACGACCGGCTCCCGCCGGTGCGCGGCGGTGCCGCACGATCCGACGCCCTCACCGGTGGCGATCCCGTCGATGGCCTCGTTGTAGAAGTCGGGCAGGCTGGGCGCGGCGCCGTGGCGCAGGTGCCGGCCGTCGGCGTCGGCGAGCAGGACGGAGACGAGCACCTCCTGCGGCGCGAGGTTCTCGATGCAGCGGGCCATCCCGTCGAGCACCTCGGTCAGGGGCGCCTGCCGGGCGATCTGCTCCAGCATGGCGCGGTGCTCGGCCATCAGCCGTTGCGCGTGCTTGACCTGCGTGGTCTCCACCCCGATCACGCGGATCCCGGTCACCGTGCCGGCGGCGTCACGGCGCGCCTCGTAGGTGAAGTCGAAGAACGCCTCCCGCGCTTGCGAGCCGGTGCCCAGCATGATCCGGGCGTCGTGACCGGTGTAGGACTCGCCCGTCCGGTAGACCTCGTCCAGCAGGGCGATGAAGCCCTGGCCGTCCAGTTCCGGCATCAACTCGGCGAGCGGAACTCCGGTACGTGCGCGTTCCTCACCGATGGCGGCGAAGAATGCCGGGTTCGCCGCCTCCACCACGTGCGTCGGCCCGGCGAGCGCCGCGAAGACGGCGATGGACTTGCCGAACAGCGTCCGCAGGTCCTCGTCCGCCGGCCTGGGCAGGTCCTGGCCTGGTAGCGCCGTCATGCCTGGTCTTCCTCCCCGCCGCTTCGTCGACCGTCGCAAGATTACGGGTCAGTGACCGACGTTCACATCTTGGCATCGACGTCCGCCTCCGTTACCGTCGTGGGAACGCTCCCACGAACTTAGATACGTCGATGTGATCAGGAGGAAACACGTCGTGGCTATCCTCTCCGCCCGCCGCAGGTCAGCGGCCATCAGCGTGGCGGCCGTAGCGGGTCTCGCCGCCGCCGGCGTCGGCCTCGCCGTCGGCGGCGCGTCCGCCGGCACCGTGTCCGGATCGCTCTACCGCGACCCGTCCTCGGCAGTCGTCCGCTGGGTCGCCGCCAACCCGGGCGACTCCCGCGCCGCCGTCATCCGCGACAAGATCGCCAGCCAGCCGCAGGCCCGCTGGTACGCCAACTTCAACCCGTCGACCATCCAGTCCGAGGTCTCCAGCTTCATCGGCGCCGCCAACGCGGCACAGCAGATCCCGGTGCTGTCGGTGTACGAGATCACCAACCGCGACTGCGGCGGCGCCAGCGCCGGTGGCGCGCCGGACCTCAACCAGTACCAGACCTGGGTGTCCAACTTCGCCCGCGGGCTCGGCAACCAGACGGTCCTGATCATCCTGGAGACCGACTCGCTGGCCCTGCAGACCTGCCTGAGCACCAGCGAGCTGAACGCCCGCAACCAGGCGCTCACCACGGCGACCCAGACCATCAAGTCGGGCAACCCCAACGCCAAGGTGTACCTCGACGGCGGCCACTCCACCTGGAACAGCGCCAACGACACGGCCAACCGGCTCCGCGCGGCCGGCGTGCAGTACGCCGACGGCTTCTTCACCAACGTGTCGAACTTCAACCCCACGTCCAGCGAGGCGAACTTCGGCCGGGCCGTCATCTCCGCCCTCAACGGCATGGGCATCTCCGGCAAGCGGCAGGTCATCGACACCAGCCGCAACGGCGGAGCGGCCGGGGACTGGTGCGCCGACGACAACACCGACCGGCGCATCGGGCAGTACCCCACGACGAACACCGGCGACGCCAACATTGATGCGTACCTCTGGGTGAAGCCGCCGGGTGAGGCGGACGGCTGCCGCTACACGGCCGGTTCGTTCCAGCCGGACCTGGCCTTCAGCCTGGCCAACGGCGCGCCCAACCCGCCCACCACCGCGCCGCCGACGACCAACCCGCCGACCACTGCTCCGCCCACCACCGCGCCGCCGACGACCGCGCCGCCGACCACGGCGCCCCCGACCACGCCGCCGCCGGGCGGTAACGGCTGCTCCGCGTCGGTCGCGATCAACCAGTGGAACGGCGGCTTCACCGCGAGCGTGAACGTCACCGCCGGTTCGGCGAGCATCAACGGCTGGACCGTGACCGTCGCGCTGCCCAGCGGCGCGGCGATCACCGGCACCTGGAACGCCCAGGCCAGCGGCACCAGCGGCACCGTCCGGTTCACGAACGTGGGCTACAACGGACAGGTCGGCGCCGGGCAGACGACCAACTTCGGCTTCCAGGGCACCGGCACCGGTCAGGGCTCGACGGCCACCTGCGCCGCCTGACCCCGCACGACGCCTGCGGGCCCGGCACGGAGGTACGTTCCTCCGCGCCGGGCCCGTCCGCGTGCTCCTGGTCGACGTGGCTCGCCCAGGCGGCCGACGGGGGTTAGGCTGTCGATGCGGGATGTCGACGGCTGATCGCCGACCCCCTGCCCTTCCCACGGTTTCCCAGCCGCGACGACTGAGTCGAGTGCTGCCGTGCAGATTCCCTTGGAGCACGACGTGCCCGACAAGACGTTCGCCCTGAACCCCTTCAGCATCGAGGGGGGCAAGGCCACCGACGAGGAGCGCAGTCCGGCCGCGGACATCAGCGCCGCCTCCATGACCCGCCTGCGCAGCCCGTTCGCCGCGGAGGAGCCCGCCCGCGAGCGGGCCGGTGAGCGCACGCGGCGCTGACGCCGAGAGTCACGGCTGCGCGAGTCGCCGCGCTCTCCTCAGGTTGAGGGCCAGCTCCTCGCGGTTCTGGTGCGCGTGCCGGATCCACGCGGGCTGACCCGGGCCGGTGCGCCAGGATTCGCTCAGCGGGCTGTTGTCCACGGTGTCGAAACCGAACTGGTCGTACAGCCGCGTCACCAGAGCAACCGCCTCCGGGAAGTTGCTGGAGACGGAGAGCGCCAGCCGGTCAGGGGCGCCCGCGGGCCGGGCGGAGGTGAGCAGGCGGGGCGCCTGGATGTGGGTGAACGCCTTGGCGACCTTCGACGCGGGAAGCTGTTCCTGGCGTAGCTCGTGGACCGTCTTCTCGCCCGAGTCGAGGACCGGGATGTTCCCGTCACGCCAGACCATGTAGTTGTTCGTGTCCAGGACGATCTTGCCCGCGAGTTCCTCGGCCGGCATGTCGTTGACGACCTTCAGAGGTACGGCGACGACGGCGAAGTCGCCCGCCGCCGCGGCCTCCCTGGCGTACGCCGCCCGCGCCGACGGACCCAGCTCGGTGACGAGGCCCGCCAACGTCTCGGGCCCGCGCGAGTTGGCGATGACGACCGAGTACCCGGCCGCGATCGCCGCCCGTGCGATCTGGCTGCCGACCTCGCCCGCGCCGATGATGCCGATGGTTGTCATGGGTTCCCCTCCCGGCTGTCGGCTGCGGCTACCAGTTCAGGTGCCCGAACTCGTCCTGGAGCGTCCCGGTCGGGCCGTCCGTGGGCAGCGTCGCCAGACGTACGACGATCCGGGCGCTCTCGGCCGGTGACCTGCCACCGCCGAGCGCGGCGGTCATGTCGGTGGCGGTGAAGCCCGGCTCGACCGCGTTGAACTTGATGTCCGGCTGGGACCGGGCGTACTTGACGGTGATCATGGTGGCGGCCGCCTTGGACGCCGAGTAGAGCGGGAACCCGAGATCGAACTCCGGCCGGTCCGGGTTGTTCGTCGCCCAGAAGGAGCCCGCGCTGCTCGACACCGTGACCACCGTGGGATTGGCGGATCTGCGCAGCAGGGGCAGTGCCGCCTCGGTGACCCGGATGATCCCGACCACGTTGGTGTCGAACACGCGCAGCGCGGTGGGTCCGTCGACGGGGCCTTCCTCGGCGACGCCCGCGTTGTTGACCAGGACGTCGAGCCGGCCGTGGGCCGCGTCGATGGTCGACAGGGCCTCGGTCACCGAGGCGTCGTCGGTCACGTCCAGGTGCAGGAACCGCGCGCCGAGCGTCGCCGCCGCCTCCTCGCCCTTGCGCTTGTCGCGCACCCCGACGTAGACGATGTGCCCCAGGTCCAGAAGCTGCCCGGCGGTCGCGAAACCGATGCCCTTGTTCGCGCCGGTGATCAACGTGACGGTCATGCGTCTCCCTCGGTCTTTTGTACTGATCGGTTGTGACGTCACCGTAGCAAGGTTCTGTACCGATCGGTTGGTGCGCTGCGTCACTTCTGTACCGAGCGGTAGAGTAGGTGCATGGGCACTTCGACACCGGGACGGCCGCGAGCCTTCGACGAGCAGACGGTCCTCGACCGGGCCGCCGAGGTCTTCTGGCGACACGGTTACGAAGGCGCGTCGCTCAGCTCCCTCACCAGCGCCATGGGCATCAACCGGCCGAGCCTGTACGCCACCTTCGGCAGCAAGGAGGAGCTGTTCCGGCGTGCCTTCGCCCGCTACCACGAGACCAACCTGGCCAACGCCCGCGCCGCACTAGAGCAACCCACCGCGTACGCCGCCGTGGAGAGCTTCCTGCGCGCCAGCGCCGACGCGCTCACCGCCGACGACCACCCCGCCGGCTGCCTCTCCATCCAGGGAGGGCTCTCCTGTTCCCCGGAGAACACCCGCATCTCCGAGATGCTGGCCGCCGGCCGGGCCGCCACCGAGACCGCTCTGGAGGAACGGCTGTCCCGCGCGGCGAAGGAAGGCGACCTCCCGGAAGGCGTCGACAGCCGGGCACTCGCCCGGTTCGTGATGGCGCTCAGCGAGGGCCACGCCGTGCACGCCGCAGCCGGCGCGAGCCGCGAAGACCTCCAGGCCTCGGTCGACGTCGCGATGCGGGTGCTCAACCTCGTACCCGGCCCGGCGACCCCCACCTGATCTCAGGAGAACCGATGCGGGAGGACGAACTGCGGGACCTGGTGCGGCGCAGCCCCTGGCTGATCCGGGCGCTGGGCGTCGTTCGGGACTGCGGCCTCCCGGACGCCTGGATCGGCGCGGGCGTCATCCGCGACCTCGTTTGGGGCGAGCGGTACGGCCACGGATTCGACCCCTCGTCCGTGCGCGACGTCGACGTGGTCTTCCTCGACCCGGCGGACCTGAGCCGCGACAACGACGACCGGGCCACCCGGCGACTGGTGGCGGGATGGTCGGATCCGCCGTGGGAGGCGAAGAACCAGGCCGCCGTGCACACCTGGTATCCCGCCAAGTTCGGCGGTGGCCCGGTGACACCGCTGCGCACCATCGCCGACGCGGTCGCCACCTGGCCCGAGTACGCCACCGCCGTGGCTGTACGCCTCGACACGTACGACGAGATCGCGGTGTGTGCGCCGCACGGCCTCGACGACCTGCTCGACGGCGTGTGGCGACGCAACCCGACCAGGGTCAGCCCGGAGGTCTCCCGGCAACGACTGGCCCGTCACCGCCCCGCCGAACGCTGGCCCGGCGTCCGCGTCGTGACCTGAGCCGGTGCTCGCCCGGCTCAGCGCGGGCCCAGCCCGGTTCGCCCGTCGATGAGTTCGCGCACGACATCCAGGTGGCCGGCATGTCGGGCGGTCTCCTCGATGACGTGCAGAACAATCCGACGCAGGTCAATGGTCTGCGACGCCAGCGGCTCCTCCGGGTGCCGGCCGATTGGTTCCGCCGTCAACGGCGCCGCGGCGATGATCGCGTCGGAGATCCGGCACTGGTCGCGATAGAAGTCGAAGACCTGGTCCGGCGATCGAGACGTGCGCAGCGGTGTGTTCTCGTCCGGCCAGGGCAGTGGCTCCACCGAACCGCGAAAGACCTCCTGGAACCAGTGGCGCTCCGCGTGACCGAGGTGCTCCACCAGGCCGAGCGGCGACCATCCGGAGGGCAGGACAGACGTCCGCAGCGCGGTCGGGTCCAGATCAGCCAGGATGGCTCGGACGCTGGCTCGCTGATATCCGAGGAAGTCGCACAGCGCGGCCTTCTCTGCATCGATCTTCGTCACGCCGGCAGGCTAGCGACCGACGCCGACACTTCCGGCGGGTTGTGATCTCCGATGAGGTGCGCGGTGGGCTCAGCCGCCGGCGCGGCCCGCACGTGCCTGCTGGGACACACCGCTGACCCTGACGGCGGTCGACCAGAAAATCTGGGTCGGAACGACTAGACATCCTCTGCAGCGTGGAATAATCTTCTTCGAGTCGAGAGAGAAGATCCGTCAAGACGCAGACGGGGCCGCCCGGCCGTGAGGTCACGACGGACGGTGAGAAGCGGAATTCGTTCCGCCTGGAACGGCAGTAGGAGCACGTCAGCCTCAACGTGTGACGCACGATGGGGCACGCAGGTGGGGCCAAGGCTTGCTCAGGGCTCCAGCTGATGTTCGCCGCACGTGTCGGGGCCATGAAGTCGCGTGGGCTCCGGCGCCGGCGGACCGTACGACCGCAAGGGTGAGAAGTAGCAGAGGAAAGGGAGGGCCGTACACCGTTGGATCGCCCGCCAGCAGCCGTCATTCCAGGCTCGGCGGACACCGCAGTTTCCATCGAACGAGAGGTGGTCTCCGGTCACGCATATGCGATCCTCGCACCCGAAGCCTTCGATGGCTGGTGCGGATACGACAAGCCGACTTTCCTGTCGGTAGATGGTGTTCTGACCCGTTAACCCTGGGCCCCGGCGCTTATGCGCCGGGGCCCTCGATGTGGAGGTGACATGGGGCGAAACCCCGATGACATGTTCGGCGACGAGAACACTCCGGCCTACACCATCGGTCAGGCCGCAGAGATGCTCGGCACCACGCAGGACTTCCTGCGCCGCCTGGACGAGGCGAAACTGATCAACCCGCACCGCTCTGCCGGCGGGCACCGCCGCTACTCCCGCTACCAGTTGCGCCTGGCCGCCCGGGCCCGCGAGATGGTGGATCAGGGCACGGCGCTGGAAGCCGCCTGTCGGATCATCATCCTGGAAGACCAGCTCGAGGAAGCCCTGCGGCAGAACGAGAAGCAGTAGCGCGGGCCACGGCGGCAGACTGGCCGGCCCGCTTCCCGGCTCGGTCCTGGTAGCACGTACTCCTGCTTGCGCGACTCTTCGTATCCCGGCCATCGGCCGGGATGTTGCTGTTCGTAGCCGGCGGTCGAGCGGCTGTCGGCCGCCGGTGGCCGAGCACGGCGTGGATCCGGGCGCGCCTCCGCAGGGAAGCAAGCTCAGTGACTCCGGTCCTGCGAGGCTGATCCTGGCCGGCGGCGCCTGCATCTCCGGCATGGCTTCCCTCAGCACCAACCAGCGCGGAGGACTCAACGGCTGTTCCGTCCAGACGAGATCACGGCAGACCTTCGCAACGCAGACCAGGGGCTGCGATTGGAGTTGCCCTACGACCGGGTGGGGACAGTCGCCGTCACCCACATACGCAAGCTACTCGCCACGCAGGTATTGATGTCGCGTTCGGAGCCACTGAACCAGCGCTGTCGGCCGGACCCCGAACCGGCACCTCGCGCCCGGTGCTGAAGATCAGCAGACCACGCCCTCTCGGTCCTCGGAGTGCCCGGTACCACCACCTGCTCGACCGCGACGACGCTCTCTTCAGAGCGCGTCGGCGCGACCGTAGAACCCGCTCGATCATCCTGTCGATCCGCCAACTTCTTCGAGCGGTGCAACTTTCCGGGTGGGCGGTTCCGTTCTACCTCCGTCACGAGGAGGCAGCGCACTTGATAGCCGAAGACGAGCAAGCATTCCGCGAGTTCGTGACGTCAGAAATGGCGTCACTGCGCAAGCTGGCGTACGTGACCTGCGGCGACTGGCACGCGGCGGAGGACGCCGTGGCCAATGCTCTGGTCAAGCTCTATCCCCGCTGGCGGAAGCTGGACCGGCCCGATCTCTACGTCAAGACCATGGTCTACCGGGCCGCGGTCGACGAGACCCGTCGGCCGTGGCGGCGCGAGCGGTCGGCCGGTGACGCCATGCCGGACGTCGCGCTGCGCGACCCCGCCGGTGCGAGCGACGAGCGGATGCGCCTGCGGGCGGCGCTCGACTCGGTGCCACCCCGGCAGCGAGCCGCGGTCGTGCTCCGGCACTACCTGGATCTGAGCCTGGAGGACACCGCCAGCGTCCTGAACTGCACGGTGGGCACGGCCAAGAGTCAGGTGTCCCGTGGCCTGGCGAAGCTGCGCGAGTCACTCGGCGGCGACCGTACCGATCTCAACGGACCATCGATAAAGGAGTGGACCCATGCGGTTGCATGATCTCGTGGACGCGGTAACGGGCGATGAGCCGCCGATGTCCCGCACCGTCGACGACATCATCACGGCAGGGCGGCGGGCGCAGCGCCGCCGTCGGGCCGGATTCGCGTCAGCCGGCGCGGCGGGCCTCGTCGTGGCCGTGGTCGCCGGTGCGTTCGTGGTACCGGCCCTGGGTGCGCAGCAGAGCCCCCCGGCCGCGCCGTTCGCGGCCGGTGCGGCGGCGTCCGAGCCGGCCGGGGCCGAGTGGCCCGACGCCGCGTCGTTCACCTTCACCTTCACCGGGTACGACGCCGGCACGCTGCATGTGCAGGACCCGATCGTCGCGTCCACCGCGTACCAGATCGCTCCCGTCTACTCCGACGGTCACACCTCGAACGACAAGCCCATGACCCGCCAGGAGGTGGAGGAGCAGGGCGACGCGTTCTTGCGGAACAAGGAAAACGGGAAGCCGGCCCTCTTGGCGTACCTGACCGTCTACCGGCCCGGTGCCTTCGACCCGGCCGGGATCAAGGACGGCGCGAACGTCACCGTGGCCGGGCGCAGGGCCGTGCAGGCGACGCTGCCGGTCGGCCTTGACCCGCAGCGCCCGGTGGATGGCGGCAACAAGCTCTTCGCCTGGGAGTACGCCGACAACGCCTGGGCGGCTGTCACGTCGTACTCCGGCGACAAGGCAACGCCGAGCTTCGAGGAGCTGGGCGGCCTGGTCGAAGGCCTGAAGCCCAGCAGGCCGACGCCGGCCCTGGTGCCCTTCACGGTGGGCTACCTGCCGGACGGTTACGTGCCGTTGCAGATCGGCACCCACGCCACGGCGGGCCTCGGCGGCATCGCCGCGGCCCGCGGCGGCGACTACGGCGGCGCGACGTACACCAGGTCCGCCGCGCCCACCACCGGGCTGACCGCACCGTACGAGGCGAGCGAGGGTGGCATCAAAGACGGGTTCCACATCTCGGTCATCCCGAGCAGCAGCGCGAACCAGACGCCGGAGCCCGGTGTGACGAAGTGCTACGACGTACCCGACCGGCCCGGGTGGAACGGCCCGCAGGTCGACATCTGGTGCCAGTTCCGGAGCGCCGACGGCGCAGTCGTAGTCGAGGTCAGCCCCGATAGTGCCGGTAACACGCTGCCGCGGGTCGAGCTGGAGAAGATCGCCAAGGGGATCACGGTCGCCGACGTCGAGGACGAGTCGACCTGGACTCCGGCCGCGACCGCCCTGCGGCCATGACGGCCGGCACCGCAACCACGACGGTGCTGTTCCGCAGGGCCGCTTCAGCGGCTCCTGTCGCGAAGAATGAAGGCTTGGGATGAGACGCAGAGCAAAGGCCGGTCTGATTGCCACGGCAACAGCGGCTCTGTGCGTACAGGTGGTGCCTGTCGCCGAGGCGAACACCGCGCCGAAGTCCGACGCGGTGCCGGTCGGACTGGCGGAGTTCTACGCGCAGCGTCCTGCGTGGGGACCCTGCCCCCGCCCGCCGGTGCCACCGAGGCGGTCACCGGATGCTTCGGCGTCCGCGCTTCCCCCTGCCGGGAGCGCGTCCCCGGCGGTGGAATGCACGACTGTGCGGGTGCCGTTGGACTACCGGCGACCGGACGGCCCCCGGGAGACCGTCGAGCTCTCCCGGCGCCTGGCGAGCGATCAGCCGAACCGGCTCGGCGTACTGGTCGAGGTCCCCGGCGGGCCGGGCGGGCAGGGAATCTACGCGCCGGAGGACCCGGCGTACGAGGCGCTGTCAACGCGGTACGACATCATCGGGTACAACCCGCGCGGTGTCGGGCAGTCACAGCCTCTGCTGTGCGAGGGCACGAGCGTGCAGTTGTCCGGCAGGACGCGCTTCACCGACGCGCAGATGCGGGCGTACACCGAGGAGTTCCGCAGGCGTGATCAGCAATGCGAACGCGCGGACGGTGCCCGGCGTCCCTACTTCACCACCGCCAACAACGCCAGAGATCTCGACATCGTCCGCGCGGTCCTGGGTGAGCGTCAGCTGAACCTGATGGGGAAGTCCTACGGCACGTACGTGACGGCCGTCTACGGCACGCTTTTTCCGAAGCGACTGAACCGCAACGTCCTGGACTCCGCGATCCACCCGCAATGGATATGGCGGGAGGCGTGGAAGCAACAGGCAATCGCCCAACGTAGGACCGCCGACGCCTGGATGACGTGGGTGGCCGAGCGCAACGGAATCTACGGGCTGGGAACCACCCGGTCGCAGGTGCGCGCCACGATCGAACGGACCCGGGCCAAGCTGGAGCAACGCCCGATCGACCAGGGTGACTTCGTGTACGACGGCACCGAGTTCGACGGCCTCATCGGGGCCACCAACGAGGTGGCGTACTGGGACTTCTTCGCAGCGACGGCGAGCCGGCTGCGTCAGCAGGTCGAGACACCCTCGGACGTGCCGGGTGACCTGGGCCGGGCGTTGGCTCTTCAGCAAGAGATCCAGGCCGACCCGCCGCCGACCAGCAATGGCGTCTGGGAGGCAGTCAACTGCGAGGCCGAATGGCCCGCCGACCTCAAGGTGTACTACGCGGACATGCGCTACTTCTCCGAGCACTTCCCCTACGGCTGGGGTGCTTCGGCGGTTTCTCCGCGTGAGTGCACCTTCGGCTCGGTGGAGCGGGTCGAGCCGCTGGTGAAGCTGCGCCGCAGCGGCTACCCGACAGGGCTGGTCGTGCAGGAGGAGTTCGACCCGCAGACGCCGTACGAGGGCGGTCGGGCGATGGCGGATCTGCTCGGGCACCGGCTCCTCAGCGTTCCCCGCGATGGGTACCACGTCGTCCACGGCACCAACGCCTGCGTCGACGCCGCCATCGACGACTACCTGCTGAACGGAAAGCTGCCGAAACGGGGAGCGGAGTGCGAGGGAACGCCGATCCCCGAGGTTCCGACGGATGGTTCGGCGCGGGTGGGCGAGGGCGACCGCCCGTCCCTCGACGAGCAGACGACTCTCTTGCCCGGCCCTCGTCCGCTTCAGGCTGGTGGTCGTGCGCCCTCCTGATGCCGACGCGTGAGGGCTTGACATCCGCGCTGTTTTGGCCGACGCCTCCGCAGTTCCTTGGTACGTCACGGCCGGCCAGGTGGTGGATCTGTTCCACGGCGCGCAGACCCGCGGGCACGGCGACCTGGAGGTCGCCGTGCCCAGCGCACTTTGCGCCCGCGCCACGGTGGATGTAGCCGGAGAACCTGTGCCGTCGGCCTTGCCCCGCTCGACCAACTGCTGAGCGAACTTCACCTCCGCCGGCGTCGGTTCAGGAAGCTGAACAGCGTTCTTCTTGTCTGCCCTGACATGGTCCTTCCCGGACGGGATCAACGCGAATTTCGATCTGCGAGGACGTCCGCTTTCGATTTGCGGCACGCTGGGCGTTCGATACGCGGTTACTTGATGTTCGATTTGCGGGGGCAGGTGAACGGGGCGGTTCGTGAAAGGGTCCACCGCTACGTCGCGTTGCTGCGGATCGCGGCGAGTTCGGGAAAGGCACCATCCCAGTGGGGCGTCGAACATCCCGGCACCGGTCCGCTATCCTCCGCCGATGGCATCGAAGGACAACGCCGCGCTGGAGGCGATGATCGACGAATCCACCGTCGACACGGACGGTCACGAGGACGAGCGCGTCGGCCTGTTCACCATGATCGAGGAGCATCTGGCGGTGCCGTTCACCACCACCGTCCTCGGCGTCGAGGCCACCGTACGGAAGGCCGAGCTGGCGGCGGACAACATCGTCGCGGTCTGCGCCCGAGGTCGCCACCGGCAGAGGATCGATCTCCTCGACCTGCCGTTGCTCACCCCCGCGCCGGACGGCGCCGCGTGGATCGACGCCTACCGGCACTGGGCCGGACGGTAGGCCACGGTGAGCGAGTACCAGTACTACGAGTTCACCGCCGTCGACCGGCCCCTCACCGGCCGGGAGCGGGCCGAGCTTCGGTCGCTGTCGACCCGGGCCGACATCACCGCCACCAGCTTCGTCAACACCTACGAGTGGGGCGACTTCAAGGGCGACCCGCGCACGCTGATGGAGCGGTACTTCGACGCGCACCTGTACCTGACGAACTGGGGCACCCGCCAGCTCATGCTGCGGCTACCGAAACACGTGCTCGACCCCGCCACCGTCTCCCAGTACTGCCAAGGGGACAGCGCATCCGCGTGGACCGCCGGCAAGCACGTCATCATCGACCTGCACGACGAGGACGAGGACGGCACCGACGAGTGGGACCTCGACGGCCACGGCCTCCTCGCCTCCGTCATCCCGGTCCGGGCCCGCCTCGCCGCCGGCGACCTGCGCCTGCTCTACCTGGCCTGGCTGCGCTGCGTACAGTCCGCCGAGATCGCCGACGACGAGCCCGAACCGCCCGTCCCCGCCCGGCTGGGGGCCCTCGACGCGTCCCTCACCGCCGTCGCCGAGTTCCTACGCATCGACCCCGACCTGATCGCGGCCGCGGCGGCCGGACCGGCGCCGGCCACCTACGGCGAACCGACCGCCGCGCAACTACGCACCTGGGTCATCGGGCTGCCCGCTCGGGACAAGGACGCCATCCTGACCGACCTGATCACCGGCGGCGACAGCCACCTGCGCAACCGACTGCTGCGCCGCTACCGCGACGCACACCGCACTGATACGCCCACCCCGGCAGCCGCCCGTACCGCCGGGGAGCTGCTCTCCACCGCCGCGGGGTTGCGCGCCGAACGGGAACGACGGGACGCTGAGCAACGCGAACGCGACCGGATCCGCCGCGAACGGTCCGCCGCAGCAGCCCGGCAACGGCACCTCGACACCCTCGCAGTCGACCAACCCGCCGCCTGGCAGCGAGTCGACGAGCTCATCGCCACGAAGAAACCCCGCGAGTACGACACCGCCGTGCAACTCCTCATCGACCTGCGCGAACTCGGCGAACGCGACGGGGACAGTTCGTCGTTCCAGCGCCGGCTGGCCGAGCTCCGGGCGGCGCATGCCCGCAAGCCCAGTTTGCTCGAACGCCTCAACCTCGCAGGCCTCGACACCTGACGCATGGTTCCCCGCTAACCGTCGCCAAGGTGTGGCGAGGATCGTGGAGGGCCGGTGCGGCGTGCCAGCGTGACGCCCCAGACAGTCGACGCCGGCCACTTCATCCTGCCCGCCAAGATCAACCAGAGTCACCTGGAGACTCCTCCAGCGGATGCCGACCGGGGTGGACCGGTGCCAACGAGGGTCACCATGGCCGACCGCCGGCCGCAAACCGGGGTTCGTGTGCTCAGGTGTGCTCCTGGGCTGGGAGAACGGCGGTCCGGGGAACATGGGTGAACGGGGGCCACTCCCTGCCACCCCAGGTGAACCCCAGGTCGCTAGACTGTGCCCTCGCGCCCTCGTAGCTCAGGGGATAGAGCATCGGTTTCCTAAGACGACGCTCTATCTGTGCCCGAAGGCTGACTACCTGCGGGTTCCTATTCTGTTCTCACGTTAGTAGGTCGCACGTGCGCGTTGCTGTGCTCGCTTGCCGAAGATCAGCCGAACGGGCGCAAGTCCTGCTCAGGCCGCGGTTCGTTCGGTTCGACGCGTCCTTGCCGGAATCCGGCGAAGCTGCCGCGCCGCGTCAGTCTACGGTGCCGTGAGAGCGTGGGCCAGCAGCGTGGCGAGTTTGGCTGCGCGTGCCGGATGGTGATGGCCGACTAGTGCTACCAGAAGTGGAACCTGACGGGCGCGACGGTCATAAGAGAGTGTGAGCGAGACGGCGGACATGATCCGGGCCGACGACGGCGAGCTGTGGCAGCGGGCACGCCAAGGGGAGGCCGAGTGCTTCGGTGTGCTCTTTGACCGGCACGGCGGGGCCGTCCGGGCATTCTGTGCCCGCCGGACCGGCTCGATCGACGCCGCCGATGATCTGGTCTCCATCGTGTTCCTGGAGGCGTGGCGTCGGCGGGGTGAGGTCGAGCTGGTCGATGGCAACGCGCTGCCGTGGTTGTACGGGATCGCTCGCCGGACAATTCAGCATCGCTGGCGGACCGCGGTGCGGCATCGACGGGCGCTGGAACGGCTGGCACCCGCTTCGACCACGCCCGACCACGCCGAGGAGGTCGCCGGCCGGCTCGACGACGAGCGACACCTGGCCCGATTGCGGGCAGCCCTCGAGCGACTCAGGCCGCCCGACCGCGACGTGTTGCTGCTCTGTGTCTGGCAGGGCCTCACATATGCCGAGGCGGCAGTAGCGCTCGGCGTACCGGTGGGCACCGTCCGATCACGGTTGTCGCGGGCCCGGTCCCGGCTCGATGCCGAGACAGGCTCAATAAGCATTGCCGATCCCGCGACCTGCCCAGTCGCCACCCCGACACAGCGACAGGAGATGTCATGACTGAGCTGCGATCCCGCCCGGACCCGCAGCGCCAGGCCGACGTTCGGCGAATGCTGGTTGCTCAGGCCTCGCGTGGGGCTGTGCCGAGTCGGAACCGTCGCATCGCCGTAGCTGGTGGCCTCGCTGCCCTGACCGCTGCAGCGGGCTTCGTGGCGCTCGCCCCCGATCCACCGCAGCAGAATTATGCTGCTTGGACGCCCGTCCCGCAGGCCGCTCCACCACTGACCGCCTCGGACGAGGAGATCGAGGGCTGGGCTTCGAAATGCAGCGACCTCGGCGTCGGCGGGGTGGGCGTCGGAGGTGTCCCGGCGCGCCCGGAGGCCGCGGCCCGACGGGAGGTGCTGGTCGATCGACGCGGCGGTTTCACCTACTGCGTCGATGTCTCGATGGGCAGCGGCACCTCCAGGGACCCCTTGATCGCCCTGTCTGGTCTGAAGGCCGATGGGCGCAACGGGCTCAACCTCATGGCGGCCACCGTCTCCGACAAACCGTTCACCAAGCCCCAGGACAGTGCCGTGCTGGTGCTCGGCGGCGTCTGGGAGAAGCCGCCAGAGGGCGGCATCCAAGCCTTTCAGATGTACGGCCTGAGCGGTGCCGCTGTGGCCGGCGTCGACGTGGTCCTGGCCAATGGACTTCGAGTGAGCGCCACGCTGAGGAACGGTGTCTGGGGTGTGTGGTGGCCCAGCGATCGTGGCGAGTTCGCCGGCAGCAAGCTGCACGTGCGCACTGTCACCGGCGTCACGCTCGTCGACCCGAACACCGTCCGGCTACCGATCCAATGACCAGAGGTTTGCGAACCTTCGGACGACTCGGTCCTGGTTTGATCGTCACTCGCGGGTCAGCCCCGGTGGCAGCGCGGTCATCGCCGCCCACCCTGTTGCTTTCACATCCCCTGGTCAAGGACTGCGTCGAGGATCGCGCCGCCACACCGCCGGCAGAAACGCGTCCAGCGGAGGGGCCGGGTAGCCGGTCCGGTTCTGCGCGTCGAGGCCGGTGCGGGCGGCGTTGTGCAGGATGGCGCGGAGCTGGTCGTACTTGTCGCGGGGTGCGGCGGGGTGGTGGTTGATGACGAGTCCGGCGAGCCCTCGGCGGACCTCGCTGCCGATTGTGTCTTCTGCCTGCGTGTGTAGCAGGCAGGTGTTGCTGTGATCGCCTGCTGAGGATCAGCCGAGGAACCGGTTCCTGACGGAGCTTGGTGTGAATGGCCCCCGCGCCCGCAGCTACAGAGAGGGACTTGGTTGCTCGGGCGGGTTCCCACGGGCCCGGACGCCGTCCGCGATGGCGACACCTGCCAGGACGAGGGTGGCGGTGAGGGCGGGCACCAGGGCGGGTACGAGCACCAGCGCGGCGCCGGCGACGATCAGCGTGAGCAGCGCGACCAGCCTGGAAGGTGACACGCGGCTGAACACCTCGTACTCGAAGCGGGCTCGTCCGGCCAGGAACAATGCGGGGCCGCCGAGGATGACGCCGGCCAGCCAGGGGGTGGTGTGATCGGTGGGGTGGGCGATGACGACTTCGAAGCCGGCGGAGGCGGCGACGACGCCGGCCACCATGAGCAGGTGGGTGTTGGCTGCGGACCGCACGAATCCGCCTGGATCTCGAGAGGACTCGATGGTGGCCTTCAACAGGGCTCCGGCGCGGTGGACGTAGATCTGCCACAGCAGCGCGGTGACGGCGAAGGCCAGTAGGAGCGCCGCGGTGCGGCTGATTGTCGCGTCGTTGTCGGCGTAGGTCATCGTGGTGAGGAGGACCAGATCGCCGAGGGCGAGGGTGAAGAATTGCTGGTAGCGCTCCGCCAAGTGGTCGGCCGCCACCGTGTACCGGGATGTGGGTATCCGACCGAGCCGGGGCGTGGGATAGCGGAGCCAGGCTGACCCGTAGTCGATGGCGAGCGCCGCGGTCCACAGCAGGCCCCGTGCCGAGCCTGCCACGAATCCGCCGGCGATCCACGGCACCGCGGACACGAGGGACCAGAAGACGAATCGGCTGGGGCGCAGGTGCGCCGCCCGGTTGCGCAGTGCGGCGACGAGGAAGATGCCACGTCCCAGGTGGATCGCCACGTATGCGCCCGCGAAGACCAGGGCATGGTCGGAGAAAGCGCCGGGCAGCGTGCCAGCCATCAGCAGGGTTCCGAGCATCACCCAGAGCGTCATGACGAAGATGGGAGGCCGCTGCGCGTGGTAGAGGTCGGTGACCAGCGCCGTGGCGGACCAGACCCACCAGATCGCCAACAGTAGTACCACGGTCTGAGAGACCCCGACCCAGTCGAGACGCTGAGCCAGGGTTCGTGACGTCAGGGCGAGCGCGGCCACGAAGACCAGATCGAGAAACAGTTCCAGCAGGGTTGCCCGCTGCGGTCCCTCCTCCTCCCGGGCCAGCCCTACCGCTCGGTCGGCCGTCATCGGGCTCCCCTTCACTGGTCTCGGAACTTTCCGGACTGACGAGCAATTCGTGGTGGGGAAAACGGTGAGAATTCCCTGAGTGATTTTAGGGTGAGGAGCGGAAACGATAAGGCAAAGTGGTTCTTTTTCTCCTTGAGTGGGTTGGCGTACCACACTGCGGAATGCCGTTGAGCGGGGCGACGTGCGCGGGAAGAGCCGGCCCGGTGCGGTGCATGTCCAGATGGGAGGGCGTACGGTGAGCGTGGCGCCCGAGCGTCCGGTGGTTCAGGCGCCATCGCCGTCAGCCCGCTCGGGCGTGGCCCGATCGTCACTCCCGTCGTGGCAGCCTGCTCGTCGTGCTGGCTGTCGCCTGACCACGTCCGGCAGCGGGCGCGCCGGTGACCCGCGTGGACGAGGTCGCCGGGTCCACCGTACGCGGAGTGGTCAGGCTCGCCGTGCGTCCCGACGGTGTTCGGATCCAACCAGCGCGTTCCGCACGGCCGCCCCGTGAGTACGACCAGTTCGGAGGGTCGCACAAGGGAGCATCTGACGAGTCTCGCCAGGCAGCGGACTGTCAGCTCATGGGGTGGGGTTATCGAGACCAGTTCAGACGTCTCTGCGACGTAACATCCGGTCGCTGATGCCAAGGAGTTGCACAGATGGATCTGGAACGCGGCAATCCGATCATCCGTGGCACCGTCAACCAAGCCATTCGCGCTATCAGCCAGGATTCCGAGGCCCCGCCGGCTCTCACCGAACATGCTGAGGCCGTCGGCGTTCTCCTCTATGACATGATCACTTGTATCGTGTCCGATAGCACCTGGCCAGGGCCGCTCTTGCTCGCATCACTGTGCAGGACGCTGAACATCGATCGTGACGGACTCGACGTCCTTGCCCACCACACACTCACGGCTCTCCTTGCCCTACAGCCCGGCCCTGAAGTCCTGGTGCGTGCGGGTGCCACTTTCGTCGCCGCGAACTGTCACCTACCTGTCGCGAATGATCGCCGCCCCTACTGGAAGTCCCACCGTTCCAGGCCACCGCGACCCGCCACCCCTGGGTCGGTGTCGCACCTACCGATGCCACCCACGTGGGCCTGCAGCGGCTGCGCCCACGAATGGCCTTGCGCCATCAAGCGGAACCAACTCCTCGCAGAATTCGGCGGAAGCCGACCCGCGCTCGGCATCTATCTTGGCTCGTGCTTCACCGCAGCCCTTTCCGACCTGGCTCGCATCGACAAAGAGGATCTGCAACAGCGCTTTCTCGGTTGGCTACCACGAGAGAATTCTTGACGCTGCGAGGGTGATCAGGACGTGGATGAAGTTCTGGCTGCCCCGTTGACCATGGCCTGTGCCGCTTCGCCGATCGTGTCGTTGGTGTCTTGTGACACCTTGGTCAGGATTGCGAACGCCTCGGTGGGGGTGCAGTGGCGTTCGGCCATGATGATGCCCTTGGCCTGCTCGACGGCCACGCGGCCGGCCATCGTCTCCTGCATTCGCCGAGCCAGCGCGGCGGTGATGTCATAGAGGTGCGTGTTGGCCAGGGCGACGGCGGCGTACGCTGCGAAGGTCTCCAGGATCTTGATGGTGTCGTCGTCGAAGGCGTGCGGTGTGCGGGCGTAGACGTTGAGTGCGCCGACGACCGCCCCCTGTGTCGGCAGGCCGATCGACACGGAACTGCCCACGCCCGTTTTCGATCCGCGTTCGGTCCGGTCGGGCCGGCGGTCCTCGGCGGTGGGGTCGGATACCGGCAGGATGTGGCCGATGGCGGCGGCGTCCCGGCAGGGGTGGCGCGCCTGGGCGTACTGCCGCTCGTTCACGCCGCGGACCGGGTTGTGGGTGGACAGCGGGGTGTGCCCGGTCCCACCACGGACGAGCGTGACCCAGACCTCAACCGGTGTGGGCAGGACGCGTTTGGCGAGGTCGGCGACGTGTTGCAGGACGTCGTCGAGGTCGAGCTCGCCGAGCTTGGTGCCGTTGAGTTCGGCGAAGGCGTCGGCGGGGTCCGTCGGTGGCCGGGTCATGGCGTCAGGTCCTCACGGCCGGCGCACCCGTCGAGGAGCCGGGGCGGGCGCGCGGGTGGCAGCCCGCGCGTCGCGGGCCGCTGCACGGACCCCACTGGATGGAGCCGGGACCAACGCCATTGCTCGACGCCGATTCGCCACACCCGATACGGCGGATGTGAACTACAGGGCCATCAGGATACCCCGCTTCCGTCACGTACGTCGGGTGCACGACGTCGGCGGCGGCGAGTTGGACTTCGAGGTGCTCCCTGGTCTGCGGCAGTGTGTCCAGTACGCGGATCACGTCCTCGTGTGGCTGTGCGGTTCGGTCGACGGCGCGGGTCGGGGTGCTGTCGCGGTGCAGGCCGTCGAGCCCTACCGAACGGCCGGCGCCACTGATGGCCGACGGGCCGACCGGGCGTCCTCGCCGACCACGGCAAGGACATCGTCGGGACGGGGGACGGCTTCACCAGCCTTCGCGCCTGGTCCGTGACAGACGGGTGCCTTCAGGGCGAACTCCACAGTCCGTCGGGGCGGTCGACTGCCATCGAGGGCCGGAGCTACATCACGACCAGACGGCCGATCGGTCGGAGAAACGCCCTACCGGCGGCCGGGAACCATCGCCGTCGCCGCAGGGGATGACCGGCGCGATGGCGTAGGGTGGCGCGTAACGACCGCCCTGGTCCCCTGGTGATGACCCAGCCGCAGGCACACCACCAGGAGCATCGGATGCCTGTTTCCCCTGTCTAGGTCGTCCTGGCCCGGAATCCGTGAACGACCTCGTCAAGCGGGTCGCCGACCGTGACCGGGCCGCCTTCGGTCGCCTCTACCGCCGTCTCGTCCGCGTTGAGTCCATCCAGGTGTGTGAGGTTGGTGGCCGCCCGTCGGTCGCCGTCGCGGTGACCCGGGCGGTGTTCGTCGAGGTGTGGCGGCTCGCGCCGAGGTGCGCCGGTCAGGTCGATGGTCACCAGCCGGTCGACCCCGGGGACCGAAGCGGAACACCACACCGCGCTCGTACTGCTGGACGACCCGCACCGCTCGGGCGGCGGTGTCGAGACCGATGACGCCGACCGCCACTGTCGCGATCGCGACGACTGTCTGCAGAGCGTTCATGAGGGCATGCCGGTCCGGGGAGGGATGGTGTGGGGGTCATTGACGGGGTGGCGGCCGATCGGAGCGGTGCTGCCCCCTTCGTTGTCCCACACCGCGTCCGCGTCGGAGCCGGTCGTCGCCGCGGCCCGGGGCCCAACCGGTGCGTTGGCCAGGATGTCGGGCGCGTGCCTGAGGTTGGTCGGGTCGGCGGCGGTCGCCATCGCCCACTCGGCTGCCGCGCGTGGCGTGCCGGGCGGCACCACCAGCAGGTCGACCTGAACGTCGCGGCCGGTGGTGGCGACCAGCAGGGCCGGATCGAGGGTGTCGAACCAGCCGATCCGGACCACGTCCGGTCCGACGGGCAACCGGCGGAATCTGCTGTCCCAGGTGCGGAGGTTGAGCATGAGATGCCGGATCCGACCGTGGCGTTCGGACAGGGCGAGGACGAGACCGGGTAGTTCGGCGGCGGGGTCCCGGGAGCGCGGCCACCACCCGCCGTCCAGGACCGCCCGAGCCCGGACAGGGGCGAGGACCAGCCGGGGCGAGGACGGCGCCAGCCCGGGGGTCGTGGCGAATCGTCGCGTGGTGACGGACATGGCTCATCCGTCCTCCCGGGTCGGGCGGGGCGGCAGCGGGACGCCAGCGATGCCGGTCGTCGACGGAGGGGTCGGACCGGACCCGGCCGGGCCGTCGGGCCGCGTGCCGGCATGGCCGAGCATCCTCAACTGCACGATCCGGGCGGTGCCGGGCAGGGCGACGAGCAGGACCCCGAAGACCGCGGCCAGCAGCAGCGCCACCCCCATCGGCAAGGTGCCGTGAGCGCCGAGGAACGACACCTCGGCACGTTGCCCGTTCTGCAGTACGAAGACCAGGAGCAGCAGGAGCACGAACGCGAACACCACGGCAGCGACCCAGACGCCCCCGATCCGTGAGCGCTTCACCGATGGCCGCGGGGGCGTCGCGCGAGAAGCATCGGCGCCGCCACGGGCGCCTGGCGAGAAGGATCGAACATGACTGTTCCGGGGTGCGGTCATCACGAACCGCCGCCTTCCGATGAGGATCTGGCGCGCCCGCATGCCGTGGTGCGCTGGCGCGCCTGGATGATGGCGGGCCCGCGACGGGCTGTCGCGGTCCGACGTGCCGGTGCGAGGGAGGTGCCTGGCCAGGAATGCGACGGAGATCCGGCGACCTGACCGGTGCATGGGGTGCGGCGGGTGGCCGACACGGTGACCTCGATCGGTGGGGGTGCGTCCGCCAGCGGCGGACTGTCAGCCACCGGGGTCCCGAGCGACACCGCAAGCGTACGCCTCCGCGACCGGCTCGTCGGCCGTCGGAGCCGTCGCGGGTCCGGTGGGCCGCCGGTCGCGCCGCGGCGCCACGCGGGAGTACGGTGTGACCGTCGCCCGGGACCTCGGCGCGGTATGCCAGCGCATCCGTTCGACTGATCCGGGCCGGAGTCAGCAGTGGGCAAGGACCACCCGGGGCGCGGCGATCCGCCGACCGTCGGCTGCGGTTGGGGGCTGTTCTCGTCGATGCCGCCCAGGGTGGCGCCGTCGCGGTCGATCATGTCTGCGCGGCGGCGGTGTCGGTCGCCGGCGTCGACTCCGCCGCCGTCGCGGTTCTCCTCGACGCGACGCCGCGCGAGCTGGTGTACGCCACGGACCGGACCGCGTCGGAGCTGGAAGACCTGGCGCTGACCCTCGGTGAGGGGCCGTGCGTGGACGCGACCGCCGGCGGACCTGTCCTGGTCGCCGATCTGACCGTGCCGGAGTGCCGCGCCCGCTGGCCGGTGTTCGCGCCGGCCGCGGTGCTCGCCGGGGCTGGCGCGGTGTTCGCGTTGCCCCTACGGGTGGGCGGGATCCGCCTCGGTGTCCTTGACCTCTACCGGGCCCGCGCCGGTGACCTCGGGGCGGAGCAACTGGCCGACGCGCTGGTCCTGGCGGACGCGGCATGCGCGGTGCTGCTGGACGACGCGACGCGCTACGGGGCGGGCCGGGACGATCAGTGGCCCGAGGGGTCCGGCCTGCACCACCCAGAGGTGCACCAGGCGACGGGCATGATCATGGTCCAGCTGGGGGTGACGGCGGCGGTGGCGCTCATCCGGTTGCGCGCCTACGCGTACGCCCAGGACCGGCGCCTCCGGGAGGTGGCAGCTGATGTCGTCGCCCGGCGCCTGCGTCTGGGACCGGCCGGGATACCCGGTGACCGAGATGAGTGAGCTGGGGAATCGGCGCCGGGACGGCGTCGCACGGACCGCCCGTCGGGTGACCGGTGGAACCATTGATTGACGAGGTGACTGACATGGCCGAGACCCCGCTGGCCGACGTTTTCGTGGAGATGGCCGACACTCTCGTCGACGACTTCGACGTGATCGAGTTCCTGCACGTGCTGACCGAGAGGTGTGTCGAGCTGCTGGGTGTGTCGGCGGCCGGGCTGCTCCTGACCGACCAGCGGGACACGCTGCAGGTGGTCGCCGCCTCCTCCGAACGCACCCGACTGCTGGAGCTGTTCCAGCTCCAGACCGACCAGGGGCCCTGCCTCGACTCCTTCCGTTCCGGGCAGCCGGTGTCGGTCGCCGATCTGACCCTGACCACGGCCCGATGGCCGAGGTTCACCGCCGCCGCGGCCGAGGTCGGCTTCGCCGCGGTGCACGCCCTGCCCATGCGCCTGCGCTCCGAGGTCATCGGCGCGCTGAACCTCTTCGACGTCCGGCCGGGGGCCCTCGACGAGGACAAGCTCCGCATCGGTCAGGCACTCGCCGGCGTGGCCACCATCGGATTGCTGCAGCACCGCGCCATCCACCGGCGTGACATCCTCACCGAACAGCTGCAGACCGCTCTGCACAGCCGTGTCCTGATCGAGCAGGCCAAGGGGGTTCTCGCCGAACGCCTGCAGGTGGACGTGGGCCAAGCCTTCGCGATCCTGCGCGCCGGCGCCCGCAGCCGCAACCGACGACTGTCCGAACTGTCCCAGGCGATCGTCGACGGTTCCGAGCGACTCGCACCGGGACCGGCCGCCGACCGGCCCGGCTGACGACCGCCTCCGCAGCCGAGTCGGCTTCCAGGGGTGTCGGTCGGGGAGATACAGGCGTACGGTGACGCTGTCGCCCGGGTCCCCGGTGGCCGCCAGTCTCGCCGCCACCAGCCCGTTAAGGGGCGCTCAACAATGGCAACCACCATCGTGACACCCACGGCTGTTTCGTCCCCTCCGACGCTGACCCCGGCCACCGGGGAGACCGAACAACTGTGGCGTCGACGCGCAGCCGTGAAACGAGCCGTCGCGTTCACCAGGAGAGAACGCCATGGCCGTTTGTCCGATCGCCACCGGCGGCCCTCGCCGCAGGCCAACGGGAGATCCGGCCCCTCGGCATTCGGGGTACGGGTACGGCGGGCCCTCGACGTCCGTGCGCTCCGCCTGCGGGTGTTCCTCCTGCTGGCTGTCCTGCTTCTGCCGCTGGTGCTCATCACGACGTTTGCCGAGAGCTGACTGCTTCCCGGGTGCCCACGTCACCGGCACCTGGCATGGCAGGGCCCGGACCGGCGTAGCCTGAAGCGGTCCGGGATACCACCGCCCGCGCCGGCTGCGCCCTGGGGGATCGCAGGTACGTGCCGCACCATTCGCCGGTCACGGCGACGGGTCAACCGCCCGCCGCCTCGGTATCCCGGTGACGGGATTCGACCCGGGCCTCCACACCGCCACCCGTGACCATGACCGTCCGGAACGGCTTCTCGAGGGGCAGACGATGAAGATCGCCAGGTACAGGATCGTTGCGGCGCTGCGCGAGCGCGGCCAGCAGGTCAGGGCCGACTGGGTCGAGCGGGAACTACCGGAGCGGGTGGACCCCGCCGAGCACGCGGGGCTGCTCGCCACCCTGCGTCTCGATCCGGCCGACCTCGCCGACGCGCCGTCCCCGTGAGGGTCGCCCTGCTCGGTCCGGTCGCCTGGCGCACACCGCCCCACCACTACGGTCCCTGGGAGCAGGTGACCGGGCTGCTCGCCGAGGGGCTGGTCACCCGTGGCGTGGACGTGACCCTCTTCGCCACGCAGGACTCCGTCACCTCGGCGGCCCTCGACGGCGTGTGCCCCCGGGGGTACGCCGACGATCCGGGCATGGACGGCCGGGTGTGGGAGGCGATGCACGTCTCCCACGCGATGGCCCGCTCCGGGCAGTTCGACCTGGTGCACAGCCACCTCGACTGGCTGCCGCTGGCTTTCGCCGAGCACTGCCGGGCTCCGCTGCTCACCACCGTGCACGGCTTCTCCGGCGCGGGGATCCTCCCCGCGTACGCCCGGGCCCGCTCGTCCTACGTGTCGATCTCCGACGCTGACCGCAGCGCCGAACTCGACTACGTCGCCACGGTGCACCACGGCGTCGACCTGACCGGGCTGCCGTTCACTCGCGACGCCGGTCCCGGACTGGCCGCCTTCGGCCGGATCCATCCCGACAAGGGCACCCACACCGCCATCGAGATCGCCCGCCGTGCCGGCCGGCCGCTGACCATCTGCGGCATCGTGCAGGACGAGCGGTACTTCGCCGACCTGGTCGCCCCGCACATCGACGGCGACCAGGTCGTCTTCCTCGGCTCGGTCGGCCCTCGCCGCCGTGCCGAGGTGCTGGGCGCGAGCACCGCGCTGCTGCACCCGATCGCCTTCGACGAGCCGTTCGGGCTGTCGGTGGTGGAGTCGATGGTCTGCGGCACGCCGGTCGTCGCCTACTCGCGGGGATCGATGCCGGAGGTCGTCGACGACGGGGTGACGGGGTTCCTCGTGCAGACCGTCGAGCAGGCCGTCGACGCCGTCACCCGGGCTGCCGGGCTGGACCGGGCCGCCTGTCGGACCCGGGCCGGGCAGCGCTTCGGCGCGGACCGGATGGTCACCGACTACCTCGACGTCTACGACCACCTCACCCGATCGCACCGCTGAATCCGATCACCGCCCACGAACCCGTTCCGCCGGCCACACACGCTGGCCGGCGTGCGCCGACACCGCGTGAGGCCGTCCCCGCACTTCTGGGGCGGCCGACAACCGGAAGGCCCGACACCCATGCTCAGCTACGGATTCCTCAGCACCCACCCACCGACCCGGTGTGGACTGGCCGCCTTCAACTCCGCCCTCGCTGCTCAATTGAGCGCCGACGGTACGCGCGGCGGCATCGTCCGGGTCACTGACCGCGGTGACGACCTGCGGGCCGGACCCGGGGTCGTGCACACCTGGTCGACCCGCACCCAGGCCGGCTGGCGGGACGCCGCGACGGCCCTGAACGCCTTCGACGTGGCCGTCGTCCAGCACGAGTACGGGATCTACCCCGGTGCCGACGGCGAGGACGTCCTGCCGTTGCTGCGCCGGCTCACCGTGCCGAGCATCGTGGTCCTGCACACGGTGCTCCGTCGGCCCTCGGCCCGGCAGAAGTCCCTGCTGGAGCAGATCGTCACCGCGGCCGGAGCGGTCGTCACGATGACCGATACGGCTCGCGACCGGCTGCTCGTCGGTTACGCCGTACGTCCGGGCAAGGTGACGGTCATCCCGCACGGCGCAGCTGAGCAGGTCGGCGTACCCGCCGACCGCCGTACCCGGCCCCACCTGCTGACCTGGGGACTTCTCGGTCCCGGCAAGGGCGTCGAGTGGTCCTTGCGGGCCCTCGCGCGGTTGCAGGACCTCGACCCGACCCCCGCCTACACGGTCGCGGGCCGGACACATCCCAAGGTGGTCGAGCACCAGGGCGAGGCGTACCGGGCGGGGCTGCACCGGCTCGGCGCGGAGCTGGGCGTCGCGCACGCCGTGGACTACCAGAACGTCTACCACGACCAGGCCACCCTCGGCCGGCTGATCCGCTCCGCCGACGTGGTCGTCCTGCCCTACGACTCCCGCGAACAGGTCACCTCGGGGGTGCTCATCGAGGCGGTGGCCGCCGGGGTGCCCGTGGTGGCCACGGCCTTCCCGCACGCCGTCGAGCTGCTCACCGGCGGCCCCGGTCTGGTCGTACCCCATCAGGATCCGGCGGCGCTGGCCGCCGCGATCCGGCGGATCCTGACCGAACCGGGCCTGGGCGCGCGGCTGGCCGGTCGCGTCCGGCCGCTGGCCGCGGACCTGCGCTGGCCCGCGGTGGCGGCCCGCTACGGCGCGCTCGCCGAGCGGCTCGTCGCCGCCCGCCGTCCCGCGGTCAGCGCGGCGTCGGCGTGACCGCGACCACCGGGTTGTCCGCCGCGCCGGGCAGCGGCCGCCGACATCCGACGCCCCGGCCGGGCTTCGCGCACCTGGCCCGGTTGAGTGACGACACCGGCCTGTTCGAGCACGCCCGGCACGCGATCGTCCGCCGCGAGCACGGCTACTGCACCGACGACGTCGCCCGCGGCCTGGTCGTCACCAGCCGCGAGCCGGATCCGACCCCGGAGGTGCTCGGGCTGGCGGAGCGCTACCTCGCGTTCCTCACCCACGCGCAGGACACCCGGGGCGCCTTCCACAACCGGCTCGGCCACGACCGGCGCTGGGCCGACGAGCCCGGGCTCGGCGACTGGTGGGGTCGCGCGCTGTGGGGGCTGGGCACCGCCGCGGCCCGCAGCCCGGCGCCCTGGATCCGGGAGGAGGCGCTGGTCGCCTTCAGCCGGGGCGCCACCAGACGGGCCCCGACCCCGCACGCGATGGCCTTCGCCGGGCTCGGCGCGGTCGAGGTGCTGCGCCGCCATCCGGCCCACGCCGATGCGGCAGCACTGTTGGGGGACGCGGCCAGCACGATCGGCACCCCCGGATCCGATCCGCGCTGGCCCTGGCCGCAGCCGCGGCTGACCTATGCCAACGCGGCCCTCGCGGAGGTCGTCATCGCGGCCAGCCAGCTGCGCCACGACGGTCCACCCCTCGGCGACGGGTTGCGGATGCTGACCTGGCTGCGCGACGTCCAACTGCGCGACGGGCACCTGTCGGTCGTACCCGCCGACGGTTGGGCAGGCGGTGCGCCGCGGCCCCGCCACGACCAGCAGCCGATCGAGGTCGCCGCGTTCGCCGACGCCTGCGCCACCGCCGCCACGGTCACCGGCGACCCCGCCTGGGAGGCCGGGGTGCGGCAGGCGGTGGGGTGGTTCCGCGGTGACAACGACGTCGGCACGCGGATGTGGGATCCGGCGACCGGCGGCGGCTACGACGGGCTGACCGCGCACGGACCCAACCTCAACCAGGGGGCCGAGTCGACCCTCGCGCTGATCTCCACCCTCCAGCACGCCCGGCGGTGGTCGTGACCGGGAGCCTCGCCGTCCGGCAGGACGTCGTCCTCACTCCGGATCCACGCCGGGTGATCCTCAAGCTCTTCGTCCCGGGTGAGGACGCCGCCCTGGTACGCACCCGCGCGCGGGCGCTCATCGCCCGCGTCGCGCGCCTCGACGAGGAGGAGACCGGCCGGCTGCTGCGGGACACCTTCGATCGCTTCGGCGCTCGGCACCGCGACCTGGACGGCACGTTCCACCACCACTACGACCTCGTCCGGCACCGCGCCGCCCGGGCCTGGGACCTCTCGCCCGCCGCGCGTCTCCTGGTCGGCGCCTACTTCAGTCACGAGTACGCGGTCGAGGCCGCCGCGCTGTGCAACCCGTCGATGGTGACCCACCCCGACCAGAGCGGTCTGGGCGACGGGCAGGTGCGTGTCGCGATCAGCCTGCGCCAGATCGGCGAGGGCCACCGGTCGTCCATCGGGTTCGCCACCGCGGTCCTCGGCCCCGGCCGCCAACTCGCCGTCGCCGACCGGTCCGGCCCGCTGGTCGTCGGGCAGCGGGCCCGGGTACGGCATCGCCGGGACCTGCTCGTCGCCGGGCTGGCGGAGGAGGATTGCGACAACGAGGTCACCGCCACCGTGCTGGACGCCCTGCCTGATCGGTACGACGAGGGCACCTTCGAGCGGGTGCTCGGTGAGCTGCCACCCGACCTGCTCTCCCGCAGCACCGGGCCGGACACCCTCGAACACGTACGCCGCACCAACGCCGCCAGTTACGCCACGACCTTCCCCACCGACACCGCCCTGCACCAACGGGTGCTCTGGCCGGCCGTTCCGGCGGAGAGCAACGGCATGGAGGACGCCCGGTTCATCAGATTCACCGACGAGTCCGGACCCGTCTACCGGGCCACCTACACCGCCTACGACGGACGGCACATCGCCACCCGCGCGCTGGCCAGCAGCGACCTGCGCCGCTTCGAGAGCACCCCGATGCGCGGGCCGGGCATCCGCAACAAGGGCGTCGCGCTGTTCCCCCGTACCGTCGGCGGCCGGCACCTCGCCCTGTGCCGCGCCGATGGGGAGACCCTCGGGCTGACCTGCTTGGACGGCGAGAACCGGTGGCAGGAACCGGTGCCGCTGCACGCACCCCGGGACAGCTGGGAACTGATCCAGGTCGGCAACTGCGGATCCCCCATCGAAACCGACGCCGGCTGGCTCGTGCTCACCCACGGCGTCGGCCCGATGCGCCGCTACGCCATCGGCGCGCTCCTGCTCGACCTGCACCGACCGGAACGGGTCCTCGCACGGCTCCCCGGCGCGCTCCTGTCCCCCGACGAGGCAGACCGGGACGGATACGTACCCAACGTCGTCTACTCCTGCGGCGGGCTCGTCCACGCCGGCGAGCTGTGGTTGCCGTACGGGGCCAGCGACGCCCGGATCGGTCTCGCCACCGTGCCGGTGGCCGCGCTCATCGGGGCGATGGTGCGATCGCCGCCCCGCCCTGCCGCCCAGGCTGCGGAGTAGGCTGGGGGCGTTCGCTCCAGACCCCGGCGGCGTGCTGAGTTTCGACTGCCGGGAGGATCCATGAGCACCATCGACCAGACCATCGGAGCGGCGCCGCCGGGGTCGCAGCGCCGTCACGGCAGCGACTACGCCGAACTGTTGAGCCGGGTGCGCCGAGCGGGCTTGCTCGACCGGCGTCCGACCTACTACCTGGTCATGATTGCCGTCAACGCCGCGCTGGTCGCCGCGGGCTGGACGGTCTTCGTGCTGGTGGGGGACTCGTGGTGGCAACTGGTCACCGCGGCGTACCTTGCCGTGGTCTTCACCCAGAGCGGTTTCCTCGGCCACGACGCCGGCCACCGGCAGATCTTCCGGTCCCGACGCGCCAACCACCTGGTCGGGCTGGTGTACGGCAACCTGGTTATCGGGCTCGCTTTCGGCTGGTGGGTCGACAAGCACCACCGCCATCACGCCCACCCCAACACCGAGGGCCGCGACCCCGACATCGCGGGCGAAGCTCTCGCGTTCACCAGGGCGCAGGCCGACCGGCGGCGCGGTGCGGGACGGCTGCTCGCCCGCCACCAGCGGCTCCTGTTCTTCCCGATGTTGCTGCTCGAAGGCGTGGCCCTGCACGTGGCCAGCGTCCGTGCGTTGTCCCGGTCCACCTACCGAGGGCGTGGCCGGGAGGCGCTGCTGCTCGGGCTGCACGCCGCCGCATACCTCACCGCGGTCTTCGTGGTGCTGTCCCCGCTGCGCGCGGTGGTCTTCGTCGTCGTGCAGCAGGGCCTCTTCGGGCTGTACCTGGGATGTGCCTTCGCCCCCAACCACAAGGGCATGCCGATCCTCGGTGCGGACGAGGAGGTGGATTTCCTCCGCCGCCAGGTCCTCACCTCCCGCAACGTCCGCGGCAACCGGCTGGTCGATCTTCTGCTCGGCGGCCTGAACCACCAGATCGAACACCACCTGTTCCCCAGCATGCCCCGCGCCGCACTGCGCCACGCCCGGCCGATCGTCCGCGCCTTCTGCCGCGAGCACGACCTGCCCTACGTCGAAACCGGCCTGCTCGACTCGTATCGCCAGGCGCTGCGCCACCTGCACCGCGTGGGGCGCAACGCCCGGCCGGCCGGAGAATCCGCGTCACCCGTCGAGCCGACCGGACCGACGGGACCGGCGGCGCGGCTGCGCGAGGTGCAGAACGTCGATCTTCGATGACGTGCGCGTCATCGGCCCGGGGGGTCGAGTAGGACGACAGCGCCGGGTGCCCTTACGCCCAGCCATGCCGACGTTCTTCCGCGAACGGGCTGAGGGGTGTCACCCAGCTTCCCACTCAGGGTCACCTCGGCCCCGGGCCGGACCGGCTACCGCAGAGCACGGACTCGCTGCTGGGCCCGGCCGCGATCGCCAAAGGGCGGGTGAGGTCCTCAGGCCGCCGCGGCGTACCGGCGTGACGCCCCGACAGCCGACGCCGACGGCAGCAGACTCCAGGAGTCCGTCCGGACCCGCAACCAGACATCGAATTGTGTCGTTTGCTGATGTGGGCCCGGAGGGTCGGGTGACTGTCTGGGTGTGTGCCGCCGATGTCATGGCCAGCTAGGAGTGGGACGCCCCGGCCCTCGCTGATGACCGCTGTATCAGCACTGGATGGAGACTTGCGACCGATCGCCCTTTCCGAAGTTGTGGCTACTGAACCGCGGCGGGTCCAGCCCCATGACCAGCACGAGCGAGAAGGGTGATGCCCGATGGGCAGCCTGTGGGCCGGCGTCGACGTCGGCAAGACCCACCACCACGTGTGCGTCGTCGACGACGACGGCACCGTGGTGATGTCCGAAAAGATCCCCAACGACCAACAATCCATCTCCGGCATCGCCGGGCGGCTCGGCAAGCGCCGTAAGCCGATCCGCTGGGCCGTCGACCTACGAGGCGGACCCGCGGCGCTGCTGCTGGCGGTCCTGTTCGATCGAGGTGCGGACGTGCGCTACGTCAGCGGCACGGTCACCTCGCGGATGGCGGAGGCATTTCACGGTGAGCGCAAGACCGACGCCCACGACGCCTACGTCATCGCCCAAACCCTGCGCATGCGCGGCGACCTTCCGACCCTCACCCTGGCGGACGGGGTGCAGCAGCAGCTGAAGTTGCTCGTCTCCCGCCGCCTTGACCTGGTCGCCGACCGGGTCCGCATCACCGCCCGCATTCAGGACCTCCTGACCATGATCAGCCCCGCCCTGGAGAAGGCGCTGAACCTGCGCAGCAGAGGTGCGCTCCGGCTCCTCGCGCAGTGGCAGACCCCTGCCGGCCTGCGCCGTGCCGGCGAAGCCCGCATCCTGGCCTACCTACGCCAGCACGGCGTCTGGGCCGCCAAGGCGCTCACCGCCAAGGTCCTCGCCGCCGCGCGGACACAGACCCGTCGCCGTCGCGGGAGAGGCCACCGCGGCCGGGATCGTGGGCCAGATGGCTATTGACCTGGAGGCGGTCAACGACCGCATCACCGCCATCGAGGAAACCATCGCCGCAGTGGTCGCCGAGCACGAGCTGGGGGAGATCGTCACCAGCCTGCCCGGTATCGGCACCACTCTCGCCGCCGAGTTCCTCGCCCACGCCGGCACCCTCACCACCTACGCCAGTCCCGCGGCACTCGCTGCCCACGCCGGGCTCGCGCCGATCTCCCGAGACTCCGGCCGCCGCCAAGGCCACCAGGTTCGACCCCACCGCTACCACCGCGGCCTGCGCCGGGTGTTCAGCATGTCCAGCTTCACCGCCCTGACCCACTGCCCACGATCACGCGCCTACTACGACAAGAAGAGAGCCGAAGGGAAAACACACCGCCAGGCCACCGCAGCCCTGTCCAGACAACGCCTCAACGTCCTCTGGGCCTGCATCCGCGACAAGACCCCCTACCAGCCCAAACAACCAAGATCAGGAGAACTGGCGCCATGCGAACTCGCGTAGAGACTCCGCTTGCTGAAGATCAGGGTCTGTGGATCTAAAGGTGTTTCCGGCCTGACCTGCCGGGCGTTGTGCCTGGTGAGGAGGGTGCCGTGATGACCGCGACACTGAACGACCAGACCGGACGTAAGAAGCGGCCCGAGCCGTCGGCGGAGGCGAAGGCTGCCGCTGAGCTGGTCCGGGCCGCGAAGGAACAAGGGCTGTCGCTGACCGGCCCGGATGGACTGTTGAAGCAGTTGACCAAGACGGTCCTGGAGACCGCGCTGAACGAGGAGATGACCGAGCACCTCGGCTATGCCAAACACGACCAGGCCGGGGCCGGGTCGGGCAACGTCCGCAACGGGACTCGGTCGAAGACGGTGCTGACCGAAGCCAACGGCCCGGTGCAGATCGACGTGCCTCGGGACCGGGCTGGCACGTTCGAGCCGCAGATCGTGCGCAAGCGGCAGCGCCGGTTGTCGGGGGTCGATGAGGTCGTGTTGTCGTTGTATGCCAAAGGGTTGACGACCGGGGAGATCTCGGCGCACTTCGCGGAGATCTACGGTGCGTCGGTCAGCAAGGAGACGATCTCCCGGATCACCGACAAGGTGATCGAGGAGATGACCGACTGGTCGCACCGCCCGTTGGACGAGATCTACGCCGCCGTGTTCATCGACGCCATCGTGGTCAAGGTCCGCGACGGGCAGGTCGCCAATCGGCCCTTCTACGCCGCGATCGGGGTCACCCTCGACGGCGACAAAGACATCCTCGGCCTGTGGGCCGGCGCCGGTGGTGAGGGCGCGAAGTTCTGGATGAGCGTGCTGACCGACCTGCGCAACCGCGGCGTCAAGGACGTGTTCTTCCTCGTCTGCGACGGCCTGAAAGGGCTGCCGGAGGTCGTCACGAACGTCTGGCCCCGAACCGTGGTGCAGACGTGCATCATCCATCTGATCCGCAACACGTTCCGCCTCACCTCCCGCAAGTACTGGGACGAGCTGAAACGCGACATCAAACCGATCTACACCGCCGTCAACGCTCAAGTGGCCAGGGCGGCGTTCGACGATCTAGCCGAGAAGTGGGGCGGCCGGTATCCGGCGGTGATCCGACTGTGGGACAACGCCTGGGCCGAGTTCATCCCGTTCCTCGACTACGACCTGGAGATCCGCACCGTCATCTGTTCCACGAACGCGATCGAGTCGCTCAACGCCCGCTACCGGCGGGCCGTGAAGGCCCGCGGCCACTTCCCGAACGAGCAGGCCGCGTTGAAGTGTCTGTACCTGGTGACCCGGTCCCTGGACCCCACCGGAGCAGGCAGAACCCGATGGACGATGCGCTGGAAACCCGCCCTGAACGCCTTCGCCATCACCTTCAGCGACCGCTTCCCCGCCGCTGAAACCTACTAACCAAGATCGCCGGAAACACCCTTAGCGAGACAGGCCCGAAGATCAGCTTCTTTATTCGGTAGATGTTGTGGCTGTGGTGATGCCGGCGATGATGTGGGCCGGTAGGGCTGCCCGTGCGGTCTTGCTGTGTGGGGCCTCCAGATAGCTGAGCAGGCGTGATGGCGTCTCAGGTGGTCCGAGTGGGACTGGTTCGAGGCGTCGCCATCCGCGGGCGGAGGAGGCCTTGATGGCTGTGAGGTAGGTGCTTTCGGTCATGCGGCCTAAGGTGCGGGCGCGCATGAGTAGGGCGGCTAGGGACACCTGCCAGCATCGCTTGAGCTCGAATAGCTTGGGCCAATCTACTGTAGTTGGTAGTTGGTTTCGGATCTCGTCCGCTGGCATGAGGAATGCCGCAGCGAATTGGTGCGCTTGTGTTTCGACCTCTTTTATCCCCCAGATTTGTTCGCCGTGGAGGACGAGGTGGGCGAGTTCGTGAGCGGCGTCGAAGCGTGAGCGTGCCCGGTCATTTTTGTCCGTACCGAGCACGACGACTGGGTGGTCGGAGAAGGGCAGTGAGAAGGCGTCGACGTCTGCGGTTCCGAGCGGGAGTCGGATGACGGCGATGCCGTGCCCTTCGAGGAGCCGGACGACGTCGGTGATCGGGCCGGCGGGGACGTTCCATGTCTTGCGGACTTGGTCGGCGATCCGCTCGATCTCGCTGCGGGGAGCGTCGAGCCCGCTGGAGCGGATGCGGGGGACGTCGCCGCCGGCGAAGTGTCCGGTCCGAGTCGCGTGGAGGGCTAGATCGTGGGCGACGTGGGCGATCGCTCTTGCGCGACGGCGGTCTACCACTGCGGTCCGGCGCAGCGACCGGAAGAAGCCTTCGTGTGTCTCGGTCAACGGCTGGGCGAGGAACTCGGTGGGCACCTGCAGCGTGGCGCTGAGGGCGTGAACGCTCTCCGGGCTGGGACGTGCTGCGCCGCTCTCGAACTGGCTGATGGCCGCCGGTGTCAGGCCGACGGCGGCAGCGAGCTGAGCCTGGCTGAGCCCGACGAGTTCGCGGGCCACCCGCAGGCGTCCCCGTTCGAACGTCGACGTGCTCATGACTCTCCCAACCCGATCTTGTACTCCCGCATTGTGGCTGATCCGGCGCGTCGTGCCCGGTTGGCGCGGCGAAACAGTTACCTTCCGAGTGTAGAAGCACGCGCGGAAGTGGACGTCGTGATATTAAGTACGAGGCCAAAGTTGATGATCGTCGAGGAGGGCGGATCGCGGTGGTGACGGTGACGAGACCGGGTGGCGGCGGGTGACGACGCAGCGGTTCCAGATCCTGTCGCTGGACGGCGGGGGGTTGCGGGGGATGTTCTCCGCAGCCGTGCTGGCCCGGCTCGAGGAGGATCTCGGCATCCGGGTCACGGATCACTTCGACCTGATTGCCGGCACGTCGACCGGTGGCATCATCGCGTTGGGCCTGGGGTTGGGCATGACACCTCGCGAGATCCTCGAGTTCTACACCGACCTCGGTCCGCGGGTCTTTCGTGACCGCAGCCGGTTGCGGGGCCTGCGGCACCTGGTACGTGCCAAGTACGCCGCCGGGCCGCTGCGCGCCGCGCTGACCGAGGTGCTGGGCGAGCGGACCTTCGGCGAGAGCACCAAGCGGTTGGTGATCACCTCGTACAACGTGGGCGCCGACGACGTGTACCTGTTCCGCACCCCGCACCTGCCGCAGCTGACCCGGGACTGGCGCGAATGGGCCGTCGACGTCGCCATGGCCACCGCCGCCGCCCCGACCTATCTGCCCGGCATGCCGCTGGGCGGTACCCGGCTGGTTGACGGAGGCGTCTGGGCGAACAACCCGGCGATGGTGGCCCTGACCGAGGCCGTCGGGCCGCTCGGCCTGCCGCTGGACGCGATCCGGGTCTTCAGCCTGGGCACCACCACCGACGTGCGCCACCGCAGCCGCCGCCTCGATGGAGGAGGGCTTCTGCCGTGGGCTCGCGACGCCGTCGAGGTGCTGATGCGCGCGCAGAGCGAGAGCGCGATCAAGCAGGTCCGCCACTTCCTCAGCAACGACCGGGTGCTCCGGCTCAACCCGACCGTGCCAACCGGGGTGCTCGCCTTGGACAAGGTCGACGCCGACGACCTCATCGGCCGGGCCGCCCACGAGAGCCGCGCCGCCTCCCCGAGCTTCAACCGCTGCTTCGCCGACCACCGCGCGCCGGCGTACGTCCCGTACCACCCGGCCCGGAAGGACTGACGCGATGGACACCATCGAGCAGATGCTCTCCATGCTCCTCGACGGGGCGGTGGAGACCCTGGACATCTCCCCGCACCTGCAGCAGCTCGCCGTCGAACGCTACGAGGAGGTTGGCACCTGGCTCGCCGAACACGGCGAGCCGGACTGGCGCATCTACCCCCAGGGATCCTTCCGGCTCGGCACCGTGGTGCGTCCGACCACCCGGACGGGAGAGTACGACATTGACCTGGTCTGCCGGGTGCCGCGGCGCAAGGAGAACATCACCCAGGCCCAGCTCAAGCAGTTGCTCGGCGACATGCTCCACGCCTACCTGCGGTGGAAGACCCGGCAGGGCCACACCGACGGCCCCAAGTCCTGCGAGGCCCGCCGCCGCTGCTGGACCCTCGAGTACCCAGACCACGGCTTCCACCTCGACGTCCTGCCCACCATCCCGGACATCGAGCACCCGCCCACCGGCATCCTGCTGACCGACCAGAACCTGCGCGAGTGGCAGCACAGCAACCCGATCGGCTACGCCGACTGGTTCAAGCGGCGCTGCGAACAGGGCCGGAGCCTCGTCGAGGCCAAGCGCCACCTCAACGTCGCTGACGTGCCCGACTGGACGGTCCGCAGCACGCTGCAGCGCATCGTCCAGGTTCTCAAGTGGCACTGCATGCTGCGGTTCGCGAACGACCCGGACAAGCGGCCCCCGTCGATCCTGATCACTACCCTCGCCGCCCGGGCCTACCGCGGCGAGCAGGACCTGTTCACCGGCACCCGAGCCGTGCTCGACGGGATGACCTCCTTCATCGAGAACCGCCACGGCACATGGTGGGTGCCCAACCCGGCGCACGAGGAGGAGAACTTTACGGACAAGTGGAACGAGTACCCCGAGCGGCGCCTGGCCTTCATCGCCTGGCACCGGGACATCGTCACCGTGCTCGACGACCTCGCCGGCCTGCAGGGCAAGGGCCTCCAGGTCATCGCTTCCCGCATGTCCGAGGGCTTCAGTGCCGGACCTGTGTTCAAGTCGGTGGAGGGTTACGGTGACCGCATGCGCCACAGCCGCGAGACCGGGGCCCTGCGCATGACCTCCACCGGCCTGCTCACCACCACCGCCACCACCGGCCCCCGGGTCCGCGACCACCACTTCCATGGCGAGCACCCCGACCCGCGCCGTTAACCTCCGCCGTCAGCTCATCGCGATCACCGCACTGCTACCGGACGCCGTCGGTGCGGTCCACCGTGGTGAGCTGGCGTGCATCATCCGCCTGCAACCGTCCCCGGCCAGCCAGATCTACACCGTGCGGCTGACCTATCGGCACGGCCGACGCCCCGAGGTGATGGTCACCGACCCGCCGCTCGCCCGGCACCCAGGGGCTGCCGCACTGCCGCACGTCTACGCCGGCGACGAGCTCTGCCTGTACTACCCCGGCCAGTGGAAGCAGGACATGTTCCTCGCCGCCACGGTCGTACCGTGGGCCGCGGAGTGGCTCATGCACTATGAGATCTGGCTCGTCACCGGACGATGGACTGGAGGTGGCCACACCCATGCCGGCGCAGGCCAATAGCCAGCTAGGAGCTACAGGGTCGTGGACCCCGGTTCCGCTCGATTCTCGGCTGCACCGCGGCCCTGCGGCCATCACCTTCGCTCCCGTGCTCGGGAAACTCGAGTCTCTGCCGCTGGACCAACTCACCTGGGAGAACTTCGAACGGATCCAGTGGCGGGTCATGCGCGATGTCGAGGGTCTGCGTCACGCGCAGATCTACGGCGAGCGCGGCCAGAGTCAGTACGGGCTGGATGTTGTCGCGCTCGCGCCGGACGGGGTCGGCGTCGCACTGCAGAGCAAGCGCTACAAGCGTTTTGGGCCTGCAGAGCTCAAAGCCGCTGTGACGAAGTTCCGGTCGACGACCCGTCCGTTCCAAGTGAGTCGGCTCATCATCGGCGTGAGTCGCGAGGTCACGTCGACCAAAGTCGTCGAGGATCTCGCTAAGTTCCGGGCCGAGTTTCACCCGATCACGTTGGACCTGTGGGACAGGCAGGAGCTGTCCCGACTCCTTCGCGGCGCACCGGAGATCGTCATCGAGTTCTTCGGCCTCCCGACAGCCGAGGCCTTCTGCCTGCCATTCGAGCTGGAACCCGTGCGGGTGCCGACCGCCGACGCGGTAGCCATCCGGGAGGCTCTGGCCCGGACACCGGAGGAGACAACGGGTGCAGCCGCCCTGCTCCGGAAGGCACGCGCCGCGTCGGAAGAGCCCGAGCGCGCCTTGGCTCTGATCGAAGAAGCTCAGGAAAAACTGCGCGCAGCAGGATTTGCCAGCTACGCCGAGCAGCACGAAAACGAGCGTACTCGCCTTCTGGCGGGTCTCGGTCGCGTCGGCGAGGCGGCTCGGCGGATCCTGGATGACATCTGGACAGCCCTCGACCGAGGGCTGAGCACCACCGCGCAGATCGGCCAACGGCGACTGCGCGAACTCGCCCGCGACGCGGCACCCGACGGTCCAGCGGTGGAGTTGGTGAAGGTCGCCGACGCGGCGATGGACCTGTATTTCGACCCGCTGGCGTCCTTGCCGGAAGCCCGTGTGCTGGTCGTCGGTGAGCACGCTGACCAGGTCCGACTCGCCGTCCTTGCCGGCGAGACCGCACTCGCGAACGACGACCATGCCTGGCTGACCCGCGAGCGGCAGAAGCTGGCCGCGCTGGCGGAAACGGAGACCAGTGACCGAGTGCTCCAGACGCGGCTGCGGCTGCTGGTCGCCGAGTCGAGCGGCGACTGGTCGAACCTTCTCGAGGACGCGCGGAAACTCCGCCTCGGACACGCCCTCGGCGGCCTGGTCACAGCGCGCTACGCGCGGCACTGTGCGCTACATCAGAGATTCGAGGAGGCAGAAGCCCTCTGGGACGAGGCAGCCGGTGATGCGTGCCTCGCCCAATGCTGGACAGACGCGGCAACCTGGACATTCAGCCGCCGAGCCTTCCGCAGCCGCTGGAAGCCCTTCACAAGCGACAAACTGCTGCCGCTGCAAACGGCACTACGCGAGATGGGGCCCACTCGCCCCATCATCGCGACTGCCGAGGGCGCCTACGAGGACGCTCTGGAAGGGCTACGCGTTCACAAGCTGCGCTCCGCAGCGATCTCCGCCCAACGAGCACTGCGAGACGCTGTGGCGATCAGCGACTGGGTGGCAGAGGGCAAGGCCAGGCAAGTCCTGGCCGCCGCGCTGATCGAGGCGGACGAGCCGGTGGCCGCCGCGCGCCACCTCACCCGCGCAGGCGACGTCGAAGCCATCAAGAACCTAGGCAAGGCGTGCTCCAGCAGCTTCATCGACATCACCGCCGACCTGTCCGCCCCCAACTACTGGACCGTCGGTACCGCCTACCGGCTGATCGCGCAGCAGGCAGACGTGATTCCCGACGGCATGGTAAGGGTGATAGCGGGTCACATCGTCGCCGAGATCGCAGGCGCTGAAGCACACGAGCTTGTCGACCTCAGATCCTTCGCGACCTCTCGTTACCGCGGAGCCCTGAGCGCTCTCGCCGGCATCTCCGACCGCCTCACGTCTGAACATGCCGAGACGGTCTTGTCCCACTTCGAGCGGCAGCCGCAGGTAGAAGTCAATCACTATCGCCTCCACGATGAGGACGAAGCCACAGCGGTAGCGCGCATCGCAATCAACCAGCCGGCACTCAGCCAGCGAGCCATACCGCACTTGGTGGCGTTGTTGGCCCGGTCCCAGTCATCTCGCAACCAGGCCGCGCGGGAAGCCATCGACCATTACATCGAGATCGCCAAACCTCACCTCGCCGAGCTGGCCGCCGAAGATGACGGGTGGGCGCAGGAGACGCTCGCCTATCACGATCCCGAAGCCAACCCGCCGGAAGTTGTCGAGCAGGCGCTGACCCGCCTCACTACCCCCCTCAGCCACCAGCCAGGCGTCTACAGCACGGGAACCACCGCCGTCGGCGACTCGCTGCTCGTTCGTGCGATGCCCTCCACGCGCCTGGAGCCAGCCGTCGCGGAACTCCTCCGGCGAGCCGACGACCCCCACGTCGGCTCCAGCGACCGAGGGGAATACCTGATCGCCGCGTCCAATCTCGCTCACCATCTCGACGACAACGACCGCGACAAGCACTTCCCGGTCGCCCTGCGATGTGCCTCCGCGCCTACACCGTCTGAGCACGACGAATTTGATCAGCGGTTCGACCATCGGCTCGGATTCCTACAGATCACCAACCCCGACCAGGACAGCCGTGACCGCGCGTTGTTCCTCGCGGCCTGCCTAGCCACCGACGACGCTCAACGCGTTGCGGTCAGACGCCAGGCGTACGCACTTCTCAGAGCCGGCGAAAACTCGGACTACTGGCCGACGCGAGCCCTGCAACAACTCGGTGACGCAATGAAGGACGACGTTGGATTCCTGGTCGCGCAGGGGTGGGCACTCAGGTCGCTCGCGGCAATCCTCTGGGCGCGGCACGGCAACCCGCCGCAAGCCGGGGCACGGCTCGCCGCCGATACTGACGTCCGCGTCCGACGAGCCCTTGCCAAGGCCCTCGCCAGCGTCGAAGTCGCGGACTATCAGTCCTCCGCGCGTGACCGGCTCGCCCAAGACCCCTGCCACAGCGTCCGCTCCGCCCTGTGCAGCCGGACAAGATAGTCCGAGTAGCGTGACCCCACGCTGCGCTTGACTGCCGCTCTTCGGCCGGGATGCTCCGCCTTTCCGGGGTGCTCAACGTTGCGCCAAGGCATCAGAATGGACTGCGTGGCAGTTTCGCCCGGCACAGCAAGAGCGACCGGCCCCAACGGCAACTCGTCGGCACCTACGGTCCCGGGTAGGTCTGCCACGCCCGGTGGCCTATCTGGCCCTGCCTACGTCAGATATTCCCGCGACACCCTGACCGTGGACGGCGGGCCGGACGGCCGGTGGATTGCCGCAGACGAGTCCGGCTGGGATGGCGAGGCCCTTTTTCAGCCCACCGAGCCGTACATGACCATCGGTTCGGTCGCCATCGACGACGGCGACGCCGACACGGTGCTGGCCCTGCTGCGCCGCGACGCCGGGATCGAGCAGGCCGCTGAGCTCAAGTTCGGCCACTTCGCCCGGGGCCGTAACCAGCGACGACTTGAGGTGCTCGCCGGAGCGCTGCGGCCCGGCGGCATGCTTGCCGGCAGGGTGAGCATCTTCATGATCGACAAGCGGTTCTTTGTCACAGCCAAGATCATTGACTTGCTGCTTGAAGAGCATGCGCACGAGAATGGGGTGGACCTGCACGCGGACGACCAGGCTCGGCGGTACGCACAGAAGCTGATCGAAGAGGGCCCGCGGGCGCTTGGGGCGCCGATGTTCGACGAAGTGATCAGAATGTTCGTCCGCTTCGCTGGCATCCGCAACCGAGGACAGGCGTTGGTCGAGGTAGCCGAGTTGTTCCAGGTACTCGATGCTGCCGAACGCCGATCGCATCGCCGAGCGATCACGGACATCCTGGGCATGCTGCTGCGGTGCCGCGCGCAGGCTGATGAACTGCAGAAGACGATGCTTGAACCGGACTTTCTTCTGGCCATGGAACCGTTAATCCCGACGATGCCCGCCGTGCTCAACGAGTGGTCACGGCAAGTCGGGCCGGCCAGCCTGCTCATGGACGCCCACAAGGTTCTGACCGACGACCGCATCGACATCTTGTGGAAGGCCATGACGGCGGGTCACCCAGACTTCCGATTCCTCTGGACTGGCCTCAGGCCGCGAGGGCTGGCACGGGGTGACTCATTGAATCATCCGTCGATCCAACTGGCCGACCTCGTAGCCGGGGCGGGACGTGCCGTGGCGCACTTTCACGAGGGCTTGACCACCTCCACCGCCGAGGTTGGCGCCGCCCTCGCAGCCAGCGTCGCCCCGCTCATCACACCGCACAGCCTGATCGCGCACGACGAGCCCATCCGCTTCTCCCGGCCAAAAGAGTCGAGGGGCCACCCGCCTACAGGCTCGTAGTTCGCAGGCCGAGATCAGGGTCAGGAGCCGTTGGTGGTGAACCACTTAAGGTGTTGGTCCAGCTGACTCGGCTCGGATCAAGATCTTGTAGTCAGGCTCAGGGGCTGTCTCACCTTTGGCTCTGGTTCAGGGAGGGCGGCGAGCAGCCCCCTGATGATCTTCGAAGATGTGCGCGGTGTGTGCTCATCCTCCAGCGGATGCCAACCGGGTGAGCCGTCCGCGCGCAGATCGGTCAGTCACTGGACGACCTGGTGCGGGAACTCACCCTGCGCGTGGCCGCCGCACCGCCGCCCTCACCCGGTTGACAGCCTGCGCTAAGTGAGGCGGGCGAGCGACCTGGGGAGGCCGAGAGGTCAGGCTGCTGGCGGTGCGGAAGCCTGGCACAGGTCGCTGACCGGCATGGCGCGGATTCTGTCGCCGAACGGCAGCGTGGAGGTTGCGGTGTAGAGGACGATGCCGGCGATGAAGTCGTCGCCGAAGCGATTCGCGAGGCGGCGTAGTCCGCGGGATCGACGCCATCGCCGCCCGCATGGAGTGCGCAATCATCTACCGCTTTGGACTGCGCCGCCTGATGCGGCGCTGGTGGGTACTGCGCAGACTCCGTCACCGGGCCCGTCTGCCCGTGACATCCCCCGACCGCGGCCGAATAGGTCGTGACCAGGTTGTCGCAACCGATATGCACCGATGCGCAGGGTGTAGGAGACGGCCTGCGCCGCCGAAGCCTCCGGGCAAACACGGCTGAGCCGCACACGACGTCCGCTTCCACTGGTGCGCCCGACAGGACACTGGCTCACCGCGATTGATGCGACAGCCCTGCCGTGGAAGGAGCACTTCGCCGAATGGCCCTACAACCGAACGATCCTCACTCCGCCAATCCCACCACTGCCGATCAGTCGAGCCTGCCGAGTCCTCGACCCACGGCTAACTACGAGGCGAGCGCAAGACCGGGACGCTCCACGCCACGGCCGGAGAACGCTGCTGCGCTGGACGCGACATCCAGCGCTGCCGCCGTGGGGATCGCGGATCCACGGTGGTGTGTGCAGGGACATTTCGACGACGACCGGCGCGCGGACCGCCGCCACCAGAGCGACCGGATCACACTGCGCTTGTCCCTTGCCGACGCTGTCGACCTTGGCGAGCGCTCGACCCACCCACACCGGTGGGTACCGGCCGCACTTGTCATCCGGCTTGTGCAACACCTTGACGAGATACACCCCGCGATCACCCTGTACCGCGATCCCACTGCCATCGACGTGTGGGTGAGGTGCACAGCGGCGGAGGCGGAACGGCTCGCCGCTCTGCTCGTCCGCGCCGCGGAACTCGCAGAAGCGCCGCTGCCCGCCGAACTCGCCTCCGACGGCCCGTTCTGGCAGGACACCGCATGCCCGTCCTGGTGCTCCACCCGTCACCTACCCGAGGACGCCTACGAGGACCGCACACACTTCGGCGACCTGCCTTCCGCCGGTGAAACCCTGGTCGACCTGCTGCTTGAGACGGCTGCCGAAGGGCGCCCGGAGCAGCTTGAGGTCACCGTCGCCCAGCACTACCGCTGCACCAAGGCACGGGTACACGTCATCAAGTCCGAGCAGGCCGAGATGCGGCTCACCCCGGTCGAGGCCCGTACCCTCGCCGGGCACCTGCTGCAGTTCGTCCAGACCGCGGGCCTGCCCGTGGATACAACGTGGCCATGCAAGCCCATCGAGGGCGTGACCGTTGGTGGCGAACCGGCTTTCCCCTGCCCCCACCGTCACCTGTGGTGCGTCGGACACACCAAAACTGAGATTACCGAGTACCGCCACGTCGGCAACCACCTCCTACACAGCGGCCCGATCACCAGCGTTCCCTACACCACCGCCGGCCAGCCCGGCAGCATTGATATCAGCATCAACAGCCTCACTGACGACTGCACGCAGCTCTTCGCCTACGTGCAACTTCTCGGCGGCGACGGCGGCGCCGAACTGGACGTCATCGGCATCGATGAGGCCATGATCGCGCTGCAATACACCAAGAGGTTCCTCCTCCAAGCTCAGCCGAGCGTCTGAGGTCCGTAAGGGAACTCGGACGCGGAGCCAGGCCCAGGTGCCGTCTACCGGTTCGGCGACGCGGCTGCAGATCGACGTGGGTTCCGGGCGGAGCTTCGCGGTGGCCGGGCCTCGTTTCGGTATGCTGGCCGGCAGCACTGGGACGCCATCACCAAAGCTCTCAAGCCCGTCTACACCGCGCCGACCGAGTCGGCTGCCCGGGCCCGGTTCGCCGAGTTCACCGAAGCTTGGGGCGACAGGTATCCGGCGATCGTCAGGTTGTGGGGAGCAGGCATGGGCGGAGTTCGTGCCGATCTTGGCCTTCGACGCCGAGGTCCGCACCGTCGTCTGCTCCACCAACGCCATCGAGAGCGTCAACGCCCGCATCCGTCGGGCCGTCCGCGCCCGCGGGCACCTCCCCAACGAGGCCGCCGCGCCCAAGCGCGTCTACCTCGCCGTGATGAGCCTCGACCCCAGCGGGCAGGGCCGCCGACGCATGGACCATGTGCTGGAAACCAGCCCTGAACGCCTTCGAAGGACGCCTGTCCGCAGGGCGCAAGTAGCAGCCAACAATCCGAGTACACCGTTCGTTCGTTTGACAGACCCGCCTATCCTCCGTCACCACCGAATGTGAGACAGGGCCGTTAGCGAGACAGCCCCTTGCTGGGATCGCGATAGCGGTTGCCGCCGTATGTGTGGAGAGCGCGGGCGACGAGGTGGCGGCGGGTATGGAGGGTGTTGAGGGGGCAGATGGCGACCGCGTTCAGGTTCGGCAGGAAGCGCGGTCCTTCGCCGCTGCTGGTGGACTCCGGGAACAGCTCAGGGTTGCTGCACCACCCCACGAGGTGGCGAGTGCCTGCTTCGAGGCGCATGATCTCGACGCTTTCCAGTGCCTGCCAGGGGAACCAGTAGGTCCCGCTGCGACTGTAGACCTGAATTCCCGCCCTGCCGATCTCCAGCTGAGTGGGGTTCCTGGCCATGTTGGCAAATCCTATGGTGGCAAAGATAAGGAAGGCGTCGAACAGGCCCAGCAGGGCCTTGGGGATGAGCGGGATGTGTGCTGTGGGAATGATGATCGCCAGCACGATGACCAACAGGGTGTTGACGCCGACGATCGTCCAGTACATGCCGCTGCTTGCAGCGAAGGCGGCGTATTCCGCGGGCGGGTTGCCTCGGTCCGGGCGGGATAGCACCCAGTCGCCGTGCTCGCGGGGCGGCTCGACCGGCGGCTCCTTCGGGATGCTCGCCGCTTCAGCTCTGGGCGTGCGTCGATGTTCCGGAGGGGCTTGAGGGGGCGTCGGGCTCCGACGCGGAGGTTGGCCGTCGTTGCTCAGCCGTCGCAGGTCCCAGATGGCGAGCCAGAGGAGGCCGATGAAGGGGACTCCGAAGCAGGCGTTGCCGATTACCGCATTCGTCACGGTGTTCGGCTCCCACTGCCCGGTCACAGTGATCCCGATCGCGCCGATCTCGCATACCCCCACCACGAGTGTCACCAGCCACAAAAGACTGCGCCCGATCCACTTCCAGGTCCTCACCCTGCGGACCCGCCCCGCGATGGTTCGCAGGTCGGTGATGGTGTGTAGACCGACCGGTAGGCCGGGCCGCGACAGTGGGGTACGAACCCATTGGCTGAGCGTCTCTCGATCCGGAGGAACGAGCCTGCCGCGGACAGCATCCTGCCAAGCGGCCCTCAACCCGTCGGCGAAGCCGACGACATAGGGCAGTGAGGGCGTGAGTTGTGCATGGGCCACGCGAGTGGGCGCGGCGTAGACCCCGAGAAACTGGGCGATCGAAGGTAGCCAGTCCGGCACTGTCTCCCCGTCAGCAGCGTGCCCAGAAACGATGCGATCCCAGTGATCTCGCCACGGCCTCAACCAGCTCGCGATTTCGAAATTGGTGGCGAGGAGGCCCTCCAAGACGTACAGGGGAATAACCACAGCCGCGGTCACGCCGTCTGCGTAGCCGTGGCGCTGCTCGGTGAGGCGCTCGTCGGCCGACATCCCGTGATTGACGCGCACGGCAGCATGCGCCGACGGTGGCAGTTCGATGGGGACTCGAACGGCTGGTGGTCCCGCGACCGGTTTCGCAGCTACCCTAACCCTGCCTCGGGCAGGTGGAGTGGGCTCAACTGGGGAGACCCAGGGACCACTGCCACCGACCTCCGGCTCCGGTCGGCGAGAAACCTCGCCGTCGGCAGGCTGGCGACCGATTTCCACCTCCGCGACTGCGAAGTGACCCTCCTTGGCGAGGAGACGCCCGATGACAAAGAGGGAATCGTCGCTGCGACCGACGAGCGCGCCGTGGAGCCCGGCCATGCTGCTGAGCCGGCCCAGCGGTCTGTGTTCTTGCGTGTCGAGATCGAGCCGCATCAGCGTCAGATCATCCGATAGCGTGACGACCTGCCGTTCGTTCAGGGCGGTCAGTGCGCGCACACGTCCTGCTGGTGCCAGCAGGCGTCGTTCCACGGTGAGCTGCGATGACAGTAGGAGGAGGTCGGCTCCGTCCGACACCACCAGTCTGGTAGTGGTCAGCCAGGCTGCCGCCGTGACCGCAAGGGGCAGCTCGTACCATTTTTCATCGCCGACTTGCGTGCCCAGCCTGATGAGGCGAGCCGAAGCTGCCCCTGCCGATCCTCGATCAAGACACCAGGCTGATCCGTCGGGATTCATCAGCAGGTGGCTGTCGTCGAGGTTCGCTGCGCCACTGGAAACCACGGTCAGCTGGCCCGTCGCCCACCGGCCAACGCCATGTCCCCGGGCCATGAGAAGCACCTCATCCGCCATGGCCAACGAACCGTTGTTGCAGCCGAAGACAGGTGCAACCCATTTGGAACGTTGAGCTGGCAGGTCCACCGCGAGAATGCCCTGTTCGAGGGTCAGCAAAGGTCTGCCGCCCGGGTCGACGGCGACTCCCGCCCTCCGCGCATCGGCATGATCGACGGCACCGACGGTGAAGACTTGCAGCTGCATCCCGTCCGTGCCATTCGCTACCGGCTCGCGCGTCACTCTGGGCGTCTCGGGTCGATGCTTCAGGAGTTCGTTGAGTGGTGTGTAGGCGCGGCCTTGGAAGGACGCGGCGTCAGTGACCAACTCGAAAAGTTCCTGTGGCGGCACGAAACCGCTGAGCATCGCCTCCCAATGGGACTGGTCGAGCAACAACACATCCAGACGCCGACCCTTGTCGACTTCGTCTATGGCCTCGTCGGTGAAACCTTTAATCGCCAGGAAGACCCCGGTCACCCCTGCCATGCGTTGCTCGACGCGTCGTTGGAGCTTCGCGATCGGCCCCGTCCCCGTCTTGGCCTGCTCCCACTTGGCCTCCAGGATGTAGCGCCGGCCCGCGTGGTTGAAGACGACGTCCAACTCGCCGACGCCCCGCTGGTCCGACTTCGCTCGCAGGCCAAAGCTCGTCAGGAGCTCGGCGATCATCCCGTTAAACCGCTGGCCACGCGCTTGTCGAGTCAGCCCGGAGCCCGGCTGGCGAAGCGCACCGTACTCGGCAACAAGCCTGCGCCATCTAATCGGATCCTCAAGCACCACTACATGCTGTCGCCTCACGCTCACTGGTCAACAACCACACGGACAAAGAACCGACCAGACAGGTCCAGTCAATGCTGAGACCAGACCCGGTGGCCGGGACTGTAAAACGAACGGTGTAACTCCTGATCAAGGAGCAGCACCTGATGTCTGATGGATCGACGATCGCCGTGGATACTGCCGCGGTGGCGAAGAACGTGCCGGGGCAACCGGCGGAGGGTCTCG
>NZ_MAGP01000175.1 GCF_002926165.1 Micromonospora chalcea | reverse complement strand
CAGGCGAGCAGCACCGCGCCCCCCGGACCGGCCGCTCGACGCCGAGGATCAGAAGCGGTTGCGACGCTGGGGGCTCGCCGTGGGCGCGGTGCTGCTCGCCGTGGCGACCGGCGTCGGCACCGCGCTGGCGGTCACCGACGGCGCCGACGACCGTCCGGAGGCGCGCCGGTCCGGCGAGGCCGTCGCCCGGCCCTGGGATCATCAGCCCGGCGGCCCGGGCGTGCCCCCTCCCCCGTTCCCCTGCGTCCGGCCGGACGTGACGGGCACGCCGGTCCGCAAGGGCCCACCTCCCGAGGACCCGGCGGTGAACGTGCCGGCCGGCTGGGTCTGGCCCGCCGACACCGGCGGCTTCCACATCGCCCTGCCCGCCGGGTGGCTGCAGCTGCGCTCCGGCGACACGACCTGCTTCCAGGACCCGGCCACCCGGCGCATCCTCGGCGTCGAGCCGTATCCGGGTGGGGATCCGGTGGGCCGGCTGCGCTCGTCCGAGCGGGATCTGACCTCCGCCGGTCGGCTGCCGCAGTACGAGAAGATCCGGCTGGCCGCCGACGGTCCGGGCGCGGAGTGGGAGTGCCGGTGGACCGCGCCGTACGGCGAGCGGATGCGTGCGTTGCGCGTACTGCCCGGTCAGCGGGCCGGGTGGACGCTCGGGCTGACCACGTCCGACGCCGACTGGGCGGACGCGTCGAAGCAGTTCGCGGTCATCCGGGCGAGCCTCGGCACGGTCCGGCCCACCCGTACCGCGGGCTGAGCCGCACCCCGTCCCATCACCGACAGTCGGCGTGGCGCCGGCTGCCCGGCCCGCCATAATTCCGGGTGGCAGCGGTACGCCGTCGCGCGTCCGCGGCACCCCTTCCCCAGTGGACCGTCCGGCTGATGCCCCGCTGTCGCACGGGCTGACTACAGTGGCGTAGTTTCGTGGATCAAGATCTTCGGGAAGGGCGAGCCGAGATGATGGGACCGTCCCACGCGCTCTCGGGCGCGGCGGTGTGGCTGACCGGCTCCTGGGCCATGGCCCAGTTCGCGGACTACCACCAGACACCGCTGGCGCTGGCGGTGGGCACTGCGGTCTGCGCGGGCGGAGCGCTCTTCCCCGACCTCGACCTGTCCGGGAAGGTCACCCGCAACCAGGGCGGCGCCACCGTGGCCCGTACGTTCGGCGTGGTCAGCCTCTTCGTCGCCGAGGTGGTGGAGAAGATCTCACTCGGCGTCTACTACGCCACCAAGCTCAGCAAGGATCCGCGCCGCAACAACGGGCACCGCACGCTCACCCACACCATCCCGTTCACCGTGCTGGTCGGCTGGGGCACCACCGCGCTCTGCGCCCACTACGGCAAGTGGGCCGTCGTCGGAATCCTCTTCTTCATGATCGGCCTGGCGCTGCGCGGGCTGTTCGACAAGTGGGCCGAGCGCGCGGGCTGGGTGGTGGTCACGCTGGTGTCCGCCGCCGCGGCCTGGTTCACGTTCGCCAACCTGCCCGGCGACCGGGGCTATCCGATGATCGGCCTCGCGGTCGGCGTGGGCTGTTTCGTGCACATCCTCGGCGACATGATCACCCGGGCCGGGGTGCCGATCCTGTGGCCGATCCCGATCAAACGCCGGATGTGGACGATGATCGGCCTGCCCAACAAGATCGCTCTGCGTACCGGCAGCAAGGCCGAGACGGTGGTGCTGCGCACCGCGATGACGATCCTGTCCGTCCTGGCCGCGGTGGGGCTGGTCGCGCCCTCGGTGCTGCAGCGCTTCGACATCCAGGTGTAGGTCAGCCCGCCTCGGCGCGTACCGGGCGGGCGGTGGCCGCCCGGGCCCGGATCAGCCGGGCCGTCCAGCCCACGCCGCGACGGCGCCACGACCGTCCGATGACGACGGTAATGCCCGGGGTGGCGGCGAGCAGAGGCCGCACCCGGCATCACTCTGGGTAGGGAAGGAAGCGTCGTCGATCATCCGTGCGGACGATCGACGACACGCTAATGCGCATTAGCGCGGAGGTCCGCCTACTGTCGCGCGCCCGGTCGGCCCTTGTCAAGATTCCCGCCCGAACAACCGCAGGGCAGCGGCGGGCGCGGTTGCTAATCCGCATTACATCAGGGAGTTCATCGAACGGAAATCTTCCGGCCACCCCTTGACAGGACGCCGGGAGAGCAGAGAGGCTCCATCCCGACCCGATCGCTAATACGCATTAGCGGAAGTGGAAGGACCGACGTGACCCCTCCCCCCAGGCGTGTCACCCAGCGTGACATCGCACGCATGGCCGGCGTCAGCCAGGCGACCGTGTCGCTGGTGCTCAACAACCGCACCGACGCCGACGTCCGGATCGCGCCGGAGACACGGGACCGGGTCTTGCAGGTCATCGCCGAGACGGGATACGCCGCCGACCCGGCCGCCCGCCGCCTCGCCTCCGGGTTCAACCGGATCATCGGCGTCTTCACCTACGAGCCGGCCTTCCCCAGCGGCAGCCGGGACTTCTTCCACCCGTTCCTGCTCGGCATCGAGGAGTACGCCGAACGGGTCGGCTGCGACCTGCTGCTGTTCACCAGCGCCCCGGTGGTGGACGGCCGGCGGCGCATCTTCCACCAGGACAACCGGCTGCGGCTGGCCGACGGCTGCATCCTGCTCGGCCGGGAGATCGACGGCGCGGAGCTGCTCCGGCTCAACCGCGACGGGTTCCCCTACGTCGCCGTCGGACGCCGCGACGACGCCGGCGGCCCGGTGCCCTACGTCGGCGCCGACTACGCCAGCGCGGTCCACCGGCTGGCCGAGCGGGCGGTGGAGCTGGGGCACCGGCGCCTGACGTACGTGGGCATGGGCACCTCGGCCGAGTCCTCGCACGACCGGCGCAGCGGTTTCCACGCCGGCGCGACCGGCGCGGACAGCGCCCGCCAGATCAACGCGGCCGCGGAGACCGCCGACGCCACAGTGGACGACCTGCGGGCCGACGGCAGCACCGTCGCCTTCGTGGAGGACTTCGCCACCGCCGTGGCGCTGGAGGCGTCCGCCCTCCGCAAGGGGCTGACGGTGCCCGGTGACCTGTCCGTCGTGACCCTCGGCGACCCGACCGTCCCGGTGCCCACGGACATCACGTTCACCGGGTTCCGCATCCCGCGCGAGGAGATGGGCCGCCAGGCCGTCGAGGTGCTGACCGGCGTCATCGACGGCAGCGCCGGCGGCCTCCAGCAACGGCTCCTGCCCTGCGAACTCGTCGAGGGCGACACCCTCGGCGTCCCTGGATCGGCGGCCGACCGGCGCTGACACGCCCGGCCGCGCAACTGGAAGGAAGCAAGTGGTACTAATGCGTGCGGACGTCCTCGTCGTCGGGGGCGGACTGGGCGGTGTCGCCGCGGCGCTGGCCGCGGCCCGTGCCGGCCGGTCCGTCATCCTGACCGAGGAGTTCGACTGGCTCGGCGGGCAGCTCACCAGCCAGGCGGTCCCGCCGGACGAGCACTCCTGGATCGAGCAGTTCGGCGCCACCGCGAGCTACCGGGAGTTGCGCGACGGCATCCGCGACTACTACCGCCGCCACTACCCGCTGACCGAGCGGTCCCGGGCGTGGACCGACCTGAACCCGGGCGCGGGCTGGGTGAGCCGGCTCTGCCACGAGCCCCGGGTGGCGGTCGCGGTCCTGGAGCAGATGCTCGCGCCGTACCGGGGGTCCGGGCGGCTGACGGTGCTGCAGCCGTACGAGCCGGTCGCGGCCGAGACCGACGGCGACCGGGTCACCGGCGTCACGCTCGCCCACCGGGACCGCGACGAGCGGATCGAGGTGGAGGCGCCGTACGTCCTGGACGCCACCGAGACCGGTGAGCTGCTGCCACTGACCGGCACCGAGTACGTGACCGGGTTCGAGTCGCAGGCGCAGACCGGTGAGCCGAGCGCGCCGGCCGAGGCGCAGCCGCTGAACATGCAGGCGGTGTCCGTCTGCTTCGCGCTGGACCACGTCGACGGCGACCACACCATCGACCGGCCCGCCGGGTACGACTTCTGGCGCGACTACAAGCCGGACTTCTGGGGTGACCGGCTGCTGTCCTGGCGGTCGCCCCACCCGCGCACGCTGGAGATCGTCGAGCGCAGCTTCACGCCGAACCCGGACGACGACCCGCTGGGCGTCAACGCCGACCAGCGGCTCAACCCGGGCGACGGCAACCTGTGGACGTTCCGGCGCATCGCCGCGCGGCGCAACTTCGTCGACGGCGCGTACGGCAGCGACATCACGCTCGTCAACTGGCCGATGATCGACTACTTCGAGGGACCGGTCATCGACGTGCCGAACGCGTCCTGGCACCTGTCCCAGGCACGCGAGCTGTCGTACTCCGTCCTGTACTGGCTGCAGACCGAGGCGCCCCGTCCCGACGGCGGCACCGGCTACCCGGGGCTGCGGCTGCGCGGCGACGTCACCGGCAGCCCCGACGGGCTGGCGCAGGCGCCCTACATCCGGGAGTCGCGCCGCATCCGCGCCGAGTACACGGTGGTCGAGCAGGACCTCTCCCTGGCGGTACGCGGCGAGCACGGCGCGGTGAGCTACGCCGACTCGATCGGTGTCGGCATGTACCGCATCGACCTGCACCCGTCGACCGGCGGCGACAACTACATCGACGTCGGATCCTGCCCGTTCGAGATCCCGCTCGGCGCGCTCATCCCGCAGCGGATGGAGAACCTGCTGCCGGCCGGCAAGAACATCGGTACCACGCACATCACCAACGGCAGCTACCGACTGCACCCGGTCGAGTGGAACGTCGGTGAGGTCGCCGGCCTGCTGGCCGACTTCTGCCTTGCGCGGGGCGAGTCCCCGCGCGCGGTCCGCGGCACCCCCCGCCTGCTGGCCGAATTCACGGACCGTATCTCGGCCGCCGGCGTGGAATGCCGCTGGCCGCAGATCGCGGGCTACTGAACCCCCGGTGAGGAGAAGAAAGTGAGATACGGAAGACTGTCCGGCCTGGTCGCGGCGACCATGACCGGTGTGCTCGCCCTGACCGCCTGCGGCGGTGGCGGCGACGCCAAGGACGACGGTCCGGCGAGCCTGCGGATGACCGTCTGGTCGGCGAACGAGGCGCACCTCAAGCTGTTCAACGAGATCGCCGACGAGTACCGCAAGAACAACCCGGACGTCGCGGAGATCAAGTTCGATCCGCTGCCGTTCGAGAACTACACCACGACGCTCACCACGCAGATCGCCGGTGGCAACGCGCCGGACCTCGCGTGGATCTTCGAGAACTCGGCTCCGGACTTCGTCGCCTCCGGCGCGCTGAGCCCGCTCGACGACACGCTGAAGAAGGCCGACGGCTACCAGTACGACGACCTGTCCCCCGCCACGCTGAAGCTGTGGCGCAACGACGGGAAGCTCTTTGCGTACCCGTTCTCGACCTCGCCGTTCGGCGTGTTCGTCAACAACGACATGCTCAAGAAGGCCGGGCAGAAGACCCCGGCCGAGCTGATCGCGGCCGGGCAGTGGAACTGGGACACCGCGCTCGCCGCGGCCGGCGCCACCGCCGCGAAGTCCGGCAAGGCCGGGCTCGTGGTCCGCGACTTCGACTACAAGGGCTGGGACAACCTGGCCACGTTCTGGACCGGCTGGGGCGCCCAGGCGTGGAGCGAGGACGGCCGCAGCTGCGGGTTCAACAGCCCGGAGATGGTCGAGGCGATGACCACGCTGCACAAGGCGATCTTCACCGGCAAGGCGCTGCCCGGTCCGGGCACGACCGCCGACTTCTTCGCCGGTGACGCGGCCATGACCGTCACCCAGATCTCCCGCGCCTCGCTGCTGAAGGAGAACGGCTTCGACTGGGACCTGGTCCCGCTGCCGGCCGGCCCGAAGGGCCCGTACGCGGTGGTCGGCCAGGCCGGCATCGGCGTGATGAAGAAGAGCCCGCACGCCGAGCAGGCCGCCGACTTCCTGGCCTTCTTCACCAACCCCACCAACTCGGCGAAGCTGGCCCAGTTCTTCCCGCCGCCGCGGCAGTCCCAGCTGACCGCCGAGACGCTGGCCAAGACGAACCCGAAGCTCAAGCCGGAGCAGCTGCAGAAGGTCGTCATCGACGGCATCACCAACGGCACCGTCAAGCCCAGCCACTCCGGGCAGGCCGAGCTGAGCCAGCAGGTGCGCGCCGCGCTCGACCCTCTGTGGAAGGCGGACGCGGACGTCAAGGGCGTACTCGACGGCGTCTGCTCCAAGATCCAGCCGCTGCTGGCGAAGTAGGGCCGAAGATCATGACCCAGACGGACACCAGGGTGGGCCCGGCTGCTGCCGGGCCCGCCCCGGGCCGGGCCCGGCCGTTCTGGACCACCCGCCGCCGGGACCAGCTCACCGGATACCTGTTCATCACCCCGCAGTTGCTCGGCAGCGTGGTCTTCGTGATCCTGCCGCTGGTCCTCGTGGTCTGGTACAGCCTGCACGAGTGGAACGTGCTGGCCGGCAGCTTCGACTACATCGGCACCGACAACTACGCCGCGCTGGCCGACGACCCCAACCTGGGCCCGGTGCTGCGGTCGACCGGCCTGTTCTCGGTCGGCCTGGTCGTGTTCAACCTCGGCCTGGCGTTGCTGCTGGCCGTCCTGCTCAACCAGAAGCTGCGCGGGACCATCGTGTTCCGCACCCTGTTCTTCTCCCCCGTGGTGGTCTCGCTCGTCGCGTGGACCATCGTCTGGGGCTTCCTGCTGCAGGACAACGGCGGCATCAACGGCCTGCTCGACACGATCGGCGTCGACGGCCCCAACTGGCTGCGCGGCGAGGGCACGGCGATGCTGTCGGTGATCGTCGTGCAGGTGTTCAAGAACGTCGGCCTGAACATGGTGCTGTTCCTGGCCGCCCTGCAGGGCGTGCCGGCCGAGCTGTACGAGGCCGCCGAGGTCGACGGCGCGAGCCGGCTGCGCCAGTTCTGGCGGATCACCGTGCCGCTGATCAGCCCGACGATCATGCTCACGTCGATCATCACGGTGGTCGGCTCGCTGCAGGTGTTCGCGCAGATCGCGGTGCTGACCCAGGGTGGACCCGGCACCTCGACCACGGTGCTCGTCTACTACCTCTACCAGCAGGCCTTCCAGTTCCATCACTTCGGCTACGGCGCCACGCTGTCGATCCTGCTGTTCGTCATCGTGCTCGCGCTGACGGTGCTGCAGTGGCAGATGCGCAAGAGGTGGGTCTTCCATGAATCGTGACCTGTCCCGGCGGACCAAGCTGGTGCTCTACGGGGTGCTGATGGTCCTGGCCGTCCCGTTCGTGTTCCCCACCTGGTGGATGGTCACCTCGTCGCTGAAGCCGGTGGCGGACATCTTCTCCTTCCCGCCGCAGCTGCTGCCGACCGATCCGCGGCTGGACGCGTACCAGCGGGTGTTCGAGCTGCAGCCGTTCGGGCAGCAGTACCTGAACAGCCTCTACATCGCGCTGCTGGTCACCGTCGGCACGCTCGCCGTGGCGTCGCTGGCCGGGTACGCGTTCGCGCGGATCCGGTTCCGGGGACAGAACGTGCTGTTCCTGGTCGTCCTCGCGGGCCTGCTCATCCCGAGCGAGGTGACGATCGTGCCGCTGTTCCAGATGTTCTTCAAGCTCGACCTGATCGACACCCACTGGCCGCTGATCCTGGTGCCGATCTTCGGGGCGCCGAGCGTGCTGGCCACGTTCATCATGCGGCAGTTCTTCATCAGCCTCCCCGGTGAGCTGGAGGAGGCGGCGCGGGTCGACGGGCTGGGACGCTTCGCCACGTTCTGGAAGATCGCGCTGCCGCTGTCCCGGCCCGCGCTCGGCGCGGTGGCCATCTTCACGTTCCTGCACAGCTGGAACCTGTACCTGGAACCGATCGTGTTCCTCTCCTCGCCGGACAAGTTCACCCTGCCGCAGGCGCTCACCCAGTTCGTCGACGCGTACGGCGGTCCGATGTGGGACGTCCAGCTCGCGGCGGCGTCGATGACCGCGCTGCCGGTGCTGGCGGTGTTCGTCATCGCGCAGAAGCAGTTCGTCGAGGGCCTCGCGCACACCGGTCTGAAGGGATGACCGAGCCGGTCGTCGGGATCGACATCGGCGGTACCAAGACCGCCGCCGCCCTCGTCGGTCCCGGTGCGCGGGTGCTCGACCGCCGCGAGGCGCCCACCCCCGCGCGCGGCGGGCCGGCCGCGGTGCTGGACACCGCCGCCGGCCTGGCCGCGGACCTGCTCGCCGCCGCCGGCCCCGGACCGGTCGGGGTGGGCACCGCGGGCACCGTCGACCCGGCGACCGGCGCCATCCGGTACGCCACCGACAGCCTGCCCGGGTGGGCCGGCACCCCGGTGGCCGACGAGCTGGCCGCGCGGCTTGGCCGGCCGGTGCGCGTCACCAACGACGTCGCCGCGGCGGCGCTGGGCGAGTGCTGGGCCGGCGCCGGACGGGGCCGGGGGCACGTGCTGCTGGCCGCCGTCGGCACCGGGCTGGGCGGCGCGATCGTCAACGACGGGCGGGTCGAGGGCGGCGCCCGGGGCGCGGCCGGACAGCTCGGGCACCTGCCGGCACCGGGCGCCCACCGGCTGCGCTGCGGCTGCGGCCGGTACGGGCACCTGGAGGCGATCGCCTCCGGCACCGGCCTGGCCGCCGCGTACGCGCTCACCGGCGGTGACCCGGTCACCGGCCGGGAGGTGGCGCGGCGTGCGGCGGACGATGACGCGAGCGCCCGGCAGGTCGTCGAGCGGGCCGGCGCCGCGCTCGGCGCGGCCCTGGCCGGGCTGGTCGCCCTGCTCGACCCGGATGCGGTGGTGGTCGCCGGCGGCGCCGCCGCCACGCTGCTTCCCGCCGCCACGGCCGCCTACCGGGCGGAGCTACCCGGCGGCTGGGCGCACGTGCCGCTGCTTCCGGCGGCGCTGGGCGCCGACGCGGTGGTGGTCGGCGCCGCCCGGCTCGCCACCGCACCGCCCCATCACGACGGAGGAACAAGCACGTGAGTGTCCTGGACGAACTGGCCGGCGGGCTGGTCGTGTCCTGCCAGCCCCTGCCCGACGACCCGGACGACCCGATGCGCGACCCGTACGTCCAGGCCCGCGTGGCGGCCGCCGTGGTCCGCGGCGGCGCGGTGGCGGTCCGGGTCAACGGCCCCGACGACGTGCGGGCCGTACGCGCCGCCGTCGACGTGCCGGTGATCGGGTTGTACAAGCACGGCACGCAGGGCGTGTTCATCACCCCGACCGCCGGGCACGCCCTCGAAGCGGCGCGGGCCGGGTCGCACGTCGTCGCGGTGGACGCCACCGACCGTCCCCGGCCCGACGGCCGGACCTTCGCCGACACCGTCCGCGCGGTCCACGAACAGAGCGACGCGTTGGTCCTGGCCGACGTCGCCACGGTGGCCGAGGGCGTCGCCGCCGTCGAGGCCGGCGCGGACGCGGTCGCCACCACGCTGTCCGGCTACACGCCGGCCGGCCCACCGATCGACGGGCCCGACCTCGGGCTCGTGGCGCGACTCGCCGCGCTGCTGCCCGTGCCGGTGATCGCCGAAGGGCGCTACCGGACCACGGAGCAGATCAGCCGGGCCTTCGAGGCGGGCGCCCACGCGGTGGTGATGGGCAATGCCGTCACCTCACCGCTGTGGATCACCCGCCGGCTGGTTCCGGCCACCCCCCGGGCGGCGAGCGCGCCGGAGAAAAGGGAGCATCGATGAAGAGAAGAACCCTTCTTGCGGCCACCGGCGCGGCCGGCCTGGCCACCGTCGCCCTCGGCGGCCCCGCGTTCGCCCGGCCCGCCGGCCGGCGACCCAGCGTGGCGCTGGTGCCGCTGGACGACCGGCCGGTCAACACGTACTGCGCGGAGATGACCGGTGCGAGCGCCGACGCCGAGGTGCTGCTGCCGCCGCGGAACCTGCTGGGCCGTTTCTTCACCCCCGGTGACGGCGCCGGCATCGCCCGCTGGCTCGACGGCACCGACCGCGTCGACGGGTACGTGATCTCGGTGAGCATGCTGGCGTACGGGGGCCTGATCGCCTCGCGTACCGCCGCTCCGGCCCTGGCCGACGCGTTGCGCAACCTGGAGGCGATCCGGCGGCTGCGCGCACGCCGGTCCGACGCGGTGATCGAGGTGCACGACACGATCCAGCGGCTCGCCATCACCAGCACCGGCACCGACCTGGACAACTACCGTGACCTGCTGGTCCAGTGGGCCAAGCTGTACGACCAGGTGGTCAACCTGGGCCAGGAGGCGCTGCGGGGCCAGCTCGACGCCGTGCGGGCGCGCATCCCGGACGCCGTGGTCGAGGACTACCTGGCCGCGCGGGCACGCAACCACCAGGTCAACCGGCTGATGGTGGAGTGGGTCGCGGACGGGACGATCAGCCACCTGGTGCTCTCCGAGGACGACACCGCGCCGGTCGGCCTGGCCCGCGCCGAGCGGGTCGAGCTGGAGGCGCTGGTGGCGCGGCTCGGCGTCGGCGACCGGGTGGAGATCTTCCCCGGCGCCGACGAGGTCAACGCGCTGCTCGTCGCGCGCGTCGTCGCCGCCGGCGCCGCGCCCACCTACCGGGTGGAGTACGCCGGGGTGTCCGGCGAGGGCTGGACCGCCGCGCTGGAGGGCATCCCGTTCGCGGAGAACATCCGCCGGCACGTCACCTCGGTGGGTGGCCGGGTGGTGACCGGCGACGCGGACATCGTCCTCGCGGTGAACACCCCGTCGGCGGCGGCCGGGCAGCGGGCCGCCGACCTGGACGCGTTCGTCGGCCGCATCGGTGAACTGCTGGCCGCCGGCACCCAGGTGATCGTGGTGGACCCGCTGATCGTCAACAAGGGCGACCACGACCTGGTGTCCCGGATGGAGTCCCGGCTGGACCTGCCGGCGCTGCTGTCGTACTCGGGGTGGAACACCGGCGGCAACGCGCTCGGGCTGGCGCTCGCGCACGGCACCGCGCGGTGGGCGTACCTGCGTTCGTCCGGCAGCGGCTTCGGCGTGCCGGAGCTGCGCGGGCCGGCCCAGGCGCACGCCGAGTACCTGCTCTACCGGTTCGTCAAGGACGACCCGTGGAAGAACGTGGTGCAGGTCGAGGCGTACGCGCACGCCCGCGCGCAGGGCTGGGATCCGCTGGCGCTGACCGCCGAGCAGAAGCGCTACTTCGACGGCTGGGTACGCGACCGGCTGGTGCCGCTGACCGAGCGGTACTTCGCCGACCACTTCGCCGGGCACGAGCTGGTGCTCGGGGTACGCGGACGTAAGACCTTCACCGCGACGCTGGACCGGGTCACGGCGGTGCGGGTCGAGCTGCCGTGGGACCGGCTGTTCGAGGTCACGCTGGAGCCGAGCCTGCGGCTGCGCTGACCGGTGCGGGTGCGGTCCCCCGGGCCGCACCCGCCTCAGCAGGGCGTCAGCAGGCAGAACTCGGTGCCGTCCGGGTCGGCCAGCACCACGTCGCCGGCGGTGTGCCGGCCCGCACCGGCCCGGGTCGCGCCGAGCGCCAGCAGCCGGTCGATCTCCGCGTCCCGGTTGCCGGCCGCGACCAGGTCCAGGTGTACGCGGTCCCGCCCGCCGGCGTCCATCAGCGGCGGCCCGCTCCAGGTGACCTTCGCGCCCCCGCGCGGCGACTGGATCGCTGTCTCCTCGCCGTGGTCCCAGACCAGCGGCCAGCCCAGCGCCTCGGTCCAGAACAGGCCGGCCGCCCGGGTGCCGTCGCAGTTGACCGCGCCGAGCGGGCCGCATCCGGCGAGGAAGGTGTTTCCCGCCCCGATGACGCAGAACTCGTTACCCTCCGGGTCGGCGAGCACCACCTGGTCGTCGTCCGGCCCCTGGCCGATGTCGATGTGCCGCCCGCCCAGCGTCAGCGCCCGGTCGACGGTGTCCCGCTGGGCCTGCGGCGACGCGCTGGTCAGGTCGAAGTGGATCCGGTTCTGCACGGTCTTCGGCGCGTCGCTGGGCAGGAACCGGATGCGGACGTCGCTGTGGGCGTCGCCGCCGAGCGCCACGCCCTCGCGCGGGTCGTCGAGGATCTCCCGGCCGAGCACCCCGGACCAGAACCGCGCGAGCCGCCGCGGGTCGCCCGCGTCCATGCTGACCGCGTAGAGGTGAACCGCCATCCGTCGTCTCCGATCCCCCGCTGCCGACTGGCCGCAGCGTAGGACGGGCCGGGCCGGGCGCGCACCCGGATATCCGGCGGGCTACTTCGCCGGCAGCGTACGCGCGAAGCGGACCCCCCGGTCGACCCAGCGGGCCAGGTCGGCGTCGCGCTCGCAGGCGGCGGGCGACACGGTGACCCAGCCGCGCATCACCCAGTCCCGCATGACTGTCGCCTCGGCGCCGGGCTCGGCCAGCGCGCGCTCGGCCTCGGCCGGGTCGACCCGGACCATCAGGCCGCCCGCGCCGCGCACCACCACCGCCATGTTGCCGCGCAGCATCATCGCCAGGCCGCCGAACATGCGCCGCTCGGTGATCCCGGGCTCACCCCCGAGACGTTCGCGTACGCGGTTCGCCAGGTCCTCGTCGTAGGCCACGGTCCGATCCTGGCACCCGGGTCCGACAGGCGGGCGCGCCTCAGGCGCCGACGCGCTGTTCGGGGATGGACAGGCCGTACAGCGCCATCAGCTCCGGACTGTCGATCCGGCTGCCGTCGGCCACCGAGTCGCAGGCGATGTCGACGATCTGGTCCTTGTGCGCCAGCAGGTACGGCCGGGCGCCGACGTCGGCGCTGGCGAGCGTGGCGATGCCGGACCAGTGGCGGCGGCCGAACAGCATCGGGTAACCGCGCAGCCCGTCATAGGTGGCGCAGACCAGCACGTCCGGGTACGGCAGCGCGGTCACCCGGCGGACCGCCGCCGCGGTGAGCCCGGGCATGTCCACCGGCACCACGACGACGGCCTCGATGTCGTCGTCGGTGAGCGCGGCGAGCCCGGCCCGGATCGAGGAGCCCACGCCGGTGCCCCACGCGCGGTTGACCACGACCGTGGCACCGGTCAGGTCGGTGGTCTGACGCACCTGCTCGGCCGCCGCGCCCAGGACGACCACGACCTGTGCGCAGCCCGCCTCGGCCATCGTGTCGATCATCTGGCTGACCAGCGGCTTCTCGCCCTGGTGCAGCAGCGCTTCGGGTCCGCCGATGCGGCGGCCGCCTCCGGCGGCGATGATCATTGCAGCGATCCGGTTCAGCGGTGCCCCCTCGATCAGGGGACGGACCGGGCACAGCCGCCCGGTCCGTCCCGTCGTACGCACACCGGGCCCAACGAGCACGACCGGGGGCGGGTAGCGGGGCAAAACGGAAATTTGCGTGACTATGCCGCGTCTGCGTAGCAGTCGACAGTGGACGTGTCGAGCGGGAACCGGACCGGAGTGTCGCCGAACAGCAACCGGGTGGCCCGCGCGCCGGCCGCGGTCACCGCCTCCGCGACCGCCGCCGCCTGCCCGGCCGGACAGTGCACCACCACCTCGTCGTGCTGGAAGAACACCAGCTCCGCCGTCGTGCCGGCCAGCTCGGTGCGCAGCGTCGCCAGCAGCGTGGAGGCCCACTCGGCGGCGGTGGCCTGGATGACGAAGTTGCGGGTGAAGCGCCCGCGCGACCGGGCCGCCCGCGCCGACGGACTGTGCGGGTCGGCCTCGCCGTCGGGCAGCGCGTCCTCCCCCTCGACGAACCCCGCCGACCCCGGCGGGCAGGTACGCCCCAGCCAGGACCGGACCAGCCCACCCGCCTCACCGGTGCGCGCCGCCGCCTCGACGTAGCCGAACGCGGTCGGATAGTTCTTCCGCAGCACCGCCAGCGCCGGCACCGCCGCGCCGCCGGTCTGCCCGTACATCGCCCCGAGCAGCGCCACCTTGGCCCTCGCCCGGTCACCGGCGAACGCGTCCCGGGCCAGCGCGGCGTACAGGTCACCGGCCCCACCCGCCGCGGCGAGCCGCTCGTCACCGGAGACCGCCGCGAGCACGCGCGGTTCGAGCTGGCCCGCGTCGGCGACCACGAACGTCCAGCCCGGGTCCGCCACCACTGCCTGCCGGATCACCTTCGGGATCTGCAACGCCCCACCGCCCCGGGTCGCTCACCGGCCGGAGACCACGCCGCCCGGCACGTACTCCGGGTGGAACCGGCCGCCGGCGACCCAGGCGTCGCGCCAGGCCCAGCCGTGCGCCGTCCAGATCCGGTACAGCTCCTTGTACTCCAGGACCAGCGGCGCCGCCGGATGCTCCACCCCGCGCAGCACCCAGGCCCGCGTGTTCGGCAGGTCCACGCCCGCGCGGGCGAACGCCCGCAACAGCTCCGCCGGCGAGTCGGCGTGCACCTGGCGTACGCCGAACGCGTCAGCGATCCGGGCCTGCAACTCGGCCAGCCGACGCGGCGGCCCGCCCACCGGTGACGCCTCACCGAGCAGGTCGGCCAGGATCGCGTCGTGCACGTCGACGCGCCACGGCAGACCGGCCGCGCCCATCTCGGCGGCGACCAGCGCGCCCGCCGACTCGGCGGCCACCAGCAGCCGGAACCGGCCGGGATGGGTGGTCGCGGCGATCCGGGCGAGCTGGTCGGCGTACACCCGGGTCAACGCCGTGACGCCCGGACCGGGCGGGCCCGACGGCGGCTCGAAGAGCGCGGCCTGGGCCTGGCCCGGCGGCTCGGGCGGGCGGGGCGCCGGGTCCGGCGGGACCGGCGCGCCGGTCAGCCGGGCCCAGGCGGCCGGCAACGCGCGGGGCTCGCCCCAGCGGCCGGCGTGCCCGAGCAGGAGCGCCTCGGTCAGCTCGACGTCGTGGCAGCGGTCGAGGCGCACCCCGGCGCGCAGCAGCGCCGGGTAGACGCCCGCCCAGGCGGCCCAGAGCCAGCGGGGGTGCCCGGCGGCCTCGCGGGCGGCCACCGCGGCGGCCAGGTCGGTGACCTCCTCGGCCGGGCCGGCCGGGGTGCCGTCGGGGTGCAGCGGTTGCAGCACGCCGCCGCCCCGCTCGTCCGCCACCACCGCCATCAGCACGGACGCATTCTGCCCCCTCCCCCCGACACGCTCCGCGTGTAAGGAAGGGCCCCCTCTTAACGCCTGCGGTAGAGGAAGGGCCCCTTCTTAACGCTGAGCGTTAAGAAGGGGCCCTTCCTTGCGTCCGGCGGGTTACTTGCCGACGCCGGCGGTGAGGCCGGACTGCACCTGGCGCTGGAAGACGATGTACACGATCAGCACCGGCAGCATCGCCATGGTGACACCGGCGAAGAGTCCGCTCCAGTCCGACTTGTAGCCCTGGTTGACCGACAGCTCGATCAGCCCCTGGGCGATCACCTGGTTCTTCGGCTCGCCGGAGACCGACTGCATGAGCAGCGTCGGCAGGTACCACTGGTTCCACTGGCCGAGCACGTTGAAGATGCCGATGCTGATCAGGCCCGGCTTGGCCATCGGCAGCATCACGCTGAAGAACGTACGGGTGTGCGACGCCCCGTCTACCTGGGCCGCCTCAGCGATCGAGTCGGGCAGCGTCCGGAAGAACGAGTGCATGAAGAAGATCGTGAACGACAGCGACCAGGCCACGTAGACCAGGATCAGCATGAGGTGCTTGTTCGGGCCGAGCAGCGGGAGGCTCACCCCGGTGTTGTAGACGCCCTTGAACAGCGGTACCGCGGCCAGGTAGATCGGCAGCGTCAGCCCGGACAGGAACATCCAGTAGATCAGCCGGTTGCCGCGGAACTCGTAGCGCGCCAGGGCGTACGCGGCCATCGAGCCGAGCAGCATCGTCAGCGTCACGCTGAACACGAGCACGAGCAGCGTGTTCAGGAAGAAGCTGTCGATCCCGGCGGTCCAGGCCCGGGCGAAGTTGTCCCACTGCAGCGCGTCGGGGATCAGCGACAGCGGTTCGCGGATCACCTCGGAGTCGGTCTTGAGCGCCGACATCACCACCCACAGCAGCGGGTAGACCACCATGATCGCCCAGACCGCGAGGAACAGGTGCGAGAAGCCGTTGAAGATCCGGCCGCCGAAGCCGTTGCCGACGTCCCGCCGGGCCGCGGGCGGGCGGGCCGGCGGCGCCGTGTCGGACCGGGCCGGACCGGAGGGGTGCGTCACCGTACTCATCGTCCAGACCTCCTCAGAACTCGATCCGCTCACGGCGGGTGATCCTCAGCTGGAGCGCGGCCAGCAGGATGGTGAAGATGGCCAGCGCGACGGCGATCGCGCAGGCGTAACCGAACTGGCCCTTCTGGAAGGCGTTGAACTGGATCACCGAGGCGAAGATCTCGCTGGCGTGGTTCGGTCCGCCCTGGCTCGGCGTCATGACGAAGACCAGCGCGTACATGTCCAGCGCGATGAAACCCAGATAGACCCAGGCGACCGAGATGCTGTCCCGCAGCAGCGGCAGCGTCACCTTGAAGAACGTGTGGAACCGGCCGGCGCCGTCGAGGATGGCGGCCTCGTAGATGTCCTTCGGGATCGACTGCATCGCGGCGGAGAACAGCACCATGTAGAAGCCGGCGCCGCTCCACACCGCGATGAACAGCAGCCACCAGAGCACCGCCGGCACGCCGAGGAACGGCTCCGGGTCGGCGGTGAAGGCGATCGGGTTGTCCGCGTCGACCAGCCCGATCTTGATGAGCAGGCCGTTGATCAGACCCTGCCCGTCGGTGCGGTAGATCTGCTGCCACATGACGGCGATGACCACCAGCGACAGCACCTGCGGGAAGAAGAAGATGACCTTGTAGATCCCGGAGCCGAAGACTCCGCGGATGCCGGCCCTGTCCTCGCGTCCGCCCACGTTGAGCAGGAACGCGAGGAACAGGGCCAGCGCGATCGTGAACAGCGGCACGGTGACCAGGAAGAACACGTTGTGCCAGAACGCCTTCCGGATCAGCTCGTCGGAGAACAGCCGGACGTAGTTGTCCAGCCCGACGAAGCGCTGGGAATCGGAGTACCCGCCCCAGTCGGTCAGCGAGTATCCCGCCGCCTGGGCGAACGGCCACACCACGTAGAACAGGTACAGCGCGACGGGCAGGGCCAGGAAGCCCGTGACGAAACGCGCGACTCCGTGCCGCATTGGACTCACTTCCTCGCGGTGATCAGGCGGTGCGGGTCTGCTTCTTGATCGACGAGTCCTTGGCGACCTTGTCGGCGGCCGCCTGCATCTTGTCGACGAACTGCTGCGCGGTCAGGCGGCCGGCCATCAGCTCCTCGGAGAGGTTCTGGCTCTCCTTGTCCAGGTCGGCGTAGAAGTCCGGGAACTTCACCGAGATCAGGTCCGAGCTGCCGTTCTTCATCAGCGAGTTCGCCGACGCCAGCGCGGTGTCCTGGACGTTGTCGCCGGAGCCCTTGGTGGAGGCCAGCGACTTGGTCAGCTCGGCGAACTTCGCCGAGCCGGCCTTGGAGAGGATGGCCCGCAGGAACTCCTTCGCGGCCTCCTTGTTCGGCGCCTTGCTCGGCACCACGAACCCCTCGCCGGAGGAGGCGAAGACGTCCTTGGCGGCCTTGTCCCCGCTCTTGCTCCAGTAGTCGGAGATGGTCATCTCGAAGCCCGGCGGGATGGTCGCGGCCATCTCGTTCTTCAGCCAGGTGCCGACCTGGATGAAGGCCGCCTTGCCGTCCAGGAACGCCTGCTGCGACTGGGTGTGGTCGAGCTTGCCCGGCAGCAGCAGCTTGTCCTTGACCAGCTTCTCCCACGGCTCCAGCGCCGCGACGATGCCGTCGGCCTTCCAGGCGCCGTCCTTCAGGTTGTCGATGTCGACGACTGCCTGCTTGCCGACCGCCTTCCAGATGCTGGCGAACAGCGCCCAGCGCGGGTAGTAGCCGTGCACCGCGTCGTGCACGTACGGCGCCATGCCCTTGGCCTTGATCTTCGGCGCGAGCGCGAAGAACTCGTCCCAGGTGGTCGGCGCCGTCCAGCCCTCCTTCTTGAACAGGGCCGCGTTGTACCAGTTGCCCCAGACCGTGTACGCCACGTTGACGACGTAGAACTTGCCGTTCTGCGTACCGTCGGCGACCGTGCCGGGCAGCAGGCTGTCGGCGACGGTCCCCTCGCTGTCCCAGGCCGGCGCGGTGAGCAGGTCGTCCAGCGGCTCGATCGCGCCCTCGTTGATCAGCGTGCTGCGGTCCATCATGTCGGCGCCCGAGTTCATCACCAGGTCGCTCGGCTGCGTCGCCATCTTGGGCTGCTCTTCGGTCTTGATCTTCTGGGTGGAAGACATGTTGACCGTGATGTTCGGGTGCTTGGCGTTGAAGATGACCTTGTCTTCCTTGGCCCACTGGTCGCCCAGGCCGCCGTTGAAGACCACCACCTTGACCGCGCTGCCGTCCTTGACGCCGAACGGGTTGTCCTTGCTCTTGGCCGCGCCGCCGCCGTCGGACTTGCTCGGCTCGCTGCCGGCGCAGGCGCTGAGCAGACCGGCCGCCGGTACGGCCAGCAGACCGGCCGCCGCGGCACGCTGCAGCAGGGTCCGACGGCTGACGTCGCCGAACTTCTCGGGAGTAACCGACATCTTGTCTCTCCTTGTGGTGTCGGGTCAGGCGGTCCGCCGGAGGCGCCCGGCGTACCGCGACTCGAGGGCGAGGTTGTGCTCGTCCCCACCGGGGACGTTGGCGGAGAGGTAGACAGGGGGTACCTCTCCGGCCTGGTGGAACCGTCGTACGACCTCGGCGGTCAGCAGCTGCGCCAGCAGCGCCGCAGTGACCGAGGAGACCGCACAGACCGCGCCGCCGCCCTCGAGCGGCAGCAGTGCGTCGCCGTACGGCGCGCCGTTGTCCAGCACGACGTCGGCGAGGTCGGCGAGCCGGTGCCCGGACGGGTGCCGAGGAGCTACCCGGGCGGTGTGCTCGACCGAGGTGACAGCGATCAGCTGGTGGCCGCCGCGCTTGACGAGCGTCGCCAGCTCGACCACCGAGCCGTTGATGCCGGACTGCGAGGCGACCACGAACACGTCCTCCGGCTGCGGCGCCGCCAGCGCATAGAGCTGGTGCGCCACGGCCGGGTCGCGTTCCAGTTTCGGATCGGCGAGCACGTCGCGGGGCGCGTCGCCGTGCAGCACGAGGTCGTGCAGGGAGAGCCGGTTGGCGGGGACCAGGCCGCCGGCCCGGGCGACCAGCTCGGCGGCGAACGCCTCGGAGTGACCGGCGCCGAACGCCTGGAGGACGCCGCCGGCGCGCAGGCCGGAGGCGATCAGGTCGGCTGCCCGGTCGACGGCGACCGCCTGGGTGTCGACCAGCCGGTCGAGCACCGGGCGGACCGCGTCGGCGTACCGCTGGGCACTGATCATGAGAGGGACCCCTTCGCGGCCTTGTGCCCGTCGACGGCCTGGGCGGTACGCCGGAAGGCCGCGTGGGCGCGGTCGTGGGTACGCTGCGCCACCGCGATGTAGAGCAGGTCGAGCACGACGAGCTGAGGATGCCGGGCGGAGAGTGCGTCCGGCCGGAACGTGGTCGCCTGACTGGCGGTGACCAGCACGATGTCGGCCAGCTCGGCCAGCGGCGAGCGGGGGAAGCCGGTCAGCGCGACTGTGGTCGCGCCGCGGCTGCCGGCCTCGGCGAGCAGCTCGATCGTCTCCCGGGTCTGCCCGGTGTGCGAGATGCCGAGCGCGACGTCCCCGGCGCCCAGCAGCGCGGCGCTGGCCAGCCCCTCGTGCACGTCGTTCCAGGCCCACGCCGCGACCCCGATGCGGTGCAGGCTGAACTGCATCTCCTCGCCGACCAGCGCGCTGCCGCTGGCCCCGAAGATGTTCACCCGGCTGGCCCCGGCGATGGCGACCGCTGCGCGTTCCACCTCGGCCAGGTCGAGCAGCGCGGCGGTGTCGTGCATGGCCCGCGTGTCGGCGGCCATGATCTGGTCGAGCACCCGGGAGAGCGGGTCGCCGGGCTGGATCTCGCGTCCGATGTCGACGGTCCAGCCGGCGGAGCGGGCCCGTCCGGTCTCGGCGGCGATGCCGAGCCGCAGGTCGGCGTACCCCTCGAAGCCCATCGCCCGGCAGAACCGGGTGATGGTCGCCGGTGACGTGCCGCTGCGCTCGGCCAGTTCGACGATGGTGGCCCGGGCCGCCGCCTCCGGGTCGCTGAGCACGTGCTCGGCGACCCGGTGCAGCGCGCCGGTCAACTCCCCCGCGCCGGCCCGGACCCGGGCCAGCACACCGTCGGCGCCCAGCCGGTCGGCCGGACCGGCATCGACCACCGCGGTCGCCGCGGAAGTCTCCACCTCGTGCTCGACCATCGGCGGGCGCCTTTCGGAAAAGAGTGTTAGCTGTTAGTGGTAAAAGTTCTTACTGAAGGCCCCTCCGTGTCAAGGCCGTGGGCGAAGTTTTCAAACTGTTACCTGGCGCACGACCGCGATCTTGCGTCCGGCGACGCGGCCGACCAGCATGGGGACCATGTCGGACACCGTCGTGGTCGGCCTCGACGTCGGGGGTACGTCGACCCGCGCGGCAGCGCTCAGCCTCGACGGCGCCCGCCTGGGCGAAGGCCGGGCCGGCGGCGGCAACCCGACCAGTCACGGCGCCGACCGGGCCGCCGCCGAGCTGCTCGCCGCCCTGCGCGCGGCGCTCGCCGGCATCGACCCGACCCGGGTACGCGCCGGCGTCATCGGCCTCGCCGGGGCCGGCCGCCTCCTGGCCGACCCGAACGGCCGCGACGCGTTCGACAGGGCCTGGGCCGAGGCGGGGCTGCGCTGCCCGTACGCGGTGCACGGCGACGCGCTGGTCGCCTACGCCTCCGGCACCGCCGCCCCGGACGGCACGGTGCTCATCGCCGGCACCGGCGCGATCGCCGCCCAGGTACGCGACCTGCGGCTGGACCGTGTCGCCGACGGCCACGGCTGGCTGCTCGGCGACGCCGGCTCGGGGTTCTGGCTCGGCCGCGAGGCGGTCCGCCGGCTGCTGACCGGCCTGGACCGCGCACAAGCCCCCGGCGACCTGGGCCGACGGGTGCTTGCGGAGCTGACCGGCGCGACCGCTGTGGACGCCCGTGCACGAGCGACGGTCGACGCCGTGGTGCAGGCGGTGACCCGCCGACCGCCGGTGGAGCTGGCCCGGCTCGCGCCGCTCGTGGTGTCGTCGGCCCGCGACGGGGAGCCCACGGCGGTCGCGCTGATCGCCGAGGCCGCCGCGGCGCTGGCGCAGAGCGTGTCCCGGATCCGCCCGCCGGGAGCGGCCGACCCCGTGGTGCTCGGCGGCGGGCTGCTCACCGGCGACACGCCGCTGGCCGGCGCGGTACGCGCGGAGCTGGCCGAACGCTGGCCGGACGCGCCGCTGCTCAGCGCCGGGGACGGGGCCGCCGCCGCGGCCTGGCTCGCCGCCCGGGACCTGCCCGAGGTGACCGACCCGGCGGCGCTGCACGCCCGCCTCGTGCCCCCACCCGCCTGACCGCCCTGACC
>NZ_MAGP01000174.1 GCF_002926165.1 Micromonospora chalcea | reverse complement strand
CACCCCACCCACCCCGTCGATCATGAGGTTGACGGCGACAAAACGGACGGCAACCGCCGCCAACCTCATGATCAACCAGAACGAGAGGGGAGGGTCAGAAGGTGAAGAGAGAGGCGGTGGTGCGCTGCATCAGGCAGGGGTTGGTGAACGTACGCGTGTAGGAGACCGGGCGGTTCTGCCAGAAGCCTGCGGCGCGGGCGACGACCGGGGCGTACTGGGAGGTGCACGGCGAGCCGTCCACGTCGAGCGCGTCCAGGTCGCCGTCGACGCGGGCGACGAGCCGGCAGGCGGTGATCGGGTCGGGGTGCAGACCGCCGGTCGGCCCGCAGGTCAGCACCGTGGCGCGTACGCCGGCGCCGTCGTCGACGGTGAGCAGCAGCACCGATGGGGTCTGCGGGCCGGGGCGCGGCGCGGCCTGCGCGGGGGAGGCCGGCGCGGCGAGGGTGCCGAGCGCGGCGACCAGGGCCAGTGCGGCGGTACGTCGGGCGAAGGGCATGGGTGGTCCTTCCGTCGGGGCCCCTGGGTGCGGGGCCGATGGGTGACCCGGTCCGTCGTGCGCAACCGGGCCGCCGAGAACCCTAGGTGGACGGTGTGAACGCGAAGAGTCACGAAGTGTTACACCAGCCGACCGCGTCGCACGTTCGGTGTGACATTGGTGTACGGGAATGCCCGAACGGCTGACAACCGCTTCCGCGCCTCGCGTAAACGCATTCCGAATAAGCGTGACGCCTGCCTGAAAGGCTGACAACCGAATCGGCCCGTTATTGCGCTGATGCATCCTGTACGCCGGATCGTTGTCAATGGATGACAACCGGAACGGCCGTTACCGTAACGATTCTTTCCGGTGCTCCGTATCCCTTTACCGTCGGGTGGCAGGGCGTTTTCGCCCCCGTCGGAGGGACTGTTCATGAGCGACCTCTCACACCCGCCGCCCCGGACTCCGGCCGCCGACGCGACCATTTCCGTCCCGGAGATCCAGGCCGGCCCGGAGCCCGCCGGCCGGGCCGCCGAGTTCGTCGGCCGGTCACCCAACCAGCTCGCCTGGCTGCGGCTCAAGCGGGACCGTACGGCCCGGGCCAGCGCCCTGACGCTCCTCGTCGCCGCGGTGGTGGCGCTCGGCGCGCCGCTGCTGGGGCGGCTCACCGGAATCGACCCGACCGACAAGTTCGTCGACCGGTTGAACGATTTCGGAATGCCGATCGGGTATGCCGGCGGGATCAGTTCCGATCATTGGCTCGGCCTTGAGCCGGGCAGTGGCCGGGACATCCTGATGCAACTGGTCTACGGGCTTCGGACGTCGCTGTTCATCGCGTTCACCTCGGCGCTGCTGGCCTCGTGCATCGGCGTCGCGGTCGGTGTGCTGGCCGGATGGGCCAGAGGCTGGCTGGACAGTCTCGTCAACTGGCTGATCGACCTCACGCTGGCGTTCCCGTTCCTCATCTTCGCGCTCGCGGTCATCCCGATCCTGCAGGACCGCTTCTACTCCGACCGGGAGGCGCCGTCGCCGGCCTTCCGGGTGGCGCTGATCGTCGCCACCTTCGGCCTGTTCAGCTGGACGTACACCGCGCGGCTGGTCCGCGGGCAGGTGATCTCGCTGCGGGAGCGGGAGTTCGTCGACGCGGCCCGGGCCGCCGGTGCCGGCACCGCGCACATCCTGCTGCGGCAGCTGCTGCCGAACATCTGGGCGCCGATCCTGGTCACCGTCTCGCTGATGGTGCCCCAGTTCATCGCCATCGAGGCGGCGCTGGCGTTCGTCAACATCGGCGTCACCGAACCCACGCCCGACCTGGGCCGCATGATCTTCAACAGCATCGGCTACGTCGCGAGCGACCCCTGGTACACCCTGTTCCCCGGGTTGACGATCTTCCTGCTGGTCCTGGCGTTCAACCTGCTCGGCGACGCGCTGCGCGACTCGCTGGATCCCCGCTCCACCCGGTAGTCCCCACGGCCATCACACGCCCGGCCGGCGGGGGCCGCCGGGCACGAAGGGAGCACACCGTGCGCGCACGAACCCGGACACTGACAGGTGTCCTCGCCGCGGCGGCGCTGGCCGCCGCCGGCTGCAACCCCACGCCCGACGACAGCGGCGGCGACGACCAGAAGACCAAGACCCAGAGCGGCTCGATCTCGTACGAGGCCGCCGACAACCAGGGCCCGGCGAAGCCCGTCGACGGGGCGTCCCGGGGCGGCACCCTCACCGTCATGCAGCCGGCCGACTTCGAACACCTCGACCCGGCCCGCAACTACGTCAACGTGCAGCAGGTCGCCGGCGGGATGCTCTACCGCCCGCTCAACGGCTACAAGGAGGACGGCACCGGCAAGCTGCTGCTCGTCGGCGACCTGGCCACCAACCCCGGCAAGGACGTCGACGGCGACTGCAAGGTCTGGGAGTTCACGCTGCGCGACGGCGTGCGCTACGAGGACGGCACGCCGGTGAGCAGCAAGGACGTCGCCCACGGCATCGCCCGCTCGTTCGCGGCGAACCTCAACGAGGGCCCGCACTACATCCAGCAGTGGCTCTACCCGGGCGGGGCGTACAACGCCACCTACAAGGGACCGTACGACGGCGGCAAGCCGGTGCCCGACGGCGTCACCACCCCCGACGACCGGACCATCCGGTTCACGTTCCCGCAGCCGCACTGCGACATGCCGTACGCGGCGGCGCTGCCCACCAGCGCGCCGGTGCCCGCCGCCAAGGACACCCGCGCCAACTACGATCTGCGGCCGTTCTCGTCCGGCCCGTACCGGGTGAAGTCCTACCAGCGCGACGTGTCGCTGGAGCTGGAACGCAACCCGAACTGGGATCCGGCGACCGACCCGCTCCGCAACGCGTACCCGGACACGGTCCGGATGACGTTCGGCCTGGAGCAGGCCCAGATCGCCGAGCGGCTGGTCGCCGACGGACCGGCCGACCAGGCGGCGCTGAGCTGGTCGGACGTGCCGCCGTCGGTGCTGCCCCGCACCACCGGCGCCGGCGTCGCCGACCGGGTCGTCCGCGGCCCGACGCAGTACAACTGGGTGCTGAGCATCAACACCCAGCGGGTCACCGACCTGAGCGTACGGCGGGCGCTGAACTACGCGGTCGACAAGGACGCCCTGCTCAAGGTCCTCGGCGGCCAGGCCGCCGGGACACCCGCGACCACGCTGATGTCACCCACCACCGCCGGGTTCGTGCCGTACGACGTGTTCAACGCCCCGGTGACCGGCGACAAGGCGAAGACCGCCGAGCTGCTCGCCGGAAAGCGGCCGAAGCTGGTGCTCGCCCACTCCAGCCTGGAACTGCGTACCCAGCAGGCCGAGGCGCTGCGCAAGAACCTCACCGACATGGGGTTCGACATCGTGATGAAGCCGATCGACAACAGCAGCTACTACGACGAGGTGGGCCGCAAGGACAACCCCTACGACCTCTACCTCACCGGCTGGGGCTCGGACTGGCCCACCGGCTCCACAGTCATCCCGCCGGTCTACGACGGACGGGAGATCGTGGCCGAGGGCAACCAGAACCTGTCGTACCTCAACGAGGCGTCGGTCGGCGCGGAGATCGACCGGGTCCGCGCCCTGCCCGCCGCGGAGCAGGACGCCGGCTGGATGGCGCTCGACCGCATGATCATGGAGAAGTACGCGCCGGTGGTGCCCTGCTACTACGACGCCACCTACGAGCTGCACGGCTCGAAGGTCGGCAACGCCTTCCTCAGCGACGCGTTCGGGATCATCTCGCTCAACGGCATCTACGTGAAGAAGTGACAGCCGCGCTGGGACGGCTGCCATCGCGGCCGTCCCCGCGCCCCACCCGGGGGAGGTGCTCCCGTTGCTCCGTTTCGTCGTCCGGCGGCTGCTCGTCGCCGCCCTGACCCTGGTCGTCATCAGCCTCGTCACATTCGGTCTCTTCTTCGCGGTGCCGAGCAGCCCGGCGAAGGTGATGTGCGGCAAGAACTGCACGGCCGAGGACATCGCCCAGGTCGAGCGCCGCCTCGGCATCGACCAGCCGCTGCCCCGGCAGTACGCGGACTTCGTCGGGGGCGTCTTCGCCGGCCGTACCTACGGCGAGGGGGACTTCCGGCAGGACTGCCCGGCGCCCTGCCTGGGTTACTCGTTCCGCAACAACCAGCCGGTCACCGAGATCGTCGCGCAGCGCGCCCCGGTGACGTTCAGCATCGTCCTCGGCGGCGCCGTGCTCTGGCTCGGCCTCGGCATCTCCCTGGGCATGGTGTCGGCGCTGCGCCGGGGTACGGCGTTCGACCGCGCCGCCATCGGCGTCACCCTGGCCGGCGCGTCCATGCAGGTCTACTTCTTCGGTCTGATCCTGCTCTACCTGCTGGTCTACTCCACCGGGCTGCTGCCGTTCCCCAGCTACACGCCGCTGACCGAGAGCCCGGCCCGGTGGGCGGCCGGGCTGCTGCTGCCCTGGATGACGCTGGGTTTCCTCAACTCGGCGCTGTACGCCCGGCTGTCCCGGGCGCAGATGCTGGAGACCCTGTCGGAGGACTTCATCCGTACCGCCCGGGCGAAAGGGCTGCCCGCGCGGCAGGTGCACACCCGGCACGCGCTGCGGGCGGCGATCACGCCGATCGTGACTATCGCCGGGCTGGACATCGGCACCAGCCTCGGCGGCACGTTCATCACCGAGACCATCTTCGGCCTCCAGGGCCTCGGCAAGGCGACAGTGGAGGCGGTGCAGTTCCTCAACCTGCCGGTGGTGATGGCGACGGTGCTGCTGGCGGCCGTGTTCATCGTGGTCGCCAACATCGTCGTCGACGTGCTGTACGCGGTGATCGACCCACGGGTCCGGCTGGGCTGAGGAGGAGGAGACGGACATGGTGGAGCTTCCGACGCCGCGACGCGGCGAGGACCCGTACCTGCGGGTCACGGATCTGCGGGTGCGGTTCGACACCGAGGACGGTGTCGTCAAGGCCGTGGACGGGGTGTCGTTCGCCGTCGAGCGGGGCCGCACGCTGGGGATCGTGGGCGAGTCCGGGTCCGGCAAGAGCGTCACGTCGCTGGCGATTCTCGGTTTGCACAACGCGAAGCGGACGACCATTTCCGGGGAGATCTCGGTCGGTGGTCGTCAGTTGGTGGGTCTGCGTGAGGAGGAGATCCGCCGGTTGCGGGGCCGGGACATGGCGATGATCTTTCAGGATCCGTTGTCGGCGTTGCATCCGTACTACTCGGTGGGTCGGCAGATCGCGGAGGCGTACCGGGTGCACCACCCGAGGGCCGGAAAACGGGAGGCCCGCAGCCGGGCGGTGGACATGCTCGGCCGGGTCGGCATCCCGCAGCCGGCGAAGCGGTTCGATCAGTTTCCGCACGAGTTCTCGGGTGGGATGCGGCAGCGGGCGATGATCGCGATGGCGCTGGTGAACGATCCGGATCTGCTGATCGCTGATGAGCCGACGACGGCGCTTGATGTGACGGTGCAGGCGCAGATCCTGGACCTGCTGGCGGATCTGCAGGCGGAGTTCCGGTCGGCGATCATTCTGATCACGCATGACCTGGGTGTGGTGTCTCAGGTGGCTGATGACGTGTTGGTGATGTATGCGGGTCGGGCGGTGGAGCACGGGAGTGTGGAGCGGGTGTTGCGGGCGCCGCAGCATCCGTACACGTGGGGGTTGTTGTCGAGTGTGCCGTCGTTGCACGGTGACGCGGATGCGGACCTGGTGCCGATCCCGGGTAACCCGCCCAGCTTGATCAATCTGCCGTCGGGGTGTGCGTTTCATCCGCGGTGCCGGTGGGCCGGCGTGAACGGTGACCGGTCCCGCACCGAGATCCCGGAGTTGGGCCCTGCTGGTGCGCCGGGTCATCTGGTGGCGTGTCATCTGCCGGTCGCCGCGCGGGAGCGGATCTACCGGGACGAGGTCGCGCAGGTGGGGGTGGCTCGATGAACGGTGTGACGAACGGGCAGGCGGCGGTGGCGGGCGACGCCGGCCGGCTCGCGGGCGAGCCGCTGCTGTCGGTGCGAGGGCTGACCAAGCATTTCCCGGTGCGGCAGGGGCTGCGCGCGCGGGGTGCGGTGCGGGCGGTCGACGGGCTGGACTTCGACGTGCGGCCCGGCGAGACGCTCGGCCTGGTCGGGGAGTCGGGGTGCGGGAAGACCACGACCGGGCGGATGCTGGTCCGCCTGCTAGAACCCACCTCCGGCAGCATCATGTTCGCGGGGCGGGACATCACCCACGGCGGGCGGCGTGAGTTGCGTGCGCTGCGGCAGGACCTGCAGATCATCTTCCAGGACCCGTACGCCTCGCTGAACCCCCGCCACACCGTCGGGCGGATCGTGGCCATGCCGTTGCAGGTCAACCGGATCACCCCGCCCGGCGGTGTGAAGAAACGGGTCCAGGAGTTGCTGGAACTGGTCGGGCTGAACCCGGAGCACTACAACAGGTACCCGCACGAGTTCTCCGGCGGGCAGCGCCAGCGCATCGGCATCGCCCGCGCCCTCGCGTTGAAACCCAAGCTGATCGTCGCCGACGAACCCGTCTCGGCGCTGGACGTGTCGATCCAGGCGCAGGTCATCAACCTGCTGCGCGACCTGCAACGCGACCTGGACCTGGCGTTCGTGTTCATCGCCCACGACCTCGCCGTCATCCGCCACTTCTGCCACCGCGTCGCCGTCATGTACCTCGGCAAGATCGTCGAAATCGGCGACCGCGACACCATCTACACCCGGCCCCAGCACCCCTACACCCGAGCCCTACTCTCCGCCATCCCCGACGTCACCACCCTCGGGCCCGCCGGCCGGATCCGCCTCACCGGCGACGTCCCGACCCCACTCAACCCGCCATCGGGCTGCCGCTTCCGTACCCGCTGCTGGAAAGCCACCGACCACTGCGCCACCGAAGAACCGGCGCTGACCACCCGAGACGACGGCGGGCAGCTCACCGCCTGCCACTACCCGGAGAGCGGACCGGTCGGCGTGCCGACCGGCGAACCCGGCAGCAACGAACGCACCTGACCCACGACGGAGCCGGGGACGACCCTGCCCTGAGCAGGAATCAAGCCTGACTGCCCTGAGCCGGGCGCGGTCGCCCCCGGCCGCCGATGCCGGTGTCCGCGCCGGTGACGATCGCGACGCGGTCGTAGTGCTCGTATCGCTGGGGCATGACCGCGCACTACCCGCGCACGGCGACCTCAACCGGGCGGACGACCCCGACTCGGCCGCCGGTTTCGTCGGAGGCGGTGGCTAGGGTACGGACGTGATAGCCGATGAGTCCGATGCCGTGACCGTTCGCTTCCTGCGCATGATGAGCGCCGAGCTGCACGCCGAGCGGGCGGGCGACGACTCGCTCGGCCGCACTGTCGAGCTGGCCCGGCAGTGGTGGGGCACCGCCGACGACCGGCTCGCCGACGCCCTGCGCGAGCTGCACGGCGAGCCGTCCGAGCCGGCGTCAGGCGGTCCGGACGGGCACGGCGAACTCCGGGGCCTGCGAGGTGAGCACCCCCGTCCGTGACGGCACGCGCCACTGCTCGGCCAGCGCCGCCGCCAGCTCGTCCAGCATCCGGCGTACGGTCGGCGCCGCCCCGGCGTGCATCGCCTCGATGACCACGAGGACCTCGACGGTGGCGGCACGTACCGCCGAGGCGCCGCTCTGCCGGTGGCACCAGCGCCGGGCGTGCGCGTGCCCGCCCTCGTCGGCGAAGATCACCTCGCCGGGCGCGGGCTGCTCGGACTCCCCACCGAGGCCGAGATACGACTCGGTGCCGTCGGCCGGGCGCACGGTCAGGTCGCCGTCGATCCCGGCCAGGTCGAGCACGGCGACCGGGACCGCGTACCCGACGGAGAGCGCGTTGCCGAGGTCCACCAGCGGGTGCAGCCGGGGCAGGTCGCCGTCGCGGCGCAACCGGCGCAGCAGTGACTCGGCCGCGCAGCGGTAGCGCGTCGGCGGGCAGCCCATCCGGGTGAACGCGCGCCGCCACGCCTGGATCTCCGGGAAGCCGCCCTCCGGTGCGGCGGCGAGCCGGTCCCGGGCGACGCCGAGGTGACCGGCGAGGCGCGGCGTGACGTCGGCGTCGGGCGTGATCCCGGTGGCGTGCAGGACGCCGCAGGTCAGCTCGGGGAAGGACGACCAGATCTCGGGGGAGTGCCGGAAACGCACTGATGAACTCCTTCTAGGCGGTGAACGCGAGGCCGAGGCCCAGGGCGAGGAAGCTGCCGGCCACGGCGTGCCGCAGCAGCGCCCTCAGCCGGGGCCGGCCCAGCACGCGGCGGCGCAACGCGCCGGCGAGCACCGCGTACCCGGCGAACACCAGCAGCGTGACCAGCATGAACACCAGGCCGCAGGCGAGCATGCGGACGGGGGCGGCGGGCGTGCCCGGGGGTACGAACTGCGGCAGGAACGCCACGAAGAACACCGTCACCTTCGGGTTCAGCAGGTTCAGCAACACTCCGTCGCGGAACACCGCCGACGCCGGGCGCGGCGGCCGGTCCGCGTCGACGGTGAACGCGCCCCGGTCGCGCCACGCCGACCAGGCCATCCAGAGCAGGTACGCCACGCCCAGCCAGGTCACCACGCGGAACGCCGGGGTGCCGGCGCGAAGCAGCGCGGCCAGGCCGGTCACGGCGGCGATCACGTGCGGAACGAGGCTGAGCGTGGCACCGGCCGCGGCGGCCAGCCCGGCGCGGCGTCCGGCGGTCACGGCGGTGGCGAGCGTGTGCGTCACCCCGGTGCCCGGAGTGACGGCGACGACGAGTGCCGTCAGCAGGAAGGCGATGGTCACCCGTCCAGCCTCTGGCCATAATGGTCCGGTGGACAGGGCCAAAGCCGTCGTTTCCGACAGGTCCAAATCGGTCGGCGCGGACTTCCTCCAGCTCGATGTGGGCGAGGCCCCGCCCGGCGGCCGCGCGGACTGGCTGGCCGCCCGGCTGCGCTCGGCGATCGCCGACGGCCGCGCGCCAGTAGGTAGCCGCCTGCCACCCAGCCGGGTGCTCGCCGCCGAGCTGGGCGTCTCGCGCGGCGTGGTGACCGAGGCGTACCAGCGGCTGGGCGAGGACGGCCAGGTCGCCGGGCGCGGCCGGGCCGGCACCGTCGTGGTGGCCACCCCGGCCGCCGTGCGCGCCCGGCCACCCGAGCCGAGGAGAGCACCGGAGGTGTTCACCGGCCGGCCCGGCCTCGACGTCTTCGAAGCGCTGCGCGCCGCCCCCGCGAGGGTGGACCTGACGCCCGGCGTACCCGATCTGGCGGCATTTCCTCGCGCGGCCTGGCTGCGGGCCGAGCGGGCCGTGCTGCACCGGGCCACGCCCGCCGCGCTCGGCTACGGCGACCCGACCGGCACGCCCGCGCTGCGACTGGCCGTCGCGAACTGGCTGGCCCGCAACCGGGGCATCCGCGCCGACCCGGCCGAGGTGGTGGTCGTGGCCGGGGTGTCCCAGGCGCTCGGCCTGCTCGCGCGGGTGCTGCACGAGCGGGGTACGCGCACCGTCGCGGTGGAGGACCCCGGCTCGCTCGGCGTGCGGCAGCACCTCACGTACGCCGGGATGGCGACGCCGCCGGTGCCGGTGGACGACCGGGGCCTGCGCGTCGACGAGCTGGAGCGGTCCGGCGCGCCGGCCGTGCTGCTCACCCCGGCGCACCAGTTCCCGACCGGGGTGGTGCTCGACGGTGAGCGGCGTCGCCGGCTGCTGAGGTGGGCGCGCGACGGCGGCCTGGTGCTGGAGGACGACTACGACGCCGAGCACCGCTACGACCGCCCGCCCGTGCCGGCGCTGCGCGGCATGGCCCCCGACCGGGTCTGCTACACCGGCAGCATCTCCAAGCTGCTCGCCCCGGCCCTGCGGATCGGGTGGACGCTGGTGCCGCCGTCGCTGCGCGCCGACGTGGTGGACGCGAAGCGGACGGCGGATCTGGGCAACGCGGCGCTGCCGCAGCTCGTGCTGGCCGAGCTGATGGAGTCGGGCGCGCTGGAGCGGCACCTGCGGCTGCTGCGCCACCGGCACGTACGCCGCCGCGACGCGATGATCCGGGCGGTCCGCGCGTACCTGCCGGGGGCGGTGGTGCACGGCGCCGCCGCCGGGCTGCACCTGACGGTCACGCTGCCCGGCGACGTGGACGACCGGGCGCTCGCGGCGGAGGCGCTGCGCCGGGGCGTCAAGGTCCATCCGCTGTCCTGGCACGGCCAGCGTCCGCAGCCGCCGGGCCTGGTCCTCGGGTACGCGGCGACCCCGCCGTCGGAGATCGACCGAGCCCTGTCCACAGTCGCCGATGCCCTCCACGCCCTTCCTTGATCAACGAGGGAGAGGTGGGGGGTAGAGAGCGGCCAGGGCGGTGGCGGTGGCGGCCAGGCGGGCGCGCAGCTCTTCCGGGGACAGGACCTCCACGTCGGCGCCGAGCCGCAGCAGGTCGCCGTGGGCGTGGGTGAGCGACTCGATCGGGATGACCGCGCGCACCCAGCCGCTGTCGTCGGGCGGGCCGGCGCTCGCCTCGGCGGCGGCGACCACCACGTCGCTGCCGATCTCGCGCAGCCGGGCGAACCCGCGCGGCGACAGCCGGATGTGCGCCTCGTCGCGGTGCATCCCGGCCCGGAACTCCACCACGTGGGCGCGCCACCAGGCCGGCAGGTCGAACTCGGGCCGCTCGAACGTCTCGTCCAGCGGGGCCAGGTCGAGGATCTGGTTGACCCGGTAGGTGGCCGGTCCGGCGCGGTCCGGGCGGGCGGCCACGAGATACCAGCGCCCGCCCTTGAGCACCAGCCCGTACGGTTCGAGCACCCGGATCGTCTCGCCGCGCCAGCCCCGGTAGCGCACCCGGATCCGGTGCTCCCGCCACACCGCCTCGGCCGCCTCGGCGAGGTACGGCGACGGGTCGCCGTCGGAGTACCAGCCCGGCGTGTCCAGGTGGAACCGCTGTTCCAGCCGGGCGGCCCGGTCGGCCAGCGGCGCTGGTAGCGCGGCCCGCAGCTTGAGCTGCACGGCGGTGACGACCGACTGGTAGCCCAGTTCGGCGGCAGGTCCGGGCAGCCCGGCGAAGAGCAGCCGGTCGGCCTCCTCGGCGGTCAGCCCGGTCAGCCGGGTTCGCCAGCCCTCCACGAGCCGGTAGCCGCCGTCGTGTCCGGCCTCGCCGTACAGCGGGATGCCGACGGTGTGCAGCGCCTCGACGTCCCGGTAGATGGTGCGTACCGACACCTCGAGGCGGGTGGCCAGGTCGGCGGCGGTGAGCCGGCCGTGCGCCTGCAGGAGCAGCAGGATGGACAGGAGTCGACTCGCACGCATTCTGCTGACACTAGCTGTCAGGGGACCGCCCCTACCGTCCCGATCATGGCTTTCCACGACAAGGAGCTGACGGTGCCGGGGGCGATCGAGGTCGCCGGCCGGCACGTCAAGCGCTACCACATCGACCAGCCGGACCGTCGCCTCGAACCACGTGTGGTCGAGGCCGCGTACGCGTACCTTCCCAAGCTGCTGCCCGGTCCCGACGGCGGCACCCCGCCGGCGAGCTGGGTGGTGCTGCACCGGGGCGCGGACAGCGGCGCGTACCTGCTGGCGTACACCTGGTTCTTCGACAACGTGGTCGAGTGCCGCATCGCGATCGCCGGACAGTCCGCCCTCGACTGCCCGGACGACGATCCGGCGCGCTTCGTGGACCTGGAGCGTCCCGGGGTGGGCTGCGTCTGGGAGCTGGGTGTGCTGGAGCACGAGCGCGCCGCCTGGATCCGGCACGTGCTCGCGCCGGACGAGCCGGACCTGGCCGGCTACCTGGCCGACGCCCGGCCCGAGGGGCCGGTGGGGTTCTGATGGGCGACTTCGACTTCCTCATCGGCACCTGGGACGTGACCAACCGGCGTCTGCGGCAGCGGCACGTCGGCAGCGACGACTGGGACGAGTTCACCGGCGTCAGCGAGGCCCGCTCGTTCTTCGACGGCGCGGGCAGCTTCGACGAGATGCGCTGCCCCGGCCGGGGTTTCTCCGGCTCGTCGGTACGCATCCTGAACCCGTCGACCGGGCTGTGGTCGATCTACTGGATGCACAGCGCGCGGGGCGTGCTGGAGCAGCCGCCGGTGGTGGGCCGGTTCACCGACGGCGTCGGTGAGTTCCACGCCGACGACACCGACGAGGGCCGCCCGGTGCGCTGCCGGTTCCTCTGGTCGGCGATCACCCCGGTCTCCTGCCGCTGGGAGCAGGCGTTCTCCACCGACGGCGGGCACGCCTGGGAGACCAACTGGGTCATGGAGTTCCGGCGGACGGCATGACCGGCGGGGTGGTGGTCCGGTAGATCGCGGTCAGCCAGACGTCGAGCAGCACGTCGACCACGTCCCGCTCGGCCACCGCCGGGCCGTCCCCGGCGAACGTGGCGTACCAGACCCGTTCGTTCATCGAGTTCAGCGCGATCGAGAGGTCCCGGGCGGGCAGCCCGTCCGGGGCCGCGCCGCGTGCGCGTTCGGTCTCGATCGCGGCCTGCACCGCGCGGACCCAGCGTTCCAGCACCTCGGCCCAGAGCCGCCGCACCTCGGCGTTGGTGCCGCGTACCTGGGCGCAGGCGAGCACCACGTCCCGGTGCCCGCCGAACGTGGCGTGGAACCGGGCGATCAGCTCCCGCCAGTGGGCGCGCGGGTCCTCGGCGAGCCGGTCGAACACGCCGCCGGCCGCCGCGTCGGCCTCCTCGGTGACCCGGTCCAGCAGCGTGAGCAGCACCGCGTCCTTGGACGGGAAGTAGAAGTAGAACGTGGGACGGGAGATGCCCGCGCCGCGCGCCAGGTCGTCGATGGAGATGTCCCCGAACGCGCGCTGCCGCAGCAGCCGCTCGGCGGTGGCCAGGATCGCGGTCTCCCGCTCGTCGCCGGCGGAGCGGCCGGCCCGCCGCCCGCGGCTGGGCGCGGCGCCGGCCGGCGTACGGGCGGTGGTCATGTCGGCTGATGCTACACCCGCTCAACACCCTGTCGATTAAGCTCGACATGGTGTTGACTGCGCTCGACGGCGATGGATAGTGTCCGGTCCACCGCCGGTGCGAACGGGAGAAACCGATGGCCGCAGACCACGTCGACGTCCTCATCGTCGGGGCCGGCCTGTCCGGCATCGGCGCCGCCGTCCACCTCGGACGCGAGTGCCCCGGCAAGACCTATGCGGTGCTGGAGGCCCGGGGCGCCATCGGCGGCACCTGGGACCTGTTCCGCTACCCGGGCATCCGCTCCGACTCCGACATGTACACCCTCGGCTACTCGTTCAAGCCGTGGACCGACCCGAAGGCCATCGCCGACGGCGACTCCATCCGGGCGTACGTGCGCCAGACCGCCCGCGAGTACGACGTCGAGCGGCACATCCGCTTCCACCACCGGGCCGTGCGCGCGGAATGGGACAGCGCCACCGCCCGCTGGACGGTCCACGCCCGCCGCGACGACACCGGCGAGGACGTCACCATCACCTGCGGGTTCCTGTTCACCAACTCCGGCTACTACCGCTACGACTCCGGCTACACGCCGCGTTTCCCCGGCGTCGAGCGGTACGCCGGCACGCTCGTGCACCCGCAGCACTGGCCCGACGACCTGGACTACACCGGCAAGCGGGTCGTGGTGATCGGCAGCGGCGCCACAGCCGTCACCCTCGTGCCGGCGATGGCCGAGCGGGCCGCCCACGTCACCATGCTCCAGCGCTCACCCACGTACGTGATCGCGCTGCCCTCGCGCGACCCGTTCGCCGACGCCGCGCGGCGCTGGCTGCCCCCGAAGGCCGCGTACACGGTGGCGCGGTGGAAGAACGTCGCGCTCGGGGTGGCCAACTTCCAGCTCAGCCGGCGTGCCCCCGGCGTGGTGAAGCGGTTCCTGCGCCGGGCCGCGAAGGGCCGGCTGCCCGCCGGGTACGACGTCGAGCGGCACTTCTCGCCCCGGTACGACCCGTGGGACCAGCGCCTGTGCGTGGTGCCGGACGGCGACCTGTTCACCGTGCTGCGCGAGGGACGCGCGTCGGTGGTCACCGACACCATCGACACGTTCACCGAGCACGGGCTCCGGCTCGCCTCCGGCGAGGAGCTGCCCGCCGACATCGTGGTCACCGCCACCGGCCTGAACCTGCTCGCGCTCGGCGGCATGACCCTGGCGGTCGACGGCGCCGACGTCGACCTCGCCTCGACGGTGGCCTACAAGGGCATGATGCTGTCCGGCGTGCCGAACTTCGCCATGACGATCGGCTACACGAACGCCTCGTGGACGCTCAAGGCCGACCTCGTCGCCACGTACGTCTGCCGGCTGCTGCGCCACCTCGACGAGACCGGCCAGCAGATCGTCACGCCGCTCGCCCCGGACACCGACGACCTGGCGCCGATCATCGACCTGCAGTCCGGCTACGTGCTGCGCGCCGTCGACCAGCTGCCCAAGCAGGGGCCGCGCGCGCCGTGGCGGCTGCACCAGAACTACCCCCGCGACGTACGCCTGATGCGGCACGGCCCGCTCACCGACGGCGTACGCTTCGCCCGCGCCGGCGTACCCGCCGCCACCTCGGGAGGAACCGATGCGTGACCTCGTCTTTCCCGGCGGCACCGCGGTGCTCACCGGCGCGGCGAGCGGCATCGGCGCGGCGCTGGCCCACGGCCTGGCCCGGCGCGGCGCCGACCTGGTCCTGCTCGACCGCGACGCCGACGGCCTGACCTCGGTCGCCGCCGCGATCTCGGCGGCGCACCCGGACCTGCGGGTCGAGACGCACGTGGTCGACCTCGCCGACGCCGAGGCCACCGAACGGGTCGCCGCCGAGATCCACCGCGCGCATCCCCGCATCCGGCTGCTGATCAACAACGCCGGGGTGGCGCTGGGCGGGCGCTTCGACCAGGTCACAGTGGAGGAGTTCCTCTGGGTCGTCGAGATCAACTTCCGGGCGGTGGTGCGCCTGACCCACGCGCTGCTGCCCGCGCTCAAGGCCGAACCCGGCGCGCACCTGGTCAACGTCTCCAGCCTGTTCGGCATCATCGCGCCCGCCGGGCAGGCCGCGTACGCGGCGAGCAAGTTCGCTGTCCGCGGCTTCACCGAGGCGCTGCGGCACGAACTCGTCGACGACGGCGTCGGCGTCACGTCGGTGCACCCGGGCGGCATCCGCACCCGGATCGCCAGCAGCGCCCGGGTCGGCAGCGGCGTTGACCGGGCTGAGTACGAGACCGGGCTCAGGCAGTTCGAGAAGCTGCTCACCAACGACCCGGCGAAGGCCGCCGAGGCGATCCTGCGCGGCGCGAAGCGGCGTCGCGGCCGGGTGCTGATCGGCTGGTCGGCGAAGCTGCCCGACCTGCTGGCCCGGGTGGCCCCCGCCGGGTACGGCCGGGTGCTCGCCCTGGGCATGCGCCCGTCCCGCCCGGCGGCCGTCGCCGAGGTGCCGGCGCCGCGGGCCGAGACGCCCGGCGAGGAGGCCGCGCGGGAACCCGGACGCACGGCGTGACGGTGGCCCTCCCGCCGGCCGACGAGCGCACCGTCGACGGCCGGCGCGTGCGCTGCCGGATCAGCGGCGACGGGCCGCCCGTGGTGCTGCTGCACGGCATCGGCCGTACCCTCGACGACTTCACCGCCCTGCACGCCGCGCTGGCCCGCGACCACCTGGTGCTCGCGGTGGACCTGCCCGGGCACGGCGGCTCCGCGCCGCTGGACGGGCCGCACACGCTGCCCGCCCTGGCCGGCGCGGTCGCCCGGTTCCTCGACGTGGCCGGGGTGACCGGCCCGGCGCACCTGGTCGGCAACTCCCTCGGCGGGGCGGTGGCGATGCGCCTCGCGGTCGACGCGCCGCAGCGGGCGGCCAGCCTGGCGCTGCTCAACAGCGCCGGCTTCGGCCGGGAGGTGACGGTGGCGCTGCGGCTGCTCGCGATCCGCCCGCTGGCGCCGCTGCTGCTGCGCCCGCATCCGGGGATCGCCCGCCGCAGCGAGCGGGCCATCTTCTTCGACCCGGCGTACGTCACCGAGGAGCGGATCGCCACCGCGCTCGCCGTCGCCGGGCAGCCGCACGCCGCCCGGGTGATGCTGGAGCTGGTCCGCGACCTGGGCACCTGGCGCGGGGTGAAGCTGCGGTGGCGCGCCGAACTGCTCGACGCGGTGGCCGCGCTCGACCTGCCCACGCTGCTCGTCTGGGGCGACCGTGACCTGATCCTGCCCGCCACGCACCTGGCGTACGCCGGCAGCCGGCTGCCGCACGCGCGCCGCCATCTGTTCCGCGACACCGGGCACATGCCGCAGATCGAGCGGACCGCCGAGGTGGAGGCGCTGCTGCGGGAGTTGTGGGCCTGACCCGCGGTGGCCTGCGCCACTGCCCGGGCCCGCGATCGAGCGGCGGGACGAGCCGCGGAGCAAGCTTAGATACATGACGCATGCCAGCCGGACCGCGCCGTCCGCCGCCGAGCGGGCGTACCGGCACCTCAAGCAGGCCATCCTGGAACAGGTCTACCCGGGCGGCCAGCTCGTGAGCGAGGGCGAGATCGCCGACGCGACCGGCGTGTCCCGCACCCCGGTCCGGGAGGCGCTGCTGCGGCTGGAGACCGAGGGTCTGGTCAAGCTCTACCCGAAGCGCGGCGCGCTGATCCGGCCGGTGTCGGCCCGGGAGATCGCCGACGTCATCGAGGCCCGCCGGCTGGTCGAGCTGCACGCCGCCGAGCGGGTCTGGGACCGCCGCGCCGAGTTGCGCGCCGACCTGGCCCGCCGGCTGGAGGAGATGCGACGCGCGCACGCCGCCGGTGACATCAGCGCGCTGATGGGCGCCGACCGCTCGTTCCACGCCGCCGTGGTCGAGGCGGCCGGCAACGAGATCCTGGCCGAGCTGTACCACCGCCTGCGCGACCGGCAGCTGCGCATGGGCGAGGCGAGCTTCCGGCTCTCACCCGGCTGGGCCGAGGTCGCCCTGGCCGAGCACGCCGGCCAGCTCGCCGCGCTCGACGGCGACGACCCGCAGGCGTGGCGCGACGCGGTCGCCGGGCACATCGACACCGCCGCGCGGATGCTCGGGACGCTGCGGTGAGCGTGTCCCGCCGGCCCGCGGCCCTGGTGTACGCGGTGGCGCTGACCGCGTACCTGACCGCCGTGTTCCACCGCAGCTCACTCGGCGTCACCGGGGTCGACGCGGCGGATCGGTTCCACATCAACGCCTCCGCGCTCGCCACGTTCTCCGTGGCCCAGCTCGCCGTCTACGCCGCCATGCAGGTCCCGGTCGGGGTGCTGCTCGACCGCTACGGCTCGCGCCGGCTGCTGCTGGCCGGCGGCGCGCTGATGGTGGCCGGGCAGATCGTCTTCGCGGTCGCCACCGACGTGCCGGCCGCCGTCGCCGCGCGGGTGCTGGTCGGCCTCGGTGACGCCATGACCTTCATCAGCGTGCTGCGCATCGTCGCGTTCTGGTTCCCCGGCCGCCGCAACCCGCTGCTGGTGCAGCTCACCGGCACCGTCGGCCAGCTCGGCGCGGTGCTCGGCGCCGTACCCCTGGTGCTGCTGCTGCACCGCGCGGGCTGGACCTCGGCGTTCCTGACCGCCGCGGCGCTCGGCGCGACGGTGGTGCTGATGATCCTCGTCGCGGTACGCGACACCCCGCACGCCGAGCACGCCACCGCGCTCGCGCCCGACCTGGCGACCGTGCGCCGCCAGCTCGCCGAGGCGTGGGCCGAGCCGGGCACCCGGCTGGGCCTGTGGACGCACTTCGTCACGCAGTTCTCCGGCTCGGTGTTCGCGCTGCTGTGGGGGTACCCGTTTCTGGTGCAGGGCCAGGGCTTCTCGCCCACGGCGGCGGCCGGGCTGCTCACCCTGATGACGATGGTGACGCTCGTGTGCGGGCCGGTGCTCGCGCATCTGTGCGCCCGCTTCCCGTTCCACCGCTCGGTGTTGGTCTTCGCCATCACCGCCGGCACCGCCGGCATGTGGGCGGTGGTGCTGGCGTGGCCGGGCCGGGCGCCGCACGCGCTGCTGGTGGCGCTCGTGGTGGTGCTCGCGGTCAACGGTCCCGGTTCGATGATCGGGTTCGACTACGCCCGCTCGTTCAACCCGGTGCACCGCATCGTCAGCGCCACCGGCATCGTCAACGTCGGCGGTTTCGCCGCCTCGATCGTGCTGATCCTGGCCGTCGGCCTGGTGCTCGACCTGGCCACCCCGGCCGGGCACGACGCGCCGCCGCTGTCCGCGTTCCGCTGGGCGTTCGCCGTGCAGTTCCTGCTCTGGGCGCTCGGCGCGGCGCAGGTGCTGCGCTACCGCAACGCCGCCCGCCGGATCGCCGCCGACCGGGCCGCCGCGACGGCCGCGGCCCCCGTCTGAGTACGCGGCCGGCCCGGAGCGGCTTCGGCGCGGGCGGCTCAGCGCCGGTGCCGCACCAGCGAGTCGAGCATCAGCGTCAGCCCGGCGCCGACCAGCCACACGTCCTTGGCCAGCCCGATGCCCTCCTGGCTCGGCCGCAGGCTGCTGCCCTCCCGCATGCCGGGCGTCTTCAGGTAGAGCTGCACCAGCCCCGCGCCGAACGCGGTGAGCGCGGCCCCGGCCAGCAACGACGGCACGAACGGGGCGAGCAGCGCCGCGCCGAGCGCCGTCTCGCCCCGGGACAGCAGCACGGCGAACCGGTCCGGCGGGATCTGCCGCAGCTGCGGCATCGCGCCGGCCGCCATGCCGTGCATGCCCGCGGCGGCCTCACCCTCCAGGCCCCGCTTGCCCAGCCCGGAGTTCAAGATGTACGCGCCGATGGCGACCCGCAGCGGCGCATGCGACAGCCTCATGATCACTCCCGTCCCACCTGGTAGAACCGGCACACCGGGTACCCGGTCATGACCAGGACAATCCGGCGGGCTTCATTGGTTCGCGGGTCATGATCAGCGGTAGGTTCGGGGTGCAGAAGCACGCAACAAGGGAGGCACTGTGAGCCAGGAAGTCCGGGGAGTCGTGTCGCGGCGCAAGGGCGCGCCCGTGGAGGTCACCACCATCGTGGTGCCCGACCCGGGACCGGGCGAGGCGGTGGTCCGCATCCAGTCGTGCGGCGTCTGCCACACCGACCTGCACTACCGCGAGGGCGGCATCAACGACGACTACCCGTTCCTGCTGGGCCACGAGGCCGCCGGCATCGTCGAGCAGGTCGGCGACGGCGTCACCGACGTGGCACCCGGCGACTTCGTGGTGCTCAACTGGCGCGCGGTCTGCGGGCAGTGCCGGGCCTGCCGCCGCGGCCGCCCGTGGTACTGCTTCGCCACCCACAACGCGACGCAGAAGATGACGCTCACCGACGGCACCGAGCTGACCCCCGCGCTCGGCATCGGCGCGTTCGCCGAGAAGACGCTCGTGCACGCCGGGCAGTGCACCAAGGTCGACCCGTCGGCCCGGCCGGCGGCCGTCGGCCTGCTCGGCTGCGGCGTGATGGCCGGCCTCGGCGCGGCCATGAACACCGGCAACGTGACCCGGGGCGACTCGGTCGCGGTGATCGGCTGCGGCGGCGTCGGTGACGCGGCGGTGGCCGGCGCGGCCCTGGCCGGCGCGACCACGATCATCGCGGTGGACACCGACTCCCGCAAGCTCGACTGGGCGCGCAAGTTCGGCGCCACCCACACCGTCAACGCCTCCGAGGACGACGCGGTGGAAGCCATCCGCGCCGCCACCGGCGGCTTCGGCGCCGACGTGGTGATCGACGCGGTCGGCCGCCCGGAGACCTGGAAGCAGGCGTTCTACGCCCGTGACCTGGCCGGCACGGTCGTGCTGGTCGGCGGGCCGACGCCGGAGATGACTGTCGACCTGCCGCTGCTGGACGTGTTCGGTCGCGGCGGCGCGCTCAAGTCCAGCTGGTACGGCGACTGCCTGCCCAGCCGCGACTTCCCGATGCTGACCGAGCTGTACCGGCAGGGCCGGCTGGACCTGGACGCGTTCGTCACCGAGGAGATCGCCCTCGACCAGGTCGAGGAGGCGTTCAGCCGGATGCACCACGGCGACGTGCTGCGCTCGGTGGTGGTCTTCCCGTGACCGCCCGCGTCGACCACGCCGTCACGTCCGGCACGTTCTCCCTGGACGGCCAGACGTTCGACGTCGACAACAACGTCTGGGTGATCGGTGACGACGCCGAGTGCCTCGTCCTCGACGCGCCGCACGACGTCGCGGCCATCCGCCAGGTGATCGGCGACCGGCGGGTGGTGGCGATCGTGGCCACGCACGCCCATGACGACCACGTCCGGGTCGCGCCCGAGCTGGCCCGGGCCACCGGCGCGCCGGTGCTGCTGCACCCGGCCGACCGGGTGCTGTGGGACATGGTGCACCCGGGCACCGCCCCGGACGGCGAGCTGACCGACGGGCAGACCATCACCGTCGGCGGGACCACGCTGCGGGTGCTGCACACCCCCGGCCACAGCCCCGGCGCGTGCAGCCTGTACGCGCCCGACCTGGGCGCGGTCTTCACCGGCGACACCCTGTTCGCCGGGGGACCGGGCGCCACCGGCCGGTCGTACAGCGACTTCGGCACCATCGTCGAGTCGATCCGTACCCGTCTGCTGACGCTGCCGCCGGAGACGGTGGTGCACACCGGGCACGGCGACGACACCACGATCGGGGCCGAGGCGCCGCACCTGGACGAGTGGATCGCCCGGGGCCACTGAGGACCACACACCCGCGCGGGTCCGGCCGGAGCAGTCCGGTCCGGGCCCGCGTGCGGCGTCTTCCGGCCCGTCCGCGCCCGGGCGCCGCCGGGTGTCCGTCCGCTTCGGACGGATCCGGAAAGCCGTGTGGCCGGGCGACGTTCCGCCCCGATGACACTCGCGTCCGTGCTGGTCCGGTGCGGCGTCTCGCCCTGATCGTCCCGTTCCTCGCCCTTCACCCAGGATGCGGACCGGGTGCCCGGAATCGCGGGTGACCTGGACCGCAGCCTCGGCGCTGCCCGGCATTTCCGGAATGACCGACACTGCGGGCTCGTTGTGTCCCCCATACCGTCGGAACCCAAACACCTACCCGGCGGTAGTCCCCCGAGGGGCGCTCATCCCGGAGCGCGTCGTAACGATCGAAAGGGCAACCATCGTGAAGCAGCACTTCACTCGATGGCTCCCCGCCATCGCGAAGACCGCCGTGGCGAAGACCGCCGTCGCGAAGACCGTCGCCGTCGCCAAGAACCGCCGCGCCGTGCTGAGCGTGGCGGGCGTGGCCGTCCTGGGCGGGCTGGCCGTCGGCCCCACCGCCGTGGCCGCGCCCGTGACCAGTGGCCCGCACGCCGGCGCCAAGGCCGCCATCGACCTGGCCACCGGCAAGCAGACCTCGACCGAGGCGGTCAAGCCCGGCCAGACCACCGGCCTGGACAAGCTGCCGACCAGGGCGGACCGGCCGGCCAAGGAGAAGCTCGTGCCGCACGGCGTCGAGGGCGCGCAGTCGCGCATCCCGCTCGACGACGCGCAGCTCGCCAACGCCAAGGCCATCGTCGAGGCGGCCAAGGAGACCGGCGTGGGGGAGCGGGGCGCCGTGATCGGCGTCGCCACCTCGCTGCAGGAGTCGAAGCTGTACAACCTGGGTCACCTCGGCGCGTACAACGACCACGACTCCGAGGGCCTGTTCCAGCAGCGCCCGTCGTCCGGTTGGGGCACGTCCGAGCAGATCACCGACCCGGAGTACTCCAGCAAGGCGTTCTTCAACGCGCTGAAGAACGTCGGCGGCTGGCACGAGCTGCCGCTGACCACCGCCGCGCAGACGGTCCAGGTGTCCGCCTACCCGTACGCGTACGCGCAGTGGGAGGAGCAGGCGGCGGACATCGTCCAGCAGGTCTGGTGACCCACCCGTAGCGAACGGCCGGCCCTCCGGGGTCGGCCGTTCTCGCCGATCTTGGAATTGTGGTGCCTCGCATACCTCAGATACCGGACATCCTGGGCGCCACAACTCCAAGGGCGGGGGGGCGGGGCGGGGG
>NZ_MAGP01000173.1 GCF_002926165.1 Micromonospora chalcea | reverse complement strand
ACGCCGTGCGGGATCAGCTTGTCACCCTGCACAGTCACGCTGACGGGCTTGACCGCGTGGGTGGTGTCGGCCGCGTGGGCGGCGACCGGGCCGGCGAACACGCCACCGGTGAAAGCCAGACCAGCAACACCCAGAACGCTCTTACGCAGAATCGTGTTCATGATGGGGGCTCCATTCGGGGGTCGACACACCCCCCGGGGGGACCGGGGGTGCGTGGGCACCGTCAGGCGCTCAAGAAAGTCTCAAGGGGGATCTCGGCTGCTCGCGAAGGCACGGGGGCCTCTACGCGGCGCCGGAAGCATGTCCAACGACCGTCGGCCCGGCATCATTCCCGGGCGCCTCACACCACCGGGGGGCGGCGCGGGGCTCACGTCGTCGGAACCATACTCAACGACCGGCCGGCCAGGGTGATTCCCGGCTTGGGGATGCCGCCTCGCTCGGGGGCGAGCCGGGTTGCTCGGTCGTTCACCTGGTTACAACGCCCCGCACCCGCCAGCGATTCCGCCACGAGAGTGCCGCCGACCACCCCCGAACCGGACATCCACCCCACACACGCCAAACCTCACCGAGCCCAGCCCGGGCACCTCGCTCTGCACCCCGGCGATCAAGGAGTTTGCGGCCCTTTCCGGCACCCACGAGGACACAAACCCCTTGATCACCCTCGAAGAAGCCTCCCCGGGCGCCCACCACCGGGTTGATCATGAGGTTAGCGGTGACATAACGGACACCAAGTGCCGCCAAGTTCATGATCGACGCTCTCGGAGGGGGGCTGACCCGGGGCGGCCGCCCCGCCGCAGGTCCGCGGGCCGCACGCGCGATCTTGCACTTTGAGCCCTCGGAACACCCGATTCGCCGGATTTATGGTGCACCCAAGTGCAAGATCGCGCGGGGCCTCAGGAGCTAGGGGGCGGCAACCCGTCCCGAACTCCTGGGAGCTTCGGCGATCTTGGAGTTGTGGTGCCTCGCATACCTCGTCTAACGGGCATCGTGGGCGCCACAACTCCAAGATCGATGGCGAGGTGAGGGCTGTCGTGCGGGGGCAGCCGGACTGGGCGAACCGGGTGCCGGATTCAGCCGGCCAAGGTGTGCGGGGGTGCCGCCACTTCGGGCGGCGGGGGTCAGGCGGCGGGCCAGTCCTGGGAGGCCAGACGCGGCGAGACCGCCCCGGGTGGGGCGGCCTCGAGCCAGGACAGGAATCCGGTAACCGTGGAACGCGCCATGGCGATCTCGATCGGCGCGTGGTGGCTGGTACAGCGCAGGATCACCCACTCGGCCGGCATCGACATGCGCTCCTGTCCCTCGGGCAGCCGGCGTCGCTCGACCGCCAGCCCCTCACGGGAGAGCACCCGCTTGGGGCGCAGCGCGAAGCTGAACATGCGGTACCAGCGGAGTTCGTCGCCGACGAAGCGACCGAACCCGGGTGACCAGCCACGACCGTCGAGGATCGTGGAGACGCGGACGCTCAGCCGGATGGTGCCACCGCTACGGGTGAACAGTGCCCGCCGGATGAAGAGGATCAGAATGCCGACGACGACTACCGCTACGCCGATTCCGAACCCTTCGACGATCTCCATCGGCGGGTCTGCTCAGCGGGCCGGGGTGGCGGGGGTCGCGCTCTCGGCGAGCACCGTGACGCCCTCGCTGGTCACCGACAGGAAGCCGCCGGGCACGTCGAAGACGACCTGCTGGCCACCGGCCTGCTTGATGCGTACCTGGCTGGGCTCCGCGAGCTGGCCGAGCAGCGGCGCGTGCCCCGGCAACACACCGAGCTCACCCTCGGTCGTCCGTGCGACGACCATTTCGGCCTCGCCGGTCCAGACCTTCTCCTCGACGGCTACGAGCTCGACGTGAAGCTGCTGTGCCACGCTGTCTCCTTGCTGCGGCGGCGGATTGCCGAAAGTCTAGTCGCGCCCCCGCGGCCCACCCAACGCGGGTGGTGAGAGCCGGACCACCACGGCCCCGCACCCGCCCAGGCTACTTGGTTTTCTGAATGAAGTCGGGGTGCTCCAGCAGGAAGGCATCGAGCTGTTCGGTGCGCAGGGCGGTGAAGAAGTCCTCCGCCGGTTCGAGCAGCCGCTCACCCCGGTACGCGCTGCCGGAGCCGATCGCCCCGCCGGGCAGCTTGATCGTCTCGATCGCGTTCGGACGGATGTCCTTCAGCGCCAGCCCGAAGTCCACCACGCTGTTGCCGCGCCCGTTGAAGACGAGCGACTTGCCGGCGGCCCGCAGCACCCGGTCGAGCTTGACCGGGTTGGTCACCACGTCGGCGCTGACCGCCTGGCTCGCCATGGCCTTGACGAACTGCTGCTGGTGCCGCTGCCGGCCGTAGTCACCGTCCGGCACGCCGTTCTTCGGGTAGCGCTGCCGGACGTAGTCCAGCGCCTGCCAGCCTTCGAGGTGGGCGTTGCCCTTCTTGTACACCGCCTGCGGTCCGAGGTAGCCGCCGCCACCGGGCCGGAGCTGGCGGGGCGTACCGTCCGGCTGGAGGTGTTCGGACCGGACCTCCCGCTCGATGTACATGTCGACGCCGCCCATGGCGTCGACGATCTTCTTGAAGCCGCTGAAGTTGATGATCGCGCCGGCGTCGAAACGCTTGATGCCGGTGACGTCCTGCACGGTCTTGGCGAGCAGTTCGAAGCCCTGCGCGGTGCTGGGATTCTGCCCCGGCACGTTGCTGCCGTGCGACATGGCGGCGTTGAGCCGGTCGTTGCCGCCGGAGTAGTCGGCCTTGGCGAAGGCCGGGATGTCCACCCGCAGGTCGCGCGGGAGCGAGAAGAGGTAACCCCGGTCCATGCTGGCGGGCACGTGCAGCACCATGATCGAGTCGGCGAGCGGCCGGGCGGTCGACGTACGCGGGTCGACGCCGACGAGCAGGATGTTGAGCGGACCCTTGATGTCGCTCTTCTTCTCGTTGGCGCCGGCGGCCTGGTCACCGAAGAGGTCGGCCTTGCCGACCGAGCCCTCGTAGCGGGCGACGAGGGCGCGGGAGCCGAGCAGCACGGAGCCGCTGAGCACCACCATGACGATGCCCAGGATCGTGCACACGCGGGCCCAGCGGGGCACGCCTCGCCACATGGACCGCTTGCCGCGGTCCGTGCCGCCCTTACCGCCCACGAGCATCTCCAATCGTCACGCCCACGGGTAGGAAGACGGGCGCGGGGGTCCGTTTGGTTGCAGAGATCAACGGCCGGGATGTGAAAGTCGTGTCAGGAACGGTACCGCGCGATTCGGCGAACTGCTTGCCGGAGATCCGGGCATCTGGTAATGCAACGGTCGGAAACGGCGAGGGCCGCCCCGGCTTTCGCCGGGACGGCCCTCCCCTGTGTGAGCGGGCTCTCAGCCCTCCTCACCCATCAGTTCCTTGGCCTTGGCCTTGAGGTCCTCCAGGCCGCCGCACATGAAGAACGCCTGCTCCGGGAAGTGGTCGAACTCCCCCTCGCTGATCCGGCGGAAGGCGTCGATGGTCTCGGCGATCGGGACCGTCGAGCCGGGGACGCCGGTGAACTGCTCCGCCGCGTACGTGTTCTGCGAGAGGAACCGCTCGATCCGGCGGGCACGGCCGACGGTGAGCTTGTCCTCCTCGGAGAGCTCCTCGATACCGAGGATGGCGATGATGTCCTGCAGGTCCTTGTAGCGCTGCAGGATCCGCTTCACCTCGGTGGCGACGGCGAAGTGCTCCTCGCCGACGAACTCCGGGGCGAGAATCCGGGACGAGGACGCCAGCGGGTCCACGGCCGGGTAGATGCCCTTGTCGGAGATCGACCGCTCCAGGTTGGTGGTCGCGTCGAGGTGGGCGAACGTGGTGGCCGGCGCCGGGTCGGTGTAGTCGTCGGCGGGCACGTAGATCGCCTGCATCGAGGTGATGGCCTGGCCCCGGACGGAGGTGATCCGCTCCTGGAGCTCGCCCATCTCGTCGGCCAGGGTCGGCTGGTAACCCACGGCGCTCGGCATACGGCCGAGCAGCGTGGACACCTCGGAACCGGCCTGGGTGAAGCGGAAGATGTTGTCGATGAAGAGCAGCACCTCCTGCTTCTTCACGTCGCGGAAGTACTCCGCCATGGTGAGCGCGGAGAGCGCGACCCGCAGACGGGTGCCCGGCGGCTCGTCCATCTGGCCGTACACGAGCGCGGTCTTGTCGATGACGCCCGACTCGGTCATCTCGGCGATGAGGTCGTTGCCCTCGCGGGTGCGCTCACCCACGCCGGCGAAGACCGAGGTACCACCGAAGTTCCGGGCCACGCGGGTGATCATCTCCTGGATGAGCACCGTCTTGCCCACGCCGGCGCCGCCGAACAGGCCGATCTTGCCGCCCTTGACGTACGGGGCGAGCAGGTCGATGACCTTGATGCCGGTCTCCAGCATCTCGGTCTTCGGCTCCAGGTCCGCGAAGGCCGGGGCCTTGCGGTGGATGCCCCACCGGTCGTCGGCCTCGATCGTCTCGCCCTCGGTGAGGTTGAGGCACTCGCCGATCGCGTTGAACACGTGGCCCTTGACCGCGTCACCCACCGGCACGCTGATCGGCGCCCCGGTGTCACGCACGTCGGCGCCGCGGACCAGACCGTCGGTCGGCTGCATCGAGATGGCACGGACCAGGTTGTCACCCAGGTGCTGGGCGACCTCCAGGGTCAGCGTCTTCTCACCACCCGAAAGGGTCACGTCGACGTGCAGAGCGTTGAACAGCTCCGGCATGGCGTCGCGCGGGAACTCGGCGTCGACGACCGGGCCGATGACCCGGACCACGCGACCCGTGGCCGTCTTGGTCTCAACTGCGGATACAGTCATCACACTTCACTTCCCGACGCGGCCAGCGCGTTCGCGCCGCCGACGATCTCACTGATCTCCTGGGTGATCCCGGCCTGACGGGCCGAGTTCATCTCGCGCGTGTACTTCTCGATCATCTCTTCGGCGTTGTCGGTGGCGCTCTTCATCGCCCGCCGGCGGGCGGCCGACTCGCTCGCCGCCGACTCCAGCAACGCCGCGAAGATCCGCGTGTTGATGTACTTCGGCAGCAGGGCGTCGAGCAGCGACTCCGGCTCCGGCTCGAACTCGTACGCCGGCAGCGCGCCCTCGGTCCGAGGCCGGTCCTCGACCTGCATCGGGCCGATGATCCGGGTCACCGGGTTCTGCGTCATCAGGGACTTGAACTCGGTGTAGACGATGTGCAGCTCGTCCACGCCGAGGATCCCGTCGGCGCCGGCATCCCCGTCCACGTCGTCCGCGCCGGCGGTGAACGCCTTGATCAGCGTGTCACCGACCTCGCGGGCGTCGGCGAACGTCGGCTGCTCCGAGAAGCCGGTCCAGCTTCCGGCGATCTGCCGGCTGCGGAACCGGTAGTACGCCACGCCCTTGCGGCCGATGACGTAGAGCACCGGCTCCTTGCCGTCGGCGCGCAGCCGGGCGATCAGCGACTCGGCGGTCCGGATCGCGTTCGAGCTGTAGCCGCCGGCCAGACCCCGGTCGGCCGTCACCAGCAGGACGCCCGCCCGCCGCACCCGCTCGCGCGGGGTGAGCAGCGGGTGGTCGATCCGCGCGTTCGAGGCCAGCGCCGTCAGCACGCCGGTGATCGCCTCGGCGTACGGCAGCGAGGCCGCCACCTTGGCCTGGGCCTTGGCGATGCGGCTCGTCGCGACGAGCTCCATCGCCTTGGTGATCTTCTTCATCCCCTTGGCGGAACGGATCCGCTGCCGGAGAACGCGTACCTGGGCGGCCATCGGATCAGCTCTCGGCCGGGCGGTCGGCGCCGTCGCGCAGGCGGGTCACCGTCTCGCGGGACTGCTCACCCTCCAGCGGCTTGGCCGGCGCCTCGTTGATCCGGACCTCCTCCTCCTTGCCCAGGAAGAGCTGCTTGAACTCGGTGATCGCCGAGTCGAGCGAGGCGATGATGTCGTCGTCCCACTTGTGGTCCGCGATCGAGGCCAGGACGCCCTCGTGCTTGTGCCGCAGGTACTGCAGGAACTCCGACTCGAAGCGGCGGACCTCGCCGACCGGGACGTCGTCCAGCTTGCCCTCGGTGCCGGCCCAGACGGAGACGACCTGCTCCTGCACCGGGTACGGCGAGTAGTTCGGCTGCTTGAGCAGCTCGACCAGGCGGGAACCGCGGTCCAGCTGGGCGCGGGAGGCCCGGTCCAGGTCGGAGGCGAAGGCGGCGAACGCCTCCAGCTCGCGGTACTGGGCCAGGTTCAGCCGCAGCGAGCCGGCGACCTTCTTCATCGGCTTCACCTGCGCGGCGCCACCGACCCGGGAGACCGAGGTGCCGACGTTGATGGCCGGCCGGACGCCCTGGTTGAACAGGTCGGTCTCGAGGAAGATCTGGCCGTCGGTGATGGAGATGACGTTGGTCGGGATGAACGCCGAGATGTCGTTCGCCTTGGTCTCGATGATCGGCAGGCCGGTCATCGAGCCGCCACCCAGCTCGTCGGAGAGCTTGGCGCAGCGCTCCAGCAGACGCGAGTGCAGGTAGAAGACGTCACCCGGGTAGGCCTCACGGCCCGGCGGGCGGCGCAGCAGCAGCGACACGGCCCGGTACGCCTCGGCCTGCTTGCTCAGGTCGTCGAAGACGATCAGGACGTGCTTGCCGCCGTACATCCAGTGCTGCCCGATGGACGAGCCGGTGTACGGGGCGAGGTACTTGAAGCCGGCCGGGTCGGAGGCCGGGGAGGCGACGATGGTGGTGTACTCCATCGCGCCCGCCTCCTCCAGCGTCCCCTTGATGGAGGCGATGGTGGAGGCCTTCTGGCCGATCGCGACGTAGATGCAGCGGACCTGCTTCTTCGGGTCGCCGGAGCGCCAGTTCTCGCGCTGGTTGAGGATGGTGTCCAGCGCGACGGTGGTCTTGCCGGTCTTCCGGTCACCGATGATCAGCTGACGCTGACCGCGGCCGATCGGGGTCATCGCGTCGATGGCCTTGATGCCGGTCTGCAGCGGCTCGTCGACCGACTTGCGGGACATCACGTTCGGGGCCTGGAGCTCCAGCTCGCGGTAGCCCTCGTTGGCGATGTCGCCGAGGCCGTCGATGGGCTCGCCGAGCGCGTTGACCACGCGGCCGAGGAACGCGTCACCGATCGGCACGGAGAGCACCCGGCCGGTGCGCTTGACGCGCTGGCCCTCTTCGATCCCGCCGAAGTCACCGAGGACGACGACACCGATCTCCCGGACGTCGAGGTTCAGCGCCACACCGAGCGTGCCGTCCTCGAACTCCAGGAGCTCGTTGGTCATGGTCGAGGGGAGGCCCTCGACGTGGGCGATGCCGTCGCCGGCGTCGGCGACGGTGCCGACCTCCTCGCGGGAGACGTCGGCCGTGTAGGAGGAGACGTAGCGCTCCAGGGCGCCGCGGATCTCCTCCGTCGAGATGGTCAGCTCGGCCATCCTCTGCTTCCTTAAGTATCTCAGGGCCCGGGATACCTGGTACCGACCGGTCCGGTGGCGACGAATCAGGGCTCAGCGCTTGGCGAGCGCGTTGCGGGTCTCGTTGAGGCGGCGCAGGACGGTGCCGTCGTACAGGTCGGAGCCGACCTGTACGCGCGCCCCGCCGAGTACGTCGGGGTCGACCGTCTGCTTGACGGAGACCTCCCGACCGTACATCTCCGAGAGGCGGGCACCGAGGCGTCGCTCCTCCTCCTCGGTCAGCGGAGCCGCCACGGTCACGTACGCGACCTGACGGTCCCGCCGGTCGGCGGCGAGCTCGACCAGCCGGGTGAGCGCACCGGTGAAGGAGCGTCCACCGAAACCAGCGAGCGCGGCCTCGACGAGGCTGACGGTGACCGGCTGGGCCTTGCCGGCGAGCAGCTGCCGGGCCAGTTCTGCCCGCCGCTCGACCGACGCCATCGGGTCGGAGAGCGTGTTGGACAGCTCGGCGGAACCGGAGACGACCTGCCCGAAGCGGAACAGCTCGTCCTCGACCTCGCCCAGGTCGCCGGACAGGTCGGCGCTGGCCAGCAGCGCCTCCACGCCGAGGCGCTCGACACCGTCGAGCAGCTCGGACGGGGCCGACCAGCGGCCGGACACCATCGACGCGAGCAGGTCGAGCGCTTCCGCGCCGACCCGGCCGCGCAGCATGTCGCCGAGCAGGCCGGAGCGGTCGGCGCCGGCCCGGGCCGGGTCGGAGAGCGCCCGGCGCAGCCGCGGCTCACGCCGCAGCAGGGCGGCGACGGAGAGGATGTCGTCGGCGGTGGCAGCCACCGCCGACGGCTCCGCGCCGCGGACGTACGCGTCGAGGCGCTCGGCCCCGGCCCGGTACGACTCCCGGCTGGCGGCCTGCATCAGCGGGCCCCCGTGCTCTCGAGACCGCTCAGGAACCGGTCGACGGTGCCCTTGCGACGCGCCTCGTCGGCGAGCGACTCACCGACGATCTTGCTGGCCAGGTCCACCGCGATGGTGCCCACCTCGGTACGCAGCTCGCGCACGATGGTGGCCCGCTCGGCGGCGAGCTGCTCCTTGCCGGCGGCGATGATCCGGTCGGACTCCTCACGCGCCTTGGCGAGGATGTCCTGGCGGATCCCGTCGGCGTCGGCCCGTGCGTCGTCGCGGATCTTGGCGGCGTCGGTACGCGCCTCCGCGAGCTGGGCCCGGTACTGCTCGAGCAGCTTGTTCGCCTCGGCCTGGGCCGCCTCGGCGCGCTTGATGCCACCCTCGATCGCGTCGACCCGCGCCTGGTACATCGCCTCCATGCGGGGCATGACGAACTTCAGCAGGACGAAGACGAGCAGGGCGAAGGAGATCGTTCCGACGACCATCTCCTGCCAGATCGGCAAGATCGGATTGTGCGCGCCTTCGGCGGCGAGATACATGTCAGACCTCCGGATCGGGAGAGCTCGCGTCAGCTAACGGCGAAGGCGAGCACCAGGCCGAACAGCGCCAGCGCCTCGACCAGGGCGAAGCCCAGCACCAGCCAGGTGCGGTTGTAGCCGGCCGACTCGGGCTGGCGGGCGCTCGACTGGATGTAGGCCGCGAAGACCAGGGCCACACCGATACCGGGGCCGATGGCGGCGAGGCCGTAGCCGATGGTGTTGACGTTGCCACCGATCTCGGCAAGAACGTTCATTGCGGGTATTCCTCCTAGTTCACACGTGAGGGCTCACGTGTACGCGGTCGGTACCAGATGCTTGGCCGGGCCGGGTGCCCGCCGAGCCGGATCTCAGTGCTCGTCGGCCAGCGACGTGCCGATGTAGTTGGCGCTCAGCGTGACGAAGACGTATGCCTGCAGCACCGCCACCAGCGCCTCGAAGAAGGCCATCACGATCGCCATCGCGAAGGAGAAGACCGAGGTCGCCTGCACGAAGACGCTGCTCGACCCGAGCATCACGAAGCCGCCGACGGTGAAGACCAGCAGGAGCAGGTGGCCGGCGAACATGTTGGCGAAGAGTCGCAGTGCCAGGGTGACCGGCCGGACGACGAAGTTCTGCAGGAACTCGATCGGAATCAGCAGGAAGTGCATCGGCCACGGCACGCCGGGCAGGATGAGGCTCTGCTTGAGGTACTTGCCGAGGCCGTGCTTGCGGACGCCGACGTAGTTGTACATGACGTACGAGATGGCGGCGAGCACGATCGGGAACGCGATGTGCGAGTTCGGCGAGATCTGCAGGCCGGGCACGATGCTGAAGATGTTTGTCAGCAGGATGAAGCTGAACAGCACGGTGAGGTAGGGCGCGAAGCGGATGCCCGCGTTGCCCATCTGCTCACGGGCGATGTTGTCCCGGACCAGCCCGTAGACGGCCTCGGCGGCCCACTGGCCCTTGCCCGGCACCAGCTTCGGCTTCCGGTACGCGGCCACGAAGAAGATGATCAGCAGCGCGACGGCGATCCAGATCATGATGCTGAACTTGGTGACCCAGGGGCCGGCCACGTCCGGCGGGTAGAAATCCCCGACGCTGGGGGGCCAGGGAAGGTCCTGGGCGACGACCAGCTGTCCGCTCACCGTGTCATCCTCCGCACTCAACAGACCCGCGTGTGCCGGAACTCAGGCACTGAGCCTCTTCATGATCAGGTAGATCGCCCCGGCCGCGCCGAGCATCATGCCGACGGCGACCCCGATGCCGGCTGGCAGACCGAGGAACCGTTCCGCCAACCAGCCGAGGCCACCCCACACCAGAATGCCGGCGAGCAGGTAACCCACGACGGCGCCTGCCACACCCTCCGACGAGTGCTCGTCGGACTTGTGGGAGTGGGGGTCATCGGCCATGACGTGGCGAACAATATCAGCAGGGGCGCGCGGGGATGTGCGGCACCCCCCACACTGCGGACAGCGTGCGGGCCGTACTGCGGGCGCGTCAACCTGGCGCCACGTTACTCCTGTCGCGCCCGTCAGGGCACCCGCCGTACCGGACACGATTCAGCAAAGTCACTCGCTGTCGTCGCGACGCTCGAATGTGGGCAGCGGTGATCTCATCGCCCAGGTCAGGTGGGCACCGGTCCACGCCACCACGGCCGCGATGATCGCCACGCCCATGTCCGGCAGGCCGGGCCAGCCGGTGGCCGCCACGGCGGCCATCACCACGCCCAGGATCACGATCTTGGTGGCGTAGGTGACCAGCCCGACCGACATGATCATCCGAGGGTGGATGGCGTCCGCCCAGGCGACCGAGAGGCTGGAGATCAGGTAGCTGACGATCACCAGCGCCACCCCGGCCGCGAAGCCGGCCGCCCCGGTCGGGCCGCGCAGCAGCGCCGCCGCCGGCACCCCCACCACCGCGAGGGCCGCGCACGCCAGCAACGGTAGCCGCAGGTGGTTCAGCCGGGACCGGATCGCGCCGGGCTCACCCGCCCGTGGCGCCGTCATCGGGGGTACGCCGGGAAGGCGGCGACCAGCTCGGCGACCTCGCGGGCCACCCCGGCCAGCGCGTCGGCGCCTCCGGGGGCGCCGGGATCGGTGCGTACCGCGCGCGCGATCAGCCCGGCGATCCGGCCCATCTCCCCCTCGCGCATGCCCTGGGTGGTGACGCTCGGCGTACCCACCCGGATGCCGGAGGCGACGAGCGGCGGCTGCGGGTCGTACGGGATCGCGTTCTTGTTCAGCGTGATGCCGGCGGCGTCGCAGCGGGCCTCGGCCTCGGCGCCGGTCACGCCCGTCTCACGCAGGTCGAGCAGCGCCAGGTGGGTGTCGGTGCCGCCGGAGACCGGCCGCAGGCCGTCGGCGGCCAGGCCGTCGGCGAGCGCCCGCGCGTTCGTCACCACCTGGGCGGCGTACGTGCGGAACTCCGGCTGCGCGGCCTCGCGCAGCGCGACCGCCTTGGCCGCCACCGCGTGCATCAGCGGGCCGCCCTGGGTGAACGGGAAGACCGCCTTGTCGATCCGCGCGGCCAGCGGCTCCCGGCAGAGGATCATGCCGCCGCGCGGACCGCGCAGCACCTTGTGCGTGGTCGCGGTGACCACGTCGGCGTGCGGCACCGGGGACGGGATCGCGCCGCCGGCCACCAGGCCGACGAAGTGGGCGGCGTCCACCATCAGGTACGCGCCGACCTCGTCGGCGATCTCGCGGAAGCGAGCGAAGTCGATGAGCCGGGGGTACGCGGTCGCGCCACAGATGATCAGCTTCGGCCGGTGCGCCCGGGCCAGGTCGCGTACCTCGTCGTAGTCGATCGTCTCGGTGTCCGGCCGGACGGTGTAGCCGACCGGGTGGAACCACTTGCCGGAGAAGTTCACCCGGCTGCCGTGGGTCAGGTGCCCGCCGTGCGGCAGGTCCATGGCCAGCACCGTGTCACCGGGCTGCACCAGGGCGGCGTACGCGGCCAGGTTGGCGCTCGCCCCGGAGTGCGGCTGGAGGTTGGCGTGCTCGGCGCCGAACAGGTCCTTCGCCCGGGCGACGCCCAGCTCCTCGGCCCGGTCCACCTCGGCGCAGCCGCCGTAGTAGCGCCGGCCCGGGTAGCCCTCGGCGTACTTGTTGGTGAGCGTGGAACCGAGCGCGGCCAGCACCGCGGGCGAGGTGAGGTTCTCGCTGGCGATCAGTTGCAGACCGCCGCGCAGCCGGTCCAGCTCCCCCAGCACCACCTCGGCGATCTCCGGGTCGACGGTACTGAGCTGCTGGAAGTCCGGCCCCCAGAAGGTGTCCCTCGCGTTCTCCACAGCGAAGGAGTCTACGGAGCCGCAGACTGGATGCCGTGAGATGCCTCGTCACCGGCGCGACCGGCTACATCGGCGGGCGCCTGGCGCCCCGGCTGCTGGCCGAGGGGCACACCGTACGCTGCCTGGCCCGCACGGCCGGGCGGCTGCGGGACGTGCCCTGGGCGGCCGACGCGGAGATCGTCGAGGGCGACCTGCGCCGCCCGGAGACGCTGCCGTCCGCGTTCGAGGGCGTGGAGGTCGCGTACTACCTGGTCCACTCGCTCGGCCAGCGCGGCTTCGAGGCTGCCGACCGGGAGGCGGCGACCAACTTCGCCGAGGCGGCGCGCGCCGCCGGCGTACGCCGGATCGTGTACCTCGGCGGCCCGGAGCCGGCGGAGCGTGACGGCCTGCCCTCGGCGCACCTGCGCTCCCGGGCGGAGGTCGCGCGGATCCTGCTGGACAGCGGCGTGCCGACGGCGGTGCTGCGCGCCGCGGTGATCATCGGATCCGGCTCGGCCTCGTTCGAGATGCTGCGGTACCTGACCGAGCGGCTGCCGGCGATGGTCACCCCGCGCTGGGTGCGCAACCGAATCCAGCCGATCGCGGTCCGGGACGTGCTGCGCTACCTGGTCGGCTGCGCGCACCTGCCGGCCGAGGTGAACCGGGCCTTCGACATCGGCGGCCCGGACGTGCTGACCTTCAGCGACATGATGCAGCGCTACGCCCGGGTGGCCGGGCTGCGGCCCCGGGTCATCCTGCCGGTGCGCCCGCTCACCCCGTCGCTGTCCTCGCACTGGGTCGGCCTGATCACGCCGGTGCCGAACGCGATCGCCCGGCCGCTGGTGGAGAGCCTGGTGCACGAGGCGGTGGCGCACGAGCACGACATCGCCGCGTACGTGCCGGACCCGCCCGAGGGGCTGACCGGCTTCGACCAGGCGGTGGCGCTGGCGCTGTCCAAGGTGCGCGACGCGCAGGTGGAGACGCGCTGGTCGAACGCGAGCGGGCCGGACGCGCCGGCCGAGCCGCTGCCGTCGGACCCGCGCTGGTCCGGCGGCACCGCGTACACCGACATGCGGGAGCGGGCGGTGGACGCGCCACCGGAGGCGCTGTGGCGGGTCATCGAGGGCGTCGGCGGCGAGCACGGCTGGTACTCGTTCCCGCTGGCCTGGTCGGTCCGCGGCTGGATGGACCGGCTGGTCGGCGGCGTCGGGCTGCGCCGGGGGCGGCGTGACCCGCACCGCCTCCAGGTCGGTGAGGCGCTGGACTTCTGGCGGGTCGAGGAGATCGTCCCGGGCGAGCTGCTGCGGCTGCGCGCCGAGATGCGGCTGCCCGGCCGGGCGTGGCTGGAGATGCGCGCCGAACCGGAGGGCAACGGCGGCAGCAGGTACGTGCAGCGTGCCGTGTTCCTCCCGCGCGGGCTGCCCGGCCACCTCTACTGGGCCTCGGTGGCGCCGTTCCACGCCGTCGTCTTCGGCGGCATGGCCCGCAACATCGCCAAGGGCGCCGAACACCCGGCCGGTTAGGCGGGAGAGTCGCCCCGCAGTGCGGGGCCGAGGAGCAGTCCCCCGTCGATGACGTACTCGGCGCCGGTGATGAAGGCCGCGTCCGGCGACGTGAGGAACAACAGCAGCGCGGTGATGTCGGCGGGCTGCCCGAGTCGCGGGACGGCGAACGGCTCCGGCGAGTAGAAGTCGGCGATCGGGGCGTCGCTGCCGGCCGCCGGCTCGGTGATGAACGGGGTCTCGATCACGCCGGGGTGGATCGCGTTGACGCGGATGTTGTCGCGGCCCAGCTCCAGGGCGGCGGTCCGGGTGAGCCCACGCACCGCCCACTTACCGGCGACGTAGGGCGCGTAGAGGGCGGTACCACCCATGCCCATGGTGGAGCCGATGTTGACGATCGCTCCTCCCCCCGCGCGACGCAGCGCCGGGGCGGCCGCCTTGATGCCGAGGAAAGTGCCGGTGAGGTTGACGTCGAGGATACGAGCCCAGGTGGCCCGGTCGGTGGACTCGATGAGGGCCGGCGGGTTCTGCACCCCGGCGTTGTTGACCAGGATCGTGAGCGCGCCGAATGCCTTCTCGGTCTCCGCGACGGCGGCGACCCACGACTCCTCCCGGGAGACGTCCAGGCGGACGAACCGCGCCCGGTGTCCCAGCTCGGCGGCGAGGCCGGCGCCCCGCTCGGCGTCGATGGCGCCGATGACGACGTTGGCGCCCTCGGCGTGCAGGGCGCGAACGTGGCTGGCCCCCTGCCCACCGGTGCCGCCGGTGACGAGAACTGTCTGATTGGCGAAGCGGGACATCGGATCCTCCGGTGACGCGAGACGGATGGCGAGTCGGGCGACTCACCATGCCGACGCTACGCCCTGGGCGAATGGTGAGTCAACCCACTCGCCTCGCTATGATGGCCGCATGACCCCAGCGCCGTCGGCCTATCACCAGCGCGTGGCGGAGGAGAAGCGCGCACTGATCGTGCAGGCCGCCACCGAGCTGTTCCTGGAGTTGGGCTACGACCGGGCGTCACTGGCGCGTATCGCCGACAACGCCGGCGTGTCGAAGGCGACGCTGTTCAAGCAGTTCCCGACGAAGGCGGCACTGTTCGACGCCATCGTCATCGACTCCTGGGCCCGCAACGAGGTCGCCGACGTGCCACCTGCCGGTGACCTGACGGCCGGATTGACGGTCCTCGGACGGCACTACGCGACGCTGTTGAGCCGGCCGGAGATGACCGACCTGTTCCGCATCGTGATCGCCGAGCTGCCCCGCTTTCCCGAGCTGGCCAGAGCACATTTCGCGCAGGGCAAACTGCCGTACTTCGAGTCCGTCCGGATCTACCTCTCGGCCGAGCACGACGCGGGAGCCGCGGACATCGCCGACCCGGAGATGGCCGCCACGCACTTCCTCGGGATGATCTCCAATTACCTGCTCTGGCCGCGCCTGGTCCTCCCGGACTGGACGGTCACCCCGGACCGCACGACAGCGGTCGTCGACGAAGCCGTCCGAACCATGGTCGCGCGATACGGCAGGCCGGCGAGCTGACCCTCAGTTGCCGGTGCGCGGGCTGGTGTGCTGGAAGGCGACCGCCTGGCCCGGCGGGACGAAGTCGCGTACCGGCTCGTCGCGCAACGCCCACGCGAGGATGCGGCCCACCGCGGCGATCTGCCGCTTCTGCACGCCGCCGCCGACCGCGTCCCGGGGATCGTCCGGGTTCGCCGCGATCGTCGCCACCGAGAGCTGCGGGGTGAACGCGACGACCGTCTCCGTGGCGTTCCGCTCCGAGCTGCCGGTCTTGCCGGCCACCGGACGGCGCAGGCCCGGGGCCAGCTCCTCGGCCGTGCCGCCGTCGCAACGCCGGTACATCGACTGGTCGCCGACCGGGCAGCGGCTGGCGTCGGCCGCCGCGCGGGCGACCTCGGTGTCGAGCACCTGCCGGCAGTCGGTGTTCCCGGCGGCGATCTTCCGGCCGGACGGGTCGGCGATCGAGGTGACCGGCGTGGGCCGGCACCAGGTGCCCTCGGCGGCCACCGCGGCGTACGCGCCGGCCAGGTCGAGCGGCGTGGTGGCGGAGACGCCGAGCGTGAACGGGCCCCAGCTCTTCGCGCCGTCGTGGGCCATCTTCGCGTCGGCCGGAGCGCGGAACACGATGCCCAGCCGCTGGGCCATCTCGACCACCCGGTCCGCGCCGACCCGCTCGGTGAGCCAGGCGAAGTACGTGTTCACCGACCGGCCGAACGCGTCCCACATGTCCCGGTCGCCGTCCATCCAGTAGGTGTTGGCGTTCGCCGGGCACCACCGGCCGCCGCAGCTCGCCGGGCCGGCGCCGACCGGGTACTGCGTGACGTAGACGCGCGGCGCGTCGAACACCGTGTCCAGCGGCAGCCCGGACTCCAGCGCGGCCAGCAGGGCGAACAGTTTGAACGTCGAGCCCGCCTGGTAGCCGGTGATGCCGCCACCGCCGGCCACCAGCTGGTTGACCGTGTTCGGGTAGTTCTGCTGACCGTCCGGGTTCGCGGCCACGCCGTACGTGCGGTTCACCGCCATCGCCAGCACCCGTCCGGTGCCCGGTTGCACCACTGCGGTCGGCGCGGCGCGCGCGATCGTCTCCGGGTAGATCTCCCGCACCTGCTCGCTCGCCTTCGCCTGCACGTCCGGGTCGAGCGAGGACACGATCGACCAGCCGCCACGGCGCAGCGTGCGCTGCCGCTCGTCCACGGTCTCGCCGAACGCCGGCTGGGCGTTCCACCACTGGGTGAACCAGTCGCAGAAGAAGCCCCAGTCGTTGTGGTCGGCGGGCACCGCGGCGCAGTCGTTCGGGGTGGTGTTGGGTGCCAGCGCCAGCTCCGCCGCCTTCGCCGCCTCGGCGTCGGCCGCGCTCGCCCGGCCGGTCTCCACCATCCGGTCCAGCACGTACGCCCGCCGTTGCCGCGCCGAGTCGGCGTCGCCGTTGATCGGGTCGTCCGCCGGGGACCGGACCAGCCCGGCGAGCAGCGCGGCCTGGGCCAGCGTGAGCCGGTCCGGCGTGGTGGAGAAGTAGCGCTTGCTGGCGGCGGCGATGCCGTACGCCCCGGCGCCGAAGTACGCGATGTTCAGGTAGCGCCCGAGGATCTCGTCCTTGCCGATCTGCCGTTCCAGCGTCAGCGCGTACCGCATCTCGCGGATCTTGCGCCCGACGGTGATCTCGGTGGCGGCGGCGCGCTGCTCCTCGGTCAGCCGGGGGTCCCCGGCCAGCGCGTTGCGCACGTACTGCATGGTCAGCGTGGAGGCGCCCTGGCGGGTGCCCTCGCGGCGGTTGGCGGTGAACGCCCGCGCGACGCCGCGCACGTCGACGCCGTGGTGCTCGTAGAAGCGCACGTCCTCGGCGGCCACGATGGCGTCGCGCATCACCGGCGCCACCTCGGCGACCGGCACGTCCACCCGGTCCTCGACGTAGAACGAGGTGATGAGCGTCCGCCCGTCGTTGGCGTACAGGTTGGAGCGCTGCGCCGGCTGCGGCGTCTTGAGCGCCTCCGGCAGCGCGGTGTACGGCATCAGGTTCTTCAGGCCCAGCCCGAAGACCAGCGCGGCCGGCAGCGCCGCGACGGCCAGGACCAGCCCGGCGAGCACGCCGGCGAGCACAACGGTGAACAGTTTGTCGAGATAGGCCCGGTTCATCAGCTCTCCCCGCAGGAGCCGGCCGTACGGACCAGTTCAGAATGACCCGAATGTTCGCTTTAGCCGACACCTTCCGAGAAAGGCGCAGAAAGTTCGCGGAGAAGGATGAATCTCAGGGCAACAGCGCGGCAGCCAGCGGCTGCACCGTCTCCTCGATCTCGTCCGCGACCCGGCTGAAGCACTGGTCGCCCCGGCCCCACGGATCGTCCAGATCGTCGGTGGGCAGCGCGGAGGCGTTCTGCCGGGCCGCGTCGACAGCCGCCACGAGCGCGACGCCGCGCGCGTACACGGCGTCCGGCGTGGGCTCGGCCGGCGGCAGCGCAGCGCGGTCCAGCCCGCCGAGCAGACGGCCGAACTCACCCAGCACGAACGTGCGCGCGGCGGCGTCCGGCCGCAGCGCCACCACGTACTCCTGCTGGTCGGCGGTGGCGGTGAGCACCAGGTCGGCGGCGTCGATCAGATCCGAGCGCAACCGCCGGGCGGCGAACCCCTCGGTGTCACCGCCGCGCGAGATCACCTGGCGGGCCGCGGGCGGGTTCATCTCCTCGCCCGCGTGCCAGCCGCCGGTGCCGGCGCTGTGGCTGTGCACGAGCGCGTCCGAACCGGCCGGGTCGACGCCGAGGCGGGCCAGCCGCTCCCGGACCGCGAGCAGCAGCAGCCGCTCGGCCATCGGCGACCGGCAGATGTTGCCCATGCAGACGTGCAGGACGGTGAAGGGCGGCACTCAGATCCCCCGCTCGTCGAGGATGCCCGGCACGACCTCCCGCAGCTTCGCCAGCGTCACCGCGCCCTCACGCAGCACCCGCGGCACCTCGCCGGTCAGGTCGACGATCGTGCTCGGCACCGGGTCCACCGCCGGCCCGGCCTCCAGGTAGGCCCGCACGCCGTAGCCGAGCTGGTCGCGCGCCTCCTCGGCGGTGAGCGCGGCCGGCTGGCCGACCTTGTTGGCCGACGCGACGGCCATCGGCCCGGTCTCCCGCAGCACCTCCAGCGCCACCGGGTGCAGCGGCATCCGCACCGCCACCGTCCCGCTGGTGTCGCCCAGGTCCCAGGCCAGGCTCGGCGAGTGCTCCACGACGATGGTCAGCGCGCCCGGCCAGAACGCCTCGACCAGGTCGCGGGCCGCGCCGGGCAACGAGAACACCAGGCCGTCGAGCGTGTGCCGGGAGCCGATGAGCACCGGGGGCGCCTGCCGGGCGCCGCCCTTGGTGTCCGCCAGGGCCTTCACCGCGTACGGCGTGAACGCGTCCGCCCCGATGCCGTAGACCGTGTCGGTCGGCAGGACGACGAGTTCCCCGTTCTTGACCGCCTCGATGGCAGCGGCGATGCCGCGGTCCCGGTCGGCGGGCGACCGACAGTCGTAGAGCATCACGAGGAGTCAGTCTGCCACGCCCGGGCGGTCTCGGCGTGGGTGCCGTCCGCCCGCCGGGACGCGCTCGCCCAACGGGGCCGCCCGGCCAGGTCCCGGTGCTCCTCGACGCGGTCGTAGCGGCCGTCGCCGCGCAGCAGCGCGGGCACCGCCGCCGCGTGCGTGTCGTCGTGCTCGATCCCGATCGCGCCGCCCGGGCGCAGCAGCTCGGCGGCCCGGCGCACCACCGGGCGGATCACGTCCAGCCCGTCCGCGCCGCCGAACACCGCCTCGTCCGGGTCGTGCCCGGCCACCTCCGGCGGCACCGCCACCGACCTCGGCACGTACGGCGGGTTGCACAGCAGCACGTCGACCCGCCCGGCCAGGCCGGCCAGCAGCTCCGGACCGGTCACGTCGGCGGCCACCACCTCGACCGGCCGGTCCCCGGCGGCAGCCCGGTCGGCCGCGTTGCGCCGCAGCCAGGCCAGCGCGGCCGGGGACCGTTCCACAGCCACCACCCGGGCCGCGGGCACCTCCTGCGCCACCGCCAGGGCGATCGCGCCGGAGCCGCTGCACAGGTCGACCACGAGCGGCGCGGCGTGCTCCCGGGCCCGCTCGATCCCCCACCCGGCCAGCAGCTCGGTCTCCGGCCGGGGCACGAACACGCCCGGCCCGACCGCCAGCTCCAGGTGCCGGAAACCGGCCGAGCCGAGCAGGTGCTGCAACGGCTCCCGGGTCACCCGCCGCCCGACGAGGGCGTCCAGGCGGTCACGCTGCGCCGGGGTGAAGCCGTCGGCCAGCGCCAGCCGGCCGCGTGGCACGTCCAGGACGTACGCGGCCAGCTGCTCGGCCTCGGCGCGGGGCGCCTCGACGCCCGCCACGGCGAGCGCGCGCGCCACCCGGTTGATCACCAGCGAGGCGCGTTCGCGTTCTGTCCCTTCGGACGGGTGTTGCGGGAGTGCGGTCACGCAATAATCATGAGGCGTCGCGGCTCACCTCACGAGCGGGTGCGTCCGGGCACACACCGCAGGGAGGTCGCGAGTGGGCTGGCTCGACCAGGTCGAGGACCAGGTTGACGCTCTCCGACGCGCACGGTCACTGCAGGAGGCCAGCCGGTCCGCGGAGGCGTGCGTCCTGCTCGACCGCGTCATCCGCACCACCGGCGACCCGTACGCCCGCGCCGACGCGCTCGTGCAGCGCCTGTCCGCGCTGATCAACCTCGGCCGGACCGCCGAGTTCACCCGGGCCGTCGAGGACGCCTCCGCCGCGGTACGCGACCTCGCCGAGCCCTACCTGCACGGGCACCTCAACGCGCTCGCCGCGCTCGCCGCCCACCACCAGGGCGCGCTGGACCGGTGCGTGATGCACCTGGTCCGGGCCGCCCGCGCGCTGGGCGCCGACGACACGCCGGACCGGGACACCGCGTGGGGCTGGCACGACCTCGCGATGGCGTACTCGTACCTGAGCTTCCACGGCCACGCTCTGGGCGCGATCGAGCGGGCCCGCGAGGTGGGGCTCAGCGCCGGCATCCCGGAGGAGACGTTCGCCGCGCCGGGGATCCGGCTGCGCAACGCGGTGGCGCTGGACCACAACGGCGACAGCGACGGCTGCCTGCGGGTGCTCCGCGACGTCGCCGGTGACCTGGCCCGCTTCCTGCGCGGCGGGCGGGCCGGCAACCTGCGCCCCAGCAGCCTCGCCGCGTACGGCTACGCGGCCGCCCGGCGGGCCGCGCTCGGCGACCGGGTGGAGTCCGCCGGAGACGCCGACCCGAAACGGCTGCTCGGCCACGGCGGCGACAGCGCCCGCGCCCGCGACCTGCGCCAGCTCGGTCAGGTCTGCCTGGCCGTCGCCGCCAACCGCCCGATCGAGGCGGTCACCCGGCTGGACGCGCTCCAGGTCTCCGACGAGACGCTCGGCGCGGCCGAGGCACCCCGGCTGCGCAGCGTCGCGCTGGCCCGGGCCGGCGACCACGCGGGCGCGCACCGGGCCGACCGGCACGCGTTCCGGCTGGCCGCGCGGCGCAGCGACCGGCTGCGGGACGTCTACATCGACGGCATCGCCGCCCGGATCGACCACGAGGAGATGCGCCGCGAGGCGGCCCGCTACGAGGGCGAGGCGCTCACCGACCCGCTCACCGGCCTGCCCAACCGGCGCCGGCTGGAGCGCTACCTGGGCGCCGTGGTGTCCCGGGGCGAGCGCGTGGTGATCGGCGTCTGCGACCTCGACGGGTTCAAGGCGGTGAACACCCGCCACGGCCACCACTCCGGCGACCTGGTGCTGCAACGGGTCGCCGGGGTGATCAACCGGGTGATGCGGCGGGGCGACTTCGTGGCCCGCTACGGCGGCGACGAGTTCGTCGTGGTGCTGCCCGACACCGTCATGCCGGAGGCGGTCGAGGTGGCCCGGCGGATCGAGGCCGCCGTCCGCACCGAGGACTGGGAGTCCCTGGTCCCGGACACGCCGGTCGGGGTGACGATCGGTTTCGCCGAGGTCGACGGCAGCACCACTGTCAGCGTCCGGGAGGCGCTCGGCACCGCGTTCGAGCTGGCCGACCGGGAGATGCTGCGCGCCAAGGCGCGACCACGCGCGAGCTGAGCGGTAAGGAAGGGCCCCCTGTTAACGCCTCCGGTAGAGGAAGGGCCCCCTGTTAACACCCAGCGGTCAGCGGCGGGACAGCTCCGTCTCGCCGGCCAGGCGCGCCGCGCGGTCCGCCTCGGCCAGCGCGTCGAGCACCCCGTCCAGCTCGCCGGCCAGCGCCAGGTCCAGGTTGTACGCGGTGTAGCCGATGCGGTGGTCGGTGATCCGGTTCTGCGGGAAGTTGTAGGTGCGGATCCGCTCGGACCGGTCCACGGTGCGGACCTGCGCCTTGCGGGCGTCCGACGCCGCCGCGTCGGCCTGCTCCTGGGCCGCGGCGAGCAGGCGGGCCCGCAGGATGCGCATGGCCTGCTCGCGGTTCTGCAGCTGCGACTTCTCGTTCTGGCAGGACACCACGATGCCGGTCGGCACGTGGGTGATCCGTACCGCCGAGTCGGTGGTGTTCACCGACTGCCCACCGGGGCCGGACGAGCGGAACACGTCGATGCGCAGCTCGTTCGGGTCGATGGTGACGTCGACGTCCTCCGCCTCGGGCAGCACCAGCACGCCCGCGGCACTGGTGTGGATCCGGCCCTGCGACTCGGTGACCGGGACACGCTGCACCCGGTGCACGCCGCCCTCCCACTTGAGCCGGGACCAGACCCCGTTGCCGCCCTCCGGCACGCCCTTGCTCTTGATCGCCAGCGACACGTCCTTGACGCCGCCGAGGTCGGAGTCCTGGGCGTCGATCACCTCGGTGACCCAGCCGTGCCGCTCGGCGTACCTGGTGTACATCCGCAGCAGGTCCCCGGCGAACAGCGCCGACTCCTCGCCGCCCTCACCGGCCTTGATCTCGACGATCACGTCCTTGGCGTCGTGCGGGTCGCGCGGGATGAGCAGTTCCGCGAGCCGTTCCTCGAGCGCCGGCAGGGAGCTGGCGATGGCCTCCGCCTCGGTGGCGAACGTGGCGTCCTCGGCGGCCAGCTCGCGCGCGGCGGCCAGGTCGGCGCGCGCCTGCTCCAGCTCGCCGGCCGCCTTGTGCAGCGGGACCAGCTCGGCGTACCGGCGGCCGACCCGCCGGGCGGTGCCCTGGTCGGCGTGGATGGCCGGGTCGGCCAGCCGCCGCTCCAGCTCGGCGTACTCGTCGAGGAGGGCGGCCAGGCGCTCACTGCTCATGCTGCGGATGCTCCTTGGGTGTGAAAACCGGCGCAAACGGACGAACGCCCGTGCCCGGCAGGAGCCGGACACGGGCGTCGTCGACGGAGCTACTTGGCCTTCTTGCCCTGAACCTTGGCGTACTTCTGCTGGAACTTCGCGACCCGACCGGCGGTGTCCAGCACGCGCTGCTTACCGGTGTAGAACGGGTGGCAGGCGCTGCAGGTCTCGACGCTGATGGCGCCGCCCTTGGCGGTGCTGCGGGTCGTGAAGGTGTTGCCGCAGGAGCAGCGGACCTCGGTGGTCACGTACTCCGGGTGGATGTTGGGCTTCATGTCGCCTCGGTCCTTTCGTCGGTGGTCGCCGGGTCGCCGTCGATGCTCCCCGTCGTCCGCGACGGGCTCGGGCGTGAACCGGAACCGGTGGCCGATTGACCAGTCTGCCACGGGCGTCTTCCACCCGGCACAGGAGGTCCGCCACCCGCAACGCCCGCCCACACTCCCGCATTCCCACCCCACGCC
>NZ_MAGP01000172.1 GCF_002926165.1 Micromonospora chalcea | reverse complement strand
GGCCCGATCAGTCCGTCGCGCCACCGGCGGAGCCTCCGATGCCCGCCCCGGCCGCGAACCCCGGCCGCCACCGGGTGGTACGCCGGGGCGGCCCGCAGAGCGACGTCGAGCGCACGGGTGGTGTGCCGATCGGTGGTGGCCGTCCCGGTGGTGGCCCGCCGCGTCCGGCCGGTCCGCCCGGCGGCGACGGTGGCCGTATCGGTCCCGGCCCGCACCCACCCCGGCAGGGACCCGGCGGTCCCGGCCCGCATCCGCCCCGGCAGGGGCCCGGCGGGTCCGGCCCGGTCCGGCCCGGTGAGGCACCTCCGCCCGGTGGCGGACCCCGTCCACCGGTGGCACCCGGCGCCCGGGGCGCGGCCGCCGGACCGGCGCCTGCCGCCCGCGCGGCGGCGGGTGTGGCGCGACCGGTCGGACCGGACGAGCGGACCACCGGCCGGGCGGCCGGCCCCGGACCGGAGCCGGACCGCAGCGGTCCGGGCAACCCGGCCGGCATGGCGCCGCCTCCGGGCGCTCCGGCGGTGGCGCGGGCGGCTGCTGTCGTACCCCCGGGGGAGGCTGCCGGGCCACGGCCCGGCGCGGACGGCATGCCCGCGCCGCGACCCGCCGGTCCCGGCGTGGACGAGACCGACGCGGAGGCCGGTGGCCTGCGCGGCGCCCGGTCCGAGCTGCGGCGGCAGATGCGCGAGCGGCGCCGCCTGCGGATGGGTGTCCTCGCGCTGGTGAGCCTCCTGCTGCTGGGCGCGGTACCGCTCTACTTCGGCATGCGGACGCTCAGCCGCGATCCGGTCTTCGACACCCTCGACGCGCTCGACGTGCCCGCCTGGGCCGAGAAGAAGACAGTCGACAACGTCAGCGGCAGCCGCTGGTGCCTGCAGGACTGCCGGCTGCGGGAACGCGCGGTCGAGTCGGAGCAGGGATGGGAGCAGACGGTCGCCGTCTACGAGCAGGCGCTGGCCAAGGACGGCTGGCGGCGGTGGAGCGTCGAACGCTGCCCGGAGGAGAAGGTCGAGGGCAGCTACACCTGCTGGCGTCGCGACGAACTCACGCTTGACCTGTGGGTACGCGACCCGGCCTGCACGCCGCCGCCGATCGACGGTGCGCCCGCGCCCTCCGCGCCGGCCGCGCCCGCAGCGGCGACGTGCACCGGCTCGTTGGTGTCGGTGAAGGTGCGCAACGCGATCGACGACGAGCGCACCGGGCCGACGCCGACCACCGATCCGTCACTCACCGGTGAGGATCCGTTCCCGACGCTGACCGACGACCCGCTGGGCGAGGCGACTCCCTCACCGTCGTGAGTCGACTTTCATCACGGACGGTAGGGTCTGGGGCTGGCACGCCCGTCCGCGCCCGGTGACCGGGTCGGCGTGGCGCGAAGTGGGTAGGTACGGTCGCGCGTTCCGGGGCGTCGGGTTCCGGGACACTGCTTGAGGAGGACATGCGCGTGAGTGGTGGAGAAATCGCTGCGCTGATCGCGGCCGGCGCGTTCCTGATGCTGGTGCTCGTGCTGGCGGTGCCGATCCTGCGGCTGCGGCACACCGTGGACGCGACGACCCGCATGATCACCGAGGTGAACGAGCGCACCGCGCCGCTGCTCGGGGACGTGAACACCACGGTGAAGAACGTCAACGTGGCGCTGGAGCAGGTGCAGACCTCGCTGGACGGGGTGAACCTGCAGCTCGCCAAGGTGGACACCATGACCAGCCACGCGCAGAACGTCACCGCGAACGTGGCGAACCTGGCCACCGTGGTCTCGGCCGCCGCCGCGAACCCGCTGGTGAAGGTGGCCGCGTTCGGGTACGGCGTGCGCCGCGCCGCCTCCGCGCGCCGGCACGCCGAGACCGAGCGCGAGGTGCGCGACACCATCAAGCAGCAGCGTCGCGCCGCCAAGCGCGGCAACCGCTGACCCCGACCGGCGTACGCGGGAGGATGAGAGCATGAGGCGGTTGTTCTGGCTGGGCATCGGGCTGGCCGTGGGCGTCCTGGTGGTGCGCAAGGCCACCCGGACCGCGCAGGCGTACACCCCGGCCGGCATCGCCAGCGGGCTGTCCGAGTCCGCCGGCGGTCTGGTCGAGTCGCTGCGGGCGTTCGTGGACGACGTCCGGGTCGGCATGGCCGAGCGTGAGCAGGAGATCCACGAGGCCTTCGCCCGCGGCGAGGTGTACGACGACCAGTTCGCCGAGCTGCGGGAGGACCCGCGCATCGGCGACCGAGAGATTTTCCCGGAGGACCACCAGCGATGAAGACGGCGGAGATCAAGCGGCGGTTCCTCGCCCACTTCGAGGCGAACGGGCACACCGTGGTGCCGTCCGCTCCGCTGCCCGCCATCAGCGACCCGAACCTGCTGTTCATCAACGCGGGCATGGTGCAGTTCGTGCCCTACTTCCTGGGCCAGCAGACCCCGCCGTACGCGCGGGCGACGAGCGTGCAGAAGTGCATCCGGACGCCTGATATCGACGAGGTCGGCAAGACCAGCCGGCACGGCACGTTCTTCCAGATGAACGGCAACTTCTCCTTCGGTGACTACTTCAAGTCCGGGGCGATCCCGCTCGCCTGGGACCTGGCGACGAAGTCGGTCGAGGCGGGCGGTTTCGGGCTGGACCCGGAGCGGATCTGGGCCACGGTCTACCTGGACGACGACGAGGCGTACGACATCTGGCGCGCCACCGGCGTGCCGGCCGAGCGGATCGTGCGCCGCGGCAAGGCCGACAACTTCTGGTCGATGGGCATCCCCGGCCCGTGCGGCCCGTGCTCCGAGCTGTACTACGACCGCGGCCCGGCCTACGGCCGCGAGGGCGGTCCCGAGGTCGACGAGGACCGTTACCTGGAGTTCTGGAACCTCGTCTTCATGCAGTTCGAGCGCGGCCCGGGCACCGGCAAGGAGGACTTCCCGATCCTCGGTGACCTGCCGGCGAAGAACATCGACACCGGCATGGGCCTGGAGCGGATGGCCTCGCTGCTGCAGGGCGTGGACAACCTCTACGAGATCGACGAGGTCCGCCCGATCCTCGACAAGGCCGCCGAGCTGACCGGCAAGCGCTACGGCGTGCACTCCGGTCACGCGGCGAACGAGTCGCACCCGGACGACGTACGGCTGCGGGTCATCGCCGACCACGTGCGCACCTCGCTGATGCTGATCGGCGACGGGGTGACCCCGTCGAACGAGGGCCGGGGCTACGTGCTGCGCCGGATCATGCGGCGGGCGATCCGGGCGGTGCGGCTGCTGGGCTACCAGGACCGGGCGCTGCCGGAGCTGCTGCCGGTGGCGCGCGACTGCATGGCGCCGTCGTACCCGGAGCTGGCCGAGGACTTCGGCCGGATCTCCCAGTACGCGTACGCCGAGGAGGACGCGTTCCTCGGCACGCCGCGCGCCGGCACCACGATCCTGGACACCGCCATCGCGGAGACCAAGTCGGCCGGCAAGGCGGCGCTCTCCGGTGACAAGGCGTTCCAGCTGCACGACACGTACGGCTTCCCGATCGACCTGACCCTGGAGATCGCGGCCGAGCAGGGGCTGCAGGTCGACGCGGAGGGCTTCCGCCGGCTGATGGCCGACCAGCGCAGCCGGGCCAAGGCCGACGCGCAGGCGCGCAAGACCGGGCACACCGACGTGTCGGCGTACCGGTCGGTGCTCGACGGCGGTGGGCCGGTGGAGTTCACCGGCTACACCGAGCTGAGCCGTGAGTCGCGGGTGCGCGCGCTGCTGTCCGGCGGCGCCGCGATCTCCGCCGCGGTCGAGGGCGACACGATCGAGTTGGTGCTCGACACCACCCCGTTCTACGCCGAGGGCGGCGGGCAGCAGCCTGACCAGGGGCTCATCACCGTCGGCGGCGGCCAGGTCGAGGTCTTCGACGTGCAGCAGCCGGTGCCCGGCCTGATCGTGCACCGGGCCAAGGTGGTGCGCGGCGAGGTCCGCTCCGGGGAGACCGGGTACGCCGAGATCGACGTGTCCCGCCGCCGGGCGATCTCCCGCTCGCACACCGCGACGCACCTGGTGCACCAGACGATGCGCAACTTCCTCGGCGAGTCGGCCACCCAGGCCGGTTCGCTGAACGCGCCGGGCCGACTGCGGTTCGACTTCAACACCCCGACGGGTGTGGCGCCGAGCGTGCTGCACGACGTGGAGCAGCAGGTCAACGAGGTGTTGCTGGCCGACCTGGAGGTGCACGCGTTCGTCACCAGCCAGGAGGAGGCGCGCCGGATCGGGGCGATGGCCCTGTTCGGCGAGAAGTACGGCGAGCGGGTCCGGGTCGTCGAGGTCGGCGACTACGCCCGGGAGCTGTGCGGCGGTACGCACGTGGCCCGCTCCGCCCAGCTCGGCCTGGTGAAGATCCTCTCCGAGGCGTCGGTGGGCTCCGGGGTACGCCGGATCGAGGCGCTCGTCGGCATGGACGCGTTCGGCTTCCTGGCCCGCGAGCACCTGCTGGTGTCCCGGCTGGCCGAGCTGTTCCGGGTGCCCGGCGAGCAGGTCGCCGACCGGGTGGAGCAGACCGTCACCCAGCTTCGCGACGCGGAGAAGGAACTGGAGAAGCTGCGCGCCCAGCTCGTGCTCGGCGGAGCCGGCGCCCTGGCCGCGCAGGCCAAGGACGTGCGCGGCGTCGCGTACGTCGGCACCGAGGCCCCCGAGGGCGCGGCCGCGAACGACGTGCGGACCCTCGCCCAGGAGATCCGGGGCCGGATCGACCCGGCCCGCCCGGCGGTGGTCGCGGTGGCGGCCCGGGCCAACGGCAAGGCGTCCCTGGTGGTGGCCGTCAACCAGGCCGCCCGGGGCCGGAGCCTGAGCGCGAAGGACCTCGTGAAGGCGGCGTTCTCCGGCCGGGGCGGCGGCGCCGACGACCTGGCCCAGGGCGGCGGCCTGCCCGCGGCGGAGGCGCCGAACCTGCTGGTCACCGTCGAGCAGGCGGTCGCTGGCACGGCATGAGTGAACGCACCGAGCGGAGCGAGGGCCGTGAGCGCATGCCCGGTCGGCACGGCATGAGCGCACCGATCGACGCCAGGGCGGACCACCCGGTCCGCCCTGGCCCGTACCGGCGGGGAGGTGTCCGATAGTGGCCGAGCTGTCCCGTGGCGTCCGGCTGGGCGTCGACGTGGGCCAGGTCCGGGTGGGTGTGGCCCGATGTGATCCGCACGGCATCCTCGCCACGCCCCTGGTCACGCTGGCCCGCGACCTGACCGCCGAACCGGACGCGGTGCCCGCCGACATGGCCGAGCTGGTCCGGCTCGCCGCCGAGCACGAGGCGGTGGGGATCGTGGTCGGCCTGCCGGTCAACCTCGCCGGGAAGCACGGCCCCGCGGCGGCGAACGTATCAGCCTATGCCAGCCGATTGGCTGATGTAATGAGGCCGATTCCGGTGACGCTGACGGACGAGAGGATGTCTACCGTCGTCGCGAGTCGTAGGCTGGCCGAACGGGGCGTCCGGGGAAAGCGCCAACGGGCGGTGGTCGACCAGGCCGCCGCGGTGGAGATTCTGCAGAGCTGGCTGGACGCACAGCGGAGGCGGACGCAATGATCGACGACCTTGATCTGGGCTTCGACGAGCAGGACAGGGGGGAGAAGGGCCGGCACCGGCGCGGCGCGGTACGCCGACGGCAGGGCAAGTCCGGCGGCGGCCGGGGCAAGACCCTGCTCGCCCTCGCGCTCGCGCTGATCCTGCTGGGCGGCATCGGCGGCGGCGCGTTCTACGGCTTCGACCGGGTCCAGAACTACTTCGTCACCCCCGACTACGACGGCTCCGGCACCGGCGAGGTGACCGTCGAGATCAAGCAGGGCGCGCTGCTCGCCGACATGGCCGACGCGCTGGTCGCCGCCGACGTGGTGAAGAGCACCAAGGCGTTCATCGAGGCCGCCGAGGCGAACTCGCGCAGCAAGAACATCCAGCCCGGCACGTACAAGCTGCGTAAGCAGATGAGCGGCGACGCGGCGGTCGCGGCGATGCTGGACCTGAAGAACCGGATCGTGAACGGGATCACCATTCCCGAGGGGCTCACCGCGAAGACGGTCTACAAGCGGCTCTCCGAGAAGACCGACATCCCGGTCAAGGACTTCGAGGCGGCGGCGAAGGATCCGGAGGCGCTCGGCGTGCCGGACTGGTGGTTCAAGCGTTCCGACGGCAAGAAGGTCACGCCCTCGATCGAGGGCTTCCTCTTCCCGGACACCTACGAGATCCCGCCGAAGGCCACCGCCGAGACGGTGCTCAAGCTGATGGTGGACAACTTCCTCGGCGTCACCGGTGGCCTGAAGTTCGCCGAGAAGGTGCAGGCGGAGCGCGGGGGCATCACCCCGTACGAGGCGCTGATCGTCGCGTCGCTGGCGCAGGCCGAGGCGGGCAACAAGGACGACCTGGGCAAGGTCGCCCGGGTCGCGTACAACCGGGTCTACGGCGAGTTCCCGTGCAACTGCCTGGAGATGGACGTCACTGTCAACTACTACCTGGAGTTGACCGGCCAGAAGACCAAGGCATCCAAGGACATGACGCCCGCCGAGTTGGACAACCCGAAGAACCCGTACAACCGCAAGCTGCGCGGCCTGATCCCCACGCCGATCAACAACCCGGGCAAGCAGGCCCTGGAGGGCGCGCTGAACCCGCCGGACCGCAAGTGGCTCTACTTCGTGGCGATCGACAAGGAGGGCCACTCCGCGTTCGCCGAGACCTACGCCGAGCACCAGCGCAACGAGCAGAAGGCGCGCGAGGCCGGGATCATCTGATGGCCGATCCCCGCCGCGCCGCGGTGGTCGGCAAGCCGATCGCCCACTCGCTCTCCCCGGTGATCCACACCGCCGGGTACGCGGCGGCCGGGCTGAGCGGCTGGTCGTACACCCAGATCGAAGCCGGCGCCGACGACCTGCCCGGCCTGGTCGCGGGCCTCGGCCCGGAATGGGCCGGGCTGTCGGTGACCATGCCGGGCAAGGAGGCGGCGCTCGCGCTGGCCGACGAGGTCTCACCGGACGCCGCCGCCGTCGGCGCCGCCAACACGCTGGTACGACGCGCCGACGGCACCTGGTACGCGGACAACACCGACGTCACTGGCATGGTCGAGGTGCTCACCGGCGCGGGCTGCGTCGCCGGGGCGGTCGTCACCGTGCTCGGCGCCGGTGGCACCGCCCGGGCGGCCATCGCGGCGGCAGCGCGGATCGGGGCGGCCGAGGTGACTGTGGTGGCCCGCCGCCCGGAGGCGGTCGACGAGCTGCGCCCGGTCGCGGCGGCGGCCGGTGTGCCGCTGGCCGGTGCCGAGTGGGACGGCGCGCCCGCGCATGCCCGCGCCGACCTGGTGATCTCCACGGTGCCGAAGGGCGTGGCCGACCCGCTCGCCGACAACTTCGACTGGCGACCGGAGTCGGTCTTCTTCGACGTCGTCTACGATCCGTGGCCCACGCCGCTGGCGGCGGCGGCGCTGACAGCCGGGTGCCGGGTGGTCTCCGGGCTGGACCTGCTGCTGGCCCAGGCGTACGGCCAGTTCGAGCACTTCACCGGCGTCACCGCCCCACGCGCCGCGATGCGCGCTGCCCTGCCGGTGTAAGGAAGGGCCCCTTATTAACTCCTCCGGTAGAGGAAGGGCCCCTTGTTAACGCCTCGCCCCACGAGGCGGCAGATCGGCGCGGAGGCGGCCTGTCCGGTGGGCGGGATGCGGCGGGCGGCGTACGCCGGTGACCACCGGGCGTGACACACTGACCGTCGTGTTGCGCTGGCTGACTGCAGGTGAATCGCACGGACCCGCCCTCGTCGCGATGCTGGAGGGCGTACCCGCCGGCATCGAGGTGACCACCGGGGAGATCTCCGGCGAGCTGGCCCGGCGCCGGCTCGGCTACGGCCGGGGTGCCCGGATGTCGTTCGAGCAGGACGAGGTCGAGATCATCGGCGGGCTCCGGCACGGCGTGACGCTCGGCAGCCCGGTCGCGATCCGGGTCGGCAACTCCGAGTGGCCCAAGTGGCGCACCGTGATGGCCGCCGACCCGGTCGACCCGGAGGAGCTGGCGAGTCAGGCCCGCAACGCGCCGCTGACCCGTCCCCGCCCGGGTCACGCCGACCTGGCCGGCATGCAGAAGTACGGGCACACCGACGCCCGGCCGATCCTGGAGCGCGCCAGCGCCCGGGAGACCGCCGCCCGGGTCGCGGTGGGCACCGTCGCCAAGGCGCTCGTGCGTCAGGCGCTCGGCGTCGAGATCGTCTCCCACGTGGTCGAGCTGGGCCCGGTTGCGGTCAAGCCGGGGCTTCGCCCCACCCCGGAGGACGCCGCCCGCATCGACGCCGACCCGCTGCGCTGCCTCGACGCCGAGGCCAGCGCCCGGATGGTCGCCGAGGTCGACGCCGCGAAGAAGGCCGCCGATACGCTCGGCGGCGTGGTCGAGGTGCTCGCGTACGGGGTGCCGCCGGGCCTGGGCAGCCACGTGCAGTGGGACCGCAAGCTCGACGCGCGCCTCGCCACCGCGCTCATGTCGATCCAGGCGATCAAGGGCGTGGAGATCGGCGACGGCTGGCAGCAGGCCCGCTCGCGCGGCTCGGAGGCGCACGACGAGATCGTGCCCACCGCCACCGGCGTGCGGCGGATCACCGACCGGGCCGGTGGCCTGGAGGGTGGCATCACCACCGGTGAGCCGCTGCGGGTGAAGGCGGCCATGAAGCCCATCTCGTCGCTGAACCGGGCCCTGGCCACGGTCGACGTGACCACCGGCGAGCCGGCCACCGCGATCAACCAGCGCTCCGACGTGTGCGCGGTGCCGGCGGCGGCGGTGGTGGCCGAGGCGATGGTCGCGCTGGTGCTGGCCGAGGCGGCGATGGAGAAGTTCGGCGGCGACTCGGTCGCCGAGATGCGCCGCAACCTGACCGGTTACCTCGACAGCTTGGTGATCAAGTGAGCACCCGGCCGATCTGCGTGCTGGTCGGTGCGCCCGGTGCCGGCAAGACCACTGTCGGCACGGCGCTGGCCGAGGCGCTCGGCGTCGACTTCCGGGACACCGACGCCGACATCGAGAACCTCGCCGGCAAGCCCATTCCGGAGATCTTCGTGGACGAGGGGGAGGAGCACTTCCGTACCCTCGAACGGGCCGCCGTGGCGGCGGCGCTCGCGTCGCACGCGGGCGTGCTCGCGATCGGCGGCGGCGCGGTGCTGGCCGAGGAGAACCGGGCCGCGCTGATCGGCCACACCGTGGTGCACCTGTCGGTGGAGCTGCCGGACGCGGTCAAGCGGGTCGGTCTGGGCGCCGGGCGTCCGTTGCTCGCGCTGAACCCGCGCGCCACGCTCAAGCACCTGATGGACCAGCGCCGCCCGCTCTACGCCGAGGTGGCGACCGCGACCGTGGTGACGGACGGGCGTACGCCGGAGGAGTTGGCCGCGGAGATCGCCGCGCTGCTCAAGCCCTGACAACCGCACTGCCGCGCCCGGCTCCCGCCCTCGGTGGAACGCGGTGGGTGTCTCCGGGGTGTCGTGGCACCCATGACGTTCCACCCGGCGTGGATGACGTTGGTGGGTGGAACGCCGTGGGTGTCTCCCGAGCGTTATGGCACCCGTGGCGTTCCAGTCGGCGTCGATGGCGTCGGTGGGTGGAACGCCATGGGTGCGTGGGAAACGTGTCGGGACGGGCCGGTCAGGTATTTGCCGCAACGGCCCCGGCCGCCCTGCGGCGAGGGCTCCGCTCCGGTCGCCAGGTGGCGAGCAGCGCCAGCGCCAGCGCGATCTCGGCCAGGTCACCGAGGTAGTACATGAGCGTGGCGCCGGCCCGCAGCTCGGCGGCGGTCGCCGGCACGTCCACGAACAGCCCGGCGTAGAGCAGCTGGGCGATGGTGGCGTGCGCGGCCACCCCGACCCCGATCACCACCAGCCGCACCGGTACGCGCGGGCGGTGCGGGCCCGGGTCGGGACCGGCGATCGACCAGGCGAACAGGCAGCCGCTGAGCAGGAAGTGCACGTTCACCAGCGTGTGCAGGGCCGGGCTGTCCAGCGTGGCCCGGTACAGCGGGGTGAGGTAGAGCAGCCAGAGCCCGCCCGCGGTGAGCAGCAGGCCGGTCACCGGGTGGCCGAGCACCCGTGCTGTCGGATGCCGCAGCAGGTGGACCAGGGCCCGGCCGGTACGCCGGTCCAGCGTGCGCAGCAGCAGCGTGACCGGGGCGCCGAGCACGAGCGCCAGCGGCGCGAGCATGCCGATCAGCAGGTGCTGCCACATGTGCCCGACGAAGTCGCCGGCCGGCCACGCCAGCCCGCCCGCCAGCAGCAGCGCGCCCAGCCCGAAGCTCGCCGTCCGGGCGTGCGGCCAGCCCGGCCCGCCCGGGTCCCGCAGCCGCAGCGCGGCGGCCAGGTACGCCCAGAACAGCGCCGCCGGGATCAGCGCGATCGCCGGGAAGCCGCCGCCGGCGTGCCCGGCGTGAGCCAGGCTCACCGGCGCTCCGGCGCGCAGAGGTCCACCGCGCGGGCCCGGCGCTGGATCGTCCAGCCGACAGCGATCAGCACCACGCCGAGCGCGAGGAACCCGAGGTCCCACCAGAGCTGGTGCGGGCCGCCGCGGACGTGGTGGATGCCGAGCAGGTGGTGGTCGACGACGCCCTCGACCAGGTTGAACAGGCCCCAGCCGATCAGCGCCCAGCCCCACAGCATCGGCGAGCGCCACAGCCGGCCCCGCGAGTGTGTGACCCGGGAGTAGAGCAGGGCCAGGCCGGTCAGCACCGCCACCCAGGTGACCACGTGGAACAGGCCGTCCCAGAGCGTGTTCATCTGCAACCCGGGCACGGTGTCCACCGGGTACTCGCGCACGCCGATCCGGTCGCTGCCGGTGCTGCTGAGCATGTGGTGCCACTGCAGGACCTGGTGCAGGACGATGCCGTCGACGAAGCCGCCGAGCCCGACGCCGAGGATCGTGGCGGGCAGCCGGATGCTCGTCGCGGACTCCGGTCGGGTCGCGTGTGCCGTCGTCTCACTCATTCCGGCCGCCCTACCCGCGATGTGGCCGGACAAACACCCAGCCAGTGGACAACGGCCGCGCGGGGGCGGCGCGCTGGACTAGGCTGCCCGCGATGGACGAGGTGACCCGGATCCCGGTCGGCGGCGAGCGGCCGTACGACGTGCTGGTGGGACGTGACCTGCTGGACCCGCCGCCGGTGCTGCTGGCGGGCGCCGAGCGGGTGGCCTTCCTGCACGCGCCGCCTCTCAAGGCGCTCGCCGACCGGCTCGCCGACGCGGTCCGCGAGGGCGGCGTGACGCCGCTGCTGATCGAGGTGCCGGACGCCGAGGCGGGCAAGCACGTCGACGTGGCGGCGGCCTGCTGGGAGCGGCTCGGCGACGCCGGGTTCACCCGTACCGACGCGGTGGTCGGGGTGGGCGGCGGCGCGGTCACCGACCTGGCCGGTTTCGTCGCCGCGACCTGGCTGCGCGGCGTGCGCTGGGTGCCGGTCGCGACGTCGCTGCTCGGCATGGTCGACGCCGCGGTGGGCGGCAAGACCGGCATCAACACCGCAGCCGGCAAGAACCTGGTCGGCGCGTTCCACCCGCCGGCCGGCGTGCTGGCCGACCTGGCGACGCTGGACAGCCTGCCTCCGGCCGACCTGGCCGCCGGCATGGCCGAGGTGGTCAAGTGCGGGTTCATCGCCGACCCGGTCATCCTCGACCTGGTCGAGCGGGACCCGGCCGGCGCGCTCGACCCGGCCGGGCCGGTGCTGCGGGAACTGGTCGAGCGCGCGGTCCGCGTGAAGGCCGACGTGGTCGCCGGGGACCTGCGCGAGTCCGGGGTACGCGAGGTGCTCAACTACGGGCACACCCTCGCCCACGCGATCGAGAAGGTGGAGGGGTACCGCTGGCGGCACGGTCACGCGGTGTCGGTCGGCCTGGTCTACGCGGCCACTCTCGCGCGGCCCGGCGGCCGTCTCGACGCGGCCGACGCCGAGCGGCACCGCCGGGTGCTGACCGCGCTCGACCTGCCGACCGGCTACCGGGCCGACGCCTGGCCGGAACTGCTGGCCGCGATGCGGGTGGACAAGAAGGCCCGGGGCAGCCGGCTGCGGTTCGTGGTGCTCGACGGGATCGCCGGGCCGGCGATCCTGGAGGCGCCGCCGGACGACCTGCTCGCCGCCGCGTACGCGGAGATCAGCTCATGAGGGTGTACGTGCTCAACGGGCCGAACCTGGGCCGGCTCGGCACCCGCCAGGTCGACGTGTACGGGGTGACCAGCTACGCCCAACTGGTGGCCGACTGCGAGCGGCACGGCCGGGAGCTGGGGCTGGACGTGGTGGTCCGGCAGACCGACGCCGAGCACGAGATGCTGGCCTGGCTGCACGCAGCGGCCGACGAGGAGGCGGCGGTGGTGCTCAACCCGGCGGCCTGGACGCACTACTCGGTAGCGGTGCGGGACGCCTGCGCTATGCTGCGCGGCCCGCTGGTCGAGGTGCACATCTCCAACATCCACGCGCGGGAGGAGTTCCGGCGCCACTCGGTGGTCTCGGCGGTGGCGACCGGGGTGATCTGCGGGCTGGGCGTGGACGGCTACCGGCTGGCGCTGCAGCATCTGGCTCAGCGTGCGAGTCCGATTCGACAGGGCGAGTAGACTTGGACGGTCTGTCCGCCAATTGATGATCAAGGCAGGAAATGGCCACCACCAACGACCTGAAGAACGGCCTGGTACTCAACCTGGACGGCGAGCTGTGGGCCGTCGTCGAGTTCCAGCACGTCAAGCCCGGTAAGGGTGGTGCCTTCGTGCGCACCACGCTGAAGAACGTGCTGTCCGGCAAGGTGGTCGACAAGACCTTCAACGCGGGCACCAAGGTCGAGACCGCGACCGTGGACAAGCGCACCATGCAGTACCTGTACGCCGACGGCGAGGACTACGTCTTCATGGATCTGGAGACGTTCGACCAGATCACCGTCCCCGGCGGCACCGTCGGCGAGGCCGCCAACTACCTCCTCCCCGAGGCCGAGGCGACCGTCGCCACCCACGAGAGCGTGCCGCTGTACATCGAGCTGCCGACCTCGGTCGTGCTCGAGGTCACCTACACCGAGCCGGGCCTGCAGGGCGACCGGTCGACCGGCGGCAACAAGCCGGCCACCGTCGAGACCGGCGCCACAGTGCAGGTGCCGCTGTTCATCACCACCGGTGAGAAGATCAAGGTCGACACCCGCGACGGCCGTTACCTCGGCCGAGCCTGATGGCCGAGGGTCCCAAGCAGCAGATGCCCGCGCGTCGCAAGGCGCGCAAGCGGGCGCTGGACGTGCTCTTCGAGGCCGACCTGCGGGACCGCCCGCCGGTCGAGGTGCTCGCCGGCTACCTGGAGCGGATCGAGCAGCCGCGCCCCGACCACCTCGGCTACGCGGTCGGGCTGGTCGAGGGCGTGGCGGCGCACCTCGACCGGATCGACGAGACGATCGCCAGCTACGCCGAGGGGTGGACGCTGGACCGGATGCCGGTGGTCGACCGCAACCTGGCCCGGATCGCCGTGTACGAGCTGCTCTACGTCGACGAGATCGACGACGCGGTGGCGATCAGCGAGGCGGTGGAGCTGGCCCGGCAGATGTCGACGGACGACTCGCCCCGGTTCCTCAACGGCATCCTCGGCCGGATCGCCGAGTACGCCAGCCGCTGAGCCCCGCGCTCCGACGACGAAAGGGCCCGTGCCGGACGGCACGGGCCCTTCTCGTACGCGGATGTCAGGACGCGAAGAACGCCCGCGGGTCGGCGACCAGCACGCCGTGCTCGGTCAGCCGCTCGATCAGCCCCGACGGTGAGGCGTCGTAGACGATCGCGAGGGCGCGCAGGTCGTCGGCGCGGATGGACAGCACCCGGCCGTTGTAGTCGCCGCGCTGCTGCTGGATGGCGCGCGCGTAGCGGGCGACGTAGGCCAGGTCCTCGGAGGCCTCGTCGTAGAGCCGCTCCAGGTCCAGCACGATCTTGCTGGTGGGCTCGTGACGCACCCCGCTGCCGTCGGGCAGCAGCTCCGAGACGGGAACGCGGTAGAAGTCGGCCAGTTCCGCCAGGCGGGACACGGTGACGGCGCGGTCGCCGCGCTCGTACGAGCCGACCACCACGGCCTTCCACCGCCCGTTCGACTTCTCCTCCACCCCCTGCAGGGACAGGCCCTGCTGCTGGCGGATGGAGCGCAGGCGGGCGCCCAGCGACTTGGCGTATTCAGAGGGCATTCGGACACTCCCAGTGCTGCTCGGGGTTCTCCCAGCTATCGCTACGGAGCGTGACGGTACGGGGATTGCGACACGCGGTCAAGTGTTGCTGTCCACGACGTCTAGGACGCTCGTGTGGCTTGTCCCCATTTCTCCGGGCTGACCAGCAGGTCAGTACCGGCGGCGGGCGGCCCGGTGACCGCTGGTAACGTGGCGTGAAGCCCCGGTCCGGGCCCCGCGCGGGCCCCCGGAGCCGACCCAGACGTCCTTTAACGACCCGTCCCGTGAGGCGGGGAAGGAGGTCCGCCGTGGCCTACCCACCGGCTGCCCATTCGTCACCGCCGCGACAACCCTCGGTGAAGGTGATCCTCGCCGCTGCGGACGTGTCGCGGGTGGTCGACCGCATCGCCCACCAGATCCTGGAGAAGACCCAGGGCGCCGCCGACACCGTGCTGCTCGGCATCCCCACCCGCGGTGTGCCGCTGTCCCGCCGCCTCGCGGACCGGATCAGCACGTTCGAGGACGTCACCGTCCCGGTCGGCGTGCTCGACATCACGCTCTACCGCGACGACCTGCGCCGGCACGCCACCCGCGCGGTCGGCCCGACCGACCTGCCGTCCGGCGGGATCGACGGCAAGCGGGTGATCCTCGTCGACGACGTGCTGTTCTCCGGCCGCACCGTGCGGGCCGCGCTCGACGCGCTCAGCGACGTCGGCCGCCCGGCCTCGGTGCAACTCGCCGTCCTGGTCGACCGCGGTCACCGTCAGCTCCCGATCCGCGCCGACTACGTCGGCAAGAACATCCCCACCGCGCTGGCCGAGAACGTGAAGGTCACCCTCGCCGAGACCGACGGCGCCGACGAGGTACGGCTGTACGGAGGCTCTCCCGCATGATCCGGCACCTGCTCTCCGGCGCCGACCTGGACGCCGCCACCGCCACCCTGGTCCTGGACACCGCCGCGGAGATGGCGACGGTGGCCGGGCGCGAGGTCAAGAAGCTGCCCGCGCTGCGCGGGCGCACCGTGGTCAACCTCTTCTACGAGGACTCCACCCGGACCCGGATCTCGTTCGAGGCGGCCGCCAAGCGGCTCAGCGCCGACGTGATCAACTTCTCTGCCAAGGGCTCCAGCGTGGCCAAGGGGGAGAGCCTGAAGGACACCGCGCTGACGCTCCAGGCGATGGGCGCGGACGCGGTGGTCGTCCGGCACCCCGCCTCCGGCGCGCCGCACCGGCTGGCCGAGTGGGTCGACGGGTCGGTGGTCAACGCCGGTGACGGCACCCACGAGCACCCCACCCAGGCGTTGCTCGACGCGTACACGATGCGGTCCCGGCTGGGCCGGCTCGACGGCCTGCACGTGGCGATCGTCGGCGACGTGCTGCACTCCCGGGTGGCCCGCTCCAACGTGCTGCTGCTGTCCACGCTCGGCGCGAAGGTCACCCTGATCGGCCCGCCCACGCTCATCCCGGTCGACATCGCCGCCGCCCTGGCCCCCGGCACCGACGTCTGTTACGACCTCGACGCCGTTCTCCCAGATGTGGACGTGGTGATGATGCTGCGGGTGCAGCGCGAACGGATGGGTGACTCCTACTTCCCGTCGGCCCGCGAGTACGCCCGCCGCTACGGGCTCGACGGGCCGCGCATGCGCCGGCTGCCCGAGCACGCGATCGTCATGCACCCCGGGCCGATGAACCGGGGCATGGAGATCACGCCCGAGGTGGCCGACTCGCCCCGCTCCACCATCGTCGAACAGGTCGCCAACGGGGTCTCCGTGCGGATGGCCGTGCTCTACCTGCTGCTCGGAGGGAACAACCGGTGACCGCGTACCTCATCACAGGCGTCAGTGTGGTCGGCGGCGAGCCGACCGACCTGCTCATCCGCGACGGCATGGTGGCAGCCGTCGGCGACGGACTCGCCGCCGACGACGCCACGGTCGTCGACGCGACCGGCCTGGTCGCGCTGCCCGGCCTGGTCGACCTGCACACCCACCTGCGCGAGCCCGGCCGGGAGGACGCCGAGACCGTCGAGTCCGGTTCCCGGGCCGCGGCGCTCGGCGGCTACACGGCGGTGTGCGCGATGGCGAACACCTCGCCGGTCGCCGACACCGCCGGCGTGGTCGAGCAGGTGTGGCGGCTCGGCCGGGAGGCCGGCCTGGTCGACGTGCAGCCGATCGGCGCGGTCACCGTCGGGCTGGCCGGGGAGCGCCTGGCCGAGCTGGGCGCGATGGCCGACTCGGCCGCCGGGGTGCGGATCTTCTCCGACGACGGGCACTGCGTGGCCGACCCGCGGCTGATGCGCCGGGCGCTGGAGTACGTCAAGGCGTTCGACGGCGTGATCGCCCAGCACGCCGAGGAGCCCCGGCTCACCGAGGGCGCGCAGATGCACGAGGGCGAGGTGTCCACCCGCCTCGGCCTGACCGGCGGGCCGGCCGTCGCCGAGGAGGCGATCATCGCCCGGGACGTGCTGCTGGCCGAGCACGTCGGCAGCCGCCTGCACGTCTGCCACGTCTCCACCGCCGGCAGCGTCGAGGTGCTGCGCCAGGCCAAGGCGCGCGGGGTACGGGTCACCGCCGAGGTGACGCCGCACCACCTGCTGCTGACCGACGCCAAGGCGGAGAGCTACGACCCGGTCTTCAAGGTCAACCCGCCGCTGCGCACCGCCGCCGACATCGCCGCGCTGCGGGAGGCGCTGGCCGAGGGCGTGATCGACATCATCGCCACCGACCACGCCCCGCACGCCGTGGAGGACAAGGAGTGCGAGTGGGCGTACGCCCGGCCGGGCATGCTCGGCCTGGAGACCGCCCTGTCCATCGCGCTCGACGTGTTCGGCCCCCGCTGGGACCTGATCGCCGAGCGGATGTCCCGCACGCCGGCCCGCATCGCCGGGCTGACCGGGCACGGCGTCGACCCGGCGCCCGGCGTGCCGGCCAACCTGACCCTTGTCGACCCCGCCGCCCGCCGCGTCATCGAACCGGCGGAGCTGGCCAGCCGTAGTCGTAACACCCCGTACGCCCGCATGACGCTGCCGGGTCGCATCGTGGCGACCTTCCTGCGCGGCGAGCCGACGGTCCTGGACGGAAAGGCAGTCAAGTGAAGAGACGTCCTGCGATTCTCGTCCTCGAGGACGGGCGCACGTTCCACGGCGAGGCGTACGGCAGCGTCGGGGAGACCTTCGGCGAGGCGGTCTTCAACACCGGCATGACCGGCTACCAGGAGACGCTCACCGACCCCTCGTACCACCGGCAGGTGGTGGTGCAGACCGCGCCGCACATCGGCAACACCGGCGTCAACGGTGAGGACGACGAGTCCGACCGGATCTGGGTGGCCGGGTACGTGGTGCGTGACCCGGCCCGGATCAGCTCCAACTGGCGCGCCGACGGCGGGCTGGAGGACCGGCTCGCCGCCGAGGGCGTCGTCGGCATCAGCGGGGTGGACACCCGGGCGCTGACCCGGCACCTGCGCGAGCGCGGCGCGATGCGGGTCGGCATCTCCAGCGTCGAGGACGACCCGGCCGCGCTGCTGGAGCGGGTGCGCCGCTCGCCGCAGATGGTCGGCGCGAACCTGTCCGACGAGGTGACCACCGCCAAGCCGTACGTGGTCGAGGCGGAAGGCGAGCACCGGTTCACGGTGGCCGCGGTGGACCTGGGCATCAAGCGCAACGTGCCGCGCCGGCTCGCCGCCCGCGGCGTCACCACCCACGTGCTGCCCGCCGGGTCGACGATCGAGGATCTGCTCGCCACCGGCGCGGACGCGGTCTTCTTCTCGCCCGGCCCGGGCGACCCGGCGACCGCCGACGGTCCGGTGGCGCTGGCCCGGGAGGTGCTGGCCCGGCGGATCCCGCTGTTCGGCATCTGCTTCGGCAGCCAGATCCTCGGCCGGGCGCTCGGCTTCGGCACCTACAAGCTGGGGTACGGCCACCGCGGGATCAACCAGCCGGTGCTCGACCGGGCCACCGGCAAGGTCGAGGTGACCAGCCACAACCACGGCTTCGCGGTGCAGGTGCCGGGCGCCGGGGACGGCGCGGTGGTGCCGGATCAGGTGATCCAGACCGAGTTCGGCGGTGTCCAGGTGTCACATGTCTGCCTCAATGACAACGTGGTCGAGGGGCTGCGGGGCGTCGACGTCCCCGCTTTCACCGTCCAGTACCACCCGGAGGCGGCGGCCGGCCCGCACGACGCGGACTACCTCTTCGACCGTTTCGCAGAGCTGATCGAGGGGCGCAAGAATGCCTAAGCGGACCGACCTCAAGCACGTCATGGTGATCGGCTCCGGGCCGATCGTGATCGGACAGGCCTGCGAGTTCGACTACTCCGGCACCCAGGCCTGCCGGGTGCTGCGCAGCGAGGGGATCCGGGTCAGCCTGGTCAACTCCAACCCGGCGACGATCATGACGGACCCGGAGTTCGCCGACGCCACGTACGTCGAGCCGATCACCCCGGAGTTCGTCGAGCTGGTCATCGCCAAGGAGCGCCCCGACGCGCTGCTGCCGACGCTCGGCGGGCAGACCGCGCTGAACACCGCCGTCGCGCTGCACGAGGCGGGCGTGCTGGAGAAGTACGGCGTCGAGCTGATCGGCGCGAACATCGAGGCGATCAACCGGGGCGAGGACCGGCAGCTGTTCAAGGAGATCGTCGCGAAGGCCGGCGTACGGCTGGGCCTGGAGGATCCGTCCGCGCTGGTGCCGCGCTCGCGGGTCTGCCACTCGATGGACGAGGTCCGCGAGACGGTCGCCGAACTGGGCCTGCCGGTGGTCATCCGGCCGTCGTTCACGATGGGCGGCCTCGGTTCCGGCATGGCGCACACCGACGAGGACCTGGAGCGCATCGCCGGCTCGGGCCTCGCGGCCAGCCCGGTGCACGAGGTGCTCATCGAGGAGAGCGTGCTCGGCTGGAAGGAGTACGAGCTCGAACTGATGCGCGACCGCCACGACAACGTGGTGGTGGTCTGCTCGATCGAGAACGTCGACCCGATGGGCGTGCACACCGGCGACAGCGTCACCGTCGCGCCGTCGATGACGCTCACCGACCGGGAGTACCAGCGGCTGCGTGACCTCGGCATCGCGGTGCTGCGCGAGGTCGGGGTGGACACCGGCGGCTGCAACATCCAGTTCGCGGTGAACCCGGCCGACGGCCGGATCGTCGTGATCGAGATGAACCCCCGGGTGTCGCGTTCCTCGGCGCTGGCGTCGAAGGCCACCGGCTTCCCGATCGCGAAGATCGCCGCGAAGCTGGCCATCGGCTACACGCTGGACGAGATCCCGAACGACATCACGCTCAAGACGCCTGCGGCGTTCGAGCCGACGCTCGACTACGTGGTGGTGAAGATCCCCCGGTTCGCGTTCGAGAAGTTCCCCGGCGCCGACCCGGAGCTGACCACCACCATGAAGTCGGTGGGCGAGGCGATGAGCCTGGGCCGCAACTTCACCGAGGCGCTGAACAAGGCGATGCGCTCGATGGAAACCAAGGCGTCGGGTTTCTGGACCACTCCGGACCCGGACGGCGCCACGTTGGAGAACACCCTCGCGGCGCTGCGGACGCCGCACGACGGCCGGCTCTACACCGTCGAGCGGGCGCTGCGCCTGGGCGCGTCGATCGCCGAGGTGTCCGAGGCGTCCGGCGGCATGGACCCGTGGTTCCTGGACCAGATCGCCTCGCTGGTCGAGCTGCGCGCCGAGATCGTGGCCGCGCCGGTGCTCGACGCCGGTCTGCTGCGCCGGGCCAAGCGCGCCGGCCTGTCCGACCGGCAGCTCGCCGCGCTGCGTCCCGAGCTGGCCGCCGAGGACGGCGTCCGCACGCTGCGCCACCGGCTCGGCGTACGGCCGGTCTACAAGACGGTGGACACCTGCGCGGCCGAGTTCGAGGCGACCACGCCGTACCACTACTCGACCTACGACTCGGAGACCGAGGTGGCGCCCTCGGCGCGGCCGAAGGTGCTGATCCTGGGCTCCGGGCCGAACCGGATCGGTCAGGGCATCGAGTTCGACTACTCGTGCGTGCACGCGGTCCAGGCGCTCCGGGCCGTGGACTACGAGACGGTGATGGTCAACTGCAACCCGGAGACCGTCTCCACCGACTACGACACCGCCGACCGGCTCTACTTCGAGCCGCTGACGTTCGAGGACGTGCTGGAGGTCTGGCACGCCGAGGACTCCTCCGGCAAGGCCGCCGGCGGCCCCGGCGTGATCGGGGTGATCGTCCAGCTCGGCGGGCAGACGCCGCTCGGCCTGGCCCAGCGGCTCAAGAACGCCGGGGTGCCGATCGTCGGGACGTCCCCGGAGTCGATCCACCTGGCCGGTGAGCCCGACGCGTTCGGCGCGGTGCTGTCCCGGTCCGGGCTGCGCGCGCCCGCGCACGGCATGGCCACGTCGTACGACGAGGCGAAGACGATCGCCGACGAGATCGGGTACCCGGTGCTGGTCCGTCCCTCGTACGTGCTCGGCGGGCGCGGCATGGAGATCGTGTACGACGACGCCACGCTGCGCGACTACATCGGCCGGGCCACCGCCATCTCGCCGGACCGCCCGGTGCTGGTGGACCGGTTCCTGGACGACGCCATCGAGATCGACGTGGACGCGCTCGTGGACGCCGACGGCGACGTCTACCTGGGCGGCGTGATGGAGCACATCGAGGAGGCCGGCATCCACTCCGGCGACTCGTCCTGCGCGCTGCCGCCGATCACCCTGGCCGGCTCGCACCTGGCCCAGGTGCGCCGCTACACCGAGGAGATCGCCCGCGGCGTCGGGGTGCGCGGCCTGCTCAACGTCCAGTACGCGCTGCAGGGCGACATGCTCTACGTGCTGGAGGCCAACCCGCGCGCCTCCCGTACCGTGCCGTTCGTCTCGAAGGCCACGGCGGTGCCGCTGGCCAAGGCGGCGGCCCGGATCGCGCTCGGCGCCACCATCGCGCAGCTGCGCGCCGAGGGGATGCTGCCGCCCACCGGCGACGGCGGCACCATGCCGGCCGACGCGCCGATCGCGGTCAAGGAGGCGGTGCTGCCGTTCAAGCGGTTCCGCACCCCCTCCGGCAAGGGCATCGACGTGCTGCTCGGCCCGGAGATGAAGTCCACCGGCGAGGTGATGGGCATCGACACCGGCTTCGGGCAGGCGTTCGCCAAGTCGCAGGCTGCCGCGTACGGGTCGCTGCCCACCGCCGGGAAGATCTTCGTCTCGGTCGCCAACCGGGACAAGCGCGGCATGATCTTCCCGATCAAGCGCCTGGCCGACCTGGGCTTCGAGATCGTGGCCACCACCGGCACGGCCGAGGTGCTGCGCCGGCACGGCATCGCCTGCGAGCAGATCCGCAAGCACTACGAGTCGGGTGAGGGTGCGGACGCGGTCTCGCTGATCCTCGGCGGGGACGTGGCGCTGGTGGTGAACACGCCGCAGGGCTCCGGCGCGAGCGCCCGCTCCGACGGGTACGAGATCCGCAGCGCCGCGGTGAGCGTCGACATCCCCTGCGTCACCACGGTCCCCGGCGCCGCAGCCGCGGTCATGGGCATCGAGGCCCGAATCCGGGGCGACCTGAAGGTCCGCCCCCTGCAGGACCTGCACGCCGCCCTCCGGGCGGGCGAGTGACCCCGCGCCTGACCGCGCCGATCATGAGGTTGGCGGCGATGTGGATCTCCAAATCCGCCGCCAACCTCATGATCAACGGGGAGAGCGGGCGGGGGGCCGGGGCGTGATCTTCGAGAAGGTGGTGCGGCCCCGGCTGTTCTCGCTCGCGGGCGGGGACGCCGAGGGGGCGCACGAGTGGACCCTGGAACGGCTCGCGGCGGTGTCGCGGCAGCCGGCCGTTCTCGCGGCGCTGCGACGGGCGTACTTCCGGTCCGCGCCGCGCACCGTGTTCGGGGTGCGCTTCCCCAACCCGGTCGGGCTGGCGGCCGGGATGGACAAGAACGGACTCGCGTTGCCCGCCTGGCCGGCGCTGGGCTTCGGCTTCGTCGAGGTCGGCACCGTGACCGCGCACGCCCAGCCGGGCAATCCCCGGCCCCGGCTGTTCCGGCTGCGCGACAGCGAAGCGGTGATCAACCGGATGGGCTTCAACAACGCGGGCGCGGCGGCCCTCGCCGACCGGCTGGCGGCGTTGCCGCGCCCGCTCGGCGTGCCGCTGGGCATCTCGCTCGGCAAGTCCAAGGTGACCCCGTTGGACCAGGCGGTCGAGGACTATCTCGACTCCTACCGGGCGCTCAAGGGACACGGTGACTACTTCGCCGTGAACGTGTCCTCACCGAACACGCCCGGGCTGCGCTCGCTTCAGGACCGGTCCCACCTGGACGCGCTGCTGGCCGCGCTGGTGGGGGAGAAGCCGGTGCTGGTGAAGATCGCCCCGGATCTCACCGAGCCGGCCGTGGCCGAGCTGCTGGAGGTCTGCCTCGACCGGGGCGCCGCCGGGGTCATCGCCACCAACACCACGCTCGCCCGGGACGGGCTGGCCCCGGCCGACCGGGCGCGCGGCGCGGAGACGGGCGGCCTGTCCGGCCGGCCGCTGACCGTACGGGCCCGGGAGATGGTCGCCTTCGTGCACCGGGAGACCGGCGGGCGGCTGCCTGTGATCGGCGTCGGCGGCATCCTCGACCCGGACGACGCGACGCGCATGTTCGACGCCGGCGCGTCCCTGGTCCAGCTCTACACCGGCTTCATCTACCGCGGCCCCGCCCTGACGAGAGCCATAACCCGGACCACCCACCCCTGACCCACCCCCCCCGCCCCCGCGATCTTGCAC
>NZ_MAGP01000171.1 GCF_002926165.1 Micromonospora chalcea | reverse complement strand
CGTCGCGGGGGACGCCGCGGGGGAAGGGTGGCGGAACGTGCGGCGGTAGGCGGTGGGGGACACGCCTACCCGGGCGTGGAAGTGCTGGCGGAGCGCGGCTGTGGTGCCGAAACCCGCGTCCTGGGCGATGCGGTCGACGCTCAGGTCGGTGGTCTCCAGCAGCAGCCGCGCGTGCTCGGTGCGCTGCTGGAGCAGCCACTGCGCCGGGCTGAGCCCGGTCTCGGAGCGGAAGTGCCGGGTGAACGTACGGACGCTCATCCGCGCGTGCGCGGCCATCTCGCGCAACGCCACCGGCTCGTGCAGGCGCTGCCGGGCCCACTCGCGGGTGGCGGCGGTGCCGTGGTCGGTGCCCCGGGGCACCGGCCGTTCGATGTACTGGGCCTGCCCGCCGTCCCGCCACGGCGGCACCACGCAGCGCCGGGCCGCCCGGTTGGCCGCCGCGCTGCCGTGGTCGGTGCGGACGACGTGCAGGCACAGGTCGATGCCGGCGGCCACCCCGGCCGAGGTGAGCACGCGCCCGTCGTCGACGAAGAGCACGTCGGGGTCGAGTCGTACGCCGGGGTGCAGGCGACGGAAGCGTGGGGCGTACGCCCAGTGGGTGGTGGCCGGGCGGCCGTCGAGCAGACCGGCGGCGGCCAGCACGAACGCGCCGGTGCAGATGGACATGACGCGTGCTCCCCGGGTGTACGCGGCGCGCAGCGCGTCGGCCACCTCGGCGGCCACCGTGCCGTCGAGCAGTGGCGCGCCGGCGTGGATGCCGGGGACGATCACGGTGTCGGCGGTATCGAGGAGTTCCAGGCCGTGCTCGGGGAGCACCTGGAAGCCGGCGCTGCTGCGTACCGGCTGCCCGCCGGGGGTGCACGTGGCGACGAGGTACAGGGGGACGCCGCCGTCGGTGCGGGCGGCGCCGAAGACCTGGGCGGGGGTGCCGAGGTCGAGTGCCACCACCCCGTCGAGGGCGAGGACGGCGACCCGGTGCGGTACGGACATGGCCCGATTATTGCGCACGATGGCTTTCCGGCCACTCGTCGGCGAGGCCACCCCGGTCCGAGACTCGGCTGGTGAACCGATCCCGCCTGCACCCGGCCTGGCTCGTCGCCGCCGTCGCCGTCGTCGCGCTCGTCGGCGCGGCCGGTTTCCGGGCCACACCCGGCGTGCTACTGCATCCGCTGCACGCCGAGTTCGGCTGGCCGCTGGCGACCATCTCCGCCGCCGTCTCGGTCAACCTGCTGCTGTACGGGCTCACCGCGCCGTTCGCCGCCGCGCTGATGGACCGGTTCGGCATCCGCCGGGTGGTGGCCGGCGCGCTGGTGCTGGTGGCCGCCGGAAGTGGCCTGACCGTGGCGATGACCGAGAGCTGGCAGCTCATCCTGTGCTGGGGCGTCCTCGTCGGGCTGGGCACCGGCTCGATGGCCCTGGCGTTCGTGGCGACGGTGACCGGGCGCTGGTTCGTCAAGCGCCGGGGCCTGGTGACGGGTGTGCTCACCGCGGGTGGGGCGGCCGGGCAGCTGGTCTTCCTCCCGCTGCTGGCGGTGCTGGTGCGCGACCACGGCTGGCGCACGGCGGCACTCGTCGTGGCCGGGGCCGCGCTGGCGGTCGTACCCCTTGTGGTGTGGTTGTTGCGCGAGCACCCGGCGGATCTGGGGCGGCCCGCCTACGGCGCGACGGAGGTCGTGCCGCCGGCCCGGCCGGAGGGCGGCGCGGCGGCCCGGGCGGTCGGCGCGCTCGCCGCCGCCGCGCGGACGCGGCCGTTCTGGCTGCTCGCCGCTGGTTTCGCGATCTGCGGCGCGACCACGAACGGCCTGGTGGGTACGCACTTCGTGCCGGCCGCGCACGACCACGGCATGCCGGAGACCACAGCGGCCGGGCTGCTCGCCCTGGTCGGGCTCTTCGACATCGCCGGTTCGATCGCCTCCGGCTGGCTCACCGACCGGGTCGACGCGCGGCTGCTGCTCGGCGCCTACTACGCGTTGCGCGGGGCGTCGCTGCTGGTGCTGCCGAGCCTGTTCGCCGGGTCGGCCCGGCCGAGCATGCTGGTCTTCATCGTCTTCTACGGGCTGGACTGGGTGGCGACTGTGCCGCCCACTGTGGCGCTGTGCCGGGAGTGGTTCGGCGCGTCCGGGGCGGTGGTGTTCGGCTGGGTGTTCGCCGCGCACCAGTTCGGGGCCGCGCTCGCGGCCACCGGCGCCGGGCTGGTCCGGGATCGGCTCGGCGACTACGCGATGGCCTGGTACGTGGCGGGCGCGCTGTCGGTCGGCGCGGCCGGGCTGTCGCTGCTGCTGCGCCGCCGTCCCGCCGACGAACCGGCGTTCGCGCTCCCGGTGGTCGCGGGCCGGCGGGCCTGGAGCTACCGGGGTTGACGCCCGCGCTGCCGGTCAGCCGACCGCCCACTGCTGCTCCGGAGCGCCGCTGCACGGTGCCTGCTCCAACTCGCGGCCGGGCTCGGTGCCCGCGTCGTCGACCTGCGCGCACTTGCCGCTGTGCACGGCGACCAGCAGCGCCACGCCGTCGCCGGCCTGCTGGAACCGCCACTGCTGGTTGGCCTGCCCGTTGCAGGACCACTGCTGCACGTCCGTGCCGTCGTCGGTCTTCGCCTCGTTGACGTCCAGGCACTTGCTGCTCGCGGCGTTGACCAGCAGGTAGGTGTCGTTCGTGACCGGCGTGACCACCCACTGCTGCTCGGGCCCGCCGGTGCAGTCGGCGAGCACGGCCTGCGCGCCCTCGGCCTCGTCGCCGGTCACGCCGAGGCAGCGCCCGGACGGCACGCCCCGGAGCACCTTCGGCGTGGCCACCGGCGCGGCCGGGGTGGTCGGCGCCGCGCTCGGCGAGGGCGAAGACGACGGCGTGGGCTCCGCCGACGGTTCCGCGCTCGGCTCGCTCGCCGTCGCGGTCGGCACTGCCGCCGCCGGCACCACCGGCCGCTCGTCGCCACCGCCGAGCACGCCGGTGGCGAAGAAGGCCCCGAGGAGTACGCCGGTCACGCCGACGCCCAGCGCGATCCGCATCAGCGGGTCCTGCGGCAGCCGGAGACCACGGGCGCCACGGGCGCGGCGGGCCCCGTAGACGGTGCCGGACGGGTCGGAGTGCGGGTCGGCCATGGGAGCATGGTGACCCACCGGGGCCGCCGGGTGCCAGTCGCCCCGGCGGCACGGTGACTCAGTCGACGACCCGGACGTCCTTCCAGAACGCCACCCGGTCGCGGACCATCTCCGCCTCCGGTTTCGGCTCGGGGTAGTACCAGACGGCGTCCGGGCTGGTCGCGCCGCCGTGTTCGAGCGTGTAGTAGGAGGCGGTGCCCTTCCACGGGCAGACCGTGTGGGTGTCGGAGGGGCGGATCAGGTCCTCGCGCAGCGCCGTACGGGGGAAGTAGTGGTTGCCCTCGACCAGCACCGTGTCGTCGCTCTCGGCGACGACGAGGTCGTTCCAGACGGCTTTCGGCATGTCCTCCACGCTATGCCGCCGGCCGTCCACCGGCCACCGCTCAGCGCGTCGGCTCCTCATCGGTCACGTCGGCCACCGTCGCCTCGAGCGCGGCCAGCGCGGTGTCCGCGTCGACAGCGACGGCGAGGCCGTGCTCGCCCGCGCCGAGCGTGATCTCCCGGCCGCGCAGCCGCTCGTCGGCGACCACCGGCCAGGCGGTGGTGGAGCCGAACGGCGTGATGGTGCCGCGCGCGTACCCGGTGGCGGCCTTCGCCGCCTCGGCGTCCGGCATCGACAGCCGGCTCACACCGAGCAGGGCGCGCAGCTTCGGCCAGGAGATCACCCGGCCGCCGGGGGTCAGCACGAACAGCAGGTCGCCCTCGCCGCGGCGGACCACGATCGTCTTGACCACGTCCGGCACCTCGACGCCGCGCGCCGCGGCCGCCTCGGCGAGGCTCGCCACCGGGCCGTGCCGGATGACCCGGTACGGCAGGCCGGTGTGGTCGAGAGCGGTCAGCGCGGGATTCGCCATGGCGGTCACGGTAACGCGCGCGCCGACCGTGAGTCGGCGAGGCCATCGTGGACGTCCCCCGAATTGTCGTACCCGCGCGTAAGGTGATCTCATGCACGCTGTCCGTGATCATGAACGGGCGGTGGACACGCTGCGGCGCTCCTACGCCGCGGTGCCCGCCGGGGAACCCGTACGGCTGGCCAAGCAGACCTCGAACCTCTTCCGGCCACGTTCCGCTCCACGTACGCCGGGTCTGGACGTGAGCGGCCTGACCGGGGTGCTCGCCGTCGACCCGGCGGCCCGCACCGCCGACGTGCAGGGCATGTGCACCTACGAGGATCTGGTCGACGCGACGCTGCCGCACGGCCTGATGCCGCTTGTCGTGCCGCAGTTGCGCACGATCACGCTGGGCGGCGCGGTGACCGGGCTGGGCATCGAGTCCACCTCCTTCCGCAACGGCCTGCCGCACGAGTCGGTGCTGGAGATGGACGTGCTCACCGGCTCGGGAGAGATCGTCACGACCCGGCCCCGGGGCGAGCACGCCGAGCTGCACCGGGCCTTCCCCAACTCGCTGGGCAGCCTCGGCTACGCCACCCGGCTGCGCATCGAGCTGCAACCGGTACGCCGTCACATGGCGCTGCGCAACATCCGGTTCACCCGGCTGGAGGAACTGGTCGACGCGGTCGGCGAGGTGGTGGCCAAGGGCGCCTGGGGCGGCGAGCCGGTCGACGCCATGGACGGGGTGATGTTCAGCCCCGGCGAGGCGTACCTCGTGCTCGGCACGTTCACCGACGAGGCCGAGGACGGTCCGTCCGACTACACCGGCCAGGAGATCTACTACCGCTCGTTGCGCCGGCGCACCCGGGACACGCTCACCGCGTACGACTATCTCTGGCGCTGGGACACCGACTGGTTCTGGTGTTCGGCGGCGTTCGGGGTGCAGCACCCGGTGGTGCGGCGGCTGTGGCCGCGGCGCTACCGGCGCAGCGACGTCTACCACCGGATCGTGCGGCTGGAGCACCGGCACCAGGTGGCCGCGCGCGTCGACAGGTGGCGGGGCCGCCCGGCCCGCGAACGGGTGGTGCAGGACGTGGAGGTCCCGCTGGACCGCACGCCCGAGTTCCTGCGCTGGTTCGCGGCGAACGTGGGCATGACGCCGGTGTGGCTGTGCCCGCTGCGGCTGCGCGAGCCCGCCGGCCCCGGGTCGGCGAAGGCGTGGCCGCTATATCCGCTCCGACCGGGCGAAACGTATGTGAACATCGGCTTCTGGGGAAGCGTGCCCATCGCGGCGGGCGCCGCCGACGGGGACGTCAACCGCCAGATCGAGCGCATGGTGTCGGAGGTGGGCGGTCACAAGTCGCTCTACTCCGACGCGTACTACGACCGGGGCGAGTTCGACCGGCTCTACGGCGGGGAGACCTGGCGCGCCGTGAAGGACCGCTACGACCCGGACCACCGACTCACCGGACTGTACGAGAAGGCGGTATCCCGAGCATGAGTCTGACCGACCGAACACCGGGGGCGGCGAGCGCCCCGGCCGGCCCGCCGGCGGGCGGCCGGCGTACCAGACCCACAGTCGCGGACGTGGTCCGCGCGGTCACCACCGGCGACCTGCCCGTCCGGGTGACCGGCTACGACGGCAGCGCGGTGGGCCCGGCCGACGCCGGGATCACCCTGGCGATCCACACCGAGCGGGGCCTGTCCTACCTGCTCACCGCGCCCGGCGACTTGGGCATGGCCCGCGCCTACGTCAGCGGTGACCTGGGGCTGGAGGGCGTGCACCCGGGCGACCCGTACGAGGCGCTGCGGGTGATCAAGGACGAGGTGCCGCTGCGGCTCCCGGCGATGAGTGAGGCGCTCGCGCTGGTCCGCGGGCTGGGCTGGGAACGGCTGCGTCCGCCGCCGCCCCCGCCGCAGGAGGCGGCCCCGCGCTGGCGGCGGCTGATGACCGGGCTGCGTCACTCGCGTACCCGGGACAGCAGCGCGATCTCGCACCACTACGACGTGTCGAACGCCTTCTACGAGAAGGTGCTCGGGCCGTCCATGACGTACACCTGCGCGGTTTTCCGCAGTCCTGGCGACACCCTCGAAGAGGCGCAGCGGGCCAAGTACGACCTGGTCGCCGGCAAGCTGGCGCTCAAGCCGGGGATGCGGCTGCTGGACGTCGGCTGCGGCTGGGGCGGCATGGTCCGGCACGCGGCCCGCGAGTACGGCGTCAAGGCGCTCGGTGTCACCCTGTCCCGCGCGCAGGCCGAGTGGGCGCGGGCCGCGATCGAGCGGGAGGGGCTGAGCGAGCTGGCGGAGGTGCGCCACCTGGACTACCGGGACGCGCCGCACGAGCAGTTCGACGCGATCTCCTCGATCGGGCTGACCGAGCACATCGGCGTGCGCAACTACCCGGCCTACTTCGGCGCGCTGCGCTCCCGGCTCAAGCCCGGCGGGCGGCTGCTCAACCACTGCATCACCCGGGCCGACAACCGGGCGCCGCACCGCTCCGGCGCGTTCATCGACAGGTACGTCTTCCCGGACGGCGAGCTGGCCGGTCCGGGCCGGCTGATCAGCGAGATCCACGACGCCGGGTTCGAGGTGCACCACGAGGAGAACCTGCGCCAGCACTACGCGCTGACGCTCGCCGGCTGGTGCCGCAACCTGGTCGAGCACTGGGACTTCTGCGTCGGCGAGGTCGGGCCGGGCACCGCCAAGGTGTGGGGCCTCTACATGGCCGGCTCCCGGCTGGCGTTCGAGCGCAACGGCATCCAGCTGCACCACGTGCTCGCCACGCACAACGGCCCGGAAGGGGTGAACGGGTACCCGCTGCGTCCGGACTGGACGCCCTGACCGGTCGTACCGACGAGAGGCCGCGCGGACCGCGCGGCCTCTCGTCGAAGTCATTGACAAAGAAGTTTTGTACGTACAAACTGATTTTGCCATGAGAGACGTCCTGTACCTGGAACAGCGCGAGCAGGCCGAAGCCCTGCTCAAGCCGCAGCGCATCGAGGTGCTGCGGCAACTGGCCGAACCCCGCACCTGCACCGAGGTCGCGGCCCGGCTGGAGCAGACGCCGCAGCGCGTCTACTACCACGTCAAGCAGCTCGTCGCGGCCGGGCTGGCCGAGCAGGTGGCGCAGCGCCAGGTGCGCGGCATCACCGAGGGCATCTACCAGGCCGCCGCCCGCTCGTACTGGCTCTCGCCCCGCCTGGTCGGCCGCATCGGCGGCGCCCGCCGCGCCCGCGACGAGCTGAGCCTGGGCTACCTGCTCGACCTCATGGAAGAGGTCCAGGCCGACATCGCCGCGCTCGACCGCGCCGCCCCCGAACTGCCGTCCATCGGCGTCTCCGGCGAGATCCGGGTGCCCGCCGAGCGGCGGCAGGAGTTCCTGCACGACCTGCAGACGACGCTGCAGGACCTGTTCACGCGCTACGGCGGCGCCGAGGGCGACGCCTTCAAACTCGCCGTGGCCTGCTACCCGAAAGGCGACAAGCATGAGTGAGCCGATGACCATCCGCGCCCGCCTCGCCGCACCCGTGGCCACCGTCCGCCGGGCCCTGACCGACCCCGCCGAGCTGCGCGTCTGGCTGGCCGAGCACGCCGAGGTCGAGCTGCCCCGGCGGTACGAGTTCTGGGGCCGCTACACGCCCGAGGGCGACGCGCCACACCAGCGGCTGCTGCACGTCGACGACCGGACACTGCGCTTCGCGTGGACGCTCGACGGGGTGGAGACCACCACCGAGTTCGAACTGGAGCCCGACGGCGACGGCACGATACTCACGCTGCGGCAGAGCCACTTCGACTACGCGGAGGCGATGAGCGGCAGCAGCATCCGGGGCGTGCTCCAGACGTACTGGTACCTGGCGATCGCCCACCTCAACGACCACCTGGACGGCCGGCCGCTGCTGCCGCGTACCGACTTCACCTCCGCCGACCTGCGCGGCGAGGTGGTCATCGACGCGCCGATGGACAAGGTGTGGACGTCGCTCACCGACTCGGAGCAGGTCACCGCCTGGTTCGGCTACCCGATCGGCGTCGAGCCCTGGGAGGGCGGCCGGTACGCGATGGGCGGCCTCGACGCCGGTGAGGCCGCGAAGGTGTTCGACGTGACGCCGGGGCGGGCGCTGTCCATCGACTGGGGGCCCGTCGGCGTGACGTCCTGGGAACTGGCGGAGTCCGACGGCCGGACGAAGCTGACGTTCGTGCAGTCCGGCTTCGACGAGGGCAACCCGCCGTACGCGGCGTGGAGCGGCAACGTGGCCGGGTGGGCCGAGCTGCGGCGCTTCCACGAGGTGCCCAACTGGAAGCCGATCTGGCTGTAAGGAAGGGCCCCCTCTTAACGCCTCCGGTAGAGGAGGGGGCCCCTTTTAACACGGCGCCCGGGTGGGTAATGCCGGGCGATGTTCTTCATCTTCGGGCTGCGGACCAAGGTCGTCCGGTCCGGCGTCGTCACCGAGGTCTGCCGCAACTGCGGCAACCAGGCCGCCCAGGTGATCACTCGCCGGGTCACCAAGTTCAGCCTCTTCTTCGTCCCGCTGATCCCGCTGCGCACCCGGTACGCGCAGCAGTGCACGTTCTGCGGCGCCGAGTACGACATCTCCCGCGCCGAGGCCGAGCGCCTCCCGGTCGGCTGACCGTGACCCGCTTCCTCTACTGGCTGATCGGCCGGCAGCCGGCCGCTCCGGCCGCCCCGCCGGTGCACACCGCCGCCCGTCCACCCTGCACGCCCGGGCGCAGGCACCACCGCCGGCGTCGCCGGGTCGCGGGCGCGCAGTCGCCCCGCTCGCCCTGGAACCGTTCCGCCGACCGCTGACGCACCGTGTTAATAAGGGGCCCTTCCTCTACCGGAGGCGTTAACAGGGGGCCCTTCCTTACACTTCATCGGGTGGAAGATCGGCTGGCACGGATCAGGGGTGGTGGGCCGCCCCGGCGGCACAACGCCCGTACCATCGCCGCGCTGACCGGCAACCCCGGCTGCACCCGCCGCGCCGTGCTGGACAGCGCGGGCGCGGACAAGCCGGCGCTGGCCGAGCGACTCGGCTTCCCGGCCCGCTTCGGTCAGTCCCGCTTCGCGATCACCCGCGGCAACGCATTCGAGGCGCAGGTGAAGGCCGACGGCGGGAAGGAACTGCTGCGCCTGGTCGCGGAGCGGCTCGGCGTACCCGTCCCGGAGGGCGCGACCTGGACCGACCTCGGCGCCGACGACGACCGGCCGGAACGGTCCCGGGCGGCGCTCACCGCGAGCGGCAACGGCCCGGCGCTGTTCGACCACCCGCTGCTCGGCCTGGACGTGGCGGGTACCCGGGTGCACCTGGAACCGGATCTGGTCGCCGCCCGGCTGGCGGGCCGGTTCCACGTCGTGGAGATCAAGTCGTTCCCGGTGATCGACGGGCAGGCCGACCCGGGCAAGGTCGCCGCCGCCGCGATCCAGTCCGCCGTCTACGTGCTGGCGTTGCGCGAGCTGCTCGCCGCCGAGGGACACGACCCGGAGCTGGTGTCGCACGAGGTGGTGCTGGTCTGCCCGCGCGACTTCGCCAACCAGCCGGTGGCCAGCCTGCTCGACGTGCGCCGCCAGCTGCTGGTGCTGCGCCGCCAGCTGGCCCGGATGGCCCGGGTCGAGGACCTGCTCGCCGCCGTACCGGCCGGGTTCACGGTCGACCCGGCGGCCGATCCGGCGACGCTCGCCGCCGCGCTGCACGAGGTGCCGGCCCGCTACGCGCCTGATTGCCTGGCCGCCTGCGAGCTGGCGTACTTCTGCCGGCACGAGGCGCGCGGGCAGACCGGCGCGCTGGGCCGGCCGGTCCGCGAGGCGCTGGGCGGCGTCGAGGAGGTGGCGGACGTGCTGGCGCTCGCCGAGGGCTCGGCCGCGCCCGAGCCGGGGCAGGCGGAGGCCGCCGCGCTGCTGCGGGCCGCCGCGCGCCTGCGCGCCGACGCCCTCGCCGGGCAGACCGCATGAGTACGCTGCGCGCCCTCGCCCGGGCGCAGGCGGTCGCCTCCGGGCGGGCCCAGCCGGTGGCCACCGTCCGCCACCTGCACCTGTCGGAGCGGCCGTTGGTGGTGGTGCCGCTCGCGCTCGCCGGTGAGGCGAACGCCCCGCTCGCCGCGATGGTCGGCGCCGCGCCTGACGAGGCCCGGCTGCTGGTGGTGCCGCAGCCGCGCAACCGGGACCAGCGGTTCGCGTTCGCCGCCGAGCTGGCCGCGATCGTGCTGCCGTACCTGGACGAGTTCCGTGACCTGACCGAGGCGGTGCCGGTGGACCGGGGCCGCGACGTCCGCCACCGGTACGTCGACGCGCCGCAACTGCTGGTGCCGAACCCGGCCGGGATCACGTTCCTGCGGCTGTTCGGGCGCTCGACCCGGTTCCGCCGTACCGACGGCGACTATCCGGTGCACCAGTCGGTGCCGCTGCTGGGTCGCTGGCTGACGTTCTTCGCCGAGCGTGCCGAGCAGCCCGGCTCGTCGGCGCTGCTGGCGTTGACCGAGGCGCTGACGTTGCACTGGGCGACCGGGCAGAGCGTGGTGGAGGACCTGCATCTGCCGGCGGTGCTGGGCTGGCTGGACCCGCCGGCCGGGCTGACCGGGGCCGAGGCGGCGGCCCGCGCCGAGGACCCGGCACACTGCCCGCCGGCCGGGCCGGCCACCGACCCGGACTTCGACAACCGTCGGCTCGCCCCGGCGATCGAGGCGTACACCCGGGCCGGGGACGACCCGGCGGCCCGCGCGGCCGCGTACGACGAGCTCGCCGGCCTGCTGCGCGACCAGCTCGCGCCCACCTGGGAGCTGATGTGGCGCGGCGTCGGCCTGCTGCGGACGCTGCCGGCCGGTGCTCGGGTGGCCGGCCGGTGGGCCGGTGACCGGGACGCGTTCACCGCGCACGCCGAGCACGTCGACGCCGGGGGCGGCCCGCAGCCGCGGCGCGACGGCGCGGTGGCGGCGGCGCTGCGGTTGCAGCGGCTGGAACGGGCGTCGACCGCGTGGGCGGTGCAGCGCGCCTACGACGATCCGCTGGTGATGGCCGAGCACCGGCTGTCCGGTGAGGCGTTCGTCGGTGAGGTGACGCTCGCCGACCCGGCGCGGGTGGACGACTCCGGCAAACGGCCGGTGCTGCGCCCGCGCATCCAGGTGGTCACCACCGAGCCGGTGCCGATGCCGGTGGGCGCGAGGCTGTACTCGCCGCAGCGCCCGGCGCAGAAGGCGACTGTGGTGTTCGTGACGCCCGGCGCGGACGGCAAGACCGAGGTGGTGCTGGAACTGTCCGGCGGGATGGGCCGGGGGCTGACCGCGCCGCCCGGCAGCGTCCCGGAGGTGGGCGAGCGGATCTGCCTGACCAGCCTCTCCGACGGTTTCCTGCCGGGTGGCGCGTTCCCTGCGCCGGAGGAGACGCCGTGGACGCACGGCGGCCCGCCCGGCACGGCCGCCGCACCGCCGGACCCGGCCCCGGCGGAGGACTGGTCCTGACCGTCACGGTCCGCTGACCGACAGCCGTCGACTCTGGCGGCGGCCCCCGGCGCTGACTAGGCTTGCGCCGTCCGTCGTCCTGCCCTCGGCGTCGAGGGTGCACGTCTGGAAGAGAGCCGGAGCGCATCGTTGTACCCCAGCTCGACGTGAGCCTCGCCGCCGCTGCGCCGGCCCGTCATCCGCTCGCCGGCCGTGTCGGACTTGTCGCGGCCGCCGTCGTCGTACTCGGGGAGACGGCCTGGCTGGTCGCCCCGCCGGCCGGCGCGGCGCTGGTCAGCGACCTCGGCGCGGTTGCGGTGTCGAGCCTCGCGGCGGTGCTCTGCGTCGGCGCGGCGCGGCGCCACCCGGTCGCGCTACGCCGGTTCTGGGAGCTGCTCGCGGTCACCATGGTCCTCGCCGCGCTCGGCCGTACGGTGTGGACGGTCGAGCGTCTCGGCGGGCTCGGGCTGCCGCACACGCCGCTGGTCGCCGGACTGTTCGCCGGCGGCATCGTCACCGGCACCGCCGCCCTGCTCAGTTTCCGCGCCGGCCCGCGCAGCCTGATCGGCCGGGCCCGTACCCTGCTCGACGGGGTCATCGTCGGGCTGGCCCTCCTCCCGATCGGCTGGGTGGTGGTGTTCCAGGAGATCACCGAGGCCGGCCTGGCCGATCCGATGCGTACGTTCGGCCTGCTCTACCCGATGTTCGACCTGATGCAGCTCACCATCCTGGTGGCGGTCGCCGGTCCGGGCCGGCCGATGTGGCGGGCGCTCACCGTGATCGGGGCGGGCCTGGCGATCCGGGCCGGCGCGGACGCCGTCTACGTCTCCCTGGTCGCGCACGGCAACTACACGCCCGGTCACCCGGTCGACATCTGCTGGCCGCTGAGCTACCTGCTGGTCGGCCTGGCCACCCGCTATCCGCCGCCGGTCGACGAGGACGGCGACGACGACGTGGTCGAGTCACCGCTGCCGCCGTGGTGGCGGGTGGCGCTGCCGTACCTGCCGGTGGGCGGCGCGATCGTCGCGGTCATGCTGTCGCGGCGGCCCAGCGGGCAGACCCCGCACGTGGTCTTCGTCGGCATGATGGCCCTGCTCGGCGTACTGGCGCTGCGTCAGGGGCTGGCCGCGAACGAGAACCTGCGGCTGGTCGGCCGGCTGCGCCGGCTCGCGTACTCCGACCAGCTCACCGGCCTGCCGAACCGGCTGACGTTCGTCCGGCGGCTGCGGCGGGCGTTGCGCACCGGCGGGCCGGTCGCCGTGGTGCTGCTCGACCTGGACGGCTTCAAGCAGGTGAACGACAGGTTCGGGCACGCCGCCGGGGACCGGCTGCTCACCGCCACGGCGGAGCGCATGCGGGACGCGGTCGGCCCGGACGGGATGATCGCGCGGCTGGGCGGCGACGAGTTCGCGGTGCTGGTCGCCGGGGACCGCGCGGTGCCGCCCGAGCGGCTCGCGATCCGGCTGCTGGCCGCGCTGGAGCCGCTGCATGGCGAGGAGGACCTGGGAGTGCACCCGTCGGCGAGCATCGGCATCGCCGAGTACGGGCCGCAGCACGCCTCGCACACCGACCTGCTCCGCGACGCCGACATCGCCATGTACGCGGCGAAGGCGGCCGGCAAGGCCGCGTACCGCACGTGCACGCCGCAACTGCGCGAGTCGGCGGTCAGCCGCGCCGAGCTGATCGCCGACCTGCGCCGGGCGGTGGACGAGGGCCAGTTGCTGATGGAGTTCCAGCCGATCGTCGACCTCGACACCGGCGCGGTACGCAGCGCCGAGGCGCTGGTGCGCTGGCGGCATCCCCGCCTCGGCGTGCTCACCCCGGCCCGGTTCCTGCCGCTGGCGGAGGAGACCGGGCTGATCGTGGCGATCGACAGGTGGGTCATCCACGAGGCGTGCCGGGCCGCGGCGACCTGGCGCGCGCATGCGCCGGAGGTGACGGTCGCGGTCAACATCGCCGCCGCCCACCTGTGCCGGCCCGACCTGATCGCCACCGTCACCGGCGCGGTCGCCGCGGCCGGCCTGCCGCCCCGCGCGCTCACCCTGGAACTCACCGAGTCCGCGCTGATCGAGGGCAGCGAGGCGGTGCTGGACCGGCTGTCCCAGCTGCGTGACCTCGGCATCCGCATCGCCATCGACGACTTCGGCACCGGGTACTCCTCGCTGAGCTATCTGCACCGCATCCCGGCCACCGAGCTGAAGATCGACAGGTCGTTCGTGTCCCGGCTGGACGCCGGGGACAGCCGCGCGTACGCCACAGTCGAGATGGTGAACCGGCTGGCCGGCGCGTTCGACCTGGCCGTGGTGGCCGAGGGTGTGGAGACGGTCGCGCAGCACGCGGCGGTCACCGCGATCGGCTGCCGGCAGGGCCAGGGCTGGCGGTACGGCCGCCCGGCCGCCCTGACCGACCTGCTTCCCGCGTTGTCCGGGGCGGGCGCGGACCGCTGACCGGCCCGGGTCCACGGGGGCCGAAGGTCCCGGACGGGACAGGGGGTTCGACCCTGCTCACGGGCGGTCCGGCACCGCCATGATGGTTCTCGTCAACAAGACGAACACACCCTCCACACGGGAGCTTGATATGAAGCGACGGACTCTCGACCTGCTGTTCAGCATCGGTGGGCTGGGCCTGGCGGTCCTGCTGCTCGTCGTCGGCGTCGTCCTGACGACGAACGCCAACTTCGCCAACGACTACGTACGCAGCCAGCTCGGCGAGCAGAACATCACCTTCACCCCGGCGGACAAGCTCTCCGACGAGGAGAAGAAGTCGGACTGCCTGCGCGAGTACGCCGGCCAGAAGATGACCACCGGCAAGCAGGCGGAGTGCTACGCCAACGAGTACATCGGCCTGCACCTGAAGAACATGGCCGGCGGCAAGACCTACGCCGACCTGGGCGAGCCGCAGAGCGCGCTTCGTGAGCAGGTGGCCCAGGCCGAGCAGAGCAACGCCGCGAACCTGGCCGACCTGCAGAAGCAGCTCGCCGAGGTGACCGCCCAGCGGGAGACCGTGTTCAAGGGCGAGACGCTGCGGGGCCTGCTGCTCACCTCGTACGGCTTCAGCGAGTTCGGCCGCAAGGCCGAGCAGGGCGCCCTGGCCGTGTACCTCGGCGCGGGCCTGCTCCTGCTGCTCTCCGCCGCCGGCCTGGTGCACGCCTTCCGCACCCCGCCGACCGCGACCTTCGCCGCCCCGGAGAAGGAGAAGGTCACCAACTGACCGCACCGACGACGCCCCCGGCCGATCCTGGTCGGGGGCGTCGTCGTGTTTTCCGGCTTGACCCTCACGCAGCGGAAGGCGGCAGCCTTGGTCGCGGAAGGGAGGGAACCATGGCGTACACGGTGGGGCAGGTGGCGCGGGCGGCCCGGGTGACGGTCCGGACGCTGCACCACTACGACGAGATCGGGCTGCTGCGGCCCAGCGGGCGCACGGCGGCGGGCTACCGCCGCTACGACGAGGCGGACCTGGACCGGTTGCAGCTCATCCGCTACTACCGGGAGCTGGGGTTCCCGCTGGAGGAGATCGCCGAGATCCTGGACGATCCGGACGCCGACCCGGTGGCGCACCTGCGCCGGCAGCACGAGCTGCTGTCCGGGCGGATCGGGAAGCTCCAGGAGATGGTCGCGGCGATCGAACACGCGATGGAGGCGAGGACGTTGGGGATCCAGTTGACGCCGGAGGAGCGGTTCGAGGTGTTCGGGGACTTCGACCCGGACGAGCACGCCGAGGAGGCGGAGCAGCGCTGGGGCGGCACCGAGGCGTACCGGCAGTCGCAGGAGCGCGCGGGCCGCTACTCGAAGGAGGACTGGCTGCGCAACAAGGCGGAGAACGAGGAGTGGGGGCGGCGGTTCGCCGCGCTCATGGAATCGGGGGCGCCCGCTGACGGCCCGGAGGCGATGGCGCTGGCCGAGGAGCACCGGCAGCTCATCACGAAGTGGTGGTACGACTGCTCGTACGAGATCCACACCGGTCTGGCCGACATGTACGTGGCGGACCCGCGGTTCACCGCGTACTTCGAGGCGCTGCGGCCGGGGATGGCCGCGTACCTGAACGAGGCGATCCACGCCAACGCGATCACCCGGTCCTGACCGGGTGCGGGTGGCAGGATGGCCGGCATGCTCATCGTCGCCGGCACCCTCTACGTCGATCCGGCCCGGCGGGACGCCTACCTGGCGTCCTGCGAGGCTGCCGTCCGTGCGGCCCGGGACGCGCCCGGCTGCGTGGACTTCGCGGTCAGCGCGGACCTGGTCGAGCCGGGCCGGATCAACGTCTACGAGCGGTGGGAGTCCGACGAGCAGTTGCTGGCGTTCCGGGGTTCCGGCCCGGAGGCCGAGCAGGTGACGGAGATCCTCGGCGCCGAGGTGCACAAGTTCCGCATCTCCGGCGTCGAGGCTCCCTGACCCGTTAGATGAAGACGTCGAGCAGCAGGACGCCGAGGAAACCGACCACCGAGATGATGGTCTCCATCACCGACCAGCTCTTGATGGTCTGCCCGACGGTCAACCCGAAGTACTCCTTCACCAGCCAGAAGCCGGCGTCGTTGACGTGGGAGAAGAACAGCGACCCACAGCCGATGGCCAGCGCCAGCAGGACCACCTCGGGGGCGGCGAGCGTGTCGGCCAGCGGCGCGACGATGCCGGCGGCGGTGATGGTGGCGACGGTGGCCGAGCCGGTGGCGACCCGGATGCCGACAGCTACCAGCCAGCCGAGCAGCAGCGGGGAGAGGTTCGCGCCGTCGGCGGCGTTCGCGACCAGGTCGCCCACGCCGGCGTCGACGAGCACCTGCTTGAAGCCGCCACCGGCGGCGACGATCAGCAGGATGCCGGCGATCGGCGGCAGCGAGCCGCCGAGGAAACCGGAGACCTGGGTACGGCTGAAGCCGGACCGGTAGCCCAGGAAGATCATGGCGAAGATGACGCCGGCGAGCAGGGCGATGATCGGGGTGCCGACGATGTCCAGCGCCTTGCGGCCGGTGGTGTCCTCGCCGAGCGTCAGCTCGCCGATCGCCCGCAGCAGCATCAGCACCACCGGCAGCAGCACGGTGACCACCGCCGCCCACAGCGCCGGGGCGCGGCGCGAGCGCCGTCCGGCCGGCTCGTCGATCGCGCCGCCGGGCCGCCCGGTGCCCGGGTTGACCAGGTCGTCCTCGGTGACCAGGTCGCCGTCGGCGTCGAGCCGTCCGTCACCGGGCCGGGTCGGGCTGCGGTCGTCGGCGTCGCGCCGGGTCGGCAGCAGCTCGGCCGGGGCGGTGGCCGGCACGTACCGGGCGATGAAGTTGCCGAAGACCGGCCCGGCGATGATCACCGTGGGGATCGCCACCAGCAGGCCCAGGGCGAGCGTCTGACCGAGGTTCGCGCCGAGCGCGTCGATGGCCACCAGCGGGCCGGGGTGCGGCGGCACCAGGCCGTGCAGCACCGACAGGCCGGCCAGCGCGGGAATGCCGATCTTGATCAGCGGCACGTTCACCCGTAGCGAGACGAGCAGCACGATCGGCACCAGCAGCACCACGCCGACCTCGAAGAACAGCGGCAGGCCGATGAGCGCGGCCACGCCGGCCATCGCCCAGGGCAGCGCGGTCCCGGAGACCCGGCCGACCACCCGTTCCACGATGCCGTCCGCGCCGCCGGACTCGGCCAGCAGGCCGCCGATCATCGCGCCGAGCGCGATCAGCAGGCCCACGCCGCCGACCGTGGAGCCGACGCCGCCGCTGAACGACGTGACGATCTTGTCGACGGGTACGGCGGCGACCACGCCGAGCACCGCGGCGCCGAGGATCAGCGCGAGGAACGGGTGCACCTTGCCCCACGCGATGAGCAGGACGACAGCGGCGATGCCGAGCAGGGCGGCGAGGACGAGCTGGGTGTCACCGGCGTTCGTGAGCGGTTCCGCTGGTGCGGCGAGCAGTGTGACCACGGCTATCACGCCCTTCGGTCGGTCAGCGGGGTGGTGCGGTGGGTGGGGGTTCCGGCGGCAGGCTCGGCGCCATCCGTCGCAGTGAGGCGAACGTGGGTACCAGTGCGTCGTACAGCTCGGAGAAGAGGGGGAGCAGCGCCGCGTACGTGGCGGCGGAGGCGGGATCCGGGCGGACCGTCTCTTCGATCCGGACCAGGTCGGCGGCGACCTCGATCGATTCGATGAGGCCGAGCGCCTGCATGCCGAGCAGCGCCGCGCCGAAGCCGGACCCCTCGTGCCCGGCGGGGAACCGCACCGGCATGCCGAGCGCGTCGGCGAGGATCTGCCGCCACAGCGGGCTGCGGGCGAAGCCGCCGCTGGCGCGGACCTCGCGTACCTCGTTCCCGGCCGCCCGGACCGAGGCGAGGACCAGCGCGAGCTGCTGGCAGACGCCCTCCAGCGCGGCCCGGACCAGGTGCGCCCGGCCGTGGCCGTGGGTCAGCCCGACGTACGCGCCGCGCGGCAGCGCGCTCCAGTGCGGCGCCCGCTCGCTGAGCAGGTACGGCAGCATGATCAGCCCGCCGGAGCCGACCGGCGCCTGGGCGGCCAGGTCGAGCAGTTCCTCCTCGGCGTGCTCGCCCAGCTCCGGGGCGAGCGCGTCGTTCGCCCACTGGAGGACGATCCCGCCGTTGTTGATGGCGCCGCCGACCACCCAGCGGTCCTCGGTGAGGGCGTAGCAGAACACGCCGCCGAGCGGGTCCACGCCGGGGCGTTCCACCATCACCCGCATCGCGCCGCTGGTGCCGATCGAGCAGGCCACCACGCCGGGGCGTACCGCGCCGAGGCCCGCGCTGGCCGGCGGCCCGTCGCCGGCGCCCACCACCAGCGGGGTGTCCGCCGGCAGGCCGGTGGCCCGCGCCGCCTCGGCGGTGAGCCCGGGCAGCACGTGCGTGGTGGGTACGAGCTGGGGGAGCTGCTCCTCGGTGATGCCGGCCAGGCGTAGCGCCTCGGTGTCCCAGGCCAGCCGGTGGATGTCCATCAGCCCGCTGGCGGAGGCGACCGAGTGGTCGGTGACGAGCGCGTCGGCGAGCCGCCGCAGCACCAGATCCTTGATGCCGACCCAGTGCGCGACCCGCTCGTGCAGCTTCGGCTCCTGCTCGGCGAACCAGACCAGCTTGGGCAGCGGCGCCATCGGGTGCACCGGGGTGCCGGTGCGGCGGTGCAGCGCGAGCCCGGACGGCACCGCCCGCAGCCGCTCGGCCTGCGCGCTGGCCCGGGAGTCGGCCCAGGTGATCGACGGGGTCAGCGGGGTGCCGTCGGCGTCCAGCCCGATCAGGCTGTGCATGGCGGTGCTGAACGACAGGCCGGCGATCGGCGCGGCCAGCTCGTCGACGACCGCGCGGATGACGCCGAGCACCGCTTCGTAGATGAGGTCCGGGTCCTGCTCGGCCCAGCCGGGGTTCGGCTCCTCCAGCGGGTAACCGATCGAGTGGCTCGCCAGTTGCCGGCCGGAGGTGTCGAACGCGACCGCCTTGGAACTGGTGGTGCCGATGTCCACGCCCACCACGACGGCCGGGTCGCCCACCGGTGCACCTCCTCGCCGCCCGGGGGCCGCGGTACGCCCCGCTGTGCGGCTGACGTTACCGACGTGCTCCCGCGCGCGCATGACGAAGCAGCGCCGCCGGGAAGCGCGGGGGAGTTTCCGTCGATAGTGTCGGTCAATCAGCCGATCGGTCTAATTGGCGACTTTCGCGTGTCTTCGTACCCCTGCCGGATCGTTGACATGAATGACACCCCGATTGGTGGGCTCGCGCGGCGGAGGAGTCGGCGTGACGAAGACTGATTCGACGGGTTCCACATGGCGGTACCGGTGGGCGCACCGGCAGAACGAACGGCGGCAGCGGGCCTTCCGCGCGGCCGACGAGGCGTGGCGACGCCGCGACGACGAGCTGCGCCGCCTGCGTACGCTCGCGGTGTCCTTCCACGGCTCGGCCCAGGCGGGCGTCGGCCTGCCGATGGAGCTGGCCCCCGGTGAGGTGGTCTTCTGGACGCTCCCGGCCGCGCAACTGGTGGAGGTGCGGCACACCGCCGTGCTGCCCGCCCCCGAGCTGACGGTCGACCCCGACCCGCCCGTGCTGCGCCCGCGCCGCCCGGAGGGCGTCAAGGTGGTCGACGCCGGGCTTGCCGTGCTCACCAACCGCCGGCTGGTGCTGCTCGGCGGGCGCGGGAGGCGCGACTGGGCGTACGGCCGGATGACCGGCCTGTCCCACGACCCCGGCGCGCCGGTCACCCTGATCCAGGTGCTGGACCGGCGACGTACCTCCGGGCTGCTGCTGCCCACCGGCGCGGTGGCCGACTTCCGGTTCACGCTCACGCTCGCGTTCGCCGACGCCATCGAGCAGCGCGCCGCGGTCGTGGCCGAGCTGGACGAGCTGATCGAGGAACACGCGGCGGAGCGCCCCCAGCGACCGCCCGTGCTCACCCCCGCCCAGGCCCGGGTCTCCGCGCTGGTGCCCGGCGGCCGGCGCACGGTGGCCGTCGGCGCGGCGCTCGCGCTCGTCGTCCCGGCGATGCTCTTCGAGTCCAACCCGCCGACCCGGGCCGGCTCGGAGCGCGCCGTCGCGGCCACCCCGGCGGCCACCGGCACTCCCGCGCCACCGCAGGTCGCGCCCGCCGTCCAGGTCCGGCCCACGACCAGCCCCGAGCCGTCGCGCGCCCGTCCCGCGCCGCCGCGCGGCACGCCCCAGCCGCCGGTCGAGCGCCGCTGCGGCGCCCCGGCGAACCCCTTCGGGTACGACTTCTGCGGCGGCCAGCGAATCCGCAGGCCGGCCGCCGGGGTGTGCGACTGGTTCGAGTGCGTACCCGGGTTCTGGTCCGATCGCGGCTGGCTGGTGCAGTGCCGCGACGGCTCGATCAGCCGCACGGGTGGCCAGCGCGACGTGTGCGCCGGGCACCAGGGGTTGCGCCGCACCGTCTGGCGCTGAATCCGTTTTCAGTCGGCTGCCTTGTTCGCGCAACGATTTCTCGCGCTGTTGCACTTTTGTCGGCGGGATTCCCAGACATCTGTCTCATGTAGAGACTCAGCTAATACCACATGCGCATCGAAAGCGTTGACCCGATGCCGGTGACAAGCCGCACAAAGATCGACCGTGGTCAGTCTTGTTGTTGTGACTCGATTAATGGCAAGGTCGGGTTATCACACAAACCGCACGGGAGGATCACAGAGTGTCACACTCGTTGGTGAAGCGGTCGCTGGGAATCGCCGCTGCCGCAACCACAGGATTGCTGCTGTTGGTTGCTCCGGCTCAAGCGGCACCGAAAACCGAATTGGCCGACGGCGAGTCGGCGAAGCCGACGGCCAGTGCCGCCGAGATCGAGGCGAACAATGCAGCGGTATGGGCGTCGCTGCCGCCGAACGTGACCATGACGGTCACCGGCGGGAAGCCCAAGCTCCAGGGCTCGATCGACCACTACACGCAGAATGGCCCGACGGTCACGACGGGAATGACTCCGTTCGCGGTGTCCGCAATTCCGTACTCCTTCACATTCGATGGAGTGTGGAGCATGGACGGCCGGGACTTCAAGTCCACGAAGACGAGTTTCTGCAAGGACATCGAAGCCACGTGGGATTACCCCCAGGGCTCGTATCATCAGTTCAAGGTCAGCCTTTCGGCGGGCGGAACCATCACCGTTCCCACTGACGGCGTGACGCGCACGTGGTGCTGGTCAAATGTTCCGACGAACACCACCATGCACTTCTACTACTTCTCCACCGGCAACTCCGGCGGTGACATCGCGAAGGCTTCGGGCAGTGGCTCGGTCCACTACTGACCCGCAGACCTGCTGAGAATGCGCGGAGGCGAGCAGCCTCCGCGCATTCTTGCGTCGGCGGACCGTCCTCACGGGGTAGACGGTGTCATGATCGACAGGCTGGTCAGGTCGGCAAGGTCGGCTGCCGGAGTGAGCTCCACCGTGGTCGAGCCCGTTACCTTGTCCGCAGCGGCTCGCCCGATGGTGACAGCGCCGGCCCGATCGCTCTGCTGGGACGGATCCGGCATCAGCACACGGTTGGTCCGGTAGACCTCACCGTTCGCGGGAATGCCCTCCATCACGAGCTTTCCGCCGGTGCCGCGCACGAACCCCGGTACGTTGCTGATGTTCGTGTACACCTGTCCGGAGAATCCGGTGCTGGTGACGAGGTCGACAGTGGCTTCGCCACGGACGGTGTCGACTGCGTACACGCGTCCGACCAAGCCCTCGGCGACGACCGCAAGTTGCCCTCGCCGCACTCCCTGATCCTTCGGGAACGCCACGGTGATCTGTTGGCCGTTCCTGCCGATCACCTCTGCGGGCACGGCCAGCGCGTCGCCGTCCACGCCCGCCTCACCCGGCACCTCGAACATCTTCGTGAAGCCGGCGAACGGCCGCTTCGGCTTGACGAACCCCGCGATCGTCGTCGTCTGCGCCGTCGCAGCGATCGGAAGCCGTTTCACGACGAGGCGGCTGGTGGGTCCGTCCGGTTCTTGGACGATCTCGTCGTCGACAGCCGTGCTCGACACCCGCAGCGCTGTCACGCCCGGCATGGCGAGGGCAATGGCGTAGGTGCCCGCAGGGTCGTTGCTCACCTCGCCGGCGGCTCCGGACAGGCGTGGACTGACGAGACTTATCACCTGGGTCTTCACCGGATCGGGTGCCGGCCGATCGACCCGCATCCGCAAGGCGTCCGCGGCACCGGAATCACCCGTGAAGAACGCCAACCGCGCGTCACCCTGCTTGTCGTACGCCTGCAAGACGACCACTGTCGAGCGCAGGCGCGGATGGCGCGTCGCGACAAGGGCCCGAACATCGGTGTGGGGACCCGTCGAGCCGGCGCGGTCCCAGACGCCGGTGGCCTCCCGAACCAGTCGCGCGTCCACGTCTCCCACCGGAGACCAGCTCAGAAAAGGACCGTCCGGCGGCGGCGCGGCGAGTTGCGGCGTGGACCCGAATCCGACCACCCGAAACGTCGTGACCAGCACCGCCAAGCACACTGCCGCGGCAGCTCCGGCGGCGATACGCCGCCGTCCGCGACGCCGTTCCGCCCGACGCATGATCTTGCTTTCATAGCCCGTTGTTGGTATCACCGACTCAGCCAGATCCGCCAGGCCGTCGCGCAACTCGGTCGTGTCATGCATAGCGCACCTCTTGATCAGCGACAGCATCGGCCTCAACCCACTGCTGACGCAGAGTCCGCAGGCCCCTTGACGAAAGACTCTTGACCGTGCCGACCGAACAACCCATGACGAGCGCCGTGTCCTGCTCCGACAGATCCTCGTAGAAGCGCAGGACGACGGCGGCACGCTGTCGTGCCGGCAGCCCGTCCAACGCCCGGCGGAGCAGGTCGCGCTGTTCCACGCCCACGTACTCGTCGCGTGCCTGAGTCTCCACCAGCCGGCCCAAGGGCTGTTCCCACCAGGATCGGCGTCGCCTCCAGGTGACGAAGGTGTTTACCAGAACGCGGCGAACGTAATGATCGACGCCTTCTGAGTGTTGCAGCCGAGACCACGCCACGACCGTCTTGGCCAGCGTCGTCTGGACCAGATCCTCGGCCTTCCCGCGGTCTCCGCACAGCAGGAAGGCGGTCCGAAGCAGCGCTCCGTAACGCGCCCGCACAAAGGCTGTCACCTCCTCATCCTCGCGATCGTGCATCGGCCACCCGCACCTTCGGTTTCGATCTCACGGCCACTACTTACGCCCTCGACCCCGGCAAACGTTGCCGTGACCCCGGGAAATCCTTGACGATCAATTATCTCGGCCCGAGGGTTGGTGAGAGTGACGACCGGCCCGGCGCCCGACGAATGTGGTCGCCTCCGGCAGCGGTTCCCGGCTACCGTCCGGCCGTGTCCCGCACCGTCACGCTGATCCTGCTCGACGCCGCTGGCCGTCCGCTCGGCGCGCTGCCGCCGTTCGACGTGCCGGAGCCGTGGTGGCAGGAGGTCGCCTCGATCGTGGCCGAGGTTCGTCGTCGCCACGGTCTGGCGGTCGCCGTGCTGCGGCTGCTCGACGCCGACCGTCCCGCGCCGCCCGGCGGCCACGTCCGCTACCTGGCGCAGACCGCCGACGTGCCCGCCGTACCCCTGGAACCGGTTGCCGTGGACCTCGCGCCGCACCCGCTGCGCCAGTCGTGGGCGCAGGCCGGCGGCCCGGACCGCAGCGTCGGCTGGGCGACGGGTGAGCTGCGCCGGCTCGGCCGTCGGGTGACGGCGGTGGCGCAGCAGCGCACCTGGAACCTCTCCGCCATCTGGCGCCTGGACACCGACGCGGGCCCTACGTGGCTGAAGCAGCTCCCCCCTTTCGCCCGCCACGAGCCCACGGTCCTGGCGTTCCCCGGTGACCCGAGCTCCTTGGTCAACGGGCCGAAGGTGCTCGCCGCCGACGGGGAGGGGCGGATGCTGCTGGCGGACGTGCCTGGGCACGACCGCCAGCAGCATCCGCCCCTCCCCGTCGGCGG
>NZ_MAGP01000170.1 GCF_002926165.1 Micromonospora chalcea | reverse complement strand
GTGCTCACCGACCTCGCCGAGGCCGACGAGCAGCTTCACCTCCCGCAGGTCCCGCACGGCCCGCTCCCCCGTCGCCGCCCCACGCGCGTGCCGTCGCAGCGCCACCGTCGCCGCGAGGGCCGCGATGCGCCGGTCCACGGCCCGGTCGGCGTCACCGGCGGGCAGGAACCCCGGGTCGGCGGCCCGGACCGCCGCCGCGGCCGCCAGATCCGCCTCGCCGGCCGCGTCGAGCAGCCGCTCCTCGACCGCGGCACGCACCACACCCGGCGCGCTCCACCGCATGCCCAGGTCACCTTCCACGGTGCGGGCCCGCCACAGCGTCCCCGCCACCTCCTGGCTCGGGCCGCTGTCCCGCTCGTCGGGGGTGAGCACCGAGTACACGTCGGTGGTCGCGCCACCCACGTCCACCACCGCGAGGTCACCGCCGAGCGTCCCGGCGAGGACCTCCACGCCGGTCAGCACCGCGTCGGGGGTGGCGGCGCGGACCAGCCGCGCGAACCGCGTACCCCGGGACAGCTTCTTGCCGCCGATGACGTGCCGCAGGAACACCTCCCGGATCGCCGCCCGCGCCGACGACGGCTCCAGCACCCCGATCCGGGGCAGCACGTTGCCCGCCACCGTCACCGGCACCCCCGCGCCGGCCAGCAGCGCGTGCAGCCCGTCGCGCACGTCGGCGTTGCCCGCCAGGACCACCGGCACCCGCAAGCGGGCCTTCGCCAGCCGCGTCGCGTTGTGCGTCACCGTCTCGGCATCGCCGCCGTCGGTGCCGCCGACGAGCAGCACCACGTCCCCGCGGGCCGCCCGCAACGCCGCCACGTCCGCCCCGGACAACCGTCCCGCCGCCACGTGCACCACGTTCGCGCCCGCCGACAGACCGACCCGCCGGCCCGCCTGAGCGGTGACGAGCGGCTCGTAACCCACCACCGCCAGGCGCAGCCCACCCCCGGCCGACGAACACACGTACCAGGGCGCCTCAGCGACCCCGGCCGACGCGGTGGCCGCGCCGACCGCGGCGTCCAGACCGTGCAGCACGTCAGTGCCCACAGTGGTGGGCGCCGACGCCGCCGCGACCAGCCGGCCGCCGTCGAGGTCCACCACCGCGGCCTTCGTGTACGTCGACCCCACGTCGGCGCAGACGACGACGCTCACGGCCGTTGTGGCACGACCACCGTGCCGGTCGCGGTGACCGCCACGATCGGCTCGTCGAGCACCTCGGCGGCCGACTCGCCCTTGTCCGGGCGGCCCCGGCACACCACCGTCGCGGCGAAGTCGATCGTGCGGCTGCGGGTGCCCACCCGGGTCACCGTCGCGGTCACCTCCAGCACGTCACCGGCCTTCATCGGCGCCCGGAACTGCACGTCCGCGTACGAGGCGAACAACCCCTCGTCACCGTCGGTGCGGATGCACACCTCGGTCGCCACGTCCCCGAACAACCCCAGCGCGTACGCCCCGTCGACCAGGTTCCCCGCGTAGTGGGCGTGGGAGTACGGCACGTACCGGCGGTGGGTGACTGTCAGACCGACACGCGGATCGCTCATGCGACGTTCGCCTCCCTGGAAGTGATCAAAGCGTGGACGAGGTAACTGGCCACCTCGCCCGGAGTGGTGCCACGCCCGAAGATCCGGTCCACGCCCAGCTCGCCGGTCATCGTCTCGTCGAAGCGCGGCCCACCGACGATCAGCAGCGGCCGGCGCCCGGCCGGCATCGCCTCCCGGAACGCCGCCGACATCTCCCGCGTGTTGTGCAGATGCGCGTCGCGCTGCGTCACCACCTGCGACACCAGCACCGCGTCGGCGCGCTCCCGCCGGGCCGCCTCGACCAGCTCCGGCACGCTCACCTGCGCGCCCAGGTTCGTGACCTTCAACTCCCGGTAGTACTCCAGGCCCTTCTCCCCGGCGATGCCCTTGACGTTGAGGATCGCGTCGATGCCCACGGTGTGCGCGTCCGTGCCGATGCAGGCGCCCACCACCGACAGCTTGCGGCGCAGCCGCCGCTTCACCACCGCGTTGACCTCCTTGGCCGACAGCAGCGGATAGTCACGCTCCACCACCTGCACCTTCGCCAGGTCCACCAGGTGGTTCACCCGCCCGTACACCACGAAGAACGTGAACCCGTCACCGATCGGTTTGGCGTGCACCAGCATCGCCGGGTCCATGCCCATCTTGTTCGCCAGCTGCACCGCCGCGCCCTCGGCCCGCTTGTCGTGCGGCACCGGCAACGTGAACGACACCTGCACCATGCCGTCACCGGTCGTGTCCCCGTACGGCCGCACAACCGTCTTCTCACTCATGGGGCTGCTCCAGGATCTCCGTGGCCGGGTTGTAGTAGTCCGCCTCGTGCCGGGCCACGCCGTCCAGGCCCTTCCCGCGGTCCGCCGGCCGCTTCATGATCCCGAACGTGCCCTCGGCGATCGCCGTCAGCAACGACTGGTCCCCGATGCGCTCCAGCAGATTCTCCAGCTCACCGAGCACCCGGTGCGCCCGCGCCTGGATGAACCCGCCCGGCGCCGGCACGAAGTCCTCGTGCAACCCGCCCGCCGCGCCCAGCACGTACCGCACGTTCTGCAGCGCGATGTCCCGGTCCGACAGCCACGGCGTCACCACCGCCTCGGTCATCATCCCCACCAGCAGAATCCCCTGCCCGGTCATCGTGCCCACCAGGTTGAAGAACCCGTCCAGCAGGTTGCCCCGGAACACGTCACCGGTCATGTGCTTCGTCGGCGGCATCCACTTCAACGGCGCGTCCGGGAACAACTCCCGCGCCAGCAGCGCGTGCGCCAACTCCAACCGGAACGACTCCGGCACGTCCGGGTTGATCTCGAACGCGTGCCCCAGCCCCAGCTGCCAGTCCGCCAGCCCCGCCTCGTGCGCGAAGAACTCGTTCAGCAGCTGCGACACCGTCACCGTGTGCGCCTCGTCCACCGCGTCCGCGGTGGTCAGGTAGTTGTCCTCACCGGTGTTGATGATGATCCCCGCCCGCGCGTGCACCTGCCGCGAGAACCGCTGGTCCACGAACGTGCGGATCGGGTTGATGTCGCGGAACAGAATCCCGTACATCGAGTCGTTGAGCATCATGTCCAGCCGCTCCAGGCCGGCCAGCGTCGCCATCTCCGGCATGCACAGACCCGACGCGTAGTTCGTCAACCGCACGTACCGGCCCAGCTCCTTCGACGTCTCGTCCAGCGCCGCCCGCATCAGCCGGAAGTTCTCCTGCGTCGCGTACGTGCCCGCGAACCCCTCCCGGGTCGCCCCCTCCGGCACGTAGTCCAGCAGCGACTGCCCCGTCGACCGGATCACCGCGATCACGTCCGCGCCGGCCCGCGCCGCCGCCTGCGCCTGCGGAATGTCCTCGTAGATGTCACCCGTGGCCACGATCAGGTAGATCCACGGCCGACGCGCCGGATCCCCGAACCGCTTCACCAAGCGGTCCCGCTCCGCACGCCGCCGGTCGATGCTGCGGATCCCCGCCGCGACCGCCTTGCGCGACGCCCGCCGCGCCGCCGTCGCCGCCTTCCCCGACGGCTGCGCGAACCGCACCGACCCGGCCGCCGCCTTCTGCGCCAGCAACGTCACATCGGCGATGCCCTCCCGCGCCAGCGCGTCGAACACCGGCGCCGCCACCCCGTGCCCCAACCCGACGTCCGCGACCACCGCGTCGACCAGCCGGTTCACCCACGGAATGCCGTCCGGGTCCGCGCCGGTCACCCCGGCCAGCCGCAGCACCGCCCGCTCCACCGACACCGTGGTGTGGCTACGCGCCAGATCCACCACCGGCTGCCCGGCCCGGCGCGCCAACTCCCGCGCCCGCGCCACCAACGCCGGATCCAGCCCAAGCTTGCCTGTCACGAAGACCCTTCCTGATAGATCACGTCACCGCGCAACACAGTGGTCCGGCACACCGGCAGCGGCGTCGGATCATCCGCGCCCCGCAACTCCGGATCCTCGGCCAGCACCACCGGCAGCCCCCGCTCCACGCCCGCCGGGGTGTCCCACACCGCGAACGTCGCCGGCGCCCCCAACGCCAGCACACCCTCGTTGTCCAGGTGCACCGCCCGCCACCCGCCGCGCGTGTGCGCCGCGAACGCCGCCCGCACACTCATCCGCTGCGCCGGGTTGTGATGCGCCGCCGCCGCCCGCACCGAACCCCACGGATCCAGCGGCGTCACCGGCGAATCCGACCCGAACGCCAACGCCACCCCGACGCCGTGCATCGCGCCCATCGGATTCGACTCCAGCGACCGCGCCAACCCCAGCCGCGACTCGTACATCCGGCCCGCGCCGCCCCACAACCTGTCGAACGCCGGCTGCATCGACGCCACGATCCCGTACTCCACGAACCCGGCGATCAACGCCTTGCTCATGATCTCCGCGTGCTCCACCCGGTGCCGCGCCGCCCGCAACCGATCCACACCCACCGACCGCGCCGCCAGCCCGAAACCCTCCAGCACCGTGCCGATCGCCGCGTCCCCGATCGCGTGGAACCCGCCCTGCAACCCGTGCGCCGCACAATCCAGCAGATGATCACGGACCTGCTCCGCCGACACGTACCCGTGCCCGCACGCCCCCGCCTCACCGTCCAGGTACGCCGCCGACACGTGCGCCGTCCGCGACCCCAGCGCCCCGTCGGCGAACAGGTCACCACCCGCACCCACCGCGCCCAGCTCCCGGGCCTTCGCCGCGCCCAGCAGCTCACCCCAGTACCCGTACACCTCCGGCACCCCGGCCCCCGAGATCGCCAACAGCCCGGTGAAGTCCTCCTCGTCGGAAATGTCCGGCCCACCGCACTCGTGCACCGCCGCGACACCCAGCGACGCCGCGTGCGCCAGGGCCCGCCGCTGCGCCGCCACCCGCTGCGCCCGCGAAACCGACGCGAACGCCGCCGCCCGCACCACATGGTGCGCGTCGCGCCGCAACCACCCCGACGCCTCGTACCCGGACGCCGACACCACCTCCGGGCACGCCGCCAGCAACGCCGCCGACACCAGCGCCGAATGGATCGACGCCTGCGACAGATACACCCGCCGCCCACCGGCCGCCCGATCCAGCGCCGCCGCATCCGGCAACGCCGGATCCGCCCAGCCCGACTCGTCCCAGCCGTGCCCCAGCACCACCGCGTCACCCGGCAGACCCGCCGCGAACGCCGACACCGCCTCCAGCAGCCCACCCGCCGACCGCACCGCCGACAGATCAAGCCCCGACAACGCCAACCCGGTATCAGTCGCGTGCACGTGCGCGTCCACGAACGCCGGCGTCACCAGCGCACCGCCCAGCTCCACCACCCGGTCCGCCCGCGGCGCCTCCGCGTCCGTGCCCAACCAGGCGATCCGCCCGTCCCGCACCAGCAGCGCCGTCGCGCTCGGGTCGGCCGGACAGTGCAGCACTCCACCGCGATACAGCGTCGAGGGGTTCGTCATGGTCTCAGTCTGCCGCCAGACGCGCCTCGAACAGACCGCGCACCCCCGGCTCGGTCCGCAACAAATCCAGCGCCAGCGCCGCGTGCCCCGGCACATACCCGTTGCCCACCAGCATCGTCACGTCCGCCGCCAGGCCCTCCGCGCCAAGCGCCGCCGCCGCGAAGCTCGTCGCCATCGAGAAGAAGATCACCGTACCGCCGTCCGCCGTGGCCAGCACCGCGCCGTGCTCACACCCCGGCACGTCCACGCACACCACAGTCACGTCCGCCGGCACCCCCAGCGCCGTCGTCACCGCCGTCGACAGCCCCACCGGATCCCGCGCGTCGGCCAGCGCCACCACGTCGGCCAGCCCGGCCGCCGCCAGCGCGTCCCGCTCCGCGGCCACCGGAACCACCCCGACGGTACGGGCAGCGCCCGCCCGCCGCGCCGCCGCCAGCGACAGCGACCCGCTCTTGCCGGCCCCGCCGATCACCGCCACCGACACCGGACGCGGATCACCCTCACGTGAGCGCCGCGCCACCTGCTCGGCCACCACCCGCGCGGTGAGCGCCGGCGCCCCGCACACGTCCAGCACGGCGAGGGACAACTCGGGGTGCAGGTCCGCCGGCAGCACCGCCGCGATCGACCGGGCGAACAGGATCGCGTACCCGTCGCACGGCACCTGCTCGCTGCGCCCGTCCCAGCGGGCCAGCCCGTCGAGGATCGCCAGCGGCGTCAGCGTCAGCGACACGAGCGTCGCCACCCGGTCGCCCGGCTTCAGCCCCAGCGGCGACCGGCGGCCCGCCTCCTCGACGGTGCCGATCAGCATCCCGCCGGAACCGGTCACCGGGTTCTGCATCTTCCCCCGGGTCGACACGATCTCCAGCACCTCGGCGCGGACCTTCTCCCCGTCGCCGCCGTGCTTCTCCGCCAGCTGCCGGAAGCTCGCCGCGTCCAGGTTCAGCCGCTCGACCCGGATCCGCACCTCGTTCGCCGCGATCCGCGGGTCCGGGTCCAGCCGCCAGGCCGCCTGCGGGAGCACCCCCGCCGGTTCCACGACTCGGTGCAGTCCCACCGGTGACGTCACGCCGACCCCCTATGTCCAGCCGCCCGAACCCCTGGTCAGGACTCGCATCGCGGGAAAACTTACGGCAGACTAATTTCTTCACCGCAGATTTTCCAGTAGCCTACGCATCCGTTGATCAACCCGCACACTGACGAGGAGGGGCCGTGACCCAGACCCAACCGGTGGAGACCATCCCGACGCCCCGCCACGCGCCGGCCGCCGTCCCAGCCGCCGGACAGCCCTACGAATACCGCCGCGCGCCCCTCGTCGAACCCGACTGGACCCGCTTCCCCGGCTGGCGCCACGTCACCCGCGACCAGTGGGAGAGCGCCCAGTGGCAGCGGGTCAACTGCGTCAAGAACATCAAGCAGCTGCGCGCCGTCCTCGGCGACACCGTCGACGAGACCTTCTACGCCGACCTGGAGGCCGACCAGAAGGCGCTGGCCACCATGTCCATGCTGGTGCCGCCGCAGATGCTCAACACCATGGTGCCGTTTGAGCCGATGAGCACCGAGGCGCTGCTCGCCGACCCGATCCGCCGCTACATGATCCCGGTCGCCTCCGACCGCCGCACCGACTGGCCGTCGCACCCGTACGCCAGCCGCGACAGCCTCCACGAACACGACATGTGGGTCGCCGAGGGCCTCACCCACCGCTACCCCACCAAGGTCCTCGCCGAACTGCTCTCCACCTGCCCGCAGTACTGCGGCCACTGCACCCGCATGGACCTCGTCGGCAACTCCACCCCCGCCGTCGACAAGCTCAAGCTCACCCTCAAGCCGGTCGACCGCTACGACGCCCACATCACCTACCTCAAGGCCCACCCCGGTGTACGCGACGTGGTCGTCTCCGGCGGCGACGTCGCCAACGTGCCGTGGCGCAACCTCGAGTCGTACCTGATGCGCCTGCTGGAGATCGAGACGATCCGCGACATCCGGCTCGCCACCAAGGCGCTCATGGGCCTGCCCCAGCACTGGCTCCAGCCCGACGTGGTCGAGGGCCTGGAACGGGTCGCCCGCACCGCCGCCCGCCGCGGCGTCAACCTGGCCATCCACACCCACGTCAACCACGCCCAGTCGCTGACCCCGCTGGTCGCCAAGGCAGCCCAGACCGCGCTCGACGTCGGCGTACGCGACGTGCGCAACCAGGGCGTGCTCATGCGCGGCGTCAACGCCACCAGCGCCGACCTGCTCGACCTGTGCTTCGCGCTGCAGGGCGAGGCGGGCATCCTGCCGTACTACTTCTACATGTGCGACATGATCCCCAACGCCGAGCACTGGCGGGTCCCGGTGTGGCACGCCCAGCAGCTCCAGCACGACATCATGGGCTACCTGCCCGGCTACGCCACCCCGCGGATCGTCTGCGACGTGCCGTTCGTCGGCAAGCGGTGGGTGCACATGCTCACCGACTACGACCGTGAGCGCGGCATCTCGTACTGGACGAAGAACTACCGCACCTCGATCGAGTCGGCCGACCTGGAGGCGCTGAACAAGCGCTACGCCTACTACGACCCGATCGACACGCTGCCCGAGGCCGGCCAGGCCTGGTGGCTCGCCCACCGCGACGACTGACCCCGGACACCCGAACGGCGGGCCACCTCATCGCAGAGGTGGCCCGCCGTTCGCGTACTCACTTGTTGAAGGCGTCCTTGACGTCGCGGCCCGCCTGCTTGGCGTGCTCCCCGGCCTGCCGGGCCCGGGCCGCGCTCTGCTCGGAGGCGCCCTCGGCCCGCAACCGCTCGTTGTCGGTCACGTCGCCGATCCGCTCCTTGGCCATGCCGCTCATCTCCTGGGCCTTGTTCTTCGCCTTGTCGGTGAAGCTCATGTCGCCCTCCTCGTTCCGGCTGAGCGTTGCCCTTGTCGCGTCCCCGGTGACTGTCGGGTGAAACGCCGTTGCGCTGCGCACATCGCGTAATGCGTCCTAGGACAATAGGTTGAAGGCTGGACGCCCGGCCGACGCCGACCCACCGTGGTTGACTGGGCCGGTGAACGAGATCCTGCTGATCCGGCACGGCGAGACCACCTGGAGCGCCGCCCACCGGCACACCTCGTACACCGACCTGGAGCTGACCCCCGACGGCGAGCGGCAGGCCCGCGCGCTGGCTCCCCTGCTCGCCGGCCGGCGCTTCGCCCGCGTGCTGTCCAGCCCCCGGCAGCGCGCCACCCGCACCGCCGCTCTGGCCGGGCTCGCCGTCAACGCGATCGAGCCCGATCTCGCCGAATGGCACTACGGCGAGTACGAGGGACGCACCAGCGCGGACATCCAGACCGAGCGGCCCGGCTGGTCGATCTGGACCGACGGCGGCCCCGGCGGGGAGTCACCGGAACAGGTGGGCGCCCGCCTGGACCGCGTGCTGGACCGGGTCGCGCCGCTGCTGGAGCAGGGCGACGTGGCGCTGGTCGGGCACGGCCACAGCCTGCGGGTGCTCGGGGCACGCTGGATCGGGCTCCCGCCGTCGGCCGGCGGACTGCTGCGGCTGGACACCGCCACGCTCAGCGTGCTCGGGCACGAGCACGGCCGGCGGGTGATCAGGCGGTGGAACCTGCCGGCTCCGCCGACGGGCGCGGACGACCCCGGCCGGTCAGCTCGCCACTGATCTTCGGCGGCCTGTTCTCGTACGGCGTCGACAGCACCACAGTGGTGCGCGTGGTGACGTTCGCCGAGGTGCGGATCTCCTGCAGCACCCGCTCCAGGTCGGCCGGGCCGGCCACCCGCACCAGCAGGAGATAGAAGTCCTCCCCCGCCACCGAGTAGCACGAGTCGATCTCGGGCAGGTGCGCCAGCCGCTCCGGCGCGTCGTCCGGCTGGGACGGGTCGAACGGCCGGATCGCCACGAACGCGGTCAGCGGCAGGTCCAGCGCCTCGAACGACACCCGCGCGGCGTACCCCTTGATCACCCCGCGCTGCTCCAGCCGGCGGACCCGCTGGTGCACGGCCGACACCGACAGGCCCACCCGCTCGGCCAGGTCCGTGTACGACAGCCGACCGTCCCCGGTCAGCGCGGCGACGATGGCGCGGTCGATCTCCTCCACGCGCTGCACAGTAGCCGGTAAAACGCTCTCCCGCCGCACCCGGCCCGCCGTGGTGACGCTCAGCGCGCCGTCCGGTCGCGTACCGCGTCCGCGGCGTAGTTCAGCACCTCCGCCATGTCCTCCTCGTCCAGGAACGGCAGGTCGGTGAGGATGTCCGTGACGGACATGCCCTCGGCCATCATGGCCAGCAGGGTGGCCACGGGGATGCGCGACTGCCGCACGCAGGGCGCACCCCCCATGACGTCGGGGTCGGCGGTGATCCGGGGGAAGGTCACCGCGACAGGCTAGCCCTTGGCCAGCGCGCGCGAGATCACCAGCCGCTGGATCTGGTTGGTGCCCTCCACGATCTGCAGCACCTTGGCCTCACGCATATACCGCTCGACCGGGTGGTCGGCGACGTACCCGGCGCCGCCGAGCACCTGCACCGCGTCGGTGGTCACCCGCATCGCCACGTCGGTGGCGAACAGCTTCGCCTTCGCCGCCTCGATCGAGTACGGGCGGCCCGCGTCGCGCAGCCGCGCGGCCGCAAGCGTGAGCGCCCGCGCGGCGGAGATCTGGGTGGCCGCGTCGGCCAGGTTGAACCCGAGCCCCTGGAAGTCGATGATCGCGCGGCCGAACTGGCGCCGCTCCCGGGCGTAGCCGACCGCGTAGTCCAGCGCGCCCTGGGCCAGGCCCACCGCGCACGCGGCGATGCCCAGCCGGCCGGAGTCCAGCGCCGACATGGCGATGGTGAACCCGGCGCCCTCGCCGCCGATCAGCCGCTCCGCCGGCACCCGGGCGTCGTCGAACGCGATCTGCGCGATCGGCGAGGCGTGCAGACCCATGGTGCGCTCGGCGGCCTGCGGGTGGATGCCCGGCGTGGCCCGGTCGGCCAGCAGGCAGGAGATGCCCTTCGGGCCGGGACCGCCGGTGCGGCAGAAGATGTTGTAGAAGTCGGCGACCCGGGCGTGCGTGATCCACGCCTTGGTGCCGGTGACCACGTACTCGTCGCCGTCGCGCACCGCCCGCGTGGTCAGGGCCGCCGCGTCCGAACCACCCTGCGGCTCGGAGAGACAGTACGCCCCGAGCAGTTCCCCACCGATCATGTCCGGCAGCAGTTTGCGCTGCTCGTCGGTGCCGAACTGGGCCACCGGATAGCAGGACAGCGTGTGCACGCTGACCGCCTCGGCCACCGCCAGCCACCGGCTGGCGAGGATCTCCAGCACCTGCAGGTACACCTCGTACGGCTGGGCGGCGCCGCCGTGCTCCTCGGCGTACGGCAGGCCGAGCAGCCCGGCGCGGCCCAGCGTGCGCAGCACCTCCCGGGGGAACTCGGCGCGGGCCTCGAAACCGGCGGCGGCCGGGGCCAGCTCCCGGGCGGCGAGTTCGGTGGCGAGGTCCAGCAGGTCGTGGGCCTCGTCGGTGGGTAGGATCCGGTCGACGTTCATAGCGCGATGAGCTCCGTGGGGGTGGTGTTGAGCCGTTGCCCGCCGTCCGTCGTGCAGACGACGATGTCCTCGATCCGGGCGCCGTGCCGCCCGGCGAGGTAGATCCCGGGTTCGACCGAGAAAGCCATGCCGGCCTCGAGGGGCCGGGGGTTGCCGGTCACCACGTACGGCTCCTCGTGGCCGTCGAGGCCGATGCCGTGACCGGTGCGGTGCAGGAAGGCGTCGCCGAACCCGGCGGCGGTGATGACGTCGCGGGCGACCGCGTCGAGGGCCTCGGCGGTCACGCCCGGCGCGACGGCGGCCACGGCGGCGCGCTGCGCCTCCCACAGCACCTCGTAGTAGTGCACGAACTCGGCCGGGGCCGGGCCACCGGCCACGTACGTGCGGGTGCAGTCGGAGCGGTAGCCCGACGGCATGGTGCCGCCGATGTCGACCACCACCGGCTCGCCGACGCCGATCGGACGGTCCGAGACACCGTGGTGCGGGCTCGCGCCGTTCGGGCCGGCGGCGACGATGACGAAGTCGACAGTGGCGTGCCCGGCGGCCCGGATCGCGGCGGCCAGGTCGGCGGCGACCTCCCGCTCGGTGCGGCCGGGACGCAGCCACTCGGCCATCCGCCGGTGCACCGCGTCGATCGCGGCGCCCGCCTCGGCCAGCGCGGCCACCTCGGCCGGCGACTTGCGGATCCGCATCTCGCGCAGCACGTCGGAGGCGAGCCGCTGCGCCGCGCCGGGCAGCACGTCGCGCAGCGCGAGGACCTGCTGCGCCCACATCCGGTCGGCCAGCCCCACCGCGCGGACCGGGCCGGGCAGCGCCGCGCGCACCAGCGGCCACGGGTCGGCGCCGTCGGCGTGGTCGACGATCCGGTACCCGGTGCCCGGCGCGGCCTCGGCGTCCGGCCGCTCCAGCACCGGCACGATCAGCGTCGGCTCACCCTCGGCGGGCAGCACCAGGCAGGTCAGCCGCTCCCCCTCGCGGGCGTCATAGCCGGTCAGGTAGCGCAGGTCCGAGCCCGGGGTGAGCAACAGCGCATCCAGGCCCGCCGCTGCGGCGGCGCGCTGGGCCTCGGCGAGTCGCCCGGCCGGGTACAGATCGTCGGTTCCCACAACCGAAGCTTAACGGTCGTTTGGGCCAGCGCGGGAGTCCGGTTGATGCTCGAAGCCGAGGCCCGCCGCCCGGGCCCGGCCGGCCTTCTCCGCGGCCTCCCGCGCCCGGGCCCGCGCGATGTCCGGCAGGCGACCGGCCAGGAAGTCGCGGTGCAGCAGCGCCACGATGAAGTACCGGCGCAGCCGCTCGTACGCCTCCCGGAACTCCCGGCGCGCCGCCGGAGCGACAGGGGTCACAGGCACGACGGCTCGGGCTCGATCACGCCCTCCTCTACCCGCCGCTCGCGCCGATATGCGCGCGCTTGCGGGCACGAGCGACCATGGAGTGGTGATCCGCTTTCTGCTGAACCTGCTGTGGCTCGTCTTCGGCGGCGGCTTCGTCCTGGCCCTCGGCTACGGCGTCGCCGCCCTGGTCTGCTTCGTCCTGGTCGTCACCATCCCCTTCGGTGTCGCCTCACTGCGCCTCGCCTCGTATTCGCTGTGGCCGTTCGGGCGCACGATCGTGCGCAAGCCGGGCGCCGGTCTGCCCTCCGGCCTGGCGAACGTGCTCTGGGTGGTGCTGGCCGGCTGGTGGCTGGCCCTGTCGCACATCCTCGCCGGCGTCGCGCTCTGCGTGACGATCATCGGTATCCCGTTCGGCGTGGCGAACTTCAAGCTGGTCCCGGCGGCGTTGTGGCCGCTCGGCCAGGAGGTCGTCGAGAACCCGTAACCCCTCCTCGCCACGCGGGGTCCACCCGCCACTGGAACGCCATGGGTGTCTCCGGCCCTGTTTGACACCCATGGCGTTCCACCCTGCGACGGTGACGCGGCGAGTTGACGTTCGCACCCGAGGACGACCGCCACGATCTCGGCAACCGAGATCGGCGTCCCGCGCCACGGGACGGCTTGGAGATCTTGGTACGGAGTCGCCCCTAGGAGGACTGAACAGCCCCTAGGAGGGCCGTCTCGTACCAAGATCTCGCAGGTAACGAACGCGAGCACCGAAGGCGTGCCGCAGCGGCCAGCTCCCCGTTCGCGGTGAGCGGTCGGCCTCACCATCCCTACAGCATCCTAGGAGGATGGGGTGTTGGTGGGCGCTGGCCGCAGGAAGGATGCGAATGCGGCTCGCACCAACGCCTCGCTGGTTAGCGTCGAAGGCGTGCGGGACGGGGTGATCGAGACGCTGAAGGCGGACCCGGCGATGTCGGGACTGCGCCGGTCGCTGGACTTCTACCACGGCGACCCGGCGCGCGACGCCGCGCTCGACCGGTTCTACGCCCCGCTCGTCCGCGCCGGTGACCTGGTCTTCGACGTCGGCGCGCACGTGGGCGACCGGTTGGGCAGCTTCCGCCGTCTCGGCGCGACGGTGGTGGCCGTCGAGCCGCAGCCGTTGTGCGCGCGGGCGCTGCGCGAGTTGTACGCGGGCGACGACGCGGTGACTGTGGTCGAGGCGGCGTGCGGGCGTACCGCCGGGCCGGTGCGGCTGCACGTGAACTCGGCCAACCCGACGGTCTCCACCGCCTCCCCCGGGTTCGTCCGCGCCGCCGACGGCGCGCCCGGCTGGGCGGGCGAGACCTGGGACGCGCAGATCGAGGTGCCCGGCACCACGCTCGACGCGCTGATGGCCGCGTACGGCGTGCCGGGGTTCGTGAAGATCGACGTGGAGGGCTTCGAGGACGCCGTGCTGGCCGGGCTGAGCCGGCCGGTCCCGGCGCTGTCGTTCGAGTTCACCACCATCGCCCGGGTGGCGGCGGCACGCTGGCTGGACCGGCTCACCGCGCTGGGCTTCACCCGCTTCACCGCGGCGATCGGCGACGAGACGACGTTCGCGCTGCCGGGCTGGCGGCCGGCCGCCGAGGTGGCCGCGTACCTGGGGACGCTGCCGGACGAGGCCAACTCCGGCGACGTGTACGCCCGCCCCTGAACCTCCACTTCGGACCAGGCGCGATCGGGCCGGAAGGCATCGACCCTGCTCATCGCGCGGATCGGCGCAGACGCAGCCCGGGCACTTTTTTCATGGCTCGAACTTAGCTATACATCGTTACCTATCTGTGATTGACGTGACCCGCGCCACTTGGGTTGACTGCCACGGAACCGCTTCCGCAACCGGTTCCGAAACATCCCGCTCATCCCTTCGACCCGGGAGCGCCACGTGCCGATCACGATCGCCGACGTCGCCGCCCGCGCCGGGGTGAGCAAGACGACGGTGTCCCGGGTGCTGAACGGCAAGGGCGAGGTGCACCTGCGCACCGCCGACCGGGTCCGCGCCGTGATCAACGACCTCGGCTACGTGCCGAGCGCCCGCGCGGTCGGGCTGGCCCGGGGGCGTACCCGGGTGGTCGGCATGCTGGTGCCGGCGCTGACCTGGCCCTGGATGGGCGAGGTGCTCCAGGGCGCGGCCGACGTGGTCGAGGCCGCCGGCTACGGCATGCTGCTGTTCACCTGCACCCACGGCGACGAGTCGATGCGCCGCTTCGCCTCCCAGGTGTCGGCCAAGTCGTTCGACGGGCTCCTCGTGGTCGAACCAGAGGGGACGCTCGACTACATCACCGAGCTGCACCGGCGCGGCCTGCCGGTCATCCTCATCGACGACCGCGGCCACCAGCCCGGCTTCCCGTCCGTGCGCACCACGAACGAAGCGGGGGCGCGGGCCGCCGCGACGCACCTGCTGGCGCTCGGACGGCGGCGGCCGCTCGTCGTCACCGGCCTGCGCCGGTTCGGCTGCACCCGGGAACGGCTCGCCGGGTTCGCCGGCGCCTACGCCGAAGCCGGCCTGGCGATCGACCCGGACCGGGTGGTGGAAGGCGACTTCACGTTCGAGTGCGGGCGCGCGGCGGTGCGGCGGCTGCTCGCCGACGGCGTACCCTTCGACGCCGTCTTCGCCCACAACGACCTGTCGGCCGCCGGCGCGCTGCAGGCGCTGCGCGACGCCGGGCGGCGCGTCCCGCAGGACGTCGCGGTGGTCGGCTTCGACGACCTGCCGCTGGCCGGGCACACCCACCCGCCGCTGAGCTCCGTGCGCCAACCGCTGCGGGAGATGGGTACGGCCGCCGCCCGGCTGCTCATCGCCCACCTCGCCGGCACCCCGCTGCCGGAGGGCCCGACCGTCATCCCCACCGGCTTCACCACCCGCGACTCGACCGGCGTCACCTGACCCACCCCGCCGTACCCGGCGACCACGCCGGCGGGCCCGCCCGCCGGTGGCTCCACCGCACACTCTCCATCCACCACATCCCGCCCGAGGAATGCGGGACCACCGAGGGAGACCTCCATGAGAAGACGGCAACTCCTCGCCCTCGCGCTGGCCGGCGCGATGGTCACCACCGCCGCCGCGTGCGGCGACAGCCCGAACGCGAACAAGAAGAGCGGCCAGGCCGCGACGGTGCTGAGCGTCGGCATGCCCAACGGCCCGCAGGCCGAGAACAACAACCCGTTCCTCACCACCTCGGCCGCCGCCTCGCTTGGTTACCGGTGGCAGATCTACGAGCCGCTGATGATGTGGAACCCGGTGAAGCCGGCCGAGCCGTTCAAGCCGTGGCTGGCCACCAAGGCCGAGTGGTCGTCGGACTACAAGTCGGTGAAGGTGACCATCCGCGAGAACGCGACCTGGTCGGACGGGCAGAAGGTCACCGCCGAGGACGTCGCGTTCACCTACAACCTGGTGAAGAAGTTCCCGGCCATCAACGACCAGGGCGTGCCGTACACCGACGCCGTCGCCAGCGGCAACGAGGTCACCATCTCGATGGCCAGCCCGCAGTTCGTCAACCAGCAGAAGGTGCTGTGGCGGGTGCCGATCGTGCCCAAGCACCTGTGGGAGAAGATCGCCGACCCGGCCAGCGACCCGGTGAAGCAGCCGGTCGGCAGCGGCCCGTACACGCTCAAGTCGTTCACCCCGGCGAGCATGACGCTGGCGGTACGCGAGAGCGGCTACTGGCAGGACCTGCCGAAGGTCAAGGAGCTGCGGTACACCTCGTACACCGACAACAGCGCGCAGACCACCGCGCTGGCCAACGGCGAGGCGGAGTGGAGCTTCGTCTTCATCCCGAACTACCAGACCGTGTTCGTGGCCAAGGACCAGAAGAACCACAAGATGTGGGCGCCCCCGGTGCTCGGCATCCACGGTCTCTACCTGAACACCACGAAGAAGCCGTTCGACGACCCGACGCTGCGCAAGGCCATGAACATGGTGATCGACCGGGCGGACATCTTCACCACCGCCGAGGCCGGCTACTTCCACCCCGAGGTCAAGAGCGTGACCGGCCTGCCCAGCCCGGCCGGTGACTCGTTCATCGCGCCCGAGTACAAGGGCCAGGAGCACAAGGTCGACGTCGAGGGCGCCAAGGCGCTGCTCACCGGCGCCGGCTACAAGCTGGACGGCAACACGCTGAAGGACCGCAGCGGCAAGGCGGTCACGATCCGGCTGACCGACCCGGCCGGCTGGTCGGACTACCAGACCAGCCTGGAGATCGTGAAGGGCAACCTGGCGAAGATCGGCATAGCGGCGACCATCGACAAGGCCAACCAGGACGCCTGGTTCCGCAACGTCGAGCAGGGCAACTTCGAGGCCACGTTCCGGTGGACCGAGAGCGGCGCCACGCCGTACGACATCTACCGGACCATCATGGACGGCCGCGTGCTCAAGCCGATCGGCACCGCCTCCCCGGCGGGCAACTTCGGCCGGTTCGACAGCAAGGAGGCCACCGACGCGCTGGTGTCGTACGCCAACGCCACCGACGACGCCACCCGCGCCACCGCGCTGGCGACCCTGCAGAAGATCTTCGTCGAGCAGATGCCGATGATCCCGGTCGGCGCGGACAACATCGGCGGCGCGTACAGCACGAAGAACTGGGTCGGCTGGCCGGACGACTCGAACCCGTACGGCGCTCTCCAGCCCACCCAGCCCAACGCGGTGGACGTGGTGCTGCACCTCAAGCCGGCCAACGGCTGACCCGGCGCCGCCGGCCCGGCCGCGATCGCCCGGCCGGGCCGGCGGCGCCCGCCCCTCGCTACCGGCAACCCCAGACAGGAATTCGGCATGACGTTGACCGAGAGCGCACCGGCGCCGGCCGACGAGGTGGTGCTGGAGGCCGTCGGCCTGACCAAGCACTTCCCCGTCCGCCGGCGGCTGCGTGACCTTCTCTCCCGGACCCCGGCGGTGGTGCACGCCGTCGACGACGTATCGATCGAGTTGCGCCGTGGCCGGGTGACCGCGCTGGTCGGCGAGTCCGGCTCCGGCAAGTCCACAGTCGCCCGGCTGCTGGCCCAGCTCTACCCGCGCACCGGCGGCGACATCCGGCTGCACGGCCGCTCGACCCGGGTACGCGGCGGACGCCGGTTCCGGGCGTACGTGCGGCGGGTGCAGCTGATCCTGCAGGACCCGTTCGCCTCGCTGAACCCGGTGCACACGGTCCGTTACCACCTGACCCGGTCGCTGCGCATCCACGGCAACGCCGGGACCGGGCCGGACGGGCTGGACAAGGCGCTGGCCGACCTGCTGACCCGGGTCAGCCTGACCCCGCCGGAGCGCTACCTCGACGCGTTCCCGCACGAGCTGTCCGGCGGGCAGCGCCAGCGCGTCGCGATCGCGCGGGCGCTCGGCGCGGACCCGGAGGTGCTGCTCGCCGACGAGCCGGTGTCGATGCTGGACGTGTCGATCCGCCTGGGCGTGCTCAACCTGCTGCAGGACCTCAAGGACCGGCTCGACCTGGCGATCCTCTACATCACCCACGACATCGCCTCGGCCCGCTACTTCGCCGACGAGACGATCGTCATGTACGCCGGGCGGATGGTCGAGGGCGGCGACAGCGAGACCGTCACCCAGCGGCCGGCGCACCCGTACACCCGGTTGCTGATCGAATCGGCGCCGGACCCGGAGCGGATCACCGGCGCGGGCGGCGACGGCGCGGCGGCGGGCGAGCGGGGCCACGGCGAGCCGCCGAGCCTGATCCGCCCGCCGTCCGGCTGCCGGTTCCACCCGCGCTGCCCGGCTGCCATGCCGCGCTGCGCCACCGACCTGCCGCCGCCGATCCCGGTCGACGACGCGCCCGGGCACTGGGCCGCGTGCTGGCTGTTCGACGCCGAGACCGTCACGGCGGAGAAGGCGGAGAACGCGGGGCAGGCCGGAACGGAGACGGCCCGGTGAGGTTCCTGCTGCAACGGGTGGCCTTCTACCTGTTCACCGCCTGGGCGGCGATCACGCTGAACTTCTTCATCCCGCGGATGGTGCCGGGCGACCCGGTGCAGTCGCTGATCTCCCGCAACCAGGGCCGGATCAGCGCCGACGCGATCGCGTCGCTGCGGGTGCTGTTCGGGCTGGACTCCGACCGCTCGCTGTGGGAGCAGTACGTCGCCTACTGGGGACAGCTGCTGCGCGGCGACCTGGGACTGTCGTTCACGTTCTTCCCCGCGCCGGTGTCGGAGGTGATCGGCAGCAGCCTGCCGTGGACGGTGGGCCTGGTCGGCGTCACCACGATCGTGAGTTTCCTGCTCGGCACCGCGCTCGGCGTCGGCGCGGGCTGGCGGCGCGGCTCCTGGATCGACGGACTGCTGCCGGCCACCACGTTCCTGTCCTCGATCCCGTACTTCTGGCTGGGCCTGGTCGCGATCGCGTTGTTCGCCGGGCCGGGCAGCTTCTTCCCGTCCTCCGGCGGCTACGAGCCGGGCCTGGTGCCGGCGTTCGACGCGTACTTCATCCCGAGCGCGCTGCAGCACAGCATCCTGCCCGCGGCGACCATCCTGGTGTCGTCGATGAGCGGCTGGATCCTCAGCATGCGCAACATGATGGTGACTGTCGCCAGCGAGGACTACATCACCGTCGCGCACGCCAAGGGGCTCTCCGAGCGCCGGGTGGCGCTCAGCTACGCCGCCCGCAACGCGTTGCTGCCGAACGTGTCCGGGTTCGCGTTGTCGCTCGGTTTCATCGTCGGCGGCACGCTGCTCGTGGAGATCGTCTTCTCGTACCCGGGTCTGGGGTTCCAGCTCTTCCAGGCCGTCGGCTCGAAGGACTACCCGCTCATGCAGGGCATCTTCCTGATCATCACGATCTCGGTGCTGGTGGCGAACCTGCTCGCCGACGTGGCGTACCTGCTCCTCGACCCGCGGACCCGAAAGAGCTGAGCGATGACACTCTCCCCGTCCAGCATCGAGCAGGTCATCCCCGGCCAGGGCGCGATGGCGCAGCCCTCGGCCCGGGCCCGCCGCCGCCGGTTCCGCTTCGTCGCCAACGGCAAGGCCGCGACCGGCCTGGCCGTCCTCGGGGTGTACGTGCTCCTGGCGGTGATCGGACCGTGGATCGCGCCGTACGACCCGGACGCGCGCAGCGCCGACGTGCTGCAGGCCCCCTCGGCCCGGCACTGGTTCGGCACCACCCACCTCGGGCAGGACATCTTCAGCCAGATCCTGGTCGGCGCGCGCAGCGTGATGGTGGTGGGCCTGACCGCCGGCGTGCTCGCCACGATCCTGTCCATCCTGATCGGCGTGACAGCCGGTTACCTGGGCGGCGCGGCCGACGAGGGCCTGTCGGCGGTGTCGAACGTGTTCCTGGTGATCCCGGCGCTGCCGCTGATCATCATCGTCACGTCCCTTGTCGACCAGGCCAGCGACACGCTCGTGGCGCTCATCATCGGCCTCACGTCGTGGGCCTGGGGCGCCCGGGTGCTGCGCGCCCAGACGCTGTCGTTACGCCGCCGCGACTACGTCGAGGCGGCGCGGGCCACCGGCGAGCGGACCTGGCGGATCATCGGCTTCGAGATCCTGCCCAACCTGACCGCGATCATCGCCTCCGGCTTCGTCGGCACCGTCATCTTCGCGGTCATGTCGGAGATCACCCTCGCGTTCATCGGCGTCTCGTCGGTCTCGTCGTGGAACTGGGGCACGATCCTGTTCTGGGCGCAGGGACAGCAGGCCCTCGCGCAGGGCGCCTGGTGGTGGTTCGTGCCGGCCGGGCTGGCCATCGCGCTGCTCGGCACCGCGCTCGCGCTGATCAACTTCGGCATCGACGAGTTCGTCAGCCCCCGGCTGCGCACCGGCGGCCGGACCCGGATCCGGACCGCCGACGGCCGGACCGTCGCGATGCGCGTCGGGTTCACCCCGGTGCTCGCGCCGAACCCGGCGCCGGTCCCGATGCGGCGGCCGGCGGACCCCACCCGAGAGGACGCGACCTCATGAGCGACCAGGTGCTCCAGATCCGCGGGCTGTGCGTCGACTACGGCGTCGGCGCGGACGCGGTCCGCGCGGTCCGCGACGTCGACCTGACACTGCACCGCGGCGAGGCGCTCGGGCTGGCCGGGGAGAGCGGCAGCGGCAAGTCCACCCTGGCCTACGGGCTGACCCGGCTGCTGCCCCCGCCCGGCGTGGTCAGCGGCGGCCAGGTCATCTACCACCCGGCCGACGGCCCGCCGGTCGACGTGCTCACGCTCAGCCCGGCGAAGCTGCGCGAGTTCCGCTGGGCGGAGACGTCGATCGTGTTCCAGGGCGCGATGAACTCGCTGAACCCGGTGCACAAGGTCTCCACCCAGCTGCTCGACGTGATCCGGGCACACGAGCCGAAGAGCACCGCGGCGAGCCGGCTGGCCCGGGCGAAGGAGCTGCTGCGCCTGGTCGGCATCTCCGCCGACCGGCTGGACAGCTATCCGCACCAGCTCTCCGGCGGCATGCGGCAACGCGTCATGATCGCGATGGCGCTGGCGCTGGAACCGCAGGTGGTCATCATGGACGAGCCGACCACCGCGCTGGACGTGGTGATGCAGCGGCAGATCCTCGGCCAGCTCGCCGAGCTGCGCGAACGCCTCGGCTTCGCGGTGCTGTTCATCACCCACGACCTGTCGCTGCTGGTCGAGTTCTCCGACCGGATCGCGATCATGTACGGCGGCCGGATCGTCGAGGAGGCGCCCGCCGCCCGGCTGTACGCCGAGCCGCTGCACCCGTACACCGAGGGGTTGCTGCACTCGTTCCCGGCGCTGCACGGTCCGCGCCGGGAGCTGACCGGCATCCCCGGCTCCCCGCTCGACCTGCGCGCCATGCCGTCCGGCTGCGCGTTCCACCCCCGCTGCCCGAAGGCGTTCGACGGGTGCGACGAGCAGGTGCCGGTGCTCGGCGCGCCGTACGTCGACGACCCGGCGCGGGCCGTCGCGTGCCGGCTGCACCCGGCCGTCGCGCCCCTGTCCCGCTGACCCGCCCGACACCACCACCCGCTACCCGCGAGGAGAGCCATGGACACCGACCTCACCCGCCCGTCGTCAGTCGCCGGTCCGGATCCGATCGACACGCTGCCGCCGACCTTCCGGTGGGGGGTGGCGACGTCGTCGTACCAGATCGAGGGCGCGGTGGCCTCCGACGGCCGCACGCCGTCCATCTGGGACACGTTCTGCCGGGTGCCGGGCGCGGTGGCGAACGGCGACAACGGCGACGTGGCCTGCGACCACTACCACCGGATGCCGCAGGACGTCGCGCTCATCGCCGACCTGGGGCTGGACACGTACCGGTTCTCGGTGGCCTGGCCGCGGGTGCAGCCGGGCGGGCGCTGGCCGGCGCACGTGGCCGGGCTGGCCTTCTACGACCGGCTGGTGGACGAGCTGCTCGGCCGCGACGTCGAGCCGTGGGTGACGCTGTACCACTGGGACCTGCCGCAGGAGCTGGAGGACGCGGGCGGCTGGCCGAACCGGGACACCGCGTACCGGTTCGCCGACTACGCCGAGCTGGTCTTCGCCGCGCTCGGCGACCGGGTCCGCACCTGGACCACGCTCAACGAGCCGTGGTGCTCGGCGATGCTCGGGTACGCCTACGGCGACCATGCCCCCGGCCGGCGGAACCTGGGTGACGGCATCGCCGCGGCGCACCACCTGCTGCTCGGGCACGGGCTGGCGACGCGGCGGCTGCGCGAGGCGGCCTCGGCGCCGATCGAGCTGGGCCTCACGCTGAACCTGGCCACCGCCGACCCGGCGACCGACAGCGCCGCCGACCGGGACGCGGCGCGGGCCGCCGACGGGCTGGGCAACCGGCTCTACCTGGACCCGGTGCTGCGCGGGGAGTACCCGCAGGACGTGATCGCGGACCTGGCCGCCGAGGGCGTGCGGATTCCGGTGGAGGACGGCGACCTGGACGTCATCGCCACCCCGATCGACGTGCTCGGGGTCAACTTCTACTTCGGGCAGCTGCACTCCGGCGTGGACGAGCAGGGCCGCGACCGCGACGACGACGGCAAGCCGGTACGCCGGGTGGTCCGGCGTGACCTGCCACGTACCGCGATGGACTGGGAGATCGTGCCGGAGTCCTTCACCGACCTGCTGGTGCGGCTGCACCGCGACTACCCGGGCACGCCCATGGTGATCACCGAGAACGGCGCGGCGTTCGACGACGAGCCGGACGCAGACGGGTTCGTCGCCGACGACGACCGGGTCGGCTACCTCACCGAGCACCTGCGGGCGGTGGCCCGGGCCCGGGCGGCCGGGGCCGACGTGCGCGGCTACTTCGCCTGGTCGCTGCTGGACAACTTCGAGTGGGCGTACGGCTACGACAAGCGGTTCGGCATCGTCCGGGTCGACTACGACACGCAGCGCCGCATCCCCAAGCGCAGCGCGCTGTGGTACCGGGACACCGTGCGGCGGGTACGCGGCCGGCGCTGACGGCGCGCGGTGTGGGGGCCGGGCCGGTCAGTGACGGCGGGCCGGCCCCCACGCCGGGGACGGGCGGGCGGCCGGGTCGCGGGGCACGCCGCCGTCGCGCAGCAGCCGGGTCATCGGCAGGGTGGCCGCGCCCATCGCGACCGCGTCCGGTCCGAGCCGGCACAGCTCGATCGAGGTCTGCGCGTACGGCTGGCGCAGCGCGTGCCGCGCGGTGGCCTCGCGGATCGCGGGCAGGTGCCGCTCGCCCAGGGCCAGCCCGGCCCAGCCGCCGAGCACCACCCGCTCCGGGTTGAACAGGTTCACCAGGTTCGCCACCCCGGCGCCCAGGTAGCCGACCGTCTCGTCGATCACCTTCGCGGCGGTGCCGCTGGTGGAGCGCAGCAGCTCACCGAAGGCGGTCTCCTCGTCCGCGCCCGGCGCCGGGCGGCCCCGGTTGGCCTGGCGGAACCGGTCCAGCACCGCCTCCGCGCCGACGTACGCCTCCAGGCAGCCGAGGTTGCCGCAGCGGCAGCGGCGGCCCCCGTACACGATGGTGGTGTGGCCCCACTCCCCGGCGCTGCTGTGCGCGCCGCGGTAGCCGACGCCGTCGGCGACCACGCTCGCGCCGACGCCGGAGCCGACCAGCGCGACCACCGCGTGCCGGACGCCGCGGCCGGCGCCGAACCACATCTCGGCCTGGCCGAGCGTCTTCGCGCCGTTGTCCACGTGCACCGGCACGTCGGCGCGCAGCATCGCGCCGAGCGGGACGCCGTCCCAGCCGAGTGTCTGGGCGTGCACCACGGCGTCGGCGGTGCGCTCGACCGTGCCGGCGACGGCGACGCCGAAGCCGAGCACCGCGGCCGGGTCGACGCCCGCCTGTTCGGTCACCGCGGCGAGGCCGTGCCGCAGGTGGGCGGCGACCCGCTCGGGGTCGGGCCCGGTCGCGGCGATCGGGTACTCGGCCTTGGCCAGCGCGGTCATGCTCAGGTCGAACAGCTCGACCTGGACGCGGGTTTCGCCGACGTCGGCGCCGACCAGGTAGCCGTAGCCGGGGGCGACGCGCAGCAGCACGCGGGGACGGCCGCCGTCGGACTCGACCGAGCCGGCCTCCTCGACCAGGCCCTCGTTGATCATCTCGCCGACCAGGTTGCTGACGCTGGCCAGGCTGAGCGCTGTGGACTGGCCCAGCTCGTGCCGGCTGAGCGGGCCGTCCAGCCAGATCCGGGTCAGCAGCACCGACCGGTTGGCCCGGCGCATGTCGCGCACCGTGGTGCGTCTGGCGTCCACGTCCGCCGCCGTCCCTTCCCGGCCGCCCACGGCGACCTGCGTTCGTCTGCGTTCACGCCGTGAACCAAGCGGTGACAGCGTACTGCGCATTTACACTTAACAAAGTTAACTGATAACCTCCGGCGCATCGATGAGGAGGTATGTCAATGCGACTCGGACGCGGGATGACCGCACTGCTCGGTGGCGTCGCGCTGCTCGCCGCCACCGCCGCCCTGCCCGCCACCGCCGCCACCACGACCGGCACCGTCGGCGCGCTCGTCGCGTGCGACGCGCCGGCCTGGGCCGAGGGCGTCACCTGGACCGCCGGCAGCCGGGCGACCTACGGCGGCCGGCTGTACCAGGCGCTCGTCACACACACCCCGCCGGCCGGCGCGGGCTGGAACCCGGCCGCCGTACCGGCGCTCTGGACCGACCTCGGCGCCTGCACCGGCGGCACGCCGTCGCCGAGCCCCACCACCCGCCCGCCGTCGCCTTCCCCTTCCGCCTCCACCTCCCCTTCCCCGACCCGGACGCCTACCCCCACGCCCACGGCGTCGTCCAGCCCGACCACCCCGGGCGGGGACACC
>NZ_MAGP01000169.1 GCF_002926165.1 Micromonospora chalcea | reverse complement strand
TGCTGGACCGGTCCGACTTCCCCCGCGACAAGGCGTGCGGGGACGGCATCGCCGCGCACGCGCTGGACGTCCTCGACGAGCTGGGCGTGACCGGGGCCGTCGACGGCTACCCGCCCCTGCCCGCGCTGCGCCTGGTCGCACCCGGTGGCGGCACCGTCGCCCGGACGCTGCCCCGGCCCGCGTACACGGTGCCCCGCCAGGTGTTCGACGCACGCCTGGTGGCGGCGGCGGTGGCGGCCGGCGCCGAGTTGCGGCGGCACACCGTACGCCGGGTGGAGATCGCTCCCGACCGGGTGGTGCTCGACGGTGAGCTGTCCGCGCGGGCGCTGGTCGGCGCGGACGGCGCCGGTTCGGTGGTCCGGCGCGCGCTCGGGCACCCGGTCAACCCGGACCGGCACCTGGCGCTCGCCATCCGGGGCTACGCGCCGGCCCCGCCGGGGCCGCCCGAACAGCTCATCGTCACCTCGGCGGCGCGCTGGCCCGCGTACGCCTGGGTCTTTCCGATCGGTGACGGTCGCGCGAACGTCGGGTACGGGGAGGTGCTGCGCGGCGAGCCGCTCAGCCGCGCGCACCTGCTGGACCGGATGGCCGCGCTGCTCCCCGGCGTCGACCCGGCCACGGTGACCGGCCTGCGCGCGCACCACCTGCCGCTGTCCACCCACCGGCCGGCGCCCGGGCGGGGCCGGGTGGTGCTGGCCGGGGACGCGCTGTCGCTGATCAACCCGTTCACCGGCGAGGGCATCTTCTACGCGCTGCGCTCGGGGGCGCTGGCCGGCGCGGCGGCGGCCGGCAGTCCGGCCGAGGCCGCCCGGGGGTACGCCGCCGCGCTGGGCGCCCGGCTCGGCACCCACCTGCGGCACAGCTCGGCGGCGGCCTGGCTGGCGCGTCGGCGCTGGGTGGTCGACGCGGTGGTCGGCGCGGCCGGGCGCGACGAGCGGGTCTACCGCACCGTGGTGGAGCTGGGGCTCGGCGACGGGCGGCTGGACGCCCGCACGCTCGCGGCAATCGCCGCTGACGTGCCGCGACCGCGCCGGACCGGCTCGCCGTCGGCTGATACGCCACCGAGACACTGATCTTTCTCACGGGTCGCTACCCTGCAAGGTGATGACTCTGCGGAAACTCCTCTACTCCGTGTACGAGCGCCGGCTGACGGCGAAGCTCGCGGGCAAGCCCGTACCCGCGCATGTCGGCGTGATGTGCGACGGCAACCGCAGATGGGCCCGGGAGATGGGCTTCGTCGACCCGAACGACGGCCACCGGATGGGCGCCGAGCGGATCAAGGAGCTGCTCCGCTGGTGCGACGCGGCCGGTGTCGGGCACGTCACGCTGTGGCTGCTCTCCACCGACAACCTCTCCCGCCCGGCCGCCGAGCTGGACCCACTGCTCCAGATCATCGAGGACCTCACCACCGAGCTGGCCGAGGAGGGCAACCCCTGGCGGCTGCGGATGGTCGGCGCGCTCGACGTGTTGCCGGCGCAGCACGCCGCCGCGCTCAAGGCCGCCGAGGAACGCACCCGGGACCGCGACGGCGGGGCTCAGGTCAACATCGCGGTCGGGTACGGCGGGCGGCGCGAGATCGCCGACGCGGTCCGCTCGCTGCTGGCGGAGCTCGCCGCGAACGGCGGCACGCTCGAGGAGCTGGCCACCTCGCTCGACGTCGACCACATCTCCGAGCACCTCTACACGAAGGGGCTGCCGGATCCGGATCTGATCATCCGGACCAGTGGCGAGCAGCGACTCTCCGGTTTCATGCTCTGGCAGAGCGCGCACTCGGAGTTCTACTTCTGCGAGCTGAACTGGCCCGACTTCCGCAAGGTCGACTTCCTGCGTGCCCTGCGCTCCTACGCCACCCGCCAGCGCCGATTCGGCACCTGACCGCCGCCTCCCCGTCGATCTTGCACTTCCGGCCCCGCGTGCGCGGCTTTCGTCCCCGTTTGTCGGGGCGGCAAGTGCAAGATCGACGCGGAAAAGCGGGGTCAGGTCAGGTGGCGCAGGGCGTCGGTGAGGAACTCGGCCAGGGCGGCGGGGGAGTCCAGGGTCAGGTCGGCGGCGTCGGCCACCTCGTGCCCGGTCTCCGGGTTGGCCACGGCGACGCAGACCCCGAGGAAGCCGGGGTCGGCGGCGGCGCGGGCGCGCAGCGCGGCGAACGCCTTGATGTCGGAGACGTCGTCACCGAAGTACCAGGCGCCGCCGGCGTCCCGGACCGTCTCGCCGATCACCATGCCCTTGTCCCGGTCGACGGGGGGCTTGAGTTCCAGCACCATCCGGCCCGGCTGGGCGCGCAGGCCAAGCCGCTCGGCCTGGGCGCGGCCCCACTCCTGCACCAGCTCACCGAGCTGCGGGGCGGTACGCCAGTGCAGCGCGACGGAGAGCCGCTTGTACTCGACCAGCGCGCCCGGCGGCAGCTCGGCGCGGGCCTGTTCGGCCAGCTCGGACATGGTGGGCACCCACGGCAGAGCGGCCGGCTCGGTGACCGTCTCACCGCCGGAGTGGCTGTGCTCCAGGCCGTACAGCCCGTACAGGTCGATTCCGGCGAGGCCGCCGAGGTGGTCGCGGAGGAAGTCCACCGGCCGGGCGGAGACGATGGCGATCCGCCGCACGTGCGGGGCGAGCGCCTCCAGCGCGGTGAGCACGTTGGGCGCGGGCCGGACGGCCGTGGGGTCGTCGTCGACCGGCGCCAACGTGCCGTCGAAGTCGAAGAAGAGAACGACGTCCCGTGCGCGATCGGCGGTCGCACGCCAGGCGTGCTCCGCGTTCAACGGGGTCTTCGGCTGCTGGTTGCCCAGATTCAACGGCGGCACGCGCGTCAGCGTACCCCGCGCCGGGCGGCGTATTCGTGGCCGAGATGTGACGTGGGAACGTCGTGGGGATCAGCGTTCGGCGGCTCCCCGTCCCCGGCGCCCGAACGGCACCACTGCCGCCTCCTGCCCGTGGCTGAGCAGGTAGCCCTCCACGAAGCCGGTGTTGCGGTCGCCGGTGTGCGCCTCGATCTCGTTCAGCCGCGCCACCAGGAACTCGGTGAGCGCGCTGACCCGGTCGTTGAGACGATCGTGCAGCTCGGCGACGACGGCGAGGATCACCGCGGTGCCGGCCGTGGTGAGCGCGAAGAGGTTGACGACCAGGGGAAGCTGCCCGCCGTCCAGTACGCCGACCACCACGTTGCCGGTCACGCACGATGTCAGCGACACCACCGCGACCACGACTGCCAACCATTTCAGGGTCATGGACAGACCCCTCCTTCTGTCCCGCAGGGCTGGGTTCGGCTGTGTCCCGTCCCCCCGCCGATGACGAGCCCCTAGCAGTACAAACGTGGACGCTAGCGGGTCCGATCCGTCCCCGAGGCGAAACGATCGGGTCTGACCTTCCGTTCTTTCGCCATCTGAGGAACTACCCGGCCTGTTTCCCCCTATTTCGGACACCGCCCGGCAGTGTCGGGCGATATGCGAGGTAACGAATGGTTTCTCGAATGTGGAACTTCTCCGCGTCCGACACGGTCGGGTCGACCAGCCGGCGCAGCAGCGCCTCCACGTCCGGGTCCATCGGAGGTGGGGTGGGCGTGGCCCGTGGGCCGGCGGCGCGGTCCCAGCCGAGCGCGGTGAAGGCGGCGGCCGGATCGAGCCCGAGGCCCTCGCAGAAGGCGACCACCCGCTCGGCCTCCGGGTCGCTGGCCCAGTCGCCGCGGACCCAGCGGTTGATGGTCTGGCGGGAGACGCCTGTGCGCCGGGAGACCTCGGTGCCGCTCCAGGCCCGCAGCGCTCGCGCGTCGTCGAGCGCACGTCGGACGAAGGTGGCGAAGGCGATCTTCCGCGCGTTGGCCGTCTCGGTCACCCCGTGACGGTACGGCCAGTCGATCCCGTCGGGCGGTCTCGGCACGCTGCTGTCACGCTGACGTGACGGTGATCGAGGTTTTCCGGTAAACGATCCAGTGCTGCTCCTGAGGGGTGTCACCTGGGCAGAATAGATGGACACGAGTACGGCGGCAAAGGTCTGAAAAGCTGATACTGTCACGCTCATGAGACAACTTACGGTGTGTCACGTGCTTGAGACGACGAGTGCTCACATGCGTCACTCCGCGGGTGCCGAGGGGGTCTCGTGACCGAGCTCGCGACCCGTGCCCAGGCCTTCGGGCTGATCGCGGACGGCGTGTCCGCCGGGCTGAGCGCCCCCTGGCGTCTCTATCTCGCCCGCGGGTGCCGGTATCTCTCACTCAGCGTCGGCGACCGGGGGGAGTGGGACGCCTGGCGTACCCACCTCGGCTGCCCCGAACTGAGCGTGCGGGTCTACGACTCCGGCGGCGAGATCCGCCGGGCGTCGGTGGCCGAGGTGATCCTCGACGGCTGCCGGATCAGCGTCGAGCTGGTCGAGGAGGTCAGCACCGACGACCTGGAACGCCTGCTGGTGGTCGACCCACTCCCCGGGACGGACGAGCGATGACCCCTTTTCTCGCCGTGGTGCTCGTCCTGGTGCTCGGCTCCACCTGCTACGCGGCCGGTCGCCTGCACGGGCAGCTGAGCTACCGCATCGGCTACCGGTTCGGCTACCGGCAGGGCTACTTCGACGGTGACCGGGGCGCCTGGAACCGCCGCCGTCGAGATGCCCAGGCCGCGATCGCCTCGGCGCTGTCCGCCCCCGGCGCGACAGTGGTGACGTCGGCCGGGCGCTCGGCCGTGCCGTTCGCCGGCACCGCCGTACCGGCCGCTGTCGCCGTGCGGTCCGGCTCCGCCCCGGCCGTCCGGGTCACCGCCACCGCCCAGCTCGGCGCGGTGGGGCGGGCGGGCACCACGTACACCGGATCGTCGTTCGGCGCGGCCGGCGCCGGGCCGAGGGCCGGCACGCTGGCGCGGCGGCCGGGCTGAGGCCCGCACCGCGACGCGGTGCCGCCCGTGGGCGACCGGCCGGGATGCGCGCAGGGGGCATGCATCCCGGCCGGTTCCGGTCCGCCCGTCACCCGAACAGGTGTACGTCCGGCGACTGGCACGCGATGATCCACGCGCACCTCTAGCCCCGCGGCCCCGCGGCGATTAGCGTCTAGGCATGGCGCGGGGTTTTCCCGGGCCAGCCGGACAGCCCGGACCTGCGTCCTCGCACACGGGGCCCGCATCCGACCCCGTGTCCTCCGGGCACCGGAAGAGGCGGAACTCGGGTGGCCGGGTGCCCATCCGCGGAGCAGGCCTGTGACCACTCGCCGTACCCCCGCCGGAGCCGAGCAGCAGACCCCGGCCTCGACCGCCCAGACCCGCCGGACCACCCGCAGCCGCCGCAGCGCCGCTGCCGAGGCCGAGGAGCCCCGACCAGCCGGCCCGGCCTTCGTCCTGGACACCTCGGTCCTCCTCTCCGACCCGGCGGCGTTCCACCGCTTCGCCGAGCACGAGGTGGTGCTGCCGCTGGTGGTCATCTCCGAACTGGAGGGCAAGCGGCACCACCCCGAGCTGGGCTGGTTCGCCCGTCAGTCGCTGCGCATGCTCGACGAGCTGCGGGTACGGCACGGCCGGCTGGACCGGCCGGTGCCCGCCAACGAGCAGGGCGGCACGCTGCGGGTGGAGCTGAACCACACCGACGACGGGGTGCTGCCGCCCGGCTTCCGTAACGAGTCGAACGACGCGCGCATCCTGTCCGTGGCGCTGAACCTGGCCGCCGAGGGGCGTGAGGTCACGCTCGTCAGCAAGGACATGCCGCTGCGGGTGAAGGCGGCCTCGGTCGGCCTGCGCGCCGACGAGTACCGCCACGGCCAGGCCAGCGATCCGACCTGGACCGGCATGGCCGACCTGGACCTGTCCGAGGAGGAGATCGGCCGGCTGTACGCGGGCGAGACGCTCGACGTCGACGCCGCGGCGGGCCTGCCCTGCCACACCGGTCTGGTGCTGCACTCGGGGCGCGGCTCGGCGCTGGGCCGGGTGCTGCCGGACAAGACGGTCCGGCTGGTCCGGGGCGACCGGGAGGCGTTCGGCGTGCACGGCCGCTCGGCGGAGCAGCGGGTCGCGCTCGACCTGCTGCTGGACGAGTCGATCGGCATCGTCTCGCTCGGTGGCCGGGCCGGCACCGGCAAGTCCGCGCTGGCGCTCTGCGCCGGCCTGGAGGCGGTGATGGAGCGGCGCCGGCACAAGAAGGTGATCGTGTTCCGTCCGCTGTACGCGGTCGGCGGCCAGGAACTCGGCTACCTGCCCGGGTCGGAGTCGGAGAAGATGTCGCCGTGGGCGCAGGCCGTCTTCGACACGCTCGGCTCGGTGGTGCACGAGAACGTGCTGGAGGAGGTCACCTCGCGCGGGCTGCTGGAGGTGCTGCCGCTGACCCACATCCGCGGCCGGAGCCTGCACGACGCGTTCGTCATCGTCGACGAGGCGCAGTCGCTGGAGCGGGGCGTCCTGCTCACCGTGCTGTCCCGGATCGGTCAGGGGTCGCGGGTGGTGCTCACTCACGACGTGGCGCAGCGGGACAATCTGCGGGTCGGCCGGCACGACGGGGTGACGGCGGTGATCGAGGCGCTGAAGGGGCATCCCCTCTTCGCGCACGTCACGCTCAGCCGATCGGAGCGTTCTCCGATCGCCGCTATGGTCACCGATCTACTGGAGGACATCCCCGGCTGACCGCCGCTTTCGCCCCACTTTGTCCTGATTTTCAGGGTGACGCAGATCACTTTTAGGCCCGGTCATTTCCCACCGGCCTCACTGTGCGCAATGGTGTCCATCGAGCGTCACCGACCACTCGGGAGCCATGTACGCCCCGCAGTCACACCGGTACCGGAGCGCTCGCGGCACCTCGGCGCGGCTCGGTAGGCCACGCGCGTGCCGCGTCCCTGCCCCCGACGAAGGGAAACTTCGTGAGTCGGCTGTGGAGCCGGTTCGGCGCCCGCACCGCCGCTGTGGCACTGCTCTCCGTGGGCGTGGCCGGCGGCTTCTATCTGGGCGAGGATCGCCAGACCCAGCAGCAGGGCCTGACCGCGCAGGTCGGCCTGGAGGTCGACCAGGCGGAGTACGCGTACCAGCGCGAACGGCTGTCCGAACACCGCGTGGACTCGTCCCGGCAGCGTGCCGCCGAGTACCAGGCGAAGCTGCGTGCCGCCGCGGCGGCGAAGGAGGCCGCCGAGCGGGCCAAGAAGGCCGAGGCGGCCGCCGCCACCCGCAAGAAGGAACGGGAGGCGGCGGAGAGCGAGACGAAGATCAAGCCGTACGACGGCCCGATCCCGTCCTCGTGCGCGGAGTACAGCGGCAACCGGAAGATCGGTTGCGCCGTCATGCTCGACAAGGGCTTCGGCATCGACCAGTTCCCGTGTCTGGACAAGCTCTGGACCAAGGAGAGCGGCTGGAACCCGAAGGCGTCCAACAGCTCCTCCGGGGCCTACGGCATCCCGCAGGCCGTGCCGGGCAGCAAGATGGCCTCGGTCGCGGACGACTGGAAGACGAACCCGGCGACCCAGATCACGTGGGGTCTCGGCTACATCAAGGGCCGGTACGACACCCCGTGCGGCGCCTGGCAGAAGTCGCAGAGTTCAGGCTGGTACTGACGTCGTGACGACGGCGGGACACCCGGGCGGAACCGGGTGCCCCGCCGTCGTCGTACCCGGCCCCGACTGGCGGCCCGCCACTTTTACTGATAGCTCTTGGTAGGTGACCTGGCCTGACAGCCCACGCGGCGGCGACCCTCACCGGTTCGGCACCGATGCGTTCTACGCGGCGCTCGGCCGGGCCTTCGTCGCCATGTGCGCGGTCGTACCGGTGCTGTTCCTCATCGAGGCGCTCGACGTCGGCCTGCGACTCGGCCTCGACTACACCGCCGGCATCATCCCGCAGCGGATCCAGGGCCTGGACGGTGTCTTCTTCTCGCCGTTCCTGCACGCCGGCTGGAACCACCTCTACAGCAACAGCATCCCGCTGATCCTGCTGGGCACGTTCGTGCTCGCCGCGGGCACCCGCCGGTTCCTCTGGTCCACCGCCGTCATCATCCTGGTCAGCGGCCTGGGCGTCTGGTTCACCGGCTCACCCAACTCGGTGGTGGTCGGCGCCAGCGGCGTCATCTTCGGCTACCTCGGCATCCTGCTCACCCGGGGCGTCGTCGAGCGGAGCTGGTGGAACTTCGCCGTCGGCCTGCTCGTCGGGTTGCTCTACGGCTGGCAGCTGCTCGGCATCCTCCCCACCGACGAGCGCGTCTCCTGGCAGGGCCACCTGTTCGGGCTGCTCGGCGGCGTCGTGGCGGCGATCCTGTTCCGCCGCCGCAGGGACACCGGCGACGCCGACCACCTCGGCTCACCGAGGATGACGCTGCCCTGACGGCGCGTTGATCAGACCCCGGGACATGCTTGCCCGCGGCCACCCGCCCGCCTACCGTTTCGGCATCAGCGAGGGTTGATCCCGAAACGGAAAGCGACGGTGAGCCATGCGCGAGGTCGATGTCGCCGTGATCGGGGCCGGTCCCGCAGGGCTCTTCGCCGCCTACTACGCCGGATTCCGCGGGCTCTCCGTGTCGGTCATCGACGCGCTGCCCGAGCCGGGCGGTCAGATCACCGCCATGTACCCGGAGAAGCTGATCCTCGACGTCGCCGGCTTCCCCGCGATCAAGGGCCGCGAGCTGGTCGCGAACCTGGTCGCCCAGGCCGCGCCGTTCCACCCCGACTACCAGCTCGGCGTACGCGCGGAAAAGCTGTCCTACCTCGACGGCCGGCCGGTGCTCGGCCTGGCCGGCGGCGAGCAGCTGAGCTGCGGCGCGGTGCTGGTCACCGGCGGGCTCGGCAGCTTCACGCCCCGGCCGCTGCCGGTCGCGGAGAGCTTCACCGGCGGCGGGATCGTCTACTTCGTGCCGCAGCCAGCCGAGCTGACCGACCGGCACGTGCTCATCGTCGGTGGCGGCGACTCGGCGTTCGACTGGGCCGCCACGCTCGCGCCGCTGGCCCGGTCGGTGACGCTCGTGCACCGGCGGGACCGCTTCCGGGCGCACGCCGCCACCATCGAGCGGGTCCGCGCGCTGCCGGTGCGGATCGTCGTCAACGCCGAGGTGAGCCGCCTGTACGGCGAGGAGACGGTCACCGGCGCCGAGCTGACCGTACGCGGCGGCGAGGCGGAGACGCTGCCGGTCGACACGGTGGTGGCCGCGCTCGGCTTCACCGCCGACCTCGGCCCGCTCGCCGAGTGGGGGCTGAACATCGACCGGCGGCACATCGTGGTGGACAGCGCGATGGCCACCAACCTGCCCCGGGTGTTCGCCGCCGGCGACATCACCGAATATCCGGGCAAGGTCCGCCTGATCGCCACCGGCTTCGGCGAGGCGGCCACGGCTGTGAACAACGCGGCTGTCGTCATCGACCCGACCGCGCACCTGTTCCCCGGTCACTCCTCCGACGGCACCTGACGCCGCATCCTCACCGTTCCGTGGCCGGAGCGCGACTGTCCGCGCCCACGATGGACGGATGCGCCCCTCCGAGTCGACAGCACCCGACGGTGCCCGGATTTCGCTCGCCTGGCTGGGTCATCCGGGAACCGTGCTCTCGTTGATCGTGCTGGTGCTCAACGACCATGTGTTCAAGGCGGCCTTTCCGGGCCTGGTGACCGGCAAGCTGAGCGACGTCGCCGGGCTGGTGCTCGCGCCGCCGCTGGTGGCGGTGCTGGTGACGCTGGTCGTACCCCGGTTTCGGTCCCGGTCCGTGGCGGGTTTCGCGCTGGCCCTGGTCGGTCTCGGGTTCGCCGTGGTCAAGGTTGACGAGCAGGCCGCAGCGGCCGCCTCGCAGATGTGGAGCGTGGTGAGCGGCCCTTCGTTGATCAGGGCCGACCCGACCGACCTGCTCACCCTGCCGGCCCTGGCGGTGGCGGCCTGGACGTGGCGGCGGGCCCGGCGCGACGACGTGGGGCACCGGGCCGCCCGGCTGGTCCGGCTGGTCGTGCTGCTGCCGGCGGCCACCGCCGCGGTGGCGGCCACCAGCCCGGCCATGTACCACGACGCGATCGGTGCCACAGTCGTCGACGGACGGCTGGTCGCCGGCGTCGCCGATCAGGCGTATCCGGACGACGACACCGTTCCCTTGTACGACGCGATGAGCGACGACGCCGGAACGACATGGCGCGGTCCCACGCCTGCCGAGGAGGAGGCGCTGCGCGGACGTTCGAGAACCACGACCCGGCCCGACCGCCGGCAGTGCTCGACCGCCTCACCGCTGCGCTGCTACCGCCTTTTGCCGGGGCGGATCAGGGTGGAGGAGAGCGACGACGCGGGCCGGACCTGGCGGCTCTCCTGGGAGATCACCGAGCGGCAGCGCGAGCTGCTGAAGGCGCGACACCAGCAGGCCGGGCCCGGCGAGGCGCGGATCACCGGGCAGGACCTCGCCGTGCTCGACCTGCCCGGTGGCGGGCACGTGGTGCTGGTCGCGAACGGCCGGGACGGGTTCGCGTTGCGCGACGCCGACGGCGGGTGGCGGCGGATCGGGTTCCCGAACAACTCGTGGGCCGACGAGCCACCGCCGCTCGACCGGATCTCCCCTGGCGACCGGCACTACGACCCGCTGTGGGCGTTTCTGCTGGTCGTCAACCTGGCCGCCCTGGTCCTGGTGGTGTCCGCCGTGCGGGCCGCACGGCCGTTTCGTGACGGTGCGGCGCTGGCGGTCCTGCAGGGCACGATCCAGGTCCTCGCCGCGCTGGCGCTGCTGAGCCTCTGGAGAGCGGAATTCGTGCTTCTGCCGATTCCGATCGCAGGCTGGGTGACGCTCCAGGCGGGCAGCCTGGCGCTCGCCCTCTGGCCACGCCGTTCGTGGCGGTTGCCCGGCCGCTGGTTCGCCGAGGTGCTGACGGCCGCCGCGCTGACGGCGACGCTGGCCGGTTCTGTCATGGTGGGCTGGCTCTACGGCCGTCCGGCTTATGTCACGACGGCTTTGGCGCTGGCCGGGCTGGCCACGGTGCCAGGGCTGCTGCTCGGCTGGCGGGCGGCCCGGCTGATCGGGCCGTGGCGACCGCCGTACGAGCCGCCGTACCCGCCGGCGGTCCCGGTGGACCGCTCGCGGCCCGGCTGACCCGGCGTCAGGGCAGGCCGATGAGGTCTGCCATCAGGCCGATCTGGTGGTCGAAGTACTCGTCGCGGTGCGGCAGCGCCCGGTTGATCCGGCCGAACAGCTCGAAGCTGATCAGCCCGAACAGCTGGGTCCAGCCGGCCATGCCGCGGGCCAGCAGCGCGGGCGGTACGTCCATGCCGATCTGCTCGACCAGTTCGGTCACGTCGCCGCGCAGCGGCTCGGGCAGTTCCTGGTCGGGCGGGGCGAGCCGGCCGGTGGCCAGCCCGTCGCGCAGGATGCCGATCAGCGTCAGCGGTGGACGCTGGGCCGGCACGATGGTTTCGTCGGGGGCCGCGTACCCGGGCACCGGGCTGCCCTAGAGCAGCGCGTACTCGGCGGGGTGGGCCAGCGCCCAGGCGCGGGCGGCCCGGCAGGCGGCGAGCCAGCGTCCGCGCAGGTCGGCCTGGTCGGCGGCGGCGTCGGCCGCCTCCACCGCGTCGCCGAGCGCGTCGTACGCCTCCAGGATCAGCGCGGTGAGCAGGTCGTCGCGGCTGGGGAAGTAGCGGTAGATCGCCGAGGAGACCATGCCGAGGTCCCGGGCGACCGCGCGCAGCGAGAGGTTCGCGCCGTCGGTGTCCAGGTGGCGGCGGGCCACCGTCTTGATCTCTTCGATCATCCCGGCGCGGACCCGGGCGCGCAGTGAGGGAGCGACCATGCCCTCACTCTGCCACGGATGAGAGCAGCAATCAAAAGAGAGAGCACTGCTCTTGACAGTCGACCTGCGTTTGAGTCATGCTCTGTTTCGAGAGCGGTGCTCTCGCTTCGGACAACTGCTTCAGAAAAGGTGGATCTGTCATGGCCCTGCATGTGATCGTCGGCGCCGGCCCCGTCGGCACCGCCACCGCCGACCTGCTCGCCGAGCGCGGCGAGCAGGTGCGGGTGGTCACCCGGCGCGGCACCGGCCCGGAACACCCGGCTGTCGAGCGGGTGGCCGCCGACGCCGCCGACGCCGACGAGCTCGCCGAGCTGACCACGGGCGCGGCCGCGCTCTACAACTGCGCCAATCCGGCGTACCACAGGTGGGCGACGGACTGGCCGCCGCTGGCCGCCGCCCTGCTCACCGCTGCGGAGCGCAGCGACGCCGTGCTCGCCACGGTCGGCAACCTCTACGGGTACGGCCTGGTCGACGCCCCGATGACCGAGGCGACCCCGCTCGCCGCCACCGGCGTCAAGGGCCGGGTCCGCAACCGGATGTGGGCCGACGCGCTGGACGCACACCGCGCCGGCCGGGCCCGGGTCACCGAGGTACGCGGCTCCGACTACATCGGGCTCGGCGGCAGCTCCCTGCCCATGATGGTGCTGCCCAAGGTGCTCGCCGGGCAGCGGGTGTTCCTGCCTGTCGACTGGGACGCCCCGCACACCTGGACGTACGTGCCGGACGTCGCCCGTACCCTCGTCACGGCCGCGACCGACCCGCGCGCCTGGGGACGGGCCTGGCACGTGCCGAGCCCGCCGCCGGTGCCCATGCGGCGTCTGGCCGAGCGGGCGGCGCAGCGGGCGGGCGTCGCGGCGCCACGGCTGGCCCGGATGCCCTACCCGGTGCTCTGGCTGGGCGGCCTGGCCGACCCGTTCGCCCGCGAGATGCGGGAGACCGCGCACCAGTTCGCCGCGCCGTTCGTGATGGACTCCAGCGCCGCCACCAGCACGTTCGGGATCGAGGCGACGCCGCTGGACCGCGTCGTCGACGAGATGGTCTCCGGCCTGCGCGCCCCGGCCCCCGCCGCCCGTTAGGGGCGGGGGCGGGACGCCGCCGGGCTCACTCCTGCTCGGCCAGCGGGCGGCCGTCGAAGTCGACGGCCGAGTAGAGGGCGAGCTTCTCCAGGCGGTGGTACGAGTCGATCACCCGGATCGTGCCGCTCTTGGAGCGCATCACGATCGACTGGGTGTACGCGCCACCGGAGCGGTAACGCACGCCGCGCAGCAGGTCGCCGGAGGTGACGCCGGTGGCCACGAAGAAGCAGTTGTCGCCGGTGACCAGGTCGTCGGTGAACAGCACCCGGTCCAGGTCGTGCCCGGCGTCCAGCGCCTTGCGGCGTTCCTCGGAGTCCTTCGGCCAGAGCTTGGCCTGCATCATGCCGCCCATGCACTTCAGCGCGCACGCGGCGGTGATGCCCTCCGGGGTGCCGCCGATGCCCATCAGCACGTCCACGTCCGACTCGCCGCGGGCCGCCGCGATGGCCCCGGCGATGTCGCCGTCGGAGATGAACCGGATCCCGGCCCCGGTACGCCGGATCTGCTTGACCAGGTCGTCGTGGCGCGACCGGTCCAGCACGCACACGGTCACCTCGGCGGTGTCGGTGCCCTTGACCTTGGCGATCCGGCGGATGTTCTCGGCCACCCCGGCGTTGATGTCCACCACGTCGGCGTACATCGGGCCGACTGCGAGCTTCTCCATGTAGAAGACGGCGCTCGGGTCGAACATCGCGCCGCGCTCGGCCACCGCGAGCACGGCGAGCGCGTTCGGCATGCCCTTGCTCATCAGCGTGGTGCCGTCGATCGGGTCGACCGCCACGTCCACCTCGGGGCCGGTCCCGTCGCCGACCTCCTCGCCGTTGAACAGCATCGGCGCGTTGTCCTTCTCGCCCTCGCCGATCACCACGACGCCGCGCATCGGGATGGAGTTGATCAGCTTGCGCATGGCGTCGACCGCTGCGCCGTCGCCGCCCTCCTTGTCGCCCCGGCCGACCCAGCGTCCGGCGGCCATCGCCGCGGCCTCGGTCACCCGTACCAGATCGAGGGCGAGGTTGCGGTCGAGATCCTGGGGCGTCCGCGTCCTGGTGGTTGTCATGGCGGCCTCCTCGCGACGTTGCGGGGTGGGACCGGCGGTCGTCGCCGCCGGTTTTGTCGCTGATCCTCACACGATCTCAGGTTCGCGGTCCCGGCGGGGCGGAGGAGGCCAGGATCACGCCTCCCGGCGGGCTGCGACAATGGCCGGGTGGAAGCCGCACAGCCTGCCGACCGCGCACCGACCGACGCCACCCCGCCGGACGGCCAGCCACCGGTCCGACCGGGTGGCGGCCCGACCCCGCCCGAGGGCCAGCCCGCACTCGTCGCGGAGCAGGGCGAACCGGCCGCCGCGGGGGACACGCCCGCGCCGCCCGCCGGCAAGGAGAAGGCCCGCTCCGAGCGGTCGCCGAAGGACATGGCGCTGTCCCTGCTGATTCTGCTGGTCCCGATCGCGCTGCTGCTCGCCTTCTACCGCGGCTTCCTCGGCGGCGACTCGCCGGTCACCGTCGACCCGGCGCCCGCGCTGGAACAGGCCCGCTCCGCGAACGTCTTCCCGGTCAGCGCGCCGACCGGTCTGGGCGACGACTGGCGTACGGTGAACGCCCGCTTCCGGACCGAGGCCGACGGGTCGACGCTGCGGATCGGGTACGTGACCCCGGAGGGCCGCGGCGCGCAACTCGTGGAGAGCAACGTCCCGGCGGAGAAGCTCCTCCCGGCCGAGCTGAGTGAGGGCCGGCCGCAGGGGGCGGCCGACCTGCCCGACGGGCTGAGCTGGCAGCGCTACACCGCCCGCGGCAACGAGCAGGCGCTCGTCCTGCTGGAGCCGAACCGCACAGTGATCGTGGTCGGCGACGCCGGGGAGACGGAGCTGCGCAGGCTCGCCACGTCACTACGCTGACGTCCTCCCTCCGGGTGAGGCGGGATTGCGGATCCCCGCTTCCGGGAACAGAAGGGACATCGAGCCCGGACGACCCACCTGGAGAGGTTGACGTGAAGATACGACGCTTCAGCGCCACCGCGTTCGCCGCGGCGCTGCTCATTCCCGGCCTGGCGGCCTGCAACGGCGACGCGACGACCTCCGGCGCCTCCTCGACACCGAGCGCCTCCGGCAGCGTCGCACCGAGCGCCACGGCGTCCAGCAGCGCGGCCAAGCAGGCCCTGCTCGACTCCACGAACGCGATCCGTGAAGGGAACTTCAAGTTCACCATGACCGGCGCGGGCTCCACCGCCGAAGGGCAGGTGCACGAGCCGAGCCAGAGCGCCGACATGCGGATGACCATCGGCGACCCGTCGTCGGACCTGATGATGAAGCTGGACCTGATCCACGCCAAGCCGGACAGCTGGGTCAAGCTGGAGCTGGGCGGCACGGCGGCGACCCAGATCCCCGGCGTGAAGAACCTCAACACCGGCAAGTACCACCACCTCGACCAGAACCGGATCAAGGGCAACCGGGCGCTGGGCTTCGACTTCGAGAAGCTCGACCCGGCCGGCAGCGCCGTGCTCACCCAGGGCATCACCGAGGTACGGCAGACCGGCGAGGGCACGTACGAGGGCACCGTCGACGTGTCGAAGGCCGCCGAGGCGGGCTCGCTCGACCCGGCCGTGATCACCGCGCTCGGCGCGCAGGCCCAGTCGGTGCCGTTCACCGCCAAGGTCGACACCCAGGGCCGGCTCAGCGAGATGGTGCTCAAGATCCCGGCGGCCGGGCAGAACGCCGCGCAGGACCTGAAGATCACCTACACCGACTACGGCAACGCGGCGGCGGCCCAGAAGCCCCCGGCCGACCAGGTCGTCGAGGCTCCTGCCGAGCTGTACAACCTGTTCAACTGACGTCTGCGGTGGGGTTCGGCGATCGCGCCGGACCCCACCGTCAGTCCTCGGCGCGCTGCCGGGCGGCGTCGATACGGGCGCGCGCGCCGTCCAGCCAGCGCTGGCACACCCCGGCGAGTTGCTCGCCGCGCTCCCAGAGGGCCAGCGACTCCTCCAGCGAGGTGCCGCCGGCCTCCAGCTTCTCCACCACCGAGGCCAGCTCGGCGCGGGCCTGCTCGTAGCTGAGCTGCTCGTCCTTCGTCCCGGTCATCGTCTCTCTTTCCTCAGCCGTCGACGGTGGCGGTCAGCTCGCCCTCGGCGAGGCGTACCCGCAGTGGATCGCCCTTGGCGACCTCGGACGCCGCGCGGACGACGTGGCCGTCGGCGCGCTGCACGATCGCGTAGCCGCGCTCCAGCGTCGCGGCCGGGGACAGCGCGCGCAGCCGGGCCAGCGTGTGCCGCAGGTCGTCGGTGGCCCCCCGCAGCCGGTGCTCCAGGGACCGGCCGGCGCGGTCACGCAGCGCCGACACGTCCACCGCCCGCTGCTCGACCATCACCTGCGGCCGGGCCAGCACCGGACGGGAGCGCAGCAGGTCGATCCGGTGCTGCTCCCGGTCGACCAGGTGACGAACGGCCCGTTCCAGCCGGGACCGGGCCTGCCCGATCAACCGGACCTCCTCGGTCAGGTCCGGCACGATGCGCTTGGCCGCGTCGGTCGGGGTGGAGGCGCGCACGTCGGCCACGTAGTCCAGCAGCGGCGCGTCGGTCTCGTGCCCGATCGCGCTGACCACCGGCGTGCGGCAGGCGAAGACCGCCCGGCACAGCGTCTCGTCGGAGAAGGGCAGCAGATCCTCGATGCCGCCACCGCCCCGGGCGATGACGATCACGTCGACCGCCGGATCGGCGTCGAGCACCTTCAGCGCGCCGACGATGTCCGGCACCGCGCCCGGCCCCTGCACCGCCACGTTGATCGTGCGGAAGTCGACGGCGGGCCAGCGGCGGCGGGCATTCGTCAGCACGTCCCGCTCGGCCGCCGAGGCGCGGCCGGTGATCAGGCCGACCCGGCCCGGCAGGAACGGCAGCCGCCGCTTGCGGGACCGGTCGAACAGGCCCTCGGCGGCGAGCAGCTTCTTGAGCTTCTCCAGCCGGGCCAGCAGCTCACCGAGGCCGACCTGGCGGATCTCGTCGGCGCGCAGGCTGAGCGTGCCCCGCGCGGCGTAGAACTCGGGCTTGGCGTGCAGCACCACCCGGGCGCCCTCGCGCAACTCCGGCGCGCCCGCGTCCAGCACGTCGCGGTTCGTGGTGACGGTGAGACTCAGATCGGCCGAGGGGTCGCGCAGCGTGAGGAAGACGGTGCTCGCGCCGGGACGGCGGCTGATCTGCGCCACCTGGCCGTCGACCCACACCCAGCCGAGGCGGGCGATCCAGGCGCCGACCTTCTGGCTGACCACCCGGACCGGCCACGGCTCCTCGGGCGTGCTCCGTCCGTCCGGCTTGCTCTGCCCGTCCGGCCTGCTCTGCCCGTCCTCTCCCGCGCTCACCAGCACACCCTACGGCCCGGGACCGACAGCGCCCGCGCGCGCCTCGCGGCCGCTGCCGCGCGGGAGAGCGCCACGTACGATGGGCGGGTGACTGACGCTGAGACGACTCCCCGGACCGGCAAGCGCGTGCTCCTGGCCAATCCCCGCGGCTACTGCGCGGGCGTGGACCGGGCGGTGCAGACCGTCGAGGAGGCGCTGAAGCTCTACGGCGCGCCGATCTATGTGCGCAAGCAGATCGTGCACAACAAGCACGTGGTGCGCACGCTGGAGGCCCAGGGCGCGATCTTCGTGGAGGAGAACGAGGAGGTGCCGGAGGGCGCCACCGTCATCTTCTCCGCCCACGGCGTCGCCCCCGAGGTGTACGAGCAGGCCAAGGAGCGCTCGCTGCGGGCGATCGACGCCACCTGCCCGCTGGTCACGAAGGTGCACCACGAGGCCCGGCGGTTCGCCGCGCAGGACTACGACATCCTGCTCATCGGGCACGAGGGGCACGAGGAGGTCATCGGCACCGCCGGTGAGGCGCCCGCCCACATCCAGCTCGTCGACGGCCCGGACGGCGTCGACAAGGTCACCGTGCGCGACCCGGAGAAGGTGGTCTGGCTGTCCCAGACCACGCTGTCGGTGGACGAGACGCTGGAGACCGTGGCCCGGCTCAAGAAGCGCCTGCCGCTGCTCCAGTCGCCGCCCAGCGACGACATCTGCTACGCCACCTCCAACCGCCAGCACGTGGTCAAGGAGATCGCCCCCGAGTGCGACGTGGTGATCGTGGTCGGCTCGCGCAACTCCTCGAACTCGGTCCGGCTGGTCGAGGTGGCGCTGGACGCCGGCGCCCGCGCCGGGCACCTGGTCGACTTCGCGCACGAGATCGACGACGCCTGGCTGGCCGGGGCGAGCACTGTAGGTGTGACCTCCGGCGCGAGCGTCCCGGACGAGCTGGTCCAGCAGGTGCTCGCGCACCTGGCCGAGCGCGGCTTCGGCGACGTCGAGGAGATCACCACCGCAGACGAGCGGCTGACGTTCTCGCTGCCGCAGGAACTCAAGCGCGACATGAAGGCCGCCGCCGCCGCGGCGCGCGGCTGACGGGAACGCAACGGCCGTCCGCCGCGTCCAACCGACCATGAAGACTCCTCGTACGGTGCTCGTCGCACTGCTCGCCGGCCTCGCGCTGACCGCCTGCGCCGCACCCGGCGACGGGTCCGCCGATCCCAGCCCCAGCCCGAGTACGACGGGAGCCGCCCCGGTGACCAGCCAGCCCGATCCCGGCACCGGCCCGAGCCGGCCGGACCCCTCCTGGAAGGGCGGCCCGTCGACGCCGCCGGGCGTCGGCGGCACCGTCATCACCGGAACCGTGCAGGCCGGGGTCGAGCCGAACTGCCTGCTGCTCGACGGCCACCTGCTCGTCGGTGGCCCCCGCGACGTGCTCAAGGCCGGCGCCCGGGTCGAGGTCACCGGCCGTCCCGAACCGGGCATGATGACCACCTGCCAGCAGGGCACCCCGTTCGTGGTCGAGTCCGCCCGCCCCGCCTGACGACACGAAAGAGCCCCGCCCCCTGCGAGAGGGGACGGGGCTCCGTCGTGTCAGCGGATCAGTTGACCGCGAGAACCTCCACCGAACCGCGGCCGACGACCGCGCCCTCGGTGGTGGTCACGGCCATGTCGCCGTACAGCTCCCGGCCGGCGGCCGGGGTGGACAGGGCGGTCACCGAACCCGTGAGGGTGGCGGTGGCGCCGTTGGCCAGCGACAGCGGCGTGGACGACGCGGAGAGCGTGCCCAGCTCCGGAGAGGCGAACGAGTCCCGGTAGTCGTACGCGGTGCTCGGGTCGCTCATCGAGTAACCGTCGACCACGACGCGGTAGGTGCCCGGGGTCGGGTTGGTCAGCGTGACCGCCTCCTCCGAGTCACCGTCGGCCGACTGGCCCACCCGGGTGGTGCCCAGGAAGACCGTCAGGTCCAGGTCGGCGCTCAGGTCGGACGGGTTGCCGATCCGCGCGGTGAACGAGGTGGCGCCCGCCCGCACCTCCACCAGGTACTCCTGGCTCGCGCCCTGGGTGATGCTGGGCCGCTCGGACCGGACGCTCGCCAGCGGACCGCCGACGCCGGTCACCTGGACCGGGCCGAACGCGTTGGTCAGCTTCCAGCTCACCGGAGCCGGCGTCCCGGCGGTGACCGACGGGAGCTGCACCACGGCCGGCTCCACCTTCACGCCCTGCACGCGGGCCTGCAGCCGGAACGGGTTGTCCAGCGCCGGCGAGGTGCGGCGCGCCTCCACCTCGATCTCCCACACACCTGGGATCGGGTTCTGGTAGTCCCGCTCCTGCGGCTTGCAGACCGCGGCGTCGGAGAAGTTGGTGTAGCAGGCGGTGCTGGCGGTGCTCTCGACCGGCACGCCGTACGGGTTGATGGCGATGAAGCGGGTCTGCGAGCCGGTCGCGATGCCGGACAGGTTCACCTGCAGCGCGCCCGCGCCCGGCGGGACGGTCACGAAGTACGACCGGAAGTTGTTCCGCTCGACCGAGCCCTCGGCCGAGAAGGAGTACGCCGGAGCGGACACCGGGTTCGAGGCGACCACGACGGTGGCGACCTCGAAGTCGACCACGTTGGTGGCCGGGTCGTCGACGGTCATGATGGCGCCGTGCGCGCCGGCCGTCATCGGCTTGGCCTTCACCTTGACCGTGACGGTCTTGTTCAGCGGCAGCCAGACCACCTTGGGGGCGGAGTAGGTGCCGTCGTTGCCGAGGAACGCGACCTCGTGCTTGATGCCCTTGTTCGGGCCGCTGGTCCGGGTCAGCTTGACCTCGTAGTGGCGGCTCTCCTTGACCTTCTGGCCACCACGGTCGGCGGCGCAGCGGTTGTAGAGGCCGGTGCCGACGTTCGGGTTCGGCACGAACGTGCCGGAGGCCCGGTCGTAGCGGGTCAGGTTCGGCGACAGCTCGGTGCAGACCGGCGCCTCGGAGGTGTACGTGCGGGTCGGCACGCCCTTGGCGAGCAGGCTCCACGCGCCCGGCACGTTGAACATGCCGTAGCCCTGCGCGTACGTCGGGACGCCGGCGATCGGCTGGGCCGAGGTGTAGACGGCCCGGCGCAGCGCGGCCGGGGTGACGCCCTTGCCGGTCGCCTTGGCGGCCGACAGCAGCAGCGCGGCGGCGCCGGTGGCCTGCGGGGCGGCCATCGAGGTGCCGTTGAGCATCTGGTAGCCCGGGGGCAGCGGGTAGCCCGCCTCCGGCACCGGGTTGCCCGGCTGCCAGGTCGGCGCGGTGGAGATGGCCGAGCCGGGGGCGGCGATGTTCGGCTTGAAGCCGCCGTCCTCACGCGGGCCGCGCGACGAGAAGTTGAACAGCGCGTTGTCCTTGCGGACCACCGAGCCGTAGTTGGCCAGCCAGGTGTCCTTGCTGACGCTCGCCGCGACGCTCACCACGTCGGTGGCGACCGACGGGTCGCCGACGGTGTTCAGGCCCGGGCCGGAGTTGCCGGCCGAGATGAACAGCTGCACGCCGTACGTGTTGATCAGGTCGTTGTAGAGGACCGCGCGGGCGTTCGAGCCGTCGTTGAGCGCGGGCAGGCCGCCGATCGACATGTTCACCACGTCGACCTTGCGGTTGATCACCAGGTCGGCCATGCCGGTGGTGAGCGCCGCCGCGGTGCAGCCGCCACCCCACGAGCAGGCGCGGGCGGAGACCAGCTTGGCGCCCGGGGCGGCGCCGTCGAAGGCGCTGTTGCCCAGCATGTCGTTGGCGGCGGTGATGCCGGCGACGTGGGTGCCGTGGGTGCTCTCGATGATGCCGATGTTGACGTAGTCGACCAGGCCGGGGCCGCCGACCGGGGCGGTGTCCACGTTGCGCCGGTACTCGACGACGAACGGGATCTGCTCGCGTACCGCGGTGGCCGGGTTGTCGGTGCCGAAGTGGCCGACCTGGAACCGCTCCTTGTACGGCCGCATCACCTCGTCGTCGGTGAAGTCGTTGTTCTGGTTCGCGTCGACGCGGACGTCACCGTTGGCCGGGTTGTAGAGCACGCCCCAGAAGTCGGTGGTGTCGCCGTCGCGGTTGAGGTCGCCGCGCGCGTCGCTGTTCGCGGTGATGTTCTCGCGGAAGACGTTGAACCGGTAGTTGCCGGCCGGCGCGGTCCAGGTGCCCAGCGAGGTGGTGAACGACGGGCCGCTGACCTCGGTCAGCATCGGCCGCCAGGAGGCGTCCTCCAGCGGGTCGGTGGCGGTGACCCAGTCGACGATCTTGCGCTCGCCGGTGGTGGTCGTCTGCAGCGCCGGCTGGTCGAGGTCCACACCGGAGTCCATGATGCCGATGGTGACGCCGCGGCCGTCCCACTGCGGGTTCGCGGCCTTGAAGGCCTCCGCGCCGGTCTCGTTCGTCGGCATGTACGGGTTCACCGCACCGGTGTCACCGCCCGGCCCGGCCAGCGTCTGGGCCTGCGCGGCGGTCTTGGCGCCCTTCGGGGCCGCCTCCGGCGCCGGGTCGGGGAGCTTGATGGTCTCGTCGAGGTCGACGGCGGCGACACCGGGCAGCGTGGCGGCCTTGAGCGCCTTGTCGGTGGGGACCTTCGCCAGCACGTAGCCGATCTGGTCGTACCGCTGGCTGACGGTCGCGCCCAGGCCGGTCAGGCCGTCGACGACCTTCTTGGCCGATCCCTTCTTGGCCGCGATGATCATCGTGACGGTCGGCGCGTTCTTCGCCTCGGCCGCGTCGAGCAGCTTGGCGTCGTGTGCGCCCAGTGCCTTCGCGGCGGTCGGCTGCGAGGGTTGCGGGGCGGCGGGGGCGGCGCTCGCGGTGCCGGCGCCACCTCCGACGGTCAGGGCGCCGGCCGCGAGGACCGAGGCCAGGAGCGCGGCGGACGGTCGCCGGCTGCGCGTGCGGGGTTTACTCAACGTTCTCTTCCTCCAGAGAACAGGGCCCCCGAGGGGCAGGGCACGTGTGACGGTGATCCTGCGTGCCAGGACGGCAGGTGTCACTACTCGGCCCAGGTTTGTGATCAGTCCGTGATGGAAATCGGCCTACGTCAACACGTGCGACGTGTTAGGCGTCGACGTCGGTCGACCGCTCGGCCGATGTGGACGGCGGACCCAGCAACTCGGGCGCCTGCGGCTGCCTCGGCGCCAGCTCGACCTGCGCCGGGGCGGCCAGCTCGTCGTCGGAGACGCCCAGCTCGGCCAGCTTCCGCGCGCTCACCAGCACCCGGGCCTCCAGCGAACCCACCGCCCGGTTGTACGCCGTCACCGCCCCGCCCAGCGAGCTGCCCAGCTTGCCGACGTGGTCGCCCAGCGTGGACAGCCGCCCGTACAGCTCGCGGGCCAGCGAGTGGACGGTCGCCGCGTTGCGCGCCAGCGCCTCCTGCCGCCACGAGTAGGCCACCGTGCGCAGCAGCGCCACCAGCGTGGCCGGAGTGGCCAGCACCACGTTGCGGGCGAACGCGTGCTCCAGCAGCGTCGGGTCGCGTTGCAGGGCCACGTCGAGGAACGGGTCGGCCGGCACGAACAGCACCACGAACTCGGGCGTCTGGTCGAACGCCGACCAGTAGGACTTGGCGGCCAGGCCGTCCACGTGCGCGCGCAGGTGCCGGGCGTGCGCGTCCAGGTGGGTGTCACGCCCCCGCTCGTCGCGTGCCTCCATCGCGGTCAGGTACGCGTCGAACGGCGCCTTCGCGTCCACCACCACCGTCCGGCCGCCGTGCAGCCGGACCACCAGGTCGGGGCGTACCCCCTGGTGGTCGGTCGCGGCGGTGACCTGCTCGCTGAAGTCGCAGTGCTCCAGCATGCCGGCGGCCTCGACGATCCGGCGGAGCTGGTGCTCGCCCCAGCGGCCCCGCACCTGCGGCGCGCGCAACGCGGCCACCAGCTGCTTGGTCTCGGTGCGCAGCTCGCCGGAGACCGCGCTCATGGACCGCACCTGCTCGCGCAGCTCGGCGTACGCGTCGACCCGGTCCCGCTCCAGCTCGGCCACCCGCTGCTCGTAGCGGCGCAGCGTGTCGTGCAGTGGCGCGACCGCGCGGGCCACCGCCTCCTGCGACTGCGCCGTGGCCTCGTAGCTCAGCGCCCGCATGGACTGCTCCAGCCGGCCCTCGCCCGCCTTGGTCGCGGCGAGCGTCGCCTCCAGGCGGGCGATGTCGGCCGCCGCGCGCGCCCGCGCGGCCAGCCAGCCCACCGCGCCGCCCGCGGCGAGGCAGAGCACCACCACGGCCAGCGTCGCAAAGCTCATGGCCAAGAGCTTGCCAAACGGGTACGACGTGCGCCCGGTGGGTACGTTCGAGTCATGGAGTTCGCGTTGTGGCTGTTCCTGATCCTGCTGCTCGGAGGTGCGTTCATGTTCTGGCGGAGGGGGAGCAGATCGCGTCGCTCGAACGAACTGGCCGACGCCCGCGCCGAGGCGCAGCGGTGGTACGAGCGGCTCGGCGGCCAGCTGATGAACCTGCACGGCGACGCCCCGGCGGTCCGGCAGGCGCTCGCCGACGCGGGTGAGCGCTACAACGCGGCCGGTTCGCAGCTGGAGCAGGCGAGCACGCCGCGCCAGTTCGGGCTGGCCCGGGAGACCGCGCTGGAAGGGCTGGCGTACATCCGGGCGGCGCGTACCGCGATGGGCATCGACCCGGGCCCGGAGCTGCCGCCGCTCGCCGCCGCCCAGGGCGCGGGCGCGCTCACCAAGGAGCGGCAGGTCGACGTGCAGGGGCAGACGTTCCGGGCCGGACCGCAGCCGGGCAACGCGACGCCCTACTACTACCCGGGTGGCCGGTTCCAGGGGCGGCCGGTGCCGGCCGGCTGGTACTCCACGCCGTGGTGGAAGACCGCGCTCGGCGCCGGCGTCGGTGTGGTCGGCGGTCTGCTGATCGCCGACGAGCCGTTCTCGCCCGCGTTCGCCGACCCCGGGTACGGCTACGACGCCGGCTACCAGGAGGGCTTCGGCGACGGCCAGGACTTCGGCGACCAGGGCGGAGACATGGGCGGCGGTGGCGACTACGCCGGTGGCGACTTCGGCGGCGGGGACTACGGCGGTGGCGACTTCGGTGGCTTCGGCGGCGGAGATTTCGGCGGTGACTTCGGCGGCGGCGACTTCTAGCCGGCACCGCCGCGCCGGGCGCGGTGCGCCGCGCGTCGGGCGCTGCTCGCGACGCGCCGCGCGCAGGCGTTAAGAAGGGCCCCCTCTTATGCACGAGGCGTTAAGAGGGGGCCCTTCCTTACACCTCAGCCGGTGTTGCGCATGCCGGCGGCGATGCCGTTGACGGTGGTCAGCAGCGCCCGCTCCAGCGCCGTACCGTCGTTCGGGGCACGCCGCCCACCCGGCGCGGTCGCCACCGCCCGCCCGGCCGCACCTGATTCGCGGTACTGCCGCAGCAACGCCACCTGGAGGTGGTGCAGCGGCTCCAGGTAGGTGTCCCGCACGGCGAGCGTGCGCTGCAGCACGGGGGAGTTCTCCAGCAGCGCCGGTGAGCCGGTGACGGCCAGCACCTCCTGCTTGGTCAGCTCGTACTCCTGCTCGATCTTGTCGAAGATCGGGTGCAGCTTCTTCGGCACCAGCGTCTCCACGTACCGCCGGGCGATGGTCAGGTCGGTCTTGGTCAGCATCATCTCGACGTTCGACAGGAACGTGCGGAAGAAGTGCCAGTTCCGGTTCATCTCGGCGAGCACGTCGGCCAGCCCGGCAGCCCGCGCGGCGGCCAGCCCGGAGCCCACGCCGAACCAGCCCGGCACGATCTGCCGGGTCTGCGTCCAGCCGAACACCCACGGGATGGCCCGCAGGCCGGACAGGCCGGCGCCGGTGTTCGGGCGCTTCGCCGGCCGGGAGCCGATGTTCAGCGCGCCGAGCAGCTCGGTCGGCGTGGAGGCCCAGAAGTACGCGGGCAGGTCCGGGTCCTCGACCAGCGACCGGTACGACCGGAACGCCGACTCGGACACCACGTCCATGGCCGCGTCCCAGCGCTCCAGCATCTCGGCCGGCTGCCGGGGCGCGGTGTGCAGCAGCGTCGCCTGGAGGACCGCCGCCACTGTCAGCTCCAGGTTCTCCCGGGCCAGCGCCGGCAGCGTGTACTTGTCGGAGATGACCTCGCCCTGCTCGGTCACCTTGATCGCGCCGTCCAGCGTGCCGTACGGCTGGGCCAGGATCGCGTCGTGCGTGGGACCGCCGCCACGGCCGACGGTGCCGCCCCGGCCGTGGAACAACCGCAGGTGTACGCCGTGCCGCGCGGCCACGTCCCGCAGCGCGCGCTGCGCCCGGTGGATGGACCACTGGCTGGTGGTGATGCCCGCCTCCTTGTTGGAGTCCGAGTAGCCGAGCATCACCTCCTGCACGTCGCCCCGCGCCGCCACCAGCGCCCGGTACGCGGGCAGCGACAGCAGCTCGTCCAGCAGCTCGCCGCCGGCGTTCAGCTCGGCCGGGGTCTCCAGCAGCGGCACGATGCCGATGCGGGCCCGCCCGGAGTGCACGTCCACCAGGCCGGCCTCGCGGGCCAGCACCACGGCGGCGAGCACGTCGTCCACGCCGAGCGTCATCGAGATGATGTACGACTCGATCACCTCGGGGCCGAACCGGTCCTGCGCCTCGCGGATGGCCGCGAACACGTCGAACGTCTTGCGGGCCGACTCGGTGAGCGGGCTGTCCTGGGTGGAGAGCGGCCGGCGGCCGGTCAGCTCGTCGGCGAGCAGCTTGGTGCGCTCCAGCCGGGTCAGCGCCGGGTAGTCGGACACCTCGCCGACGGCCTCGTAGAGCTGGGCCAGCACCTCGTGGTGCTTCTCCGCGTGCTCCCGGATGTCCATGGTGGCCAGGTGCAGCCCGAACGCGGACACCGTACGGATGGTCGAGGCGAGCCGCCCGACGGCGGTGAGCTGGCCGGAGTTGCGGGCCAGCGACGCGCGCAGCAGCTCCAGGTCGGCGATCAGCTCGGCCGAGCCCCGGTAGTCGCGCCCCGGCACGTGCGGGGTGTCGGCGCGCAGCCGCTCCCGGGTGTTGGCGAGCTTCGCCTTCACGCACCGCGCCTTGAGCCGGTACGGCTCCTCCGCGTTGACCCGGCGGAACCGGGGCGCCACCTCGGGCAGCGCGTCCAGGTCCTTGGCGAGGCTGGCGGACAGGTCGAGCGACACCGCGCGCAGCCGTCGGGACACGCTGACCTCGGTGATCAGCTCGTCCATCGCCTTCTCGGTGGCGGCGATGCCGTGCTCGTGCTGGATGCGCAGCACCTCGCGGGTGACCACCGGCGTGACGAACGGGTTGCCGTCGCGGTCGCCGCCGATCCAGGTGCCGAAGCTCAGCGGGCGGGACGTCGGTGACGTCTCCACGCCGAGCGTGCGCAGCGTGTCGGCGAGGTCGTCGAGGACCTGCGGCGCGGCCTCGGCGTACAGGTCGCGCAGGTAGTAGATCGCGTTGCGCGCCTCGTCGGTCGGGTCCGGCCGGTCCAGCC
>NZ_MAGP01000168.1 GCF_002926165.1 Micromonospora chalcea | reverse complement strand
GCGTTCGTCCTCGCCACAGCACCACCACCAGCGCACACCCTGCACTGGTCGATCTGGCGACGAACATCCCAAGCCCGAGCCCGTCGATCCCACTACCAGCGCAGACGAGCGAAGTGACGTTGGAGTACTAAGAGGGCATCTGATCTCGGTTGGCGAGGTTGGTCCGGTTAGGTGGTTCCGTTTCGCCAGGTTGGGGTGGATTCTCCGGTGAGGTAACGGCTCATTGTGTTAGCCATCGCCCAGTGGATCATCGCCCGGGTTCGTTGAGGGAGGGTTTCGTAGTCGCGAACGAGTCGTCGATGCTGCATCAGCCAGCCGAAGGTCCGTTCGACGACCCACCGTCGTGGCTGGACGTGGAAGCCCTTCTCGGCTGGTCGGGGCACCACCTCGACGTCAACACCCTGTCAATCCCCTGGAGTCGTGGAGGGCTCCGTTATGCGGCCTGGGCCTCCAGGGCGCGGGTCTCTGATCGTTCGTAGTCGATGGGTGAGCGCCAGTCGCAGACGGAGTGCCGGCGGCGCCGGTTGTAGAAGTCGGTGATCCAGGTAGCGATCTTGATCCGGGCTTCGGTACGGGTGCGGAAGTGGCGGCGGTGGACGTACTCGACCTTGATGGTGGAGAAGGTGGCCTCGGCGACGGCGTTGTCGAAGCACGACCCGACCCGCCCCATCGACTGGCGTACCTTCCACCGGGCGCAGGTCCGGGCAAAGTCGGCCGAGGTGTACTCGCTGCCCCTGTCGCTGTGGAAGATCACCCCTTCGACACTGCCGCCGCGGGTGGCGGCGGCCATGTTCAGCGCGGCGACGACCAGCCCGGCGTCGTGGTGGGCGCCCATGGCATAGCCGAGAATCCGACGCGAGTACAGGTCGATGACCGTAGCCAGGTAGAGCTTGCCCTCGTCGGTGCGGATCTCGGTCATGTCGCCGCACCAGGCGACATCCGGCGCCGGCGCGGTGAACACCCGCTTGATGAGGTCCGGTGCGGCCGGCCGCTTACCTTGGCGGGTCAAGCCCCGCCGGCGGCGCTTGACCCGGGCGGCCAAGCCTAACTCGGCCATGAGCTGCGCGACCGTGTTGTCGGAGACCTGCCAGCCGGACTCGCGCAGCTCGATGCCGATGCGCGGGCTGCCGTAGGTGCCGCCCGAGTCGTCGAACACCTTCTGGACCGCGGCCGCCAGCCGGACACGCCGGTCATCGCGGCGCGTTGGCGGCCGATCACGCCACTTGTAGAACCAGGACTCGGACACCCCCAGGGCCGGCAGGTCACCGCGTGCGGCACGTCATGCTCGGTCCTCTGGGCAGCGATGAAGGCGGCCACGCTCACCGGCCCGTCGCTTCCTTGACCCACAGGACCACGGATCGCTTGAGGACATCACGCTCCATCGCCAGCTCCGCGTTCTCCCGCCGCAACCGTGCCAGCTCCGCCCGCTCGTCCTCGGCCAGCTGCCCCGCAGCGGCCTCACCACGAGTCTCGCGGTCCCTCTTCACCCAGTTGGCCAGGGTCCCGCTGTTAATCCCCAGGTCGCGGGCGACCTGAGCGATCGACTTGCCCGTCTCACGCACGATGCGCACCGCGCCCGCCCGGAACTCCGGATCGAACTGCCGTCTCGTCTCAGCCATGAACCTCTATTCCTCAAGCTCTGGCCTCCACGCTACGAGGGGAAGGGCAATCTGGCGGTTCTGATCCCAGAATGCGTCAGGCGAGGTGAGGCACTGGGCTATCTCGCGGAGCGCGTCGTCCCCGAAGAACCACGTGGTCCCGCTGCCTCTTGACATGGATCAGCTCCTTCGCGACAACAACGATCTAGCATGGCCAGGCGAGCGAAGCAACTTGCCCTCAGCCTCGCAGAGTTGGTTCATCGGCAGAGGACACACAACCGCAGGCTGGTATCGGGCAACAACCGCAGGATGGCACGGTGAGAACTTTCTGTACGTCTACAAGGCGGCCCTTCGGGCCGCTGCGTGCCGCCGGGGCACGCCACGCCTTGCCGCTTCGCTCCCGGAGCGGCGACCCCGGCGGCACGCGACCACCAGCGGGCGTGACGAGGCCCCGCACTCGGCCAGCCTGAGTACGGGGCCTCCATCGATGCCAGGGTCAGGTCGCTTCGCTGCCGGTGTCGGCGCTCTCACCTGCGGGCCTAGCATGGTTGTCGGATGCGGGTGCTGTGTTAGTGGCTCGAATGATCGAACGCAAATTGCCCGCGGTATCCGTGTCGTTGCCGAGGACCCATCCCTTGGGAAGTTGAGCAGCAGGTGTGGCCCGTCCGTCCGGCATGCTTACGCCACGGTCGAACTGCGCCTCGTTCAGGTTCGCCTTCCCGTGGAACTGCGTCTTGTCCAGGTCCGCGTTCTCGTGGAACTGCGCATTGCTCAGGTCCGCGTTCCCGTGGAACTTGGCCTCGCGCAGGTTCGCGTTCCCATGGAACTGGGCCTCGCTCAGGTCCGCGTTCCCGTGGAACTGGGCCTCGCTCAGGTTCGCGTACCCGTGGAACTGCGCCTTAGTCAGTTTCGCGTACCCGTGGAACTGCGCCTTGCTCAGGCTCGTGTCCTCGTGGAATTTGGCCTCGCTCAGGTTCGCGTTCCCGTGGAACTGCGCCCCGCCCAGGTAAGCGTTCCCGTGGAACTGCGCCCCGCCCAGGTTCGCGTACCCGTGGAACTGGGCCTCGCCCAAGTTCGCGCTCCCGTGGAACTGGGCCTCGCTCATGTTCGCGTACCCGTGGAACTGTGCCGCTGTCAGGTCGAGCCGATCCGCGTGACAGAACAAGAGGCTGAAATTGACGAGAGTGGCGCCTACCAGATCGAGGTTCATTCGCTCGTCCGCAGCACTTCGCCAGTACGTGGCAGGCTCAGGATCGTCTGTCTTGCCGGACAGGCGTAGGTGGTTAGTGATTAGCCGCTGCGCCGTCAACCTGACCTGAAGCTCTTCGCGCCGCCGCTGTTGCTCCTCCGGTTCCGGTACCTGCGCGTCCGACGCGACATGCTGCGGCGAACCCGCTGCACTGCCGCGCAGCACCTCCACCGGGGGCGTGTACGGCATCCGCAGGTACGCGCACAGCACCTCCACCACCGTCTGCCGCAGCTTCGGGTTGTCCTGCCCCAGCCGCTCCAAGGCGTACAACCCCGCGAGGCGGACCGCAGCCTTGTCACTGCCCAACTGCTCCGCCGCTGCCACGTACAACGCGGTGATCCGCTGCTCGACCGCGTCCGCCTGGGTGAACTGCTGCGCGTGCTCGCTCCACGCCTGCCGCCGCAATGTCATCAACAACGTCACCCCAGCGGCCAGCCCGGCCGCCACCGTCAGCGCCGTTTTGATCCGGTCCAGCCGTAGCCGCTGCGGATCAGGCACACCCGCCGGGATCGGCGACCACACTCCCAGTAGCCACATCGCGACCGCACCGCCGCCGAGCACCACCACCACGGCCAGCAGCGTCACTGGCCACCAGGACATCGCCCGCAACGGCCGGTCCACCCGCCGAGCAGCGTTCACTCCCGGGTTCGGCCTCCACCGATTCCACACCACACGCACGCCACACAGTGTGAGACCGTCCGTCCAATGGGAGACGCCAAGACCCGCCGACGGAGGTCGGCCCTGCAGCCGCACCGCCACCCCGACCGGCGCAGACGGGATGCCTCCGGCGGGTAGGGCCTCCGGCCCTACGACCCGGAGCGCGCCTCCGGCGGCAAGGGCTACCCGCCCTTGGACCCGGGCGGTTCTGGGATGCCCGGCCAGTCCGGTGCCACCCGCCGCACACCACAGGCAGCCAGACCGGGCCTGCCGGTCCAGGTCGTACGTCCGGTCGGGCGCTCCACCTGGATCGGGCAGGCCCGGCCCGGCAGGGCGAAGCCTGCGAAACGGGAAGCCGGCACCCGCAGGTGCGGCGGATGACCCCGCCCATCGGCTGAATGCGTTGGAGTGCGAAGCAAGCCGAGAGGGCGATCGGGGACCAACGGGGGACCACACGTCCAACCTGGACGGACACGGACAGCGCAGCCGCCGACGGCTTGCCGCCGGGCACATCGTTGCTGACGTGCGCGAACGCCTGCCGCAACGTCCTGGGGGTCAAGGGGTCGTCGGTTCGAATCCGGCCGTGCCGACAAAGAAAGAGCCCTGACCAGCGGGAACACTGGTCAGGGCTTCGATCCTCTTCGATGTAGATTTGAACCGCCCCCGACCCCCCCGTTCACGCGGTGCGGCAACCAAGTTCGTCATAGGTGTGCATCGTTCTCTCCTGGCGTCCGGGTCACCGCGAAGACCGGGCAGCACTTGCGACTGCGTGCCGTGAGTGAGGTCGCCGGCAACCCGTGGACGTCGGCCGCGGAGATCTACGCCCTCAACTGAGGCTCGTCCGTTCGTTCCTGGGGGAGTGACCGCACGGGACGGTAAGGCATGGGGTGGCCGCCACGGAGCGGGCACCCCATGCCGTTATGAGCCGGCTGCCTCCCGGTGCCAGACGAAAGACGCATACGAACACCAAGTATCGGTCCGCTGAACAGGGATGACATGGTGCACTCTCGAAGAGTCGACGACTTCCGGAGTCAGTCTTCACCGAGCGGCGGCATAGGTCGGATCCTTGATCTGGCAGGGATCGGGTTCACGACTGCCTCGGGTGACCGAGGGCTCCTACGCTGAAATTTGTGGAAGATGTCGATGACGCCCGCGAGCTCGTTGAGCAGCGGATGCGCGCCACGGGGTTCGAGGAGGACATCCTCGACAAGGTCTTGGATCTGCTGGAACGCTTCGACACCGATCGGGAGAAGCTGTTCGAGGAGATGCTCTCCAAGCTGGAGCAACCGGGCTATGACGGCCTGACCGACCGGTGGGAGACCAACTGCGAGCAGGCCGAGGCGCTGATGGAGCGCCTCGAATCGGACATCCGGTCGGTGCTGGAGGACAGCCAGGCCAACGCGATGTCCGTCGACGAACGGTGGACCGCGGTCGGCCCGCGTGACTTCCTCGCCGGGGAGCGCAAGATCTGGGCGCAGGTCGCCCGGCTCGACGTCCCCGAGGTCGCCACGCTGATGAGCAAGGTCCTGGAGGCCGACCTCGCGCTCATCAAGAAGTGCGAGGAGGACCTCAAGAACGCGCGCAGCAACGACGCGATCGTCGAGCAGCTGCTCCTCAAGAACTTCGGCTCCATCCAGGACACGGTCAAGAGCCTGCTCGTCAAATACCTCCCGACCTCGGGCGCCCGCTTGATCGTCCTCTTCATGAAGGACCCGTCGTCCAAGGAAGCCGCCAACGAGGCGATCAAGAACTTCGAGAAGCTCACCGCGGAGAACCTCATGGCGGCCAAGCAGAAGCGTGCCGCGAAGCAGACGGTGGTCGACAACATCAAGCTGCTGACCGCGGCCCGCGAACAGCTCGACGAGGACTGGATCGACAAGCTCTTCGCCCGCGGCGCCGAGGCGGCGGGGAACTGGCGCGGCATCGGCGCGTCCGGCGACTACCGGGCCACCGACTGGGACTGGATGAAGGAGAACGTCCTCGACCGAGGGCTCGACACGCGGGCCGAGGCGGCCAAGGAGCAGTCCCGCAAGCTCTACGACGAACTCTTCCCCACGCTCGTGGAGGAGAGCACCAACGCCTTCGCCCAGCTGACCGATGATCCGGGCACGCTGGCGAAGTTCAACGAGGAGCTGGAGAAGGCCTCGGAATCCCTGGAGTCGCTGCTGGCGACCGAGGAAGAATACGTCAAGGACCTGGCCGAGGGACCCTACAAGCAGACGGGCCTCGCCGCGTTCGCACAGGTCAGAGACGCGGTCAAGGTGGGCTTCAAGCTGCTCGCGGACAAGACGGAGGAAGCCGACGACGAGGTCAAGAAGTCATGACCGACCTCTTCGTCGCGGCGGGCGGCCCGGTCGGCGACGGCACCCGGGCCCGGCCGTTCCACGACCCGTGGCTCGCGCTGCGGCAGGCTGCGCCCGGCGACCGCATCCACATCGCGGCGGGCACCTATACCGGGCGCGGCGAGCGCTCCTCGTGGGTCGTCGACACCCCCGAGCTGACCCTGCTCGGCGGATACAGCCCCGACTTCGCCCGCCGTACCCCCTGGCAGACACCGACGGTCTTCGCGGCAAAGACCGGCCTGCGCGTCCCGAACGAGCCGAACATGCTCCAGGGCATCGGCGGCCACGACGGCCTCGTCCTGGACGGGCTGTTCTTCGACGGGGCCGGGCGCGACGACTACGACGAGCAGGGCGGCCTGCAGCGCGCCTCCTACGGGGACGGCCCGCTGGTGAGCCTGCGCGGCGAGCGCATCACCGTCCGCGACTGCTGCTTCGCCAACGGCAGCTCCGGCGCCGTCGAGCTCGGCGGCGACTCCGTGTTCTTCGAGAACAACATCGTCGTCAACTGCGTCGGCCTCAGCCTGCTCACCGTCCGCGACGGCGCCCCCGAGACCCCGGCCGCGGTCAGCCGCAACACCTTCGCCTTCGCCCACGACGACTCCGACCCACCGCGCGGCTCCGGCGCCGACCGGGCCGTCGGCGTACGGGTCAACGGCGCTGCCGCGATCGCCGACAACGTCTTCGTCGGCTGCGGCAACGCGGCCGTCGCCTGCCTGCGCGACGTCGGGCAGATCGCCATCGACCGCAACCTGTTCTTCGCCACACCGCGCGACATCGTGCGCAGCCGGGTGCCGGGCGCGGAGGCCGAGCTCACCGAGGAGTACGCTGCGGAGCTCGAAGACGTCGGCCTGCGCTCGGCGGCCGGCAACACCGTCGGCGACCCACAGCTGACCGGGCTCCCGGCGGTGTGGCTCGACACGTACACGGCGGACGTCGCCGTCACGTACGAGCGCCCGCCGATCGCCGCCCTCAACGCGCTGCGGAGCTCGGCCGGCCTCGGTGAGCTGTCGTCCGCATCAGACCGTGATGTTCAGCGGCCCGTCATGCGCCGGCTCGCCCCGGCCGAGGTGCTCGCCCTCGCGGTCGGCGCGGCGCCGGGCGCGCACCCCGCCGACCTGGCGGCGCCGGAGCCGTTCACCGAGCTCCCGGCCGGCCCGTCGTACCAGGCCGTCGACTGGGCGCGGCTCTACGAGGCCGACCCGGCGCTCGCCGGAGCCCCGGTGCAGGTGCGGGCCGGGGTCGGCTTCGACCAGAACACGCAGATCCTCCCCGAGCTCGCGGAGACGCACATCGGCGTCGCCGTCTACGAGCCCGGCACCGACAACAGCCCGTGGTGGGCGCTCGCCCCGCGCTACGGCCTCGTCCATCACCAGACCGAGGAAGCCGTACGGTATTCGCGCGGCCTCGACGTCGAGTCCACGTACCTGCTCCGCGGCACGTACCGTCTCACGCCGCCCGGCGGGCGTCAGAGCGCCACCATCGTCCTCGACTCCCTCGCGCCCGTGCTCGACGTCACGGCCCCCGAGCCGCCCCGGCCGGCCGGCCGCGACTGGTTTGTGCGGGCCGGATCCTCCGGCGGGGACGGCAGCCGCGAGGCGCCGTTCCGCGACCCGTTCCAGGCTCTCGAAAAGGCCGCCGAGGGCGACCGCATCCTCGTCGCCGCAGGTGAGTACACGGGCCGCCTGCGGTCGGGCACATGGCGCATCCCCGTACGCAACCTGACGCTGCTGGGCGGGTGGGACGCCGAGTTCGCCGCGCGCGACCCCTGGCGGCACCCCGTGCGCTTCGTGCTCACCCCGGAGACCAAGGCGAAGGGCATCTTCGGCGATCCGGTGCTCACCGGCGAGGACTCGGGGGAGGGCCTCATCCTCGACGGGTTCATGTTCGACGGGGCGACCTACAACGCGTACGCCGACAGCGGCGCCCTCGACGCGGGCCATTCCCAGTCGGCGGCGCTGCTCGACCTGCGCGGCGGCAGCGGCGGCATCACCGTGCGCAACTGCGTCTTCGCCAACGCGGCGTACTGCGCCGTGCAGCTCAGTGCGGCGTACGGGACGTTCGAGAACAACGTGGTCGTCAACACGAGCGGCACCGCCGTCCGTGTCCAGGCACCCGGCGCGGGCCCCTGGACCATCCGCGGCAACACGGTCCTGTTCGCCGCCGACCCCACCGGCCGGGCCTCGACCGGGCAGTCCACGACCGGCTGCCTGCTGGACCTCTCCGGCCGGGGTGTCATGCGGGTCGAGGCCAACGTGCTCGCCTTCGCCGACAGCATCGCCGTCCGCGCGACCGTGCCCGACCAGAACCTGCTGCTCGACGGGAACGTGCTCGCCGCCAACCTGTACGCCGACCTCCACGACGGCCGCCACGTGCTCGTCGACGCCGAGAACCGCGACCGGGCGTTCCGCGACGCCCCGTTCGGCGCTCAGACCGGAACCCGGTTCGAGCTGCCGGCGGTGCCGGTCGACGCCGCGTACGCCGACCAGGCCGTCGGCCGCCTCTCGGCGCCGGCCGCCGCGATGCCGAAGGACGGGCTCAACGCCGCCGCGGCGGCGCTCGGCGTCTCGATCACGGCGCCGAAGACGGAGGCACCCGTGGAGGCGGCGCCCCCGGAGCCGAAGAAGGAACCGTCAGTGGCCGACCTGCTCGCGGACCTCGGCCGGGCCCGAAAGGCGTTCGAGGCGAAGGATGCGGCCCCGCCGGCCACAGACACTCCGCTGTACTGCCCGGTCTATCCGGTCGAGGCGGCGCTGAGGCTGGCCCTCGACGCCCCGCCAGGCGAGCCCGGCGCCCACGCCCCGCCTTCATGATCGAAGAGCCCGACTCCACCGAAACCGGGGCGGTTCGGTGCCGGGTGACCGCGCATACCGTTGCCGCCACGAGCCGCGGGCGGCGCTTCAGGTGGAGGTGCGTTCCCGCCACGCCCGCAAGCGGTCACGCAGCCAGTGGTAGCTGGCCTTGGGCGTACGGGATCCGGTGGCGTAGTCGACGTGGGCCAGACCGAAGCGGGGCCCGTACCCGCGGGCCCACTCGAAGTTGTCGATGAGCGACCAGTAGAAGTACCCCCGCAGATCGAGCCGGTCGTCGACGGCGGCCGCACGGGCCGCCGCCGCCAGGTGCCCGGCCACGAACGAGATCCGTTCCGGGTCCGGCTCGGGTCCGTCCCGCAGGTCGGCGCAGCCGTTCTCCGTCACGTACACGGCAGGCAGGCCCGGGTAACGGTCCGCGAGCCCGGTCAGGGTGTCGAACAGCCCTTGCGGCTCCACCGGCCAGCCCAGGTCGGTGGTGGGCAACCCGTCCGGCCGTAGCTGCCGGAACCCGATGTCGAACGCGCTGCGCAGCGCCGGGTCGGGCTGCTCGTACGGGGCGTCGGCGACGTGCACCCGGTAGTAGTAGTTGACACCGAGGAAGTCCAGCGGCGTGGAGATCACCGCCAGGTCACCGTCCCGGCGGAACGACAGATCGCTCACCCCGGCGTAGAGCCGCTCGAACCCGGGCGGGTACGCGCCGCCCAGCACCGGATCCGTGAACTGCCGGTTGAGCATGAGGTCCTGCCGATCCGCCGCCGCCCGGTCGGCCTCGGTATCGCTGGCCGGCACGGCGGGGGAGAGGTTGAGCGTGATGCCGACGCGCGACCGCGGGCCGGCGGCGGACCGGACTGCGGCGACCGCCCTGCCGTGCCCGAGCAGCAGGTGGTGGGCGGCGGCCAGGGCACCATGTCCTTCGGCGGCGCCGGGAGCGTGCCGGCCCTCCGCGTAGCCGACCATCGACGAGCAGTACGGCTCGTTCAGCGTGATCCAGTCCTGGACCCGGTCGCCGAGGACGCCCGCCACCGCGGCGGCGTACTCGGCGAACCACTCGGCGGTGTCCCGTACCCGCCAGCCACCCTCGTCCTCGAGCGCCTGGGGCAGATCCCAGTGGTACAGCGTGACGAACGGCCGGATACCGTGCCCGCACAGGGCGTCGACGAGCCGGTCGTAGTAGTCGAGGCCCCGCCGGTTCACCGCGCCCCGCCCGGCCGGCATGACCCGTGGCCAGGCGACCGAGAAACGGTAGGCGTCCACGCCGAGGCCGGCCAGCAGGTCCACGTCCTCCCGCCAGCGGTGGTAGCTGTCACAGGCGACCGAGCCGGAGGTGCCGTCGTCGACGGCCCCGGGGCGGCGGCAGAAGGTGTCCCAGATCGACGGCCCGCGGCCGTCCTCGTCGACCGCCCCCTCGATCTGGTACGCCGCGGTGGCCGCGCCCCAGATGAAGCCGGCCGGCAGGTCCGGCAGCTCGGGCAGGTCCGGCCGGGTTGCGGCCGCGGCGGCGCCTTGGGATGTGGTGGTCATCCCTTCACCGCCCCCTGCATGATGCCGTCGACGAGATGCCGGCCGAGGAGCATGAAGACGACGAGGATCGGCAGCGTGGCGAGCAACGTGCCGGTCAGCGTCAGGGTGTAGTCGGTGGTGTAGCCGCTGGCCAGTGCGGAGAGCGCCACCTGCACGGTCGCGTTGTCCTGCAGCACGACCAGCGGCCAGAAGAAGTCGTTCCACGCCTGCATGAAGGTGAACAGCCCGAGCACCGCCGCGGCGGGGCGGGCCGCCGGCAGGACGATGTGCCAGTACAGGCCGAACGTGCTGGACCCGTCGACGCGGCCGGCCTCCAGCAGTTCGTCGGGCACGGCGCGGCCGAGGTACTGGGTCATGAAGAAGACGCCGAACGCGGTTACCAGCCCCGGCACGATCACGGCGGTGAGGCGCCCGGTCCAGCCGAGGTCGGCCATCAGGATGTACAGCGGGATGATGCCGAGCTGGTGCGGCACCATCGAGGTGGCGATGGCCACGACGAGAAGCGCCTTTCGGCCTCGGAACCGCAGTTTGGCGAAGGCGAACCCGGCCAGGGTCGAGAAGAACACCACGGAGACGGTGATCGAGCCGCTGACGATGAAGGAGTTCACCAGGGCCCGGCCGAAGTCGGTCGTGTCGAACACGCGCGCGATGTTGTCGAAGAGGTGCCCGCCGGGCACCAGGGCCGGCGGCACCTTCGTGACGGCGTCGCTGGTCTGCGAGGACACGACGATGGACCAGTAGAGCGGGAAGACCGACCCGGCCACGACCGCCAGCAGGGCGCCGTAGCTCCAGACCGAGGCCTTGCGTGGGTACCCGAAGCTCCGGCGCCGGTGGGACCGGCGTTGCGGCGGCGAGGGCGTGGTGCCGGTCTGTACGGGGTCCGCAAGGGTGGTCACGGCGTTCTCCTCAGTCCTCGTCCTTGGCGATGCGCCGGGTGAGCAGGAAGTTGATGATCGCGAAGATGGCGATGACCAGACAGAGCGTCCAGGCGACCGCCGAGGCGTAGCCGAAGCGGAACTCCCGGAACCCCTGCTCGTACATGAACAGGGCGACGGTCTGGAACTGCCGGTCGGACCCGCCGGTGGGCGTCTGGGAGCTGGCGAACAGCAGGGGTTCGGCCATGATCTGCAGGCCGCCGATCGTCGAGATCACCGTGGTGAAGATGATCGTCGGCCGCAGCATCGGGACGGTGATCCGCCTGAACTGCTGAGCCTGCGACGCGCCGTCGAGGTCGGCGGCCTCGTACAGGTGGTGCGGAATCGCCTGCATCGAGGCGAGGTAGATGAGCGCGTTGTAGCCGGTCCACCGCCAGGCGACGATGAACGAGATGGCCAGGTGGGAGCTCCAGGTGTTGGCCTGCCAGTCGATCGGGCCGATGCCGACGAGGCCGAGCGCCCAGTTGACCATGCCGAAGTCGCGGCCGAAAAGCTGGGTGAAGACGATCGTCACCGCCACGATCGAGGTGACGTTGGGCAGCAGCACGCCCATCCGCAGCGCGGTGCGGGCCCGCAGCCGGTGGTTGAGCAGGTGGGCGATCCAGAGCGCGGCGAGCAGTTGCGGCACGGTGGACAGCACCCAGATGCTGAGCGTGTTGCCCAGGGCGTTCCAGAAGTACGCGTCCTGCAGCATCTCGCGGTAGTTCGCGAGGCCGACCCAGCGGTGCGACCCGGAGTCGAGCAGGTCCCAGTCGTTGAACGAGACGTACGCCGTGTACAGCAGCGGGAACAGCCCGAACGCGCCGAACAGCAGGAAGAACGGCAGGATGTAGAGGTAGGGCGAGCCCTTGGTGTCGAGCCGGCTCAGGCCGGCCCGCCGGGCCTGGTGGAGGTAGGTGGCCATCGTCGATCCTTCGTCGCCGGGCGCCGCCGGCGGTCAGGGGCGACCGCCGGCGGCGCGGGTCGAGTTACTTGGCGAGGCGCTCGACGTCGCTGACCATCTGCTTCCAGGACTCGTCGGAGCTTTGCTTGCCCTGTTCGATGCGGACGAGGGCGTCGCGGATGGTGGTCTGTACGTCTCCGGCTCGCGGGCCCTGGTACTGGGGCTTGAGCTGCTTCGCCGCGGTGGTGAAGAGCTGGCCCACCGGTGCGTTGTTGAAGAAGGCGTCCTTGTACTGGGCAATGTCGGGCTTGTCGTACAGAGCCGGGATGGACGGCAGGTTGCCCCGCGCGGTGAACACCTTGGCCTGCTGTTCCGGGGCGGTCAGCCACGCCGCGAGCTTCTTGGCCTCCTCGATGTGCTTGCCCTGCTTGGGAACGGTGAGGTACGAGCCGCCCCAGTTGCCGCCGCCGCCCGGGACGCTCGCCACGTCCCACTTGCCGGCGGCGTGCTTCGCCTGGTCCTTGATCTTGGTCATCATCCAGGCCGGACACGCGATGGTGGCGAACTGGTCCTTCGCGAAGCCGTTGTTCCACTCCTGCGAGCTGCCGATCAGCTTGGCCGACAGGTTGCTCTGGATCGCCTTCACCGTCAGGTCCCAGGCCTTTCGGACATCGGGGCTGGTGCCCACGACGATGGCGTTGTCCTCGTTGTAGTACCCGACCGGGGCCTGGCCGATGATGGCGTTGAACAGTTGGCCTCCGCCATCGAAGAAGGCGCTGCCGGCCGGGGCCTTCGCCGCGTACCGCTTGCCGAACTCGATGTACTGGTCCCAGCCGCTGCCCCAGGCGGCCGACACCTGGTCGCGGTCGAAGGGCATGCCGGCCTTCTCGAACAGGTCACGCCGATAGCAGATGGCCAGGCCGCCGACGTCGGTGCCGTACCCGATCTGCTTGCCGTCCTTGGCCAGCGACGCCGCCCACTTCCAGTCGAGGTACTCGGACTGGCGGTCCTTGCCCAGGTCGACGAAGAGGTTGCCCCGCTCGCGCATCTGCGCGATGAAGCCCGTGTCGACGCCCTCGATGTCGCCCGCGCCGGATCCGGTGGCCAGGTGGGTGATCAGGTCGCGATGATGGTCGTTGTAGGCGGCCGTGCGCTCCTGGATCGTGATGTTCGGGTGCGACTTCTGGTACTCGGCGTACAGGTCCTGGTACCCGAAGTTGCCGAACAGGTTGACGTTCAGGGTGATCTTTTCGTTGCCGCCGCCCGAGCCTCCCTCGGTGCCGGTGCCACACGCGGTCAGCAGTACTCCGGCGGCCAGGGTGGCCGCCGCCAGTCGCAACAGTCGTTTTGGGTGCATGCCAGGGAACCCTTTCGTGCGATGTAACCGGTTACCTGAAACCGGTTACATTGTCGGCGAAGCGATGGTGGTGGGGGTGGGTGGAGTTGGATGAAGATCGGATGCCGGCCGAGTTGCGGGTGATCGCCGGCGAGCACCTTTCCTGGGAAGTGTGAACGGGTTCGGCTAGGGGGTGTCAAGTTACGAAACGATAACGTTCGATGCGGGTTGACCGGCGGACATCGCTGGCGCTACGGTCGTGAAACCGGTTACAGAGAAGGCACCACATTGGCCACTATCAGGGAGTTGGCGCGCCGCTCCGGCGTGTCCGTCGCCACCGTGTCCCGCGTCTTCAACACCCCCGAGGTCGTCAGCCAGCACACCCGCCAGCGCATCCTCGACCTGGCCGCCGAGATCGGCTACCTGCCGAACGGGTCGGCCCGGACGCTCGCCACGAAGAAATCCAACATGGTGGGCCTGGTATGGGACACCGACCATCGCCGCCCTGGATGGCGCCACCCATTCCTGCAGGAGATCCTCGTCGCGCTCAAGACGGCGCTCAGCGCGCACGGGCTGAACCTGCTCATGCTCGCCGGCCACGACGCGGCGGGGCCCGACGACGGGCAGCGATACGTGCGCGCCGTCCGCCAGCACAACCTCGACGGCGCGGTCATCATCGACAACGGCACCCGGGACCCGGCCGTGCTCGCCCTCGTCGAAGCCCAGGTGCCGTGCGTCGCTCTCGACCTGCGGGTCGACGGCCCGACGTCGACCTACATCACCTCGGACAATGCCGGCGGCGCGGCGCTCGCCGTGCGCCACCTCGTCGAACGCGGCCACCGGCGCATCGCCACCATCACCGGCCCGCTGCGAACCTGGCCGGGAGCCGAACGGCTCGTCGGCTTCCGGGCCGCGCTGGCCGGGGCCGGCCTGCAGCTCGCCGACGGCCACGTCGTCGAGGGAGACTTCTATCTCGACGGCGGTCACGCCGCGATGGACCGGCTGCTCGCCCTCGACGACCGCCCTACCGCGGTGTTCGTCGCCGGTGACGAGATGGCTGTCGGCGCGATGCGGGCGGCCCAGGCGGCCGGCCTACGGATCCCCGACGACATTGCGATTGTCGGCTTCGACGACATCGAGGTGGCCGCGCTGATCCCGCCCGGGCTCAGCACTGTCGCCCAGAACAAGCCCGGCTTCGGCACGGCCGCCGCCGAGGCGCTGGTCGCCATGCTGCACGGCGGCGACGACCCGCCCAAGCCGACCGTGTTGCCGACGACGCTCGTCGTCCGCGGCACCACCTGACCCGAACCGCGCGACGTCGGCGCCGTTCCGCTCTGGATCGTGCCGCTGCTCGCGGTCGCTGCTGCCGGAGCCGCTGTCACCGACCCCGCAACCGGGCCTGCCTCGAGCGTCACACCCGTGCCTGGGCGAGGTCGCGGCCGGCGGCGGCGCGAATGATCCGGGGCCAGGTCCATGCGGCGCGCAGGATGAAGGCCAGAGGAGCGGGTCCCACAGTTCGAAGTCTTGATGGCGGTATCGGGCGATGGAGCGACGGGGCCTCGTCGCCCGCCCGAAGTGGTTACCGAGGCCGGGCAGAACGGAAGGCTTTGGCCTGCGGTGATGTGGGCGATGAATCCGGTGCGGCTCCCAGAGAACTCCGAAGTGGTGACGCGCATCGCTCCCCGCTTGACTGGCGTCGGCTGTTGTCTCGAAGCTCGCTGACGTCATCCAACAGGGCTTCGTCGCGTCACCGCATGGCACCGGATGCCATCGCGGTGACGTCGGCATGCATCCCGGGGGCTGAGACTTGAATCCCACCCGAAGCCTGCTGACAGGGCATCGTGCTCGGTGACCTCTTCGGCGGGGAGGTCCGAGCGGGCGTGCGAACATGGACGGGCGTCCGTTGTCAACCTAGCGCAGGCATGCATACAGTCCCTACGTCTACATTGACACTGCGGCCTGCGGGGTGAAGTGATCCTCACACTGCTCAAGCGTTTCCCGAAACTGCGCGCGCCTGCGTCGTATCCGGTGCTCGACGCGAAGGTAAAGCACGAGTATCCCGCGCTGGCGGAGGACTTCCGGGTCGTCGAGGCGGAACTGGATCAGCCATTCACTAGGTATGACGAATCGGCTCTACGCAACCAGAACCGCTATCGGCGCCAGCAGATCACCGTCCTATTGGGCGCGATCGCACTTTCAGCACTGGGAGGACTGCAGGCCGTGCTTACGGCCCAGCGGTGGCCGTCGGCTGTGCTTGCTGGGCTCAGTATTCTGCTCGCGACGAGCAACAGGATCGTCGGCGAGAATCGAGCGCTTCAGGCATACCTGACCAACCGGGTCAAGGCTGAGCGATTGCGTGGGCTTTACTTCCTCTACCTGTCCCGGACCGGCCCGTATGCCGCGGAGGGTCGTGTCGTTCGGCTCCGTGCGGCCGTTCGCGACATTTCCGACCGAGACGAGGCCTTGTGACCGACCGCGACCTTCAGTTCAGCGGGCTCTACCGCAAGCACCGGCTACACGACCAGCGTATTTGGTATCGCGACCGCCAGGCCGAGTACGAGCTAGCCCATGACCAGGCTATGCGGCTGCGCAACGCCCTGTTCCTATTCGCTGCCAGCGCAGCTGCGCTGGCGCAGCTGGCATCGGACACAGTCCGCGGATACATCGGCATCAGTGCTGCAGCGCTGTCGGGCCTAGCGGCGGTGGTGACGGCATACGATCAGCTCATCGGTTTCCCTACACTGCAAAAGACATACCGGGACACCGCTCGCAACCTCGAAACGATGGATGACGCTTGGGACACCTCGGCCGAGTCGGTCGGCGAGCGGGTGGAGTTGGTCGAGCAGATGCTGCTCGCGGAGAACGCACAGTGGGGCAAGCTGTCGGTCCAGGGTGCAACCGGGGTTGCGGCCCTCCTGCCGCCGCAGACCGAGGGGACAAGACCGTGAGCGTCGTGCTGGCTAGCGGGCATCTTGTGGACCGGCCCGATCGCCGCGCTCCCCGGTTTCCCGAACGGATCGTGCCGTTGGTGGCGAGTGCCATCGCTGATGCCCTCGACCGCTGGCAGGTCGCCGAGGGATCGGTCGTGGTGTGTGGTGGGGCGCGGGGTGCGGACATGTTGAGCGCGGAGGCAGCACTTGCCCGCGGCGCACAGGTCATCCTATGTTTGGCCGCGCCGACGGAGGAGTTCGTCGCCGAGTCTGTACGCCTACCGGGAACCGAATGGGAGGAGCGGTTTCGGCGACTACTTTCCCACGCGGAAGTCCGCCACATCCCAACTACAAATATGGGCACCAACAAATTCGCCCGGACCAACGCCTGGATGGTCGGCACCGTGCGCGAGCTCACCAGCACGCCGTACGCGCTGCTTGTCTGGGACGGCGAGGTCGGCGACGGCCCAGGCGGCACCCAGGACATGGTTGAGCGGCTGGGATACTCCCTTACCGACCCGCACATAGAGATCATCGACCCAACTGCGCTGCTAGACGAGTGACTTCTGCGGTTAGTGGTCGTACGCAATCAGGTTGCGGTGATGGGGTGGCAGGTCGGGTGGCGGTGGCAGACCGAGGCGGCTATCGCGAGAGAGCTGGATGACGCGAACGGTAATGGCCCCGTACGAGCGTCCGCCGTGCAGCTTTAGGTCGAACTGGCCTTTGAGAATGTCGTTCACCAACTCGATCAGCTGACGGATCGACTTGAGCAGGGCCTGGCCGGCCAGGCCTCCTCGCTCTTGCGCTGCGGGCGCTCAGTTCACGATCTTGCACACGAACTCAGACGCGGAAAGGAGGCGCGGCGAACGCAGACCGTGGTGCAGGCTGCTGAGTTCCCGGGCGTACGGGCGTTGGGCTCTCTCGGAATAGACGAAAGTTCGATCTGCGGGCCTGTGAAATCATGCTGTGATGAGCCGGGCGGGCGTGGGAATCTGTTGGCCACGTGATCGCGGGAAGGCAGCGCAGTGGCGGTTCTGTCAATCTTCGTCAGTTCAACCTTTGTCGACTTCAATGCGGAACGCGACCTGCTGGCGGGCCCGGTGCTTGATGCGCTGAACCTCCGCGCGCGTTCGTTGGGCTGCACGATCGTGATCGTGGACCTGCGCTGGGGCATCGACACTACCGAGGACGACGAGGAGGCGGCGGGGCGACGCGTGCTCGACGTGTGCCTTCAGGAGATCGATCGGTGTCGTCCGCTGTTTGTCGCTTTGCTCGGCGAGCGCTACGGCTGGTGCCCTGGGGCCGCAGCGATCCGTCACAGCATCGATCAGGCGGTGGAGGCCAGCGAGGCCAGAGACCTTCTTGCCCGCGTCGATGACACGATGTCGATGACGGCGCTGGAGTGTGAGTACGGCTTGGCCAGCGGCCCTACAGACGCGATCGTGTTCGAGCGTCGGGTGCACGGGCAGCCAAGCGCGCGCTACCGGGACACCAAGCCGGAGCCGGCCGCCCGGCTTCGCACCCGGGTCCGGGAACTCATCGCACCAGACCAAATCGTCGACTACGAGGCGAAGGCCGACGCTGAAGGTATGGTGACGAGCGACCACTTCGTGCAGGTCGCCGTCGATGCCCTGTGGCCGGTCGTGGAGCGTGTGGCCACCCGGTTGCTACATGCCACGGTTGACGATCCCTACGAAGTGGCGCGGCGATTGACCATCGACGAGGCTAGCCGGGCCTTCGAGGCTCGCGCTGACGAGGTGGGCTTGGCTTCAGCGGCAATGGTCAATGGTTCTGGTGCGGTGCTGGTAGGGCCGCCGGGGTCTGGACTGAGCAGTGCGTGGGCGGTCGTCTGCGATCAACTCCGTCGGAACGGGGATCTCTGGGATGTCGCGGCGGGCTTGACTCCGCAGGTGTCGACCATTGACGGCATCGCGAGGAAGCTGCTCCGCTGCGGGAATCTTGTCGCCGGCGCGGACCCGATGATCGAAGTCCTCAATGCGCTCTCCCGCCGGACTAACCCCATCGTCATCGCGATCGACGCATTCGACGAGGCCGCGTCCGCACCGGGCCGGCATCCCACCGAGATGGTCCTGCGCATCCTGCGAAACGAGCGCGTGAGGGTGCTGGTCACAACGCATGACCACGACCTGGCCGAACGCCTCGGGCGGTCGGGCCTGAAGATCGTGGAGTTCGGGCCGCTGCCGGTCGGTGCCGTGGCTCTCGCGGCGACCAAGTTGGCCGCGCCGCGAACCCTGCCTGCGCCTGCAGTGGCCGCTCTCGCCGCCCAGCCCCGCCTGCCGCTCTGGATTCGGTTGGCGGCGTCGGACCTCGCATCGATCTCGTCAACGGACCTGGGCCCGGCGCAGCAGTCAGCAGATCCGGCCACTGCTCTGCGCAGGCTCGTCGTGGAGCGCGCCGCGGATCTGCCCGCGACCGTGGACGCTCTGGCCATGCGCCTGTTCGACAAGGTCGAGGCGCGGGTTGGGTCGCCCCGCGAAGGCCGCCGACTCATCGGCGCCCTGGCGGAGTCGAGAGCGGGCCTGCGCACGGCCGATCTGTCCTCAATGGCGCAAGCGGGCGACATCCTGGCAGCCGAAGTCGTCCAGGGTCTCGGCCGTTCCCTCACTCCGAGCGGTCCAGACGGGGCGTTCCGCTTCACCTCCCGGTCGGTAGCCGCAGCCGCCCACGAGTGGTGCGGCATCGCCGAGACACAACTGCACGAGGTCGTCGCCTCGGCGCTATTGAAACTGCCGGTGGGCGACTCGGTGCGTGCCGCCTCGGCCGTGTGGCACGCCGCACGCAGCGGACAAAGCAGGGCGCTGGCCGATGCCCTCAGTGGCGCCGGCCAGATAGGCGGAGAGGCGGCCGCAGTCGACCAGCTCGACGAGGCACTTCAGTTGGCGCCCGTCGAAGGCCAGACTGCGGCAAGGAAGGCACTTGGGCATGTCGGACAGGGGCACGGGCCCATCCCGTTGGTCCGGTTTCTGGCCGACGCCTACTGGAGCACCCTGAGAGGGCGGGCCCGTTCGAACTCAGCCGATCTCGTGACGAGTCGCGCCGCCGAACTGGGCTACGACGGGCAGCTCGCCCGCGCCGATTATCTCTCCGTCCTGGGATGTTTCGACGAGGCGATGCCGCTGCTGCGGGAGGCGGACAAAGCGGTGGCCCGAATCGTCAAAACCACTGGCGGGCTGGACGACGACAGCCGCATCCGCCTCGTTCGCATCGGCACCGTCAACGCCCGATACCACGTCAGCGTTGGCAAGCACGGACGGGCATTGCGAGGAGTGATGAGCCTGAACTTCATCAACCGCGTGCGCAGGGAACGTTCCAGCCACAACATCCCTGTGTTGAAGGAAATCATCGACAGTCACCTCTACGTTTTTCGGGCGATGGAGTTCGGGGGCTATTTCAATCTGGCGGCTGACGCGCTAGGGGTGGCCCGGCAGTATCTAGCACAGGTGGTCGAGAAGGCCGGTGACCACGATCTGTGGGTGGCACTGCGACTCCTCGAACGTGGCCTGGGGCAGGCGCGTCTCGCCATGTTCGCGGACGGGAACCTCACCGAATGTCATCAACCGCTCGTGGCCATGCGACCACACTTGGACGATGGAATCCTCGCGCCCGCACCTTCAAGCATTGAGGGCGCGATGCTCTCCCAAGAGTTGGAGTACCTGCTTGCCAGAGCGTCCTGGTCGGCAGGCAGCCGAATCGACGCGACGGGTCACCTCGCCCGCACCCTGTCAGAGGGTCGGACGATGGAGGCCGAGGGCGTCGTCGGCGGCGACCGAACCCGTAGGTGGCTCATCCTCGGCGAACTCATGAGCTCGGAAATCTTCCGCGCCCTCGACAGAGACGGGTGGTGGTCCGGAGTGACAGCATCCGTCGACAGATACAGGCGGATGAATCAGGGCTCCCGTGACCAAGCGGACGCATATTGGCTGCTGCATTTCCATCTGACGGCCCTGCTGGTTCTTTGCCAACCGCCCGACGTCGACTTGTCGAGGTGGGGCAAGGTGATCCGGAAGCGGCTGAGGGGAGGGACGGGCACGCTTCCCGGCTCTTATCGAGGCGACCGCGTTGACGCGCTACTCGACCTGCACTGCCAACTCGGCCCTGACCCGGTGCGGTCGACCCGTCGCAACAAGCTGACCAAGTATCTCAACGCCCACCACTTCCTCCTCGGCGGCCGTCAGTTACTGCAGCCCACATGAGTTGTCGTCGAACGCGCTGGCCGATTCCGCCGCCGCAGCAACTCCGCCTCGCCCCCCGACCTCACCGTTCGCGAGGACACGGATGCGCTCGCACGCCTGCGCCGCGACCAGATGACTGCCCTGGCCAACCACATCCGTGACCCTGACCGGCTGCTGGCCATGAACCTGCGCCAGATCCGCAACCTGCGCCAGATCCGCGACCTGGTCACCGCTATGTGTCCGCCGCTGCTCAAGCAGCCCGGCATCGACCCCGGCACGGCTGCGGCTGCTTTGGTCTCCTGGTCGCACCACGGCCGCGTTCGCAGCGAAGCCGCATTCGCCGCCCTCGCCGGGGTCAGCCCCGTCCCCGCCAGCTCTGGCGCACCGTCCGCCCTGCCCGTCAATAAGAGCCATCCCTTCGCTTGTCCGACGGTGGCGGCATTTCACTCAACCACGAACTGGGTCGACGTGGTAATCCCGCTCGCTCGATCCCTGGCGACCACCACCCATCTGCCGATCGTCCAGCCCGCTCTCCACGTAAAGGAAACGGCCGCCCTACCATCCTGCGCTGGCGTCTCGCCGCCGCTGTACACCAGGTCGCACGGCCCGTCCTCCAGTTGGGGACAAACGCCCGCCGAGCCCCGTTCGACAGGATGGACCTCGATATCAACGAACGAATCGGGAGTTCCTCCCTGCACGCTTATGGAAATTTCCATTGTTTGTGCAGTAAATCGCGCAGGCGACGCCGCCAATACCAGCCCTCTTGGCTGACCAACGGGAGGCACTTTGGGCGAGGGATTGACGTCAAGGCTAGCGGCTGGCGGCGTTGACCGTGCAACCTGTGGCGATCGTGACGGAGATGTAGTCTCTCGCGCCACCGTTCGCGATGCTTGAGGTGATGGCGGTGGGGCGCTTTGACTTGAAGAATGCAAAGGCTCAGATGGTGCAGATGGAGTCGGCGAGGACAGAAACCCAGGTAGCGACTTGCCGGTCAAGAATCCGGCGATGCCGAATGTGTCTGCGACGAAACCGGACACCCCCGCGAACACAAGGATGACTGTTACGGTCCATCGCCGTCTCCGCGATGCAGCCGGTTTAGGGGCTCCTTCTGTAGCCATCTTACGTCGCTCCACTAGACGATGCGGGCCAGGCTTAGACGCTACTTCGCACCCAAGAACTTGGACTGTACTAAGCGGGTCTCTGATCGCTCGTAGTCGATGGGAGAACGCCAGTCGCAGACGGAGTGCCGGCGACGGCGGTTGTAGAAGTCGGTGATCCAGGTGGCGATCTTCAGGCGGGCTTCGGTACGGGTGCGGAAGTGGCGGCGGTGCACGTATTCGACCTTGATGGTGGAGAAGGTGGCCTCGGCGACGGCGTTGTCGAAGCACGACCCGACCCGGCCCATCGACTGGTGCACCTTTCATCGGGCGCAGGCCCGGGCGAAGTCGGCTGAGGTGTACTCGCTGCCCCTGTCGCTGTGGAAGATTACCCCGTCGACGCTGCCGCCGCGGGTGACGGCGGCCATGTTCAGCGCGGCGACGACCAGCCCGGCATCGTGGTGGGCGCCCATCGCGTAGCCGAGGATGCGGCGGGAGTACAAGTCGATGACGGTGGCAAGGTAGAGTTTGCCCTCGTCGGTGCGGATCTCGGTCATGTCGCCGCGCCAGGCGACATCCGGCGCCGGCGCGGTGAACGCCCGCTTGACCAGGTCCGGCGCGGTCGGACGTGTGCCTTGGCGCGTCAGGCTCCGCCGGCTACGCCTGACCCGGGCGGCCATGCCGGAATCGGCCATGAGCTGCGCGATCGTGTTGTCCGACACCCGCCAGCCGGACTCGCGCAGCTCGATCCCGATGCGGGGACTGCCGTAGATGCCGCCCGAGTCGTCGAACACCTTCCTGACCGCGGCCGCCAGCCGGACACGCCGGGCATCGCGGCGCGTCGGCGGCCGGTCGCGCCATTGGTAGAACCATGACTCGGACACCCCCAGGGCCCGGCAGGCCACCGCGTGCGGCACGTCGTGCTCGGTCCTCTGGGAAGCGATGAAGGCGGCCACGCTCACCGGCCCGTCGCTTCCTTGACCCACAGGACCACGGATCGCTTAAGGACATCACGCTCCATCGCCAGCTCGGCGTTCTCCCGCCGCAGCCGGGCCAGCTCCGCCCGCTCGTCCTCGGCCAGCTGCCCCGCAGTGGCCTCACCGCGAATCTCGCGGTCCTTCTTCACCCAGTTAGCCAGGGTCCCGCTGTTTGATCCCCAGGTCGCGGGCGACCTGCGCGATCGACTTCCCGGTCTCGCGCACGATGCGCACCGCGCCCGCCCGGAACTCCGGATCGAACTGCCGTCTCGTCTCAGCCATGAACCTCTAACCCTCAAGTTCTGGCCTCCACGCTACGAGGGGAAGGGCAGCCGGCTGTTGAGGGCAGCGGCGATGGCGCCGAGATCGTTCACCAAGTGTCGTGATAGGTCGGTGCCCTTTGGGAAGTACTGGCGTAGCAGCCCATTGGTGTTCTCGTTCGTGCCGCGCTGCCACGGGCTGTGCGGGTCACAGAAGTAGATAGCAAGAGTGCACCCCTATAGACCCCTATTGATGCGTAATGATGTCGTCGCGGAGCGTTATCGTCTGACGGTGTCGCCGCCCTCTGACGGCAAGATCGTCTGACGGAGAGGATCGCCATGTCGCTGCCCACCAACCCTCCGGCGCTGAGCGTGGTGATGCCGACCTACCAGGATCCGCAGTGCCTCGCGCTGACCCTCAGGGCGCTGACCCGGCAGACGCTGCCGCCGGAACGCTTCGAGGTGATCGTGGTCCGGGACGGTGGCTCGTCCGACGGGTACGCCGAGGCGCTCGCCGAGGGCGCCGGTCTCCGCCTGCGCGTGCTGGAACTCGCCGAGCGCAAGGGTCGCTCCGTCGCCCGCAACGAGGGGGCGCGCCGTGCCTGCGCGCCGCTGCTGGTCTTCCTCGACGCCGACTCGTGGGCGGTGCCCGACCTGCTGGAGCGGCACCTGGCCTGGCACAGCGTGCCCGGCAACGCGGCGGTGCTGATCAGCCGGCGGGACGAGATCGGCCTCGCTGACCTGCCGGCAGTGCTGGCCGGGGAGTCGCACGCGGTCGCACGCGCCTTCCCGCACGGCGGCGACCTGCGGTTCGCCACGGGGCTTCCCGACGACGGGGGCGAGTGGCTCCGGGCCGGCTGGGTCATCGCCTACACGCACAACATCTCGCTGTCCGGCGCGCACTTCGCGCAGGTCGGTGGCTACCGCGAGGCGTTCGGTCTGAGCTACGGCGTGGAGGACGTCGAGTTGTTCTACCGCGTCGACCGCAGCCTCCCCGACGGCGTCAACTTCGGCTACGACGACGACGCCCGGGTCGTCCACCTGCCGCACCACAAGAACATCACCCGCAACTGGATGGAGATGAAGGCCAACTTCCAGCAGGCTGCCCGGCTCTATCCGTGCCTGGAGTGGGAGTTCCTCACCGCCGTCATGGGGTACGAGGCGATCCGGCGCATCCTGCACTATCGCGCGCTCATCGACGAGTGCGTCGAGCGGTCGGCCTGCGCCATCGGGCCCGCCGCCGCGCGCCTCGCCGGCCAGGTGCGGGGGCACCGCACGCTCTGGATCGGCACCGGTCGCGCCGATTCCGGGTTGCCCGCCTCGGCGTTGACCTTCGACTACGCCGCGCCCATCGGGCGGACCAACTTCCACCTGCTCGGCGTCGCCCCGCCCATGCCGTCGGGCAGCCTGGACGCGGTGATCAGCGTGGACTTCTGGCGGTACCTGCTGTGGCCGGAACTCTGCCAGTTCATCTCGGCCTCGCTGCTGCTGGCGGGCGAGGTCCACCTGGTCGCCACCGCCGACTCGACGCCGGGGATGTGCGCCGCCGACCCGCAGACGCTGGACTACCTGCGCCAGGCGCAGGCCGCGGCCTGCACGGCCGAGCTGCGCGCGGTCGAGGGGCTCGGCCACGTACTGATCCTGCGGCCCCTCCGACCCGCGCCCGGTGCCGCGCGCCGGGTACCCGCTCAGACCGCCGCCGGGGCGCGACCCGCTGCCCTGGTGCCGGGGCGCTCCACGACGCGGGGATAGCAGATCGACGGTGCGGCCAGGCCCCGACAACGCTGTCGGGCCTGGCCCAGCCGCGCCCGGATCCGGCGTAAAGGACGGAAAGGCGAGAACTATGCGCGTACTGCTGTCGACTCTCGGGTCGCGTGGCGATGTCCAACCACTGGTGGCGCTCGCGTCGCGGTTGACGGCCCTCGGCCATCAGGCCCGCCTCTGCGCCCCGCCCGACTTCGCCCGCTGGGTGGCCAGCTTCAGGATTCCCTTCGTGCCCGTCGGCCCGCCCTGGCGCAGGTCGGCGGCGCCCAGGTCGCGGGGCGCCGTGCCAAAACCCTCGCCCGCGCAGGTACGCAAGTTCGCCGAGTCCTCCATCGGCATCCAGTTCGAGGTGCTGTCGGCCGCAGCCCGGGACTGTGACGTCCTCGTCGCGTCGACGGGCCTCCAGATCGCCGCCCGCACCGTGGCGGAGAAGCGCGGCATCCCGTACGTCTTCGCGGCGCTCTGCCCGGCGGCCCTTCCCTCACCCCACCACCCCCCGCTGCCGCTGCCGGTGCTCGGGGAGGTCCCGGCGCCCGCGTCGGCAGACAACAGCGACCTGTGGGCCGCCAACCTGCGGCACGTCAACGACACCTTCGCCGCGCCCCTCAACGCGCTGCGGTCGGCGGTGGGGTTGGGCACGGTCGACGACGTCAGCGACCACATCCACACCGACCGGCCGTGGCTGGCCGCCGACCCGGCCTTGGCACCCTGGCCGGACGTCGCCGATCCGGCCGTCTACCAACCGGGCGCCTGGCTCCTGCCCGACAAGCGGGCCCTGCCCGCCGAGCTGACGGCCTTCCTGGACGCCGGCGGGCCGTGCGTCTACGTCGGATTCGGCAGCGTCGCCGCACCCCCGGGTCTGCTGGAGACGGCCGTGCGGGCCGTGCGCGCGGTCGGTTGCCGGCTGGTCGCCTCCCGGGGCTGGGCACCGCTCTCGCCGGTCGACCGGTCCCCCGACTGCCTGGTGGTCGGCGAAGTGAACCAGCAGGATCTGTTCCGGGAGGTGGCCGTGGTGGTCCACCATGGCGGCGCGGGCACCACGACCACGGCCGCGCGGGCCGGGACGCCGCAGGTCGTCGTACCGCAGGTGTACGACCAGCACTACTTCGCGCGCCGGGTGCCCGCGCTCGGCATCGGCACCGCACACCCCGGCTCCGTGCCGACCGTCGAGTCACTGACCGAGGCTCTGGGCGCCGCGCTGCGGCCGGAGGTGGCCGCCCGCGCCCGGGAGTTCGCCGGCGTCGTACGCACCGACGCGGCGCAGGTCGCCGCGGAGCGGTTGGTCGTCGCACCGGGAGCCTGACCGGTGAGGCGACGCTCCAGGTACTGCGGGGGCGGGTCCGGCTGGTCGCGCCGGATCAGTCGTGGACCGGTGGGGAGGGCGACCTGCTGGTCATCCCGGAGGCCCGGCACTCGTTGTACGCCGAGGTTAGGGCGTCGGCGGACCGGACCGGTGTTCCGGCCGGCGCTGTTCACCGGCGGGGCTGCGGAGACCGTCGGTCGCGCCGCGGGCTCGTGGCGAGCGGGGCGCGTCGGCGTCAGAAGCTGCTGACCAGCTTCACGAACGCTTCGTCGATCTTGGCGGGATCGGTCGCGTCGAAGGCCTTGCCCGATGATGCCTTGGCGATCCGGTCCAGGGTGGCGAAGTCCGACTCCCGGTCGAAGGCGATGCAGAACACCTTCACCGGACGCCGCGGGTCGAGGGCGACCTCGGCGAGCAGGCCGGCCAGGTCGTTGTCCTGCCGGTACTCGTTCTTGCCGTCGGTCAGCACGACGATCGCGTTGATCCGCTGCGGGTCGTACCGGTCGAGCAGCTCTCGGTGTGCGGCCCGGACCGTCGCGTAGAGCGCGGTGCCGCCGTCGACGTGCAGGCCGGCGATCTTGCTGTTGATCCGCTTCTGGTCGAACTCGCCGAGAGGGATCTCCTCCCGGTAGGGGCTCTTCGGCCGCTTCCGGGTCTCCGAGGAGAACGACCAGAGACCCACCCGGTCCTCGGTGTTGAGCAGCGCGAGGCCCTTGCCCGCCGCTGCTGAGGCGACCTGGAAGCGGGTGCGGGTGCCGACCATCGCCTGCATGGACCCGGACGTGTCCAGGGCTATCAGGATGTTGGCCTTCTTGCGGAGTGTCCGCCAGCCGTCCAGCATCGCGCCGACCACCTGCGGGTCCGGGGGCTCGAAGTAGCTCAGCCCACCGGTGGGCTCGGCGCCGACGTTGGCGAGCAGCTCCGCCGAGGCTCGGCGCTCGTGGTCCCGGAAGCCGAGGCGGGCGAAGCTCTCCTGCTGGGCGTCCTCGGTCAGGAAGGCCAGGAAGTCGGTCGCCGCCGCCCGCTGCCCCTCGTCGGCGGAGGGCAGCACCACGAACGGGTGGTCCAGGTTGAACGTGCCCTCCTTGGGGTGGACGGCGACCAGCGGGACGTTCGGCCTGCGGCCCCGCTCCTGCCCGTCCTGCCGAGGGCTCAGCGCACCCGTGTTGTAGAGGTCCACGAGTTCCTCCTGGAGGACGATGGCGCTCATGTCGTCCGTACTGCCCGCGCCGCCCGCCAGGTCCGCCTCGGCGAGGCTGCGCAGCAGGTCCACCGAATCGTCGCTGTAGTGCGACACATTGGCCTCGATCCGGCGGACGAACTGGGTGACCGCGGGGTCGGCAAGGTCGGACCGGGTCAGGTCGCTGGACCGTTGCACCGCCGCGTAGTAGGTGGCGATGGTCGCCGCCAGCCCGGAGGTGGACAGGTTGGGGTTGTCCTTGCCGAAGGTGAAGCGGCCCCACTCCGGCTTGCCGAAGCCCGCCCACCCGTCCCGCCCGGACAGGCCCAGGAT
>NZ_MAGP01000167.1 GCF_002926165.1 Micromonospora chalcea | reverse complement strand
TAGTAGTGCAGCACCGCCGGGATGATCCCGGCAGCCCCGTTCGTCGGCGCGGTCACCACCCGCCCACCCGCCGCGTTCTCCTCGTTGACCGCCAACGCGAACAACGTCACCCAGTCCATCGCACGCAGCGGATCCCCGCTACCGGTCTCCGCCTCCAGGCCGCGCCGCATCTCCGCCGCGCGCCGCCGGACCTTCAAACCACCCGGCAGTACGCCGTCACGCGTGCAGCCGCTCTCCACGCACTCGCGCATCACCCGCCAGATCTCCAGCAACCCCGCCCGCACGTCCGCCTCGCTACGCCAGGACACCTCGTTGGCGAGCATCACCTCACTGATCGACAGCCCGGTCCCGGAGGTGACCTCGAGCAGTTCCGCACCGGTCAGGAACGGATGCCGTACCCGGGTGCTGTCCGCCTTGATCCGGTCCGCCCCGGCGGCCGCCTCGTCCACCACGAACCCGCCACCCACCGAGTAGTACGTGCGCGTCCGCACCTCGTTCCCGGCCACGTCGTACGCCGCGAACGTCATCCCGTTCGGGTGATACGGCAACGAGCGTCGGCGATGCAGCACCAGATCCGCGTCCGGATCGAAGTCGACCCCCTGACTGCCGAACAGGTCCAGCCGCCGCTGGGTGCGGATCCGCTCGACGCGAGGCCCCACCGAGTCGGTGTCGACAGTCTCCGGAACCTCGCCCTCCAGCCCCAGCAGCACCGCCCGGTCACTGCCGTGCCCATGCCCGGTCGCGCCGAGCGAACCGAACAACTCCGCCCGTACCCGCGCCACGTCGGCGAGCTGCCCGTCGGCCTTCAAACCCGCCACGAACGTACGAGCCGCCCGCATCGGCCCGACCGTGTGCGAGCTGGACGGCCCGATACCGACACTGAAAAGATCGAAAACACTGATCATCGCGCGCATGCTCCTGTCATCGCCACGGACGACGGTCTTCGGTTCCGCGTGACCGCCCATGGCTGTCTGGTCCGCGGCGAACGATGCCGGAAGCTCCGCGTCGCGCTCAGTCGGCGGCGCCAGGCTTGAAGGATCGAGCCAGGAGGAGCAGGTTCGCGGGCTTCTCGGCAAGCCTGCGGGTGAAATATGCGTACCAGTCCTGTCCATACGGCAGATACACCCGCACGCGGTACCCCTCCCCCGCAAGCCGCCTCTGCTCGTTGGCGCGGATGCCGTACAGCATCTGGACCTCGAAATCGGTCGTGCTCCGGCCACCGGCGCGGGCGAGCCCGATGGCGCTGTCGATCAGGCGGGGATCGTGGGTCGCCACCATGGGATAGCCCTGGCCCTGCATCAGGATCCGCAGGCACCTGTCGAATGCCTCGTCGATCTGACGCCGTCGCGTATATGCCACTGACGCCGGCTCCGCGTAGGCTCCCTTGACCAGGCGCACCCGGCTCCCTGCGTACGCGAGGCGCTGGCAGTCCGCCGGGGTACGGTGCAGGCACGCCTGCAGCGCCACGCCTACCCAGGGAAATTCGGTACGCAGTTCGTCCAGCACGGACAGCGTCAGGTCAACTGTGGTGTGATCCTCCATGTCGAGGGTCACCGTGGCGCCGGCGGCAGCCGCAGCGGCACAGATGTCGCGCGTCAGCCGATACGCGTGTCGGCGACCGTCGTGGGGCAGCGCGCTACCGAGCGCCGACAGTTTCACCGACACCTCGGACGTACCGGGCATCCGCATCTCGGAGAGCAGGCTGAGATACGCGTCGCGTACGGCGGCAGCCTGCTCGACTGTCGTCGTTCCTTCGCCGAGATGGTCGATCGTCACCCGCATCCCGGATTCGACGATGCGCCGCGCCACTGCGATCGCCTCATCGTTCACCTCGCCGGCAACGAATCGTTGCACCACGCCCCGGGTCAGGGGGGATCCGGCAACGATGCTCCGGAGTCGGTGACTGCCGGCTGCCAACAGCAACAGCTTGTTCGGCAATTGGGGTCCTTTCTCGGGGCTGCCGTCGCCCTCAGGCAGCAGAGCGTGACGAAGCGATCTACCACCCGCGGAAGCTCGGGTTCCCCGTACGGTCAGGAGGTGTGGCCGGGATGGAGGGGGTGCCGATCGACGAGGCGAGCCACCCGCGTGCGTAGCGACGTGTCAGCCTCCCTGGCGGTCAGAGCAGCGGCGATGATGTCGGCCACCTCCATGAAGTCCGCTTCGGAGAACCCTCGGGTGGCGAGACCGGAGGTGCCGATCCGTAGCCCGGAGGTGACCATCGGCGGGCGGGGGTCGAACGGCACGGCGTTACGGTTGACGGTGATGCCGACGCCTTGCAGCAGCCGCTCCGCCTGCGCGCCATCGAGATCCGCGTGGCTCAGGTCGACCAACACCAGGTGCACGTCGGTGCCTCCGCTGACCACCCGGATGCCGGCCTTCGCGACCTCGGCGGCGCAGAGACGATCAGCAACGATCTTCGCTCCGGTCAGGGCTCGCCGCTGCTGATCCTGGAACTGCGGTTCTCCGGCGATCCGAAAGGCCACCGCCTTCGCGGCCACGACATGCGCCAGCGGACCACCTTGCTGGCCTGGGAAGACCGCCGAGTCCAGCCTCCGCGCGAGATCGGTGTACGCGCTGAGGATGGCGCCGCCCCGAGGGCCGCCGAGGGTCTTGTGCGTGGTCAGGGTGACCACATGGGCGTGAGGCACCGGGTTGGGATGCAGGCCGGCCGCGACCAGCCCGGCGAAATGGGCCATGTCTACGAGCAGGTATGCACCCACCTGATCGGCGATCCGCCGGAATCGGGCGAAGTCGAGCGTTCGAGGGTAGGCCGACCAACCGGCGATGAGCAGCTTCGGCCGATGCTCGCGCGCCAGTTCTTGGACCTCATCCATGTCGATCAGGTGGTTCTCGGCGCCTACCCGATAGCTCACGGCCCGGTACAGTCGCCCCGAATAGTTGATGCGCATGCCATGGGTCAGATGACCGCCGTGAGCGAGGTCGAGCCCGAGGATGGTGTCACCCGGCTGGATCAGAGCAGCCATCACGGCGGCGTTCGCCTGCGATCCGGAGTGCGGCTGCACGTTCGCGTAGGTGGCGCCGAACAGCCGCTTGGCCCGGTCGATCGCCAGGAGTTCGATGTCGTCGACATGCTCGCATCCGCTGTAGTAGCGCCGCCCCGGGTAGCCCTCCGCGTACTTGTTGGTGAGGGCCGATCCCTGCGCCTGGAGGACGGCTCGGGGCGCGAGATTCTCGGAGGCGATCATGCCCAAGGTCTCGTGCTGCCGGCGTAGCTCCCGGCCGATCGCCTCGGCGACGGCGGGGTCGAGGTCGGCCAGATCATCGTCGAAGGCTGCCATCGGGGCCTACCGCGACTCGTCGGAGAAGGCGCGGTACTCGTCCGGCGACATCAGGGAAGGCACCTGCGCCAACCGGACCCGCAGGAGCCAGCCTTTGCCGTACGGATCGGCGCCGATCAGGCCCGGATCGGCGATGACCGCCTCGTTGACGGCGACGACCTCTCCACTGACCGGGAGGTACAGCTCCGCGACCGACTTCGTGGATTCGACCTCTCCACACACGTCACCGGCAGTCAGCTGGCTCCCCGGCTCGGGCAGTTCCACGTAGATGACATCACCGAGCGCTTCGGCGGCGAAAGCGGTGATGCCCACTTCGGCCGGCTGAACCGAGTCGTTGACCCACTCGTGGTTGGGGCTGTACTTCAGGTGTTCCGGTACGTTCATGACGCTGAACCCTCGCAAGGAATGGCCGCGGATCACCGCGGACGACGGTAGAACGGAAGAGGGACGATCTCGACCGGCTCGGTGGTCCCCCGGACCTGCACGGCCAGCCGGATGCTGTCGCCAGTGCCGGCACGGATGCTGGCCATCGCGATCGGCCGCTTGAATGTGGGTGAAGGGGCGCCGCTGGTGATGAGGCCGACCGGATCAGCGCCATGGCCGTCGTCGGTCAGCGTCACCACCTGCTGGCCCGCTCGGGGAATTCTCTGCCCGGACGCGACGAGGCCGACAAGCCGACGGGTGACACCGCTCTTGTGGGCCTCGGCCAGTGCGGCTCGTCCGACGAAGTCGCCTGGTTTGACGAAGGACACCACCCGCCCCAGCCCGGCATCGAACGGGGTGACGTCACGGCCGATCTCTGCGCCGTACAACGGCATTCCGGCCTCAATGCGGAGGGTGTCGCGGCACGCCAGCCCCGTGGGCGTCAAGCCGTGACGCCGACCGGCCACAAGCGCTGCGTCCCACGTGCGGACCGCGTCTTCGGCGTGTACGAGCAGTTCGAAGCCGTCTTCGCCGGTGTAGCCGGTACGAGCGACGACGGCTGGACGACCGTCGATGTCCAGTAGCGCTGCGGTGTAGTAGCGGAGTCGGGTGAGTCCCGTACCGGTCAGGGCTTCCACGATGGGGGCGGCGCTCGGCCCCTGCACCGCGATGATCGCCCGCTCGTTCGTGCGGTCGGCGGCCCAGGCCGCGTAGTCCGCACAACGGGTCCTGATGGCCTCATAGACGACGCGTGTGTTGATGGCGTTGACGACCAGCAGGTACCGGTGCGATGCGAGGCGATAGGCAACGAGGTCGTCCAGCACCCCGCCGGCGGCGTCACAGAGCATGGTGTAGCGCGCGCCGCCGATCGGTACGGCAGACAGGTGTCCGACCAGAGCGTAGTCCAGCGCTGTCGGGGCCTCCGGCCCCGTCACCTCGATCTGACCCATGTGGCTGAGATCGAAGAGGCCGGCCTGTTCGCGTACGGCGCGGTGCTCAGCGAGCTCGCTTCCGTAGCGGAGGGGCATCCGCCAGCCGCTGAAGTCGGTGAATCGAGCTCCGTGTTCTATGTGCGATGCATGCAGAGGTGAGCGGAGCAGAGCCGCAGGCTCCTGGTGCACGGGGGCGCTCCTCGTCCCGACGCACGCGGCGTCGATCGGTCGGTTGCCTCCCGCTCTGTCATTGACCTGAGAGCTTCACCGCTGTGTCAGCGGCTTGCACCGTGGGTGAGACGACGGTCGTCTGCTTTCCAGAGTTACCTCGCCTGCACGGTAATGGGGCCTGAGAGTTTCTTGGGAGTTTGCTCCTTCGGCGCTCCGAACGAACGGAGTCTCTCCCGTGCAGGTTCGAATGGTGTCTATGTAGTTGTGAGTCATTCGCAGGTTAGGTGACCGCACATACCGCGTCAACATCATCCTGCCCATAGCTGACGCCTATATATCGCGTCGGATCGCTACGACGCTGCGGGATGGGCGTGGGGATTGGCCCGCCACTATCGGGCGAAGGCAGCGTTGTCGTTCACGTGATCCAGGTAGGCCCGGGTGATGGCCTGGAACAGGGCGCTGCTCTCTGCATGGGTCAGCGCATCGCGCCGCCAGACGACCACCAGCCTGGCCAGCAACTGCGGCTCCCCGCGCAGCGGCAGCACCCGAGTCCCGGCGGCCGGGGCCCAGGTCGGGTCGACCAGCCGGACACCGTCTCCGGCGGCCACCAGTGGGTGCGCGGCGCCACTCGGCGCTTCGTACCGGATCTTCGGCTCGAAACCTGCGGCGCGGCAGGCCCGTCGCAGCGAGGCGAGTGAGCCGTCGTCCGGCCCCGGCGGGCACACCCACGATTCGTTTCTCAGGTCGGCCAGCCGCACCTGCTCGTGGTGGGACTGCGGGTGGGAGGCGGACATGGCGACAAAGATCGGGTAACGGGGGATCAGTGGCCGGCTGGTGAGCGTGGGACCGATCGGCAACTCGAAGCCCTCAAGGATGCCCAGCAACGCGGCATCCAACTGGCCTCGGGTGAGTGCCTCCACCAACAGGCGCGAGGACGGCTCGATCTGCAGCGCGATCTCCGGATCCGGGAACGCTTCCGCGACATGGCGTACGAGACTGCCCGCGCAGGCGATGTGGACGGTGCCGAGTCGGAGCAGGCCCGGAATGGGGTGCCGGTCGCCGAAGTCCTCGACGAGCGCGTCGACCTCGGCCAGCACGACGCGGGCGCGCTGGAGCACCTGCTTGCCGAGTTCGGTCGGTTGCATACCGGTACGGCTTCGGACGAACAGCGGCCCACCGACCGTCTTCTCGATCCGATGCACCTGGGCCGTCAGCGCGGGCTGCGACAGGCCCAGGCGGGCGGCGGCGCCGGTCACGCTTCCGGCCTCGGCGATGGCACTGATCGCCCGCAGGTGGCGCACATCGATGCCCATGACCGAGATTATGCACGCGACCGCAGGCAGTGCGGCGGCCACAGGGCAGGCGGGCGCGCCGCCCGGCGACTCTCGCCGGGCGGCGCGCTCATACCCATCACATGTGGTTCAGTAGCGCGTGCTCACCGTGGCGCCAGAGCAGGCGGTCTTCCCGTAGAGGCTGATGTAGTGGTACCCGGCGGCCGGGCTGGGGACGGCCAACGACTCGGTGTTGCCGGCCCCGGCGGAGGAGCGGGTGGCGTTGCTGGTGGTGGCCCAGCTCGACGGACTGTAGTAGAGATCGCAGTTGCCCGTGCCGCCGGCTACGGCAATGGTCAGGGTGCTGACGCCGGCGGGCAGGTAGATGTACAGGTAGTCGTAGTTGCCCGCGGTCGCGGAGCGTCCACTGCGCTGACAGTTGCGGTCGAGAGTCCGCGTGTCGGTGCCGCTGCATTCCGGCACGGTGGTGCCGCCGCCCGTCGTGACCGAGATCGTCTGGGACGATCTCGCGGTCGCTCCCTGGTTGTCGGTGACCGTCAGTGAGACGGTGTAGGTGCCGGCCGTAGCGTAGGTCTTGCTGGGGTTGACGGCCGACGAGGTGCTCCCGTCCCCGAAGGCCCACTGCCGGGACGCGATGCTGCCGTCGGCGTCCGTGGACCGGTCGGTGAAGGTGGCGGTGAGCCCACTGGTCGTCACGGTGAACGAGGCGGACGGGGGCTGGTTGGTCGGGGGCGGCGTGGTGCTCCCGCCGCAATCCCCTGCCGCGCAGCGCGTCAGCCAGGCGTCGAAGTCCGCGTCGTAGCGCGAGCCAATGGTGCTGGTGAGGTACGTGCGGGCGGCGTTGAATGCCCCCGATCGGTAGTATCCGAGCACTGTCGTCATGTCCGGCCGATGGGACTGCATCATGTACCGCACGGCCAGGTAGCCCCAGTTGTAGATGCGCGTCTGGTCGTTGTTGTAGGTGGTGTCGAACAACGTACGCAGCGCATAGGTGTGGTTGCCCGCCTGGTTCTGGGCGCTGGTGTAGGTGACGTTCCGGTAGGAGTAGGAGACGTACTCGGCGAAGCCTTCGATCCACCAGATGGTCGGTGTGGTGATGTTGGCGCTGAAGTCGCCGTACATGTTGAACCGGCCATCGAGGTAGTGGGTGTACTCGTGGTTGAGGTTCCAGATCTGGAAGGCCGGCCGGACCCACTCGGCTTCGTAGGCGATGAACCTTGCCTGGTTGTTGGGGTCTGACGGGTTGCCCTCCAGGTACATACCGCCGTTGTTCGTGTCGATGCCGTAGATGGCGCCCGCGTAGGTCTGGTAGTCGGTGCTCGAGTTGAAGACGACCACCTCGATGTCGGTGTTGACATCGCCTGCCACCGGCCCGCTGTCTGCGACCAGGCTGTGGAAGTAGGCGTCCTGGCCCTTCAGGCTGGTGCAGGACTGGCTCAGTTCAGCCGAGGTCATGTCCTGCGCGACGATCTTGATCGACGGACTGCATGTGTAGTTGATCGTCAGGACAGAGCTGGTCAGCTGGGCGGAGAGGTTGCAGGTGGTGTAGTAGGAGCAGTTGGCGACGTCGTATGCCTGGGTCATCTCTGCGACGCCGACCCAGAGCGGCGCCGTCGGGCCGGTCATGTTGCTTCGCGAGAGAAGCGCCGACGCCATCGGCCGCACGATGGGACTGAGCGGGGCGTGCTGCAGGAATCGTCCGAGTTCCCGGCCCGCGTTCGACGTGAGGTAGCCGTTGTCGGTGCCGAGGAGACCGGCGTGGGTGTTGGCGAAGTTGTACAGGTTGTCGAGCACGGTGCGGTCGGCCTGCACGGCGGAGACGAACGCGGGCACCTGGTGGCCTCGGAACAGCACCGTGTAGACGTTGTTGACCGCGTTGAGCATGTACCAGGACGAGGTGTACGACGAGTTGAAGCCGGTCAGGAGCCGGTTCACCACGAACAGGTATCGGGCGTTCTCCTGTGCGCTGTCGATGAGCGTCACCGCCTCCGCCAGGGTCTCACCGTTGGCGTCGGTCACGTCCCAGGCGCGTGGGTTCGCGAAGAAGGCGTCGAGCGCTGAGCGGATCGCGGTCTGCAGTGCCGCCCCGTAGGTTCCGACGCTCGTGTCGTACCACTGCACGTAGTAGCCGGCCCGCAGGTAGAGAACGAGCTGGGGCATGCCGGTGGAGGGGTTACCCGGGTAGCCGGGCGAGCCGTCGCGCACCGCGTACGCGACGCTCGCCATCTGCGCCTCGCGGAAGGCGTTGTAGGCATCGCTGCCGGAGAGGCTGAAGAGGCTGTTGATGCAGTCGACCGTGGATCCCTTGATCTGGCTGACCAGCGCCGCCCCCGTTCGGCTGGTGAAGTCTGCGGTGCTGCAGGCGGCAGCGGCGGCGCGAGACCCGGCGTCCGACGGCCGAGCGCGTCGCTTCGGGGTTGCCGGGCGGTCGTAGTCGACACGGGCGGCGTCCTTCGCGGCCGGCTGCGGCGGGCGCTTGTGTACGGGGAGCGCCTGCTCGCTCACATGGTCTACCCGGTCCTTGCCCCGAACAGTCGCATCGCCCGCTGCCGGCGGTGCCGCATCGGCCTTCCTGGCCTGCTGCCCGGGTGGCACGGGCCGCGCCGAGTTCGCGGCGGCCGGCGGCGCGATGACGCCGCAGGCGAGCGTCAGCGCGGTGAGCGCGCCGAACAGCTGACCTAGTCTTCGCCGCAATGGGTGTCCAGACATGCTCTCTCCTCATGGGCGAGGGTGTGATCCAGCAAAGGCGCTGACGCACTTCGATGGACGCTTGGGGGGTGGACGCTAGCCAGGCGGCTCCGGCGGCCACAACGAGTCCACAGCGGGTGGTCAGGGTGGCCCGCCTGGGCCTTACCGGAACCTGTGAGCGATGCGTCGAGGGTCGTCGGATCGATCAGGCGACGTGATGGACAGATGACATGAAAGCGGGCGGTCCGGTCGTGCGATCGTCCAGGTGTTCACGATTCAGACACCGGACGGCAACCATGGCGACCATCTTGCTCATCGACGAAGACCATCGCTATCGGCGGCTACTCGGCGATCAGTTGACGCGCTTCGGTCATCTGGTCACCGAGATCGCCCTCCATGAGAGCGGGCGGACGTTGTCCGACCTGACCTGCCACACCCACCGGAGGCCGGATGTCGTGATCGTGGACCCGGTCGTGCCGGCGGTGGACGGGCTGCTGCTGATGCGCCTGCTTTGTGTCGCGTCCCGCCGCCCGGTTCTGGCACACAGCATCAGGAGTATCGATGATGACGTCGTCCGCATGCTGCGCGCCGGCGCAGACGGATTCCTGCCGAAGCCGTGTCCACCCGCGGTGGTTGACGCCTCCGTCCGCGCTCTGCTGCGCCGGGTTCCGCCGGCACCGCCTCCGGCGCCGTCCGAGGTCGGCGCTCTTCGCATCGATGTGGCAGGTCGCAGCGTCTCAGTGGACGGACGACCCGTGGCGCTGACGCGTACCGAGTTCGAGCTTCTCGCCTATCTTGCGGAGCACCCCGGCCGGGTGGTGCCACGGTCGCAGCTCCGGACGAGGATCCGCGCGGAGGGCCTGCCGTCGGCGGCGTCCCTCGACGTCCTGCTGTCCCGTCTGCGGCGCAAGCTGGGCGAGCGCTCGACAGGCACGAAATACCTGCACACCGCTCGGGGGCGGGGAGTCTCGTTGCGACCGGTTCCGGCGCGGGAGCAGATCACGCAGACATCCGGGAGCGATGCGGCGCGTTGATCGCCGATCGTTCTGGGCCGCGCCGCGGCGCACTTCATGGAGGACCGCGATGCGTTGCGGCAAGGGACGTGGTCCGGCGGGCCGTTACCAGACGAAGCAGCATGACGAGGGACGAGTGTGATGTCATGGGGAAGATCGGTCATCGGCCCGCCGAGCGGCAACTCGCTTACACGTTCGGGGGTCGGATACCAGTCGCGCATCTGCGCTCCGGTGACGTGCTGGAGGTGTACACCGAGGACTGCTTCGGTGGCCGGCTTCGCAGTGTGTCCGACCTGTCGTCCTGGATGTTGGAGACGCCGCATCTGAATCCGGTCTCCGGACCCTTCCTGATCGAGGAGGCCGAGCCCGGTGACACACTCGCCATCCACATCGTCTCGATCGTTCCCGCGCGAGACTGGGGGGTGTCGTCCACGCCTCCACACATCGGCGCGCTCGGATCCGGTGTGCGAGCGCTCGCGCTTGGCGCACCGGTCGAGGCGCGGGTCTGGTTCTACGAGATAGACCGTCGGGCTGGAACGGTCCGGTTCCAGTCGACGAGAACGGACCATGCGGTGGACCTGCCGCTGGAGCCGACTATCGGCACCATAGGCGTGTCTCCCGGGAGACTCGAGGCTCGGTCCACCATGGTGCCTGACTTCTACGGCGGGAAGCTCGACATCCCCGAGGCGCGTGCGGGCGCGACCCTGTACCTGGGTGTCAACGTTCACGGGGCGATGCTTGCGCTCGGTGACGGCCACGCTCGCCAGGGGCACGGCCAGGCCTGTCCCGCCGGTGTGGCGATCGCTACCGTCACCACTGTCGCCATTGAGGTGATCAAGGGATGGCAAACCAGTTGGCCACGGTTGGAGACCGACCTCGATCTCATGTCGATCGGCTGCGCCCGTCCTCTCGATGACGCCTATCGAATAGCTCACCAGGATCTGGTGAGCTGGGTCGGATCCTTGGCGGGGCTGGAGATGCTGGACGCTCATCAGCTCGTCTCGCAGGCAGGGCGGACGGCCCTCGGCAACGTACGCGACGCGAACTACACGCTTCTCGCCGCGATCGGGAGACGGCTGGTCCCCCATCCTGCTGCCGCGTACGACGACGCACACGATCGGCTCAAGCGGACCGCCGCCTCGGCGGGATAGCGGTCGTCGATCCCTCCGCGCACCGGGGCGTGCTTGCTGGTCGATGAGAGTGCTGTTCGTCGTCGCGAGGCGCCGTCAGACAAGCTGATGGGTGCCTCGACCAGCGCGGCTGGAAAACGGGGCTCTCCATCGCGAACGTCGAGTAGGTGCCGAGGACAACCTCGAAGAGGCGGTCGGCCTGTTCGGCACTCATGCGACGGCGATGCCACCAGAGCGTGAGGTGCATGCGCAGCGGTTCCCCGGCGAGGGGAACGACTGCGACTCCCGGACCGCCATGGGAGGTCGGCTCCACCAGCTGAACGGCGCGTCCGGAGCCGACGAGCTGCCGCCCGCCGCCGCTGGGCACGTCGAACTGGATTCGCGGGGTGAAGCCTGCCTTGCGGGCCGCCTGCCAGAAGGCGGACAGGGAACCGTCCTCTCCGCCGGGCGGCCTGATCCATGCCTCTTCTTTGAGCCCTTCCAGGGGGATCTCCCGAAGACCCGCCGCCCGGTGGGCGCTGGAGACAGCGACGTACACCGGGATTGCCGACGCGAGCACCCGCTCACCTAGTTCCTGCGGGAGTGGAATCTGATGGGACTCCGCAATCGCCAGCACCGCCACATCGAGGTCGCCGTGCACCAGTCGCTGGGCGAGCCTCAGGCTGGACGGCTCGACGCACATGGAGAAGGAGATATCCGGGAAGCTCGTCTCCAGACAATGGAACAGAGACGAGACGCACTCCATGTGCACCGATCCAAATCGGATCGCGCCCGCCGGGCCGGCGATCTCTCCCCCCAACGCGTCCATTTCGGCGACCAATAGGCGGGCTCGTTGGAGGAACTGCTCTCCGAAGGTGGTGGATCGAGCGCCACCGCGCCCGCGCTGGAATATCTGATGACCGACCATCCGTTCGACACGCTGAAGCAGGGTCGTGACGGAGGGCTGCGAGATCCCCAGTCTGGATGCTGCTTTCGAGATGCTTCCGGTATCGGCGATCGCGCAAACGACTCTCAGATGCCGGATTTCCAGATCCATGCGTGCACCCTATCCATCCGGGTTCAGGCCGGGTAGTCGCTACTCCCCCGTCCTCGCGCGAGGGCATGTCGTCAAGAAAGCGTCGCAGTCTCGGTGGCAATGGCGGGCGGAAGCTTCGCGAGCATTCATGAACCGTCATTGGGCTCGGGGTGGTGACCCGGCGGCTACGGCTCACTGGGGAGAGGCCAGCGGGACGGCCCCGTTGCCCGAGATATCCGTCGTGGTGTCGCGGCCTTCACCGCGAGGACCGGGCAGGAGACCCGGAGCAGGATCTCCTGTGCGGTCGAGCCCAGGATCAGCTTGCCGATCGGGCTTCGATGCCGGATTCCGATGACTACCAACGACACGTCCTGCGCGTCGGCGAGATCGGCTATCTCCTCGGCGGCGTCCCGACCCTGCATGAGCTGCCTGATCGCGAACGGTACCCCGGACGCGGTCAGCTCGCGGGTCACCGCGTCCAGGTCGGGCTGCTGGGCGAAGCAGGGATCGACGTAGGCATCTCCCCGCGAGGTGTTCACCACGAGCACCGGCTCGTCGCGGAATCGCGCTTGTCCGATCGCGGCCTGCAGGGCCGCCATTCCCATCGGGGATGGAACGTATCCCACCAGAACGGTCACTCTGTCACCATCCTTGCACGCCGGCGGAGGACGAACCGCCGGACCAACGGCCAGAAGAGCACCACCAGCACTGTGGTGTAGATCAGACCCGACACCCAGCCGCCCAGCAGCCCGTGCCACTCTCCACCGGACAGCTGCAACGCCCGGCGGCCCTGCAGTTCGGCGCGCGGAGCCAGGATCACCCCGACTATCAGCGGCAGGATCGGCAGCCCGAACCGGCGCAGGCCGAAGCCGAGCAGGCCGAGTACGAGCAGGAGGATCAGGTCGAACGGCTGTGCGTTGACGGCGTACGCGCCCATCGACGCGAAGAAGAGGATGCCGGCGTAGAGATACGGTCGAGGAATCCGAAGCAGCCGCGCCCAGGCGGGCGCGAGCGGGAGATTCAGCACCAGCAGCAGCAGATTCCCGACGAAGAGGCTGGCGATGAGCGTCCAGACCAGACCCGACTCCCGCTCGAAGAGCAGCGGGCCGGGTTGGATGCCGTACTGCTCGAAGGCGGCCAGCATCACCGCGGCGGTGGCGTTGGTGGGCAGGCCGATGGCGAGCATCGGTACCAGCGTGCCGGCGGCGGACGCGTTGTTGGCCGCCTCGGGGCCGGCAACGCCTTCGATCGCTCCCCGACCGAACTCGTCCCGGTGCTTGGACAGCTTCTTCTCGGTGGCATACGACAGGAACGTGGGTATCTCAGCGCCGCCCGCGGGTAGCGCCCCGAACGGGAATCCGTAAGCGGTGCCGCGCAGCCAGGGCTTCCAGGACCGGCGCCAGTCGTCGCGGCCCATCCACGGCCGGCCGACCGGGATCACCTCGGCCGGACGGCGTCGGAGGTGCGCGGCGATCCAGAGTGCTTCGCCCACGGCGAAGATCCCGACAGCCACCACAACCACGTCGATGCCGTCTGCGAGCTGCGGCACACCGAAGGTGAGCCGCTGTTGACCGGTCACCCTGTCGATCCCCACCACTCCGATGACCAGGCCGATCAGCAGCGAGGCGAAACCGCGTATCCGGGAGGCGCCCAGCACCGAGGTGACGGCGACGAACGACAGCAGCATCAGGGCGAAGTAGTCCGGCGCGCCGAGGCTGACCGCGAACCGGACCACCGGCGGGGTGATGACCACAAGCAGCAGGGTGGCGATGGTTCCGGCGACGAACGACCCGATCGCGGCGGTGGCCAGCGCCTGCGCTGCCCGGCCGGCCTTGGCCATCTTGTTGCCCTCGATCGCGGTCACCACCGACGAGGACTCACCGGGAGTGTTGAGCAGGATCGACGTGGTCGATCCGCCGTACATTCCGCCGTAGAAGATGCCGGCGAACATGATGAAGGCCTGCGTGGGCTCCATGCCGTACGTCACCGGCAGCAGCAGCGCCACTGTCATCGCGGGGCCGATGCCCGGTAGTACACCGACCGCGGTGCCGATGGTGACACCGAGAAGCGCGATGAGCAGGTTCATCGGCGTCGCCACGTGGGCGAACCCGTCGAGAAGCGAATGGAGGTTCTGCATCTACAGGATTCCTCGCAGCACGCCAGCGGGCAGGTTGATGCCGAGCCCGATGGCGAATGTGTAGAACGTGATGAGGGAGAGCCCCACGGCGATCAGCAGGTTCCGGACGTGGTCGCGGCTGCCGAGCGCGAACGCCGTACCCCAGAAGAGCAACGTGCCACTGATCACCCAGCCGAGTGGCTCGATCAACACTGCGTTGGTCAGGAACGCCGCGACGAGAAGCAGGACGGTGCGCCAGTCGACAGGGGTGGCCAGGTCGACGTCCTCGCCGGCCTCCGGCTCACCGACGCCGCCACGAGCCACATCCACGGCGTAGACCACCGCGACGACCATGAGCAGCGTTCCGAGCAGGATCGGCACCGGCCGTGGGCCGAGCGGGTCGGTGCTGCTCACCGCCTGACCGATCTGGGTGGCGTCGACGACAACCATGATCCCGACCAGCGCCAGGAAGACGCAGACGACGTACTGTGCGCGGTCCGGCTTCGACGCATCCGCTGCGGAACGCGGAGCGTCGGCCGCTCGTACCGCGTCCGACGGCTCGGGCGCGGGCTGGATCGGGATGTCAGACAACGCCGGGAACCGAGACGGCGAACCGCCGTCCCGATCCGATCGGCTCGGCCGGCCGGTCATGCCAGGCCGAGCTGCTTGAGCAGGTCAGCCACCGACTTGTCCTGCTGGGTGAGGAAGGCGGCGAACTGATCGCCTGTGACGAACGCGTCGGTCCAGCCCCGCTTGGTGAGCTCGGTCTTCCACTCGGCGGAGTCGTGCATCCTGGTCAACGCATCGATCCACAGCTTCTTGTCGGCGTCGCTGATGCCGGGCGGTGCGACGATGCCCCGCCAGTTGGTGAAGACGAGGTCGATACCTGCGGACTTCAGCGTCGGTACCTCCGGAAGCGCGTCGACAGGCGCTTCGCTGGTCACCGCGAGAACCCGGAGCTGCCCGGCCTCGACCTGATCGAGGAACTCCCCGAACCCACTTGCGCCGAAGGCCACCTTGCCTCCGAGCAGGGCTGGCAGCAGCTCGCCTCCGCCGTCGTACGAGATGTAGTTGACCTGTCGCGGGTCGATGCCGATGGTCTTGGCCAATTGCATCGGCAGCAGGTGGTCGGGGCCGCCGGGAGACGAGCCGCCGCCGACAGCGAGGCCCTCCGGGTTGGCCTTCCAGGCCGTGACCAAGTCGTTGATCGTCCGGTACGGCGAGTTCTTCGGCACGACGACCGCGCCTGCTTCCTCGATCATTTTGGCCAGCGGGGTGGTATCGGTCAGTGTGGCCGACGACTTCGAGGTGTACGAGGCACCGACCACCCCCAGCCCCATCTGCATCGCGAGCTTGCCGTTGCCCTTCTCGTTCACGATGCGCTGCAGTCCGACCGTGCCGCCCGCTCCGGGCAGGTTGAACACCTGCACGCCAGCGGCGATCTTGGCATCCTCCATCACCTTCGCCGCCGTGCGGGCCGTGGTGTCGTATCCACCACCGGGGCTGTTCGGCACCATGATGCGTAGACCGGTGATCGGCTTGCCGTCGCCGCCGGCGCCCGCCTCGCCCTCTTCTGCCGTGGCGCCGCAGCCCACCAGGGCAAGCGCCATGGTTACGGAGACGCCCACGAGTAGCGCTTTTCTTCTGGTTGCCATCAGGTTTCTCTTCCGTTTCGATTCAGACCGGCGGCAAGATGATGACCCCGACGCCGGTTCCCCGTCTGCCTTGTGTCACCAGCGGAAGTTGAGGTCTTTGTGGTCGCGGTCATGCCTCGGCGTCGTACGCTCGCCGGGCAGTTGCTCGCTCTCCAACTCGCGATCATCGTCGTGGTGCTCGCAGCGGTGGCGGCCGTGTCGCTGGCGCAGTCGGCGGCCACCTTCAACCGGGTCGAAGGCCGCCGTGTTGCTGCCCTCGGCGAACAACTCGCCGGGAACCCGCTGCTACGGGACCGCCTCGACCAGCCGGCGCCCGGGGAGACGATCGCGTCCCTGGTGCAGAACCTGCCGGTTCAGGCAAACGTGACCACCGTCAGCGTCGCCGATGACAGCGGACGGATAGTCGCCTCCACCAACCCGACGCTTGTCGGCAGCCTCATGGTGCTCGGTGATCCGAGGGTCGCCGGCGGTCGAAGCTGGTTCGGCGAGCTGACGGTGGGCGGAACACGCGAGCTGGTGGCACAGGTGCCGGTCCTGGGCGACCGCAAGAAGGAGAATCTCGGACGGCATCTGGGCGTGGTGATGGTCGGCGAGGCACTTCCGTCCTGGTGGCAGCGACTGGTCGGCGCTTCGTCCTACCTCTTCACCTACCTCGGCATAGCCAGCGCCCTCGGAGTGCTCGGATCATGGCTGCTGGCCCGGCGCATCAAGCGGCAGACCCTCGGCCTCGAACCGCGGGAGATCGCCGGTCTGGCAGAGCACCGGGAGGCGCTGCTGCACGGCCTAGCCGAAGGGGTCATCGCACTCGATCCGCAACACCGGGTCACGCTGGTCAACTCTGTGGGCCGCCGATTGCTCGACCTGCCCGAACATTGCCTCGGCCGCAGCCTGTCGGAGCTACGGATTGAGGGCCGGTTACGCGACGTTCTCGCGGGGGCGGGCAGCGCGCGGGAGACGCGGGACCAGGTCGTGGTTCGGGGCGGCCGGGTGCTCGTGATGAGCCGGATGACGGTGAACAAGGACGGCCGGCGCCTCGGCTCGGTCACCACACTGCGGGACCGGACCGAGCTGGCCCGCCTGGAGCAGGAGATCGGTTCCTTTCGCAGTACCACCGAGTCACTGCGCGCACAGACACACGAGTTCGCGAATCAGCTGCACACCATCTCCGGGCTGATCCAGATCGGTGAGCACGAGGAGGTGGTCCGGTATGTCGAGGCGCTCAGCCGGCATCGCGCCTCCCTGGACCTCGCGGTGACGAGCCGGATCCACGACACTGCGGTGGCAGCTCTGCTCACGGCCAAATCGGCGGTCGCCGCCGAGCGCCGCGTGGAACTACGGATCTCTGAGCGGACCAGGTTGGGCCGGCTGGACATGGCGGTATCGGCCGATGTGGGTACGGTGTTGGGCAACCTCGTGGACAACGCCGTCGAAGCCGTCGCAGGAGGCCGGAATGTCTCCCCCGCGGATTCCGGCGCCGGCCCGGACATCAACAGCAGGCCGGCCGCCGGGAACCAGTGGGTGGAAGTCGAGTTGCGTCAGGACTCCGCATCGATCGAAATCGTCGTCCGTGACTCGGGGCCGGGGATCGCTCCCCGACTGGCACAGGAAGTGTTCGCCCACGGTTTCACGACGAAAGCGGCAGAGGGCGGTGAACGGGGTATCGGCCTCGCGCTCACCCGCATGGTCTGTCACCGTCGCGGCGGAGAGGTCGCAGTGACGAACACCGATGAGGGCGCGATGTTCACCGCGCGAATGTCGGTAGCTCCGCTGGAGGCAGGGCCGTGATCGACGTGCTGATCGTTGACGACGACTTCATGGTGGCCCGGATCCATCGCGGTTTCGTCGAACGTCTCGAAGGTTTCCGGGTCGTGGCGACCGCGAGTACCGGTGAACAGGCGATCGCCGCGGTGGAGCAGTTACGCCCCGACCTGGTGCTGCTCGACTTGTACCTTCCGGACATGTTCGGCCTCGACGTCGTCGCCAGGCTGCACGCCACCGGGCATGACTGCGACGTCCTCGTCATCAGCGCTGCCCGGGAAGTCGACACGGTACGGAGGGCCGTCCGGTACGGCGCGGTCAACTACCTCCTCAAACCGTTCAGCTTCGAGGAACTGCGAGGCAGGCTCGAACAGTACGCGGCCCGGCGTAGCACTTTCTCGAACAGCGTGGTCTGCGACCAAGCGGATATCGACCGGGCGCTCACGTCCAGCAGCCCGACCACCGGCGCGCCCGCCCTGCCCCGTGGCCTGAGCCCGGAGACTGCTGGACTGGTCGAACAGATCCTCCGGGAGCAAACGGGCACCGTTTCCGCTGCGGAGTGCGCGAATCAGATCGGCATCTCCCGGGTCAGCGCCCGCCGCTACCTTGAGCACTTCACCACAGCCGGCCAGGCCGCGGTAACTCTCAAATACGGAAGCACCGGACGGCCGGAGCGCCGTTACCGCTGGACTGGCCGTTACAGATCTTGAAGTGTGAAGCAGGCCGCCGCACGGAATTTGACCTGGGGAAACGCGAAGCCCCAGGCAGGGGTGGGTGCAGTTGGGTGCGATCAAATGCCGTTCGGTGTGGTTCAGCGCCGTTCAGGGCACCCTGTTGCTCCCAACGCGCTCCCCCGATCACGGGCCCGCGACCGGGTTGATGCCTCCAGGCTGTGTCGGACCGTCCTGCACGTCGTTCGTCAGACTCCGTGGCCGCTTGCTCAAGCCGTCCTAGTGACGCCGACGCCCGCTCAGCAACCGTTAGGCCTCAGCTGCTCCCGATCCGCTCCCACGGCGCGCTTGTCGACCCGACAAGCTCAGACATGCCGCGCCTAATCAGCGGCATGAGCGTGCACCAGATTGGAACGACCACGGGACGTCAGAGGTGACCTCCGCTGCCTTTCCATAGATAGAGGTCCCGCAGCAGCGATATCTCAGCGCCGTGGTGAATGACCTCGCGGTGTACGTGCAGGACGAGCTTCGCCATCGGTGCATCCGCGTACTCCGGCGGTGAGATGGCGCCTTGGGGCTGAGCTAATCCGGCTGTGCCGAGGTGGCGGACATCGCGGATCCACGCATCGTGCCCGTCGTCGAGCTGTCGCAGTGCTGCCTCGGCGGTGCCCGGGTAGGCGACGGCCCGGTGACGAGCAAGCGAGCCGTCGAAGTGGGGTGCGGTCGGTGGCCCGAACACGTCAAGGAGGTGCGCCAGCCGCCAGGCGATCGTGGTGACCGGCGCCCGGTCGTGTGGCGTGCTGGCGTAGTCCAAGGTGAATTCGCCTGCGCCGATCGACATCGGCGCAGAACTCTGGCCGCGTCGGCTGAGGGTCCAGGAGCCCGGGACCGGCTGCCAGAAATACTCGTCATCGGTCAGCCCGTCCAGCCGTGGCCGAAGCTGATGCCGCCAGTGCCACTCAAGTTGGTCGACCAGCTCTGCGTTCCAGTCCACATCCACGGCGCGACAGTAGAGATTGACAGGCGACCCGATCAAACCTACGACGAGACCCTCAGGGCTCCGAAGTAACCTACAAGGCCGCACCTTCCCGCTCCGGAGCAGCCGCGGACAGCCGCGACCAGCGGATTGCGGCAGATCGGGACACCTGGCCGGCCGCTGGTGTCTGTAGGCGGCAGTGGCCTGCTCAGCGGGACTGGGTGTCGTCTTGCAAGCCGGCCGCTCGGCGCCAGCGGGTGACTTCGGCCTCGTGCGAACCGGTAGCGGTCGCGGCCGCGACTGCCGCCGGATCCGCCCCGCCGACCAGTAGGGCCAGGGGCCAGGCCGGCACTCCCCCCGCGCCGTCATAAGCGGTCCAGGTCCACGGGCCATCGAAGCGCCATGCACGACCAGCGGCATCGGCAACATCATCGCCGACCTCCAGGAAGGCATACGGCCTGAAGAGCAGTTCGAGCGGGAACGGAACACCGCCATCGGGCTCGATGCTCGTGCCCTGGAACTCCGCTGCCACATCCGGAGCCTCACCGACGCGCAGGACGAGCAAACTCAGGCTCGGGCGGGGCAACCAGCCCGCCTCCTGCGGCGGTTCGTACTCGTGAACCTCGATGACGTGGATGATCCGCGCCGGGATACCGACCCGGCAGGTATCGCCGGGGGCGAGGCGGGGCGAGGCCGGGTCGGTCATGTACAGCTCGTCCGGATCGGCGCGGCCCAGGGCCACCTCTCCGTTCCAGCGCACGCCTTCCGCGTCCGGGTCAATCTCCCACCACGGCCAGCGGACGCTGACGTACGCCTCGTCCACGCCGGTGACGACCGTCGGCGTGAACGGGCAGGAGATCCGCAGCACGTCCCCGACGCGGTAGATCATGCGCGGCAGACTAGCGCGCGACGCCCCGGGCAGGACGGGGCTTGTAAGGATCAGGTCCAACGGCCCTGACTGCTCGAACTGGTGCGCGCGGCCGCACGAACGGTCCCCGCCGTGCCGCAGCCGATGCGCGCGTTCTTCGCGGCATGAGCGGATGTTCTCGCCGTTTCAGGCGCCAGCAACGTAGACCAGCGGACGGTACGGTCGCACGTCGTGGGAGATTCACCGTTCGGCGTACGGTTGTGGCGCCTGTTGTCGCAGCGGCGACCTACGTTCGACACGTCGATCGAGCAGGAATGTGGGTTCGGTCGTCCGACACGCCGCCCGGATGGACGGGGACCAGCGGAGTCGGTTGGAGGCGCTGGTCAGGTCCCTGCCCGTGCAGCCGCCGGATGGGTCCCAGCCAGCCGACGACTACCCGGATACCCCTGGAGCTCTGCTGTTGCGCCTGCTGCGCAACCGCAACATTCGCCCACGCAACGCACAGATCCTCCAGGTTGTTGGAGATGGTCCGTACGTCTCCGACTCCACGGTGTCGATGCTGGGCCCAGGCAAGGTGGTCATCACCCCGCAGTACGTGACGGCGTTCGCGCACCTGCTCGGCTATCCGCCCGGCGACATGGTCGCGCTGACCGGGATCGGGCCGGTCGTCGAGGACGCGCGGGTACATCCAGCGAGCGCGGAGATCGCCGCGCTGGCCTGGCGCGCCCGGCTGCTCAGCAGTAAGCAGTTGAGCCAAGTGATTGAGACGGCCGATGCTATACGGCACGCCTGAATCCCCGCTGTGGACGCCCTCAACCTAACCTAACTCCACATCGACGCCGGCTGTCTGCGGCATGAGAGCGCCTGCGTGGCATGATCACGTCATCGGGTAAGTCCGTGCGGCAGACCGCTGAAAACTCGCTCGAAATCCGCCGTCATGGGCTTCCGACGTTGAAGCGGAACTCAGACCGGCCACCTCGCGACCTGCGTCAGCTCTACAGCGTGCTGGTCACGTCGCATCTCAGCTCGACGTCATTGGTGGCTGATTGCCGACCTTTCACGCTGTTCTGCGCCCTGCGTGTGCCCGCGCCCAGGTGGTGGCGCTTCCTCCATCGGCGGATACCTGCCCTAGACATACCCCCGCCCACCGCGCCAAAAATGAACTCATTGAACGGTCCTGGCTGGTCGATGTATCTCATGGCTACCAGGAGCCCGGTCCCGCCACCATCACGCCTGCGGCCGCCAGCATGACGCACAGAAGGAGGCGGGCATGCATGTCACCCAGTAGAGCAGCCCGTCACAGCTCCCGCCAGCTCACACACGCGGTTAAGGAAGGCGGTTGCGCCCGCCCGGACGCCGGTCCCCTACCAGGACATACGCCCGATGCTCCAATCAGCCGCGGCCATGATCATCCCGCGCAAGATAGCTGTTGCGGCGTGCGATGAGGCGTTGCAGGTACGGACGCAGGATGACGCTGGCCACGAGACCACCAACCGGTCCCATCGGCGCAGTGAAGTCGATGACGTCGCGCATGAGGGTTGCCGAGGAGTCAGCCGGGTTCGGCCTGAAGCTGTCCTCGTGATGCCATCGGCCGAAGTGCCTGGCCTCCAACGTGACGGCATCGCCGGCCTTCAACCGGCCGGTCGCTATACCGCCGACTGCCCGTTCGGCACTACTTCCCATGGACTCGGTGTGCTTATCAACATCGAGGCAAACGTCAAAGACGGTTTCCGGGACTGCCTGAACGACCGTAGTCAGCTCGATGTGCGGCATTCAGCCGCCGTAGGCCCCTGGCCGCGCCACGAGCGCAGCAGATTGAGCACTTGGCCCCCAGGTAATCAACACGGCTCGCTGACCTGTATTGCCCGGTTCGTTCAGGCTGCGAAGCCTTCCCACTGGCATCCGTAGACGTCCACCACCGCTCGTACCCGTGGTCACCCAGATAGTCACTCAGCATCGATGCCGTGACACGATCGATCATGCTCGTGCCTGCTTGCCGATTCTCCGTCCCGCTGTCATCGAGGAGCCGCCGATGAGTCCGCTTGGCAGCCTCATATGCATCGGCTTGCTCAACCTTGCAGCATCACTGGCCCTGCTCTGGGTCTGTATCCGCGTCCCTGAAAGCATCCAGCGATTGCGGCACCGTCTGGCCCGGAAGCGATCCCGCCGGCTACGAGATCATCCGTTGCTGCAGGCTCCGCCGGAGGTGGATCGCAGAGAAGAGACTCTATGGCGACCTGATCTCTACGACTAACGGTCAAGCTCGGTCGACGCCCGCGCGTCACGACGTGCGGGCGAAGCGGCGGTCGTGCGCTACGGCATGCCCCGCAAGTGAGTGAACAGAAACCGCTGGTTCGGCGATGGGCGACCACGCTACGGTTCGCGGGTGAGCATGCCGCCCGGCGCGACGAGGCCATCGTTCGCGAGTCGCGATCTTCGGCACCGCACCCTCGATGGGCACTCGTTCACGTTGTGTGACTTCCGTGGCGCCGACCTTCGGGGCGCGTCCCTTCGCGGTGTCAGCTTCGCCGGCTGCGATCTGCGCGACGCCGACCTGCGCGACACCGACCTGTCCTACGCGCGGTTCAGCTACGTCCTGACGCACGATCCGGAGTACGGACACACAGACGTCACCCGGGCCCGGTGGAACGGAGCCGACCTTCGAGGCGTCACCGCCGAGCGTGTCATCGGGTGGCCGCACGATCTCTCGGAATCCGCGGATACGTCCGGCTGACGTTGGACCAACCGACCTGGCACCGCGTTCACCCGCCTGTCCGCGCTACCCCAGCTAGTCACCTGCACCCGCCCCAGCCGCGACAAGCGCCGCACTGGAGGACGCCGCTTACCACGCCGGTGACCGGGCCGTCCTGCGCCACGTCGGGCATCGCCGGCCAGTCAGCATGCCCGCACGTCCTGGCGGTCCACCGGACAGAGCAGCTGCCCTGGGCCACCGCTTCGATCAACAACTAGCGAAAGACGGAGGCTAACAGCGGTAGGTGCGGTCGCACCTGCGAATCTCTACCAACTCCGCCATGGCAGATTTAGCGCGCCTCGGCGATGCAGGATCGTCCCGGCGACTGGAGTCGGGCCGGGCCACGAACCAGTTCAACTGCAAGCGCCATTCGCGATATGAGGGGACGTTGCGGCGTATCCGTCTCGTCCGGCGGCTCTGGCTAATTCCAGGATGGCAGTGGTGCGACCGGGCGGACCGCGGTGAACTGATCGTGCTCATACCGGGTGGCGGCGAGCAGCAGTAGCCATTCGTCGCAGCCCTGCCATGGGTAGAGGTCGGCGGCACCGCCGCGTACGGCCCTGGGCCCGTCACCGGTGCGTGGGCGGGCATCTGCCGGGGCGCCCACGAAACCGGGAATCCACACGTCGGCGCAGATCTCGGCTGCCGAGCCCATCGCGGCCAGCCCGAACGCGTTCTCAGCGGCGGCTGTCCGCCGCTCATCGCCAAAGTCGTCGAGCAGTTGGTCCTCGCCGGGTTTCTCGTCGCCGCGGAAGGTCAAGGTGGTGGTGCCGGCTCGGGCTGCGTACTCCCACTCGGCCTCGCTGGGCAGCCGGAACGGCAGCGCGTCGAGCAACTCGTCCAGGTCGCCCTCGAGCCGGGCCGTGCCGGAGTCCGCGTCGGCGTAGTCGTCCTCGTACTCAGGCAACCAGTGCTGGACCTGCGCGACCGTCAACGGATGCCGAGCAATCAGGAACGGTTCGACCCGCACCTCACGTACCGGCTGGGCGTCCCCGGCATCGGCGAAGAACGACTCAAGAGTGTCCTCTACTCCCCCACTGCGCTCGATCGCACGCACCGCCGCCAGTTCCGCCTCGGACAGACCCATGCGAAAGGTCCCGCCCGGGCACCGCCCGAAAGACCACGCCGGACGGGACATGCCGCCAGGCCGGCCGCCCAGCCACGATCTCTTCGATCCACACGACGCCGAACGCTACAGATCTTGAATGGTCAGGTTCGTCCGATGTGGTCTGTGTGATGGCTTGGGGTTGGGGTAGATCGATGGGATGAGGTATCCCGATGGAGGGTTGTCCGCGCGGGGGCGGGCGAAGCGTGAGGCGGTGCGGCGGCAGGCGGCTGGGTGGTTCGCCGAGGGTGTGTCGGTGCCGGAGGTCGCGCGTCGGTTGCGGGTGTCGCAGACCGCGGTGTACGGGTGGCGGAAGCGGTGGCGGGTTGGTGGTGAGCAGGCTCTGGCGTCGAAGGGGCCGGGTGGGTCTCGGTGCCGGCTGGATGATGGCCGGCTGCGGCGGCTGGCCGACGCCTTGGAGCAGGGGCCGGCGGCGCACGGTTTCGGTGCCGATCAGCGGTGGACCCTGGCGCGGGTGTCGGACCTGATCGCGCGGATGTTTCGTACCCGCTACACGCTGCGTGGCACGGCGAACATCATGTACCGGCTCGGCTGGTCGGTGCAGGTACCCGCGCATCGTGCGGTCGAGCGGGACGAGGCGGCGATCACCACGTGGCGGCGGGAGACGTGGCCGGCGGGAAAACGGTAGCGGCGCAGCGTCAGGCGTGGCTGGTCTTCGAAGACGAGGCCGGTCAGACGCTGCGCCCACCGAAGGCACGGACCTGGGCACGACGCGGCACCACCCCCGTCGTCCCGGTCACCGGCAAAGGCTCCGGGCGCGTCTCGATCGCCGGGCTGACCTGTTACCGGCCCGGACAACGGTCCCGGTTCATCTACCGCACGATCGTGCACCGCGGCCGCAAGAACGAACGCCGCAGCTTCAGCGAACGCGACTACATCGCCCTGCTGGACGCCGCCCACCAACAGCTCGGTGGCCCGATCGTGTGCGTGTGGGACAACCTGAACACCCACGTCTCCGTCGCCATGCGGCAGATGATCGACGCCCGGGACTGGCTGACCGTCATCCGGCTACCGGCATACGCCCCGGACCTGAACCCCACCGAGGCCGTGTGGTCGCACCTCAAACGCAGTATCGGCAACCTCGCCGTCACCGGCGTCGACCACCTCCAGGCGATCATCAAGAACCGACTCAAAAGCATCCAGTACCGCACCGACCTACTCGACGGCTTCCTCGCTCACACCGGACTGCCCCTCGAACCCGACACAACCTGACCATTCAAGATCTGTAGCAGCCCAGGCACCCAAACCGCACGGCCTCGGATGAGTACGGGTCTGTGGATCTAAGGGTGTTTCCGGCCTGACCTGCCGGGCGTTGTGCCTGGTGAGGAGGGTGCCGTGATGACCGCGACACTGAACGACCAGACCGGACGCAGGAAGCGGCCCGAGCCGTCGGCGGAGGCGAAGGCCGCCGCCGAGCTGGTCCGGGCAGCCAAGGAACAAGGGCTGTCCCTGACCGGTCCGGACGGGCTGTTGAAGCAGCTGACCAAGACGGTCCTGGAGACCGCGCTGAACGAGGAGATGACCGAGCACCTCGGCTACGAAAAGCACGACCAGGCCGGTGTTGGTTCGGGCAACATCCGCAACGGCACCCGGTCGAAGACCGTGTTGACCGAGGCCAACGGGCCGGTGCAGATCGACGTGCCGCGGGACAGGGCAGGCACCTTTGAGCCGCAGATCGTGCGCAAGCGGCAGCGGCGCCTGTCAGGGGTCGACGAGGTCGTGTTGTCGCTGTATGCCAAAGGCCTGACGACCGGGGAGATCTCGGCGCACTTCGCCGAGATCTACGGGGCTTCGGTGTCGAAGGAGACGATCTCCCGGATCACCGACAAGGTCATCGAGGAGATGACCGACTGGTCCCACCGACCTCTCGACGCCATCTACGCCGCCGTGTTCATCGACGCCATCGTGGTCAAGGTGCGCGACGGGCAGGTCGTCAACCGGCCGTTCTACGCCGCGATCGGCGTCACCCTCGACGGGGAGAAGGACATCCTGGGCTTGTGGGCCGGCGCTGGCGGTGAGGGCGCGAAGTTCTGGATGAGCGTGCTGACCGACCTGCGTAACCGGGGCGTCAAAGACGTGTTCTTCCTCGTCTGTGACGGTCTCAAGGGCCTGCCCGAGGTCGTGACGAACGTGTGGCCCCAGACGGTGGTGCAGACCTGCGTGATCCACCTGATCCGCAACACCTTCCGGCTCACCTCCCGCAAGTACTGGGACGAGCTCAAGCGGGACATCAAGCCGATCTACACGGCCGTCAACGCCGACGCCGCCCGGGCGGCGTTCGACGACCTGGCCGACAAGTGGCGTGGCCGGTATCCGGCGGTGATCCGGCTGTGGGACAACGCGTGGGCCGAGTTCATCCCGTTCCTGGACTACGACCTGGAAATCCGCACAGTCATCTGCTCCACCAACGCGATCGAGTCGCTCAATGCCCGCTACCGGCGGGCCGTCAAAGCCCGCGGCCACTTCCCCAACGAGCAGGCCGCGTTGAAGTGTCTATACCTGGTGACAAGGTCCCTGGACCCCACCGGAGCAGGCAGAACCCGATGGACGATGCGCTGGAAACCCGCGTTGAACGCCTTCGCCATCACCTTCAGCGACCGCTTCCCCGCCGCTGAAACTTACTAACCAAGATCGCCGGAAACACCGTTAGCGAGACAGCCCCATGAGTACGAGCAGGCATGCCGCATCGACCGGACAAGCACGGATGACGCCGGACAGGGAGAGGCCGTCATTCCTCACCGTGCCTCACCAGTCACGTCAGCGTTCTCCCCTGGCAGGTGCGGACGTCTCAGGGGCCGCGGAGGCTGACTAGGCCGTGTTTCGTAGGGCGCGGAGCCATTGGTTGATGGCGGCGATGGTGAGGGTGGCTTCGTAGCGCACGGCGAGTTTGTCGTATCGGGTGGCCATGGCGCGGTGTTGTTTGAGCTGGTTGATACCGCATTCCACGGCGTGGCGCAGGCGGTAGAGGTTGGGGTCGAAGGCGGGCGGTCGTCCGCCTTGGAAGCCTTTGGCCTTGCGGTGCGCGTCCTGGTCGGCCTTGCTCGGGATGCACGCGCGGATGCCTCGGGATCGTAGGTGGGCGCGGTTGGCCTTGGACGTGTACGCCTTGTCGGCCAGGACGGTGTCGGGGCGGGTCCGTGGCCGGCCACCACCGGCTCGGGGGATGCGGACCCTGGCCCATACGGGGATGAATTGTGGGCTGTCGCCGCGTTGTCCGGCGGTCACTACCAGGGCCATCAGTTTGCGGCCCTGCTCGCAGGCCAGATGGGTCTTGGTGGTCCAGCCGCCCCTCGATCGGCCGAGCCCGTGATCTGCCGGCTCGGCCTGCACACCACCAGGAGGCTCCTTCTGCGCCTGGCCGTCACGGCGGGCTCCCGCCGCGTGCTGGTGAGCGCGGCTGATGGTCGAGTCCACGCTCACCGTCCAGCCGATCAACCCCGCCGCGTCCGCCCGGGCCTGCAACGAGGTGAGGATCTGCGCCCAGACACCCTCACGCTGCCACCGCCGAAACCATCGATACAAGGTCTGCCACGGCGGGTACTCCGCAGGCACGTCGCGCCACGGCGATCCGGTCCGGACCCGCCACCGGATCCCGTCGATGATCAGTCTCATGGTCCATCTGCGCGGCCGCGCACGACCTGTTCCGGCAGGCAGCAACGGCGCCAGCGCCGCCCACTGCACGTCGGTCAGGTCATGTCGCCTCACTGCCGTTACGCTCGGCACGAGGTCTCCGGTGCGAAGTTCTAGCTTGGTCGCTGAACCAACTACCGGAGACCTCTCCCATTAGCGACCACCGCCACGCCCCAACAACGACGCCCTACGAAACACGGCCTAATACTCCAACGTCACTTCGCTCGTCTGCGCTGGTAGTGGGATCGACGGGCTCGGGCTTGGGATGTTCGTCGCCAGATCGACCAGTGCAGGGTGTGCGCTGGTGGTGGTGCTGTGGCGAGGACGAACGC
>NZ_MAGP01000166.1 GCF_002926165.1 Micromonospora chalcea | reverse complement strand
GCGGGGACAGGTCACCAGCTCCGTGGTCCGCACGACAAGGGGTACGGATGATCGAGCCCGGTCAGTTCACCACCACGCTTGATATCGATGGATACCTATCTATAGGCTGGCGGCGTTCCGCTCACCCCCCCCATCCCAAGGAGTGTGAACCATGCGTAAGCCCAAGCTGTCCCGGATCCTCGCCACCCTCGCGGCCGCGACGCTGGCAGCGCTCGGCGCGGTAGCCGTCAACCCGGCTCCGGCCTCCGCCGCCGTCCGCAACGTCTGCTACAACATCAGCCAGGCCGGCCCGTTCGCCAACACGGCGGTGCAGGCGGCGGCGATCTGGAACAACTACACGAACAACATCAACATGGCCCAGTGCGGGTCCAACCTGCGGATCACCTACACCTACGGCGGCGGCTCGTACGCCCAGCGCACCAGCCTCGGCAACGGCCGCGTGGTGATCGACTACAACCAGGCCCAGCAGTACTCGGCACTGCGCATCATGACGCACGAGATCGGCCACATCCTCGGCCTGCCGGACAACTACAACGGCAACTGCGCCATCCTGATGTCCGGCGGCAGCGCCGGTACGAGCTGCACCAACCCGTACCCCAGCTCCGCCGAGGCCTCCCGGGTCGACTCGCTGTTCGGCTTCGCGGCCCGCAGCGCGACGCCCGCCCAGGTCTTCACCGGCAGCTGGCCGGCCGCCGCGACGGTGGGCGCCCAGCGCTGACGACGCAGTGACGACGGGGTCGGCGGGTCACCGCCGGCCCCGTCCGCGCGTCCGGCCCTTCCCCGGCGCGCCGGCCGCCGTCCGGCCCGGACGCCCGCCCGCCGACCTGCCGGCGCTCCCGGCCCGCGGCTTGTCCTGCTTGCGGCCACCCGCGCGATCGGCGCCCCGCCCGGACGCGGCGTCGTCGGCCAGAGCCGCCGCGCGGCGGTTCAGCTCCTCGACCCGCTCCCGGAGCCGGCGCAACGCCCCGGCGTCGTCGTCCACCTCGGACACCTCGTCGAGCAGGCCGACGTAGTCGGCGGCCAGCCGCCGGTGCGCCGGCGCGGCCGGACCGGCGTACCCGTCCAGGTCGATGATCTGCTGGGCGAGCACAGCGGTGGCGGCGCCGAGCGCGGCCCGTTCGTCGGCGCGCGCGTCCCGCCCGGCCCGGCGCGCGTCGGCCAGGCGACCGGCCCGGCGACCGCCGAACCAGAGCACCGCCGCGCCGGCCACCACGCCGGTCACCGCGCCACCGGCCAGCAGGTACCGGGGCAGCGACGGGCTGATGGTACGAGCGCCGTCCGGCACCAGACCGGCCCGGACCAGCCGGTCGTAGTTGAGCACGATCACCTTCAGCGCCTCGACCGGCCGGTCCACGAACGCGTCGGCGCCCCGGCCGATGGTGGTCTCGGCGACCACGGCCCGGCCGAGGTCCTTGGCGCCGTCGCCACCGAGCCGGGAGCAGCCGTAGGTGTCCCAGTCCTCGCCGTCGCGGCTCATCGCCAGCACCAGCGTGCCCTGGGCGGCGCGCTTCGTGTCGGCGCACGCCTCGCGCAGGTCGGCGCCCGGCTCCATGATCAGCACCACCAGCCGCCGGTTGCCGATGACCCGCTCGGCGGCGGCCCGGTCCAGGTCCACCCCGGGAGCGGCGTAGACCGACGAGACGCGCACCTGCCGCGCGACCGGCCCGTCCAGGATGCCGCCGGACCACAGCGCCCAGCCGGCCAGCGCCAGGCAGGCGAGCGTCGCCCGGCCGAAGGCGGTGCCGACCAGGCGGCCGAGCAGCCGGCGCGGACCGGTCGCCGCCGCGCCGCGACGCGCGGGCGTCCGCGCGGGCCGGGTCGCGACGCCGCTCACGACAGCCTCGCCCGCAGGTAGACGTCCGGCCGGTAGCCGGGCATCCGCACGTCCCGGGCCACGTCGTCCAGCTCGGCCGCCGCGTCGGCCAGCAATTCGCGTACGTGCCGGTCGGGCAACCCTTCGCCCAGCGCGTCCCGGGCCGCCCGCAACCGGCCCACGCCCCGCACCAGCGCCGGGTCGGTGCGGGCGTCGGTGAGCAGCGACAGCTCCACCGCCAGCGCGGAGAGCCCGGCCAGCCGGGCCGGCGTACCGCCCGGACCGACGTCGGCCGGACGGCGACCGCTGCCCCGCACGGTACGGATCGACAGCGCCACGAAACCGGCCACGCAGGCGGCGAAGATCCAGGGCAACGCCGGCAGCGCCACCCGCAGCGGGTCGAACGGCCGGTACGGCAGCGGACGGTCGAACAGCCCCGCGTACCGCACGTCGGTCACCTGGCCCAGGTACGTGGCGAGCACGTTCTGCTGCGGGTAGGCGTACCGGCCGAGCCGGCTGCCGAACTGGGCGTAGAAGCTCGCGCCGGCCACCTCGGCGAACTCCGCCGCACTCGGACCGTGGTACTCGATCCAGTCGCCGTACATCACCAGGAGCGGCTGATCCGGGGCGAGCCGGTGCAGCGCCGGCCCGTACGCGGGCAGCGGCTCCCCGTACGGCTGCGCGGGCAGCACCACGAACCAGGCCCCGTCCGGGAACGCGCTGCTCGCCGCCTTCTCCGGCAGCTTGGTCAGCGTGGCGCCGGGGCCCACGTACCGGCCGGTGGCGCGCAACGCGGCCACCATCGGGGCCAGCTCCGGACCGGTCGGTTCCCGCCAGCGCAGGTCGTCGCGGTCCGGCGGGGTCGGCTGGTCGTGCAGCGTCGCCAGCAGCGTGAGCAGCGAGCTGGTCACGTCACGGGTGGCGAACCGGGCCCGCCAGCCCGGCAGGTCGTCCGGCGAAGCCACGTAGAGCCCTCCGCTGACCTCGGTGCCGACGATCCGGATCTCGGCGTTCTCCACGTCCTTGACCCGGCGGCGTTCCGCCTCGTCCAGACCGGGCGGGGCGACCAGGATCCGGGTGCCCCGGTCACCGATGGCCGCCCGTACCCGCTGCTCGTCCCAGCGCGCGACCGCCCCGGGCAGCCGCACCACGGGTTCGGCCGCGACCAGCGCCGTCATCTCCTCGACCGACGGCACGCTCGCGTCGCTCAGCTCCCCGGCCGACCCCTCCTGCGGCAGCGCGCCCGCCGACGGGGACCGCCCGTAGCTGACCTCCACGCTCTGCCGCTGCGCCCCCAGGAACACCACGAGCACTGCCGCCGCGGCGGCCAGCAGCGACCAGCGCACCAGCTCCCGGCGCACCGGCAGCTTCGGCGCGGTCACCGGCCGGCCCGCCACAGCTCGTCGGCCCGGCGGGCGTGCTCGGCCGCGGCCCGGGCCGCGTCGGCGCCGCCCCGGGCGGCGGCGAGCATCTCGGCCCGGGCCAGCAGCCGCTCCGCCTCCGGCACCGCCGTCGGGGACGCGTCCCGGCTCACGGTGGCGTCGTGGATCGCCGCCCGCGCCGAGGACCAGGCGACGCGCCGGCCCTGCGCGCGGGCGCGTCGCCGGGGCAGCAACGCGGCGAGGAACCCGGCCGCCAGGGCCACCACGCCCCCACCCAGCCAGGGCAGCACACTCGCGGTCATGATCCCTTCCTAACGCACCGCCGCCAGCGGCGCGCGCCGAGGTACGCCTACGACGACGAATAGCCCTCGTTGAACCCCTCGATGAACCCGCCCGCGAACCCGGACGCGACACAGCCGGCACAGCAGAGGATCACCAGCAGCGCCGGCACCGCCACCCACAGGACGATCGCCCACCTGTTCGTCGGCTGCTCCGGCTGCGGCGCGTACGCCTGCGGCGGGTACTGCGGCGGCGGATACTGCTGCTGGTACGGATCCGGCTGGTACGGATCCTGCTGATACGGGTCGTGAGGGTACATCCGGCCATCGTGCCCACCGCCCTCCACCGCCCGGAAGATCCGTTCGGTTCGCCGGACATGCCACGACGGCCCGTCGTCACGCCCGGTGCGCGTCCAGATGGGTGAGCACCGTCTGGTTGGCCTCCCAGCCGTCCGGGAACTTCACCGGCACGTCCAGGTGCACCCGCTCGGTCGACGGGTACGCGTCGAGCAGCTCACCGATCCCGGCCCGGGCCACCACCACGCAGGCGTGCCGGTGCCGCGACGCCAGCACGCACAGCCTCCCCGACTCCAGGTGGAACGCGGTCGCGTCCCGCCGGCCGGAGAGCGGGTGCAGCACTATCGTCACGTCGTACTCCCGGCCCTGGAGCCGGTTGGCGGTGTCCACGGTGATGCCCGCCCCGGCCGTGCCCAGCCGGGACCGGATGGCCGCGACCTGGTCGCGGTGCGCGGCCCCGACGGCGATCCGGTCCGCGGTGACCGGCGCGCCGCCCGGCGCTGCTTCGCTCACCGCGACCGCGCCGCGCGCCAGCACCCGCAGCGCCAGCTCCGCGCAGGCCGCGGCGGCTTCGGCATCGGTACGCACGGTGTGCCGGGCCGGCAGCTCGTGCAACGCCCAGCCGGTCGCGGCGGCCACCTCCACCGAGGCGTCGTAGGCGTCCCCCGGACCGGGCTCGGTGAACGTCAGCACCCGGTCGGCCGGACCGGTGCCGGCGCGGAACCCGGTGAACGGGTAGAACGCGGCGGACACCACGGGCGCGGCCGAGTCGGGCAGCCGCCACGACACGGGCAGCCGGTGCACCGGCAACTCCGGGTTGTGCCGCAGCAGCGTGGCCACCGCCGACTGCATCGGATCCCAGGTCAGCCCGGTCCAGCGGAACGTCTCCACAGTGGAGAACGGATCGAGCTGCCCGGGATCGCCGACGAACAGGGCCCGCTCGAACCGCCCGGCCACGCGCAGCAGCGCGTCCGCGCGCATCTGGTACGCCTCGTCGACGATCGCCCACGGCCAGCTTCCCTCGGTGACGGTGGCCCACTTGGCCGCCGTACCGATGGTCACCGCCGGCCCGCCCAGGTCGGCGACCTTCGCCGCGACCCGGACCGCCGGATGCCCGGTTACCCGCTCGGTGGGCCGGTAGTCGGTCGCGGAGAGCCGCCCGACGCGCAGGTCCGGGGCCTTTCGGCCGAGCCGGTCGATGAGGTCGTCCACCTGCTCGTTGGTCTGCGCCACGATCATCAGCGGGTCGCCGGTGGCGGCGATCTCGACCGCGGCGCGGACCACGAGGGTGGACTTCCCGGCGCCCGGCGGCGAGTCCACCACGACGCCGCGGTGCGCCCCCTCCCGGAGGTCCCGCAGCACCCGTTGGATCACCAGCTCCGCTTCGTGCAAGGAAGGGCCCCCTTTTAACGTCTCCGGTAGAGGCGGGGCCCCTTCTTAACACGCGCAGGGTAAGACTGCGGGCATGAGTCAAGCGCCGGTGCTCTACCTCATCGTCTGCGCCGCTCCCCCGGCCCAGCGGATCGGCGAACTCGTCGAGCTGCTCATGGCCGACGGGTGGCGAGTGTGTCTGATCGCCACGCCGATCGCTGCGAGCTGGCTCGACTGTGACGCACTCGCCGACCAGACCGGATATCCGGTGCGGGCGCAGTGGCGCCGCCCCGGCGACCCCGAGCCGCACCCTCCGGCCGACGTCGCTGCGGTCGTGCCCGCCACGTTCAACACGCTTAACAAGTGGGCGACCGGCGCGAGCGACACACTTGTCCTGGGCATCCTCAACGAGCTGCTCGGCTCCGGCCTGCCGATCCAGGTGTTTCCCCGGGTCAAAGCCGTGCTTACCGCGCATCCGGCATACCAGCCGAACCTGGAGCGGCTGCGTGAGGCGGGGGTGGTGGTGCACGACGGGGACGTACTGCGGACGCCGGAAGAGATGTCGCCGAACCGATGGGCTGTGGTGGTGGACGCGCTGCGCGCGACGCGATCCGACACCTAGTGGGGCCGGGGCACCTGGCGGTTGAAGCGGGGACGCAACGCCAGGACCAGCGCGTCCTTCGTACCCTCGGGGTGGTCGGTCTCCAGCCAGCGGACCTCGCGCCGCCCCAGCCACCCGGCGATGTCGTCGCGGGTCGCGGCGCGGCCGGGCGTGTCGAGGAGCTGGCCGACCTGGTCGTGCAGCACCGACGAGTCGCGGTTGCCGGTGAGGTGCTGCCGCAGCCGGGAGCGCAGGTTGCCGGTGTAGCCGACGTAGACCACCACGCCACCGTCGAGCACCAGGTGCACGCCGGGCGCGGCCGGCGCGTCGGCGACGACCGCCATCGTGTACGGGCGGGGCGACGTGAACTCGGCGAGTAGTTCTTCGGTGTCCAGCACGGCGGGGACGGTACCGGCGTCAGCGCGGCTCCGTCGCCCCGCACGACCCGCCGTGACCGTTCCGCAGCCCACAGCGTCCACCCTCGGGCAACCGCTGATCGCACCAGACCCGGTGCCGCAGGTGCTGTGCGTCCTCCTCGCTGAGCGTGGTCTCGCCGAAATCGACGGCATCCAGGTGCCCGAGCGACCGGGCGAGCGCTGCGGCCAGGTCGGCGGCGGCGTCCCGGCTGGTCAGCGTGGTCGGCAGGTGGATGATCCAGCGCGGCTCAGTCATCGTGGCCGCGTCGCCGGCACCCGTTGTGGCGGGATTGCCACTGCCGCAACGCCTGACGGACCCGCTCCGACTCGGTGCGCGCGGTGGTCAGCTCCCGGTGCAACCGGTCCATCTCGTCGGCGACTCGGCACAGGTAGTCGTGCACCTGCGCCGGGTCCAGCCCGCGCCAGCGGGTGTCGAAGACCGCGCTGCGCACCTGGTACGCCTGCACCCGCTCCCCGGTCACGTAGATCACGACGCCACCATCCCGGCCGCCACGGCCTCGTCGGGCAGCCCGGCCGCGGCGAGCGTCGCCCTCCCCCACCGGGCCAGCCGGCAGGGGTACGGGACGCGCTCGCTGCGACACAGCGGTCCCTGCGGCCAGTGCTCGGGAACGTGGACGCGCACGGCCAGCGCGGCGACGAGCAGATCCTCGTCGGTGACGGGGGTGAGGACGGGGAAGTCGGCGAGTACTGCGGACATCGGCTGGCGCCTCCGGGTCGGTTCTCGTGGAGTGGCACCGGAGCGGGCGGGGACGGCGGGAGCCGCGATCGGGGGACGCGGTGCCACCGGAGCCCGGCACCCGCCCCGGGCCATGCGTCCAGCCTCACGCCAGGCAGAAAGAGAGGCCACAGCGTCGAAGACGCCCGTATGGCGCAGAAATGAGGCATCCAGCAACCCGCGAGATTGACGGGTTGTGACTACATTGACGACGGAACGGAGGGAGGCCCGCGTGGCCCTCAAGCGGCAACGGCTCTGCCAGCGGCGAAAAGCTCTCGGGTACAGCCAGGAGCGCCTGGCCGACATCCTGGGTGTGGAGCGGTCCACCGTGGTGAGGTGGGAGAACGCCGAGACCGATCCGCACCCGTGGCATCGAACCCGCATCGCCTTCGCGTTGAGCGTTACGCTCGACCAGGTCGATGACATGCTCGCCGACGTGTCAGTGGTCAGGCGCCGAGGACAGGCTATGGGAGACGCGACAAAGGGCTACGACGCCAGCGGTGCAGACGCCGCACGGTCAGACCTCCTGAGCGGCCTGCGGGGTTTTCTGACCGACTACCTCGCTCTGCCGGCCCGACCGGTTCAGTCCTCCGCCCAGCTCCGACGCTCCGTGAGCCGCGTCCACACCCTTTATCAACAAGCCAGCTACTCGACCGCCGCCCGTCTGCTGCCAGATGTGCTGTGTCAGGCAGTCGAGTTGTCCCGCCGAACGTCCGGCGCTCATCAAAGAGACGCCTTCCGGCTTCTTGCCGTTGCCTATATCGCAGCCGCCAAGCTCGCGGCCAAGGTCGGCGACGGCGAGACCGCCCTTTTGAGTGCGGACCGAGCAGCCACCGCAGCGCGACTCAGCGATGATCAGGCTCTCGTCGCGATCTCTGCCTATCAGGCTGCCTGCGGTCTGATACAAATGCCGACCCGGGCCGCCGAGGCCGAGAGGATCACACACACCAGCATAGATCGTCTGGCTACGTACGGTCACAAGTGCAATCCTGATCTGATCTCCGCCCGTGGTGCGCTGTTGCTCCTGGCCGCCCTCCTGTCCGCAGGGCAGGGAAACATCAAGGACTCTGCGCAGCACCTCTCGCAGGCGGAAGGGCTGGCCACAGAGCTGGGCACAGAACAGAACCGGCTGTGGACAGCCTTCGGCCGGACCAACGTCGCCATCCACTCCGTCTCGGCCGCAGTCCGCGCCAGGAAAGCAGCTCACGCGCTGGAGATCGGAGAGCGCATCGACACGTCTCGCCTGCCCACCGCCGTTGTCGGACGACGCGCTGGGGTGCACGTCGATCTGGCGACGGCCGTCTTCATCGCCTCGGCGGACAGGTCCACGGCGGTGCTGCACCTCCTTGAAGCCGAGCGGGTTGCCGCGGAGGCGGTGCATGCGAACGTGCAAGCGCGAACACTCCTGCTCGACCTCATGACCGAGGACAAACGAGCCGCGACCCCGGGTCTGCGCCCGCTGGCGTCGCGGGCAGGACTACTTGCCTGAGACAACCTGCCAGCCGAGGCGCCGACAATGCAGAGAGGGCTGTACCCAGTGCCAGTGCCACATCCTGGCAACGGTGTGGTGCTGCCCACATCCATGCCTGAAGCAGCCGTCGAGGAAGACAGCCATCCGAACACGTGGGAGGACAAGGTCCACGGTACGACGCAGAGAAAGTATGGGGTGTCGGCCTACGAAATACCTCAGTGCCAACGCATGTAAGGCGCGACGTAGGGCGAGCTCCGGCTTGTTCTCACGGCCTCTGGCGCCCTGCATCGCCTTGCGGACCCCGTGCGGCGACGCCCACGACTCGTCAGACATGTGTTCGACACTCCTTGGGCGTGCCCCCCGACATCTCAACGATGAGGAGCTCTAGCATGGTGCAGGTGAGCGACCAGCCAAGCGTGATCGACCTGTTCGCAGGTTGCGGCGGCATGACCGTCGGCTTCCACCGTGAGGGCTTCCGATCTGTGATGGCGGTCGAGTGGGATCGGGCGGCCGCCTCTACCTACGCGGCGAACTTCGGCGAGGCACACACGCGGTGGACCGACATCGCCGAGGTGCGGGAGGACGAGATCCCCCAAGCGGACGTCATCATCGGTGGACCCCCATGCCAAGGGTTCTCCAACCTCGGCAGCAAGGACGTCGAAGACCCCCGTAACAAGCTGTGGAAGGAGTACCTCCGCTTCGTCGTGACTGCCCGCCCGCAGGTCTTCGTCATCGAGAACGTCGAGCGCTTCTCCCGCACCAGCGAGTTCCAGCTCCTGCTCGCGGAGGCAGACCACGGCATGATCAAGGACTACACCCTGACGACCGGGGTCCTACTTGCCGCGAACTACGGAGTGGCCCAGCGGCGGCCTCGAACGATCGTCATCGGCTCCCGAGTCGGCGCGATCCCGCTGCCGGACGCAACTCATGACAAGAACCCCACAGGAAATCTGAAGCCGTGGGAGACGGTGCGGAGCCGTATCGCCGGGCTCGATGAGCGGCCGGCGACGACCGAGCTGCCCGAGACGATGACCGAATACTTCGGCCACCGGATCCGCGGAGTGTTCAAGGGCAGTGAAATCCACTTCGGCCGCAAACCAACCGACCTGTCGCTCGCGCGGTACGACCACGTCCCTCCCGGGGGCGGTCGCTTCGACTTGCCGGACCACCTGCTATCGCGATGCTGGCGGGAGAAGAAGTCTGGAACGACCGATGTCATGGGCCGGATGCGGTGGGATGCACCGTCGCTGACTATTCGGACCGAGTTCTTCAAGCCGGAGAAGGGTCAGTACCTGCACCCCCAGTGGGACCCCGAGGATCCCCAACGTCGAGTCAACCGGGTGATCACTCACTATGAGGCGTCCCTTTTGCAGGACTTCCCCAAGGACTACCTCTGGTGCGGCTCGAAAACCGAGATTGCAAAGCAGATCGGCAACGCTGTCCCTTCCGGTTTGGCTGCTGCCATCGCCAAGCAAATCAAGGGACGCCTTTCCTGATGCAGGTTCTCGTTAGCCCGAGACGAGTACCTCAGCGAGTTCTCTGTAGGGTCGCAAGCGCTTCATGGCCACCATCTCCTCCCAGCCGTCAGCCTGACTCGTCAGGTGCCTACTCTGCCCCCTGAGAAGGTGGAGAGCTTCATCGATCTCGTCGTACAAGAGGTGGTAGATGGCGTCGATTTCACCGGTGCCTCTCGCAATCGAGATGATCCGACTCGGCAATGGCTCGGCCGTAACGACCACTAGATGAGGAAGCCTGCCCCGGCGGTTCCGTACCAGGGTGCCGAACTCCACTCGGATGTTCTGCACCCTGTCTGATCTAATCGTAAGTTTCGATGAAAGCGCCGCGTGGAGCATATAGGGCTGCGTGCCAGCCCAGTGGCTCGGCACGCCGACCATCACGTCGGTTGAGACTTGGTAGTCCCGTCCCACCGTTGTCTTGAGTGTCGACTCCTCCTCAAATAGTTTCTGCAACCGCGCGAGATGCTCGTACTGGGCGAACTGTCGAGCATCTCCGCTTCTCGTGACGTACCACCTCTTACGCCCAGAGGCATCGCCATCCCCCGGCACCCTACTGTAGAGGGATTCCTCGATGTCACGCCGGAGGCCCTCCTCCAGAGCAGTTCCTGCGGCTGGGATCCTCTTAAGCTTCTCGCCATCGCCTTCATTTCGGCTCGCTTCAAGCGCACCGATATCAAAATCAGTTCTCCGACTAGTTGGAATGCCGAGGATGCGATATGCCTCACCGGCAATCAGAGTGCTCGATGAGCCGGAAAGATCGGCGAGGTTTGGCCCATACGGGAGGCCGAAGGCCTTTTGGCAAAGCTCAGCGGTCTTCGCCGTGGCCTTCTTCCATCCGAGCTTCTCCGCAAACCAGGCAGGTGCTGACATGTCGATCAAGGTACCGAGCAAACGAACCAGATGGAAGCCTAATACGCCATGTCTTGCTACCCCAACTAGCCAGCGCCATCCCGATGCTCCTATGGAGGTCCAGGGTCGGGGGTCAAGCCCCGGACACGTTGGGGCTGATCATCGTGGTCGTGGTCACCGCAGCGTCGATCACCGACAACGCGATCGGGATCAACTGCTCGACGAGGTCGCCGGCCATGCCCCGAGTCGACCCCTGCCTGGATCGGCCCGGGCTTCGTACAGGATTTCGCCGTGCATGGCGCGGTCCTGGGCATCAACATCGAGGGCGTCAAGCGTCCGACACCGCGCCCGGGTTCGTGCCGGTCAAGAAGCGGTGGCTCGCCGAGCGGACGTTCGGCACGCTGATGCTGCGCCGGCGTCTGGTCCGCGAGTACGAGATCCGGCCAGAGTCATCGCTCTCACGAACGTTGTGGTCGCGATAGCAACCATGGTTCGCCCGTTGACCGACACCAAGGCTTCAAGGACGACTTCAAGTGGTGTCGATCCAAGGTCAGAACGCCCGGCAGATCGGCAACGCCGCGCCCGTCGAACTGGCAATGGCAGTGGCCGATCACATTGCCGACACGTTGTCCCGTCGCTGGTGAGGAAGCCCGTCATGCGGTAGCCGCCTCAGGGTTTCGGCCATCAACCCGGAGCACAGGTTTCGAATCTGCTGGTCGGTCAATGCCCGAACATCGACAAATGCCAGATATCGCATCAGCCTGAGCGTGACATCCCGAATGACTGCCCGGCGAGGGGCATTTCCGGAGAGCCCGGTCACGGCACGAGCGATCTCGAGCACAAGACGGGGATCGCCACCGATGCTGCGACGCTCGAGCAGCTGATTGAGATCGCTCTCGGTGAGGGCGGCAAGAACTTCCTCGTGTCCAGCGAAGACGACGGCCTGCCACCACAGCCTCGCCCAGGTGTGCCTGGTCAGGTCCGTGGCAACCCACCGTTCTCGGTTCTCCGTGCCGAACCGCCATCTGGTCAGGTGCGGCAGAACGACCAGCGAGGTGAACGACCAGAGATCCCGGTTGCCGGCTTCGGCCCATGACAAGTCCATGTGATCGCGCACGATCGCGGCCGCATCTCGATCGAAGGCGATTCGCGCCTCAGGTGCCGCCGACCCGGGGAAGCCGTACCTCGCCCCGAGGGAAGAGAGCACGTCGGCGAGCTCGCGAATGCGGCGGGGGGATACACGACCGCCCACCGGAGCCCAGATCTGATCCGGATGGCTTGACTGAGGGGCAAGATCGATTCCTGCTTTCACCTGAGCGTACATCGCCCCGCCGACGACCGCCGGCAAGTGTGGCCAGAGTTCGCTCACCGAAACACGCGCCCCTTCCCTATGCGCCTGACCGCCCCCGATATCTGCGTCCTGAATTCCGCCAGATCCACCGGCGAAGGTGGGGCCATAATCGACAGCGGCGCGTCTGCAAGGATTCTGGAAAGGACATCTCCAACGCTGTCCGGCAGCCATTCGTCGCGATCGGCGAGGTCGTCGCGCAAATGTAATGCGAGTTCGACCAGCAAACCGGCTACTCCCGCCTGAAGTTCATCGAGCAACGCCTGTTGCCGCTTGTCTCTGGCACCGCGGGCGACAGCGGCGCTCAGCTCCCCGTCGCGCCTGTTGATGAGCACTCGGAAGGTTCCGTAGAACGAGGCGGTCAGATCGGTACTGGTCTCGAGATGCCAGCTCGCGGTCGGCGAGAGGCGAGTCTGCGAGAAGTCGATCTCGCTGACCGGGAACATGGAGGAAACGTTCTCCAGGAGTACCCGTTGGACCTGTTCGGCCAATACGGATCCCGGGACGACAGCAACTCCTACCGCTCGACCGGCCGGTGGATGGACAACGCTGACTGTGGTCCGCAGTGTCAGCACTCCCGACACGCGCTCCCCGACGAGGATCGTGTCCACCACCGCACCGCCTGCCGCGTCGAATTGTGCCGGAGGAGCGGCCTCCGTCATGTTCGTCGTCGAACTGGTCCAGGAAACAGTCAAGGCGACGTTCCGGAGCTCGACCCCGGTCTCCTGGACGAACCTCGCGGCATCGACCTGGACACGCCGCGCTACCCGAAGGTCCGTGCCTGGGTCCCAACCCGCCAACTCGTCCGGCAGTGGTTCCCACTCATGACCGTCAAGCAACATCCATGGTTGCCAAACCACAGTGCCGGCATCAGGAACGAGATAAGGGCGGACTTCAGCCGGCACTGGCGGCCACCTGATTCACGCGGAAGCGTACGACGGCGTCGGGTAGGTAGGTGGAGTACACGTACCAGTCCGACTCCTCATCAGGTGGCACTTGAATACTCCCTCCCTGGATGACGTCCCCGTTGGCGGACTGCCATTGCATGATCTGCGGGAGGGCGGCACCCAATGGCGGTTCGCTCTCCCGACCTCCTCCCTCGACGACCACCTCGACGTCCGCGGTCACGATCCGTGTCTGCGAGTCCGCGGGAATTTTCACCTGTGCCACGAGATACGGGTACCCCTGATGAATCCGCAGGGACGGCGTACCTGTCAAGCGCGCCTTCCCACCTCGTTGCGGCCGGGTGGCTCCGGAAAATTCACCGCCCGACGACGAACCCCGTCCCCCGTCCGGGCGAGAGCGGCCGCCGCTCGCATGCCCTCCGGCGTCTTGAACGGTGTCGAAGCGGGCGGGCACGATGCCGGCGAGCATGGCCGAGAGTTCACCGAGACCTTGGCCGCCTGAGCCGCCAGCCTGTGGTCCGAGACCGAGTTTGTCGTCCAGTTGCTTGTTGACGAATGTGCGTGCCCCGACGACGACACCACGAGCCGAGCCACTAAGGCCTTTGGATATCCAGTCGTCGTGCGTGGGCGGTTCGGACTGCGCGAACAGCTCATCGGCGTCCTCGGATGCCTTGAACACCCCGCCGTACGAGAGGCGCGAGTCAGGGTGCGGCGGGCCTGGCATGTAGTCCACGACCAGTTCGGCGACCCGCATCCGGGCGACATGGTGGGACGGCCCGTCGAAGGGCCTCGCTGCTGTCACCGACAACCGGCGGCTTCCGTCGGCGGCCCCTAATGCCATCGCAAAGGAGCCTGCATGCTTCGGCGGAACGGTGCGCGAGTAGGCCGCTCCTCTTCCCGCCCGAACATCTCGCAGCGCCTCGACGAAGGGAACCAGGTCGTCGATGGTGTCCGGAGCCGGCACCGGGACTGATGAACCGTCGACACCCACGGCGAAGCGCATCCGGCTGCCGCGCTCATCCGGAACCATCTTCGGCCACAAGTTCCACAAGATCGAAGAGGTGATGAAGGTCGCGGCTTCGGCCGGTGTCCTCTCACGGGCGTCCGGCTCCGGCCCGGCGAGACCCAGGTTGGCGACGAGGATCACGATGTCGGTCCCGGTGCGGCCGTCGGCGAAGCCCGGTAGTCCAAGAGCCTCCGCCGCTGCATCGGCATCCCGGTTCAACAGGGGGTCTGGCACGTCGTCGGTCGCCACCTGCCCCCACCAGTGACGGCCCGTGAAACGTCGGTCCTTCTGATACCAGCTGTGGCCGAGGGCAGCGCCCATCAACCGGCGTCCGGTAGGGCCGCCTTCTGCCGTACTGGTGTCCACAAGAATGGCTCCGACTCCACTGAGTCGATAGAAGATGCCCTTGCCGAAACCGTATGTGCCACCGCCGAACTGATGGTCGCTCGGCTCCCCGACATTACGAATGAACTGCACGAAGTCCGGTGTCGTGCCGTCGCACGCTCGTTTCCCGGCGCGAAGAGGACCGCCGAGACCTCGCGTGTTTCGGTCTGAGACGACCAGCACCGCAGCGTCGGCCCTCAGAGCGGAGTCGAGATCCAGCGCCGACTCCGCGTCCGGTCCCGGCAGCAGCAGTTGTCGCCATGCTTCTACGTTGTCACCCAGCATGCGGACGTCGATCCCGAATTCCACCGCGGCGTCCGGGAGGCGTGCGTCCCAGCTGTTCTGCGCTGCTTCTCTCACCAGCACGGTGAGCGGATCCAGTGCCGGCCTCCCCAGCTGCTTGACGATCCCCTCCGCGGCCGCCGAGCCTTCCGGTGCAAATGGCTGTGACCACCAACGGCCGCTCAACGAACCGCCTCCTCAGCGATCTCTGCCAGGGACGCCCCCGCGCTGAGTGGAAGCAGAGCGGCGAGGTCGACCTGATAACTCAGTTCTCCGACGCCGTATGGAATAGCGCCACCGACGAGCGACGACGGGACGATTCGGGGTGTGCCGGCGCCCACCACGACCCTGAGCACCTCCTCGACCGCGAACGTGTCGAGGTCGGGCCTGTCGGGCTGCTCGGACCAGCCTGCCGCCGACAGGCGCACGCCGAGGTCAGTCCGAGACGCCACGGCGCCGCGGAGCTGCTCGACGAGATCGCTCACACTTCGACCGTCCAGGTCTTCCACCACTCGGAGCAGGACAAGGTCCAGCGGCCGGTCGTCGTGGATGTTCAGCTGCTCCAGCCCGTGCACGACAATGCCGTCGCTCGTGCTGCTAAGACCCTTCACCTCGATGCATCGGGCTGCCGCCTCGAAGTCGTGCGGCTCGTGGAGTGGTCCTCGCCAGGCCTCGACAGGAAAGCCGGGATTCGCCTGGACGAGGGAGGAGAGCATGCTCAGCTCCGCGAACAGCCCCAGTTTGGCCTGGCGGGGCAGACCACGGAGGAGACGGCTCCGGAAAAGCCGTCGCCACCGCGTCACGGTCCTCATCGCCGCCGATGCGGGCCGCCGGGCTCCGGACACGGCTTCCAGAACATCCGTGACGACCTCGTCGAACTCCGAGAAGAGGTCTGGCTCCGCGCACGAGATGTCCAAGTACGTCACCGCCGGCCCTTCGAAGGCAAGCTTGCGGATCGCAGTCCCCAGGACGGCCGGCCGAGGATCAGCTGCGACGGCTTCGTCATCGGCCGGAACGAGAAGATGACGGGTACCCGCGGCATCCGTCGCGACTCGGCACGGCTGCGCGCCTGCCAGGACATCGAGTGGAAAGGATGCAAGTTCCTTCACACGCGGCGGCACCAATACCGCCCACGCTCTTTCGAGCATGGTCGGTTCGATCTTCGTCATGCCATCTCCTCGGTGTCGACGTCGAGCGCCTCATCGACGTTCTCGCTCTCGACATCGGTGAGATCCACGGCTACATGGCTGGCCTGGATGCTCTTCGTCCGGACGTCTCCCGGAAAGGTGATGCCCAGACCGACCACTGGCCCCACCGCGCCGAGCGCGGTGCGTAGCGGCAAAGCTTCCTGGGTGCCCTGGTGTGGGTTCACGGGCTCGCTGCGCGGATCGATCAGATAGAGAACGATCAGCCCTCGGTCGCGACAGACCGGATCATTGTTGCGCAGCTTGACCAGGTCGCTCTCGCTCTTTGCTCGCGCCTGGGCGAGCGTCAGGCCCAGGTCGAGCGCTCGGTCCTGTTTGCTCATCAGCGTCTTGATGTCAGCTCGTTCGCTCTGGCCGTCGTTCAGTCGAGACCGTACCGAGTACCTGGCGTTCAGGCCCCCAAGCTTCGCTGCCAGCCCTTCACCTATGACCACAGCGACCGACCAGGCGGCCAGACTCGGCCGGTCGCTGGTTAACTGTTGGTCGATGTACTTCACCATGAGAACGGGATCCAGGTCCGGCGAGTCCTCGTGCACCTGATAGCGCGACAGGAACGTTTTCACGATCGACACGGGCACGTCTCGGATCAGCCGAGCTCCACGCACGTCCTCGTCGAGCCGACCGTGCAGGGCGGCCTCCTGCACGAAGCTCTCAGCCGCCTGGAGATTGCCGTCCAACCAGTCGGCATCCCGGTGCCGGAAGTACCGCGTCTGCAGACGACGGCCTGCATACGAGATGAATGCCGGCTGGGCGGCGCCCATCTTGGCCGTTATCCGAAGGGCCGGGTGCGTGCGAATCCTGACGGCCACCTGGGTCGGCGTCAGATTTTCTCTCTGATAACGGTCGATGTCGTCACGCATTTCGTGCTCGACGGTTGCAAGGTGTCGGAACGCGGCTGCCAGGCTCGGCGTCATCCAGATGCGCGGCAGATCCTCGAAACCCGTGCGGTACCCGAACCAGCGCCCCATCTGAAGCAGGGTGTCGTACGCCGTCGCCCCGCGCACGAAGAAGCTGACGACGAGCCCCTCCAGAGTCAGTCCCCGGGAGAGAGTGTTCCCTCCGACCGCGATTGCCACCACCGACGGCTCGGAGTAGTCGAGCCGATCCTGGCTCCGGTAGTTGTCCAGGACGACTCGGGTCGAGGCGACGACGTCGGCCAGGTGCGGCAGAACCTCATCGAACGAGTTCTGCTTGCGGCCGAAGTCCTCTGCGGGCACGCGCTGCGACTCCTCGTCCCACAAGTTACGCCAATGGTCGAGCACCTCTGGCCGGCCGGAGAGCAATCCCGCCCTGGCTCTTCTTCGAATCGCTTCGAGGGGTGCTTGATAACTCTCGTGAACGGCAATCTTGACGGACGTGTGGATGAGCATCGTACTGTGGCCGTCGTCCCCCCGAGCGCGACGCGCGGCCGTACTCAACCAGAACCAGTGAACGGCCTTCACCAGCTCGTCGATCATGGTCGGGACAAATCCGTCCGCAGACTCCCTGCTGCCCGGCCGCAACAGGGGCACGTCCTCCTCGTCGACGAGACGCACCATGTCGTAGCCGTCAGGCGGTCCCTGCTCGTCGCCCGCCTCCCATTCGACCGCATCCCGACCGAAGATCTTCTCCGGCCCGAAGTAGCCGTCCGGACGCGGCAGATTCAGGATGAACGACTTCGGATACAGGTCGTCCTGAGCGGGATCGACGAAGACGTTGGCGAAGGGCGTCGCCGTGTACCCGACGTAGGTGCACTTCGGCATGAGGCTGAGCAGTCGCCGAATGAGCGGGTTGATGCGGCCGGTGGCCACCGACGCCTGGTCGGCCTCGTCATCGATGATCAATACCGGCGCGGACTCGAGTGCCTTCCGTCCGTTGGGCGTGTCGAACCACCTGATGAGCTTGGTCAGGACAGCGGCGTTCTTCTTGACGACAGCTAGAACGGTCTTCTCCGGGCTGAGAGCCGCCGACGCGTCGTGCGAGGGCTTCACGAAGTCTCGCGACTCCTCCGTCAGGGTCACCCAACGGTCGGGGTTGAGGTCCTTCAGATACTGGTCCAGGCGCACCTGAGTCTGTCGACGAAGCCCGTTGTGAATACCGGAGAGAACGATGACCAGGCGGTACTGAACGTCAGCCAACTTTGCGACGACGGCCGTGAAGTTCGTCGTCTTCCCGCTCTGCACGTAGCCGACGACGAGTCCCTTCGCGTCCCACTTGGTCCGGTCCGGGCGCGGGGTGTGGGCCACTACGGTGCTGGACGAATGATCCACGGAGGAAGTGCGTTCGGCCGGCCATCCCTCGGCCTCGAAGCGTTCCCTCAACGCGAGCCAGTAGCGGTCCGACTCTCCTGGCCCGCTGTACCAGTCGTCCGACCCTGCCGTAATGATCGGTGGCCCTCCGGCCTGCACCTTCGCCTTGTCAGCCTCGAACTGGCCTCGAAACTTCTCGACAAGATCTTCCGGTAGCGATTCCGAGAAGCTGAGCACGGCTGCCTCGACGCCGTTTCGCCTGGCCCAGTCCGCGAAGACCGTGTACAGGCCCAAGATGCACCACCCTTTTCAGAGATCTGAGCAGGACTAGCAGAGGTAAAGCTCATGAGAACCCTTGGGACGACAGGGCCGGTCCCACGTCTAGGGTGGGGCTGTGCCCCAACGACCCGTGCCCAGCTCAGCCGGCGTCAGCGGTCGTATGCAACGCCAGCGCCGGAAGGACACCGAGCCCGAGTTGGCGCTTCGGCGCGCCCTGCATCGGGAAGGGCTGCGGTACCGGGTCGGTCTCCCCGTCACCGGCTTACCTCGGCGGACGATCGACATCGCCTTCACCCGTGTCAAGCTGGCCGTGTTCGTCGACGGCTGCTTCTGGCACGGCTGTCCCCAGCACGCGACATGGCCCAAGGCAAATGCGGCGTGGTGGGAGGCGAAGATCCTGAAGAACCGTGAGCGGGACCGTGAGACGACCCGCCAACTCGAAGGCGCGGGCTGGACCGTCATACGAATCTGGGAGCACGAGTCGGCGGAAAGCGCCGCCCGCCGTCTCGTCGATGCGGTCAGGGACATGCGGGCCCGTACCGCTCCAACGCCCTCCGGTGCGGCCGGCCACACATCAGATTTGGTCGTATAGGAGCGAGCACGGGTTTGCGGTCGAGAATTGACCATGAGGTTCCGCACCGCCTCGAAGGCATGCGGCACTTCGCGCTCAGCAAGCATCGACCTCACCTCCCCACAAGGCGTTCCTGGACCCTACCGGCACGAGTCCTCCCGGCGGGACCCCTCGCACTCAGCTAATCGGCCTGCCTAAATGGGCCTTCTTGCGCTGGAAACAACCTCCCTAGATACTGTCGACGACGGGATGCATCAGCGTGGGGCCGCCGGAACCCGCCGACTCAGCAGCACCGCTACCCCACCCGCGACCACCCCCACCATCGTCCCGGTGACCAGGCTCGACATCGCCGCAGCACCCCGCAACAACGCCTCCCGCGCCTTCGGCGCCAGCCCGGCCATCCCCGGCGCGTCCATCCCCAGCGACGAGTCCCAGAACACCTGGTGACCGACCGCGAGGAACACCCCGTACAGCGCCACGACCACGACGAGCGTCAGGAACGGGCGCGGCGGCCGCCGCCACAGCACGGCGGCCACCCAGCACAGCAGCGGCCCGACCGCCAGCAGCGCGGCCACGATCGTGCCCTCCGGCACCACGCCCAGGTCGTGCAGAGCCACGCGCGGGGCGGCCAGCGCGGCGAGCGCGACCAGCGCCGGCCAGGAGAACCCGAGGGCACGGCGGGCCCCGCTCATCGCGTCGCCTCGGAAGATTCCGCAACCGAAACAGAAGCAGTCGCGGGAGCCGAAACCGGGGCCGGCGCGGTCGAGCGCACGAACTTCAACAGCGCGACGAACGCCAGGACGGCGGTGACCGCCCCTCCGGCGACGCGCACCCAGTGCCCGGCGACGAACTCCGCAGCGACCTGCCGCAGGTACTCCGGCGAGTGCGTCCCCACCGGGTCCACGAACATGATCTCGTTGCGTGGCCAGAAGAAGACCGCCGAGAACAGGAACTCGCAGACGACGAAGACGGCTGTGGCGCCGGCGATCCACCAGCGCAGCCGGCGGTCGCGCCAGATGAGCAGTGTCGCGGCGACGCTGCTCAGGATCACCGACGCGCCGAGCGGCGGGAAGTAGTCGTGCGGTCCGCCGTGGACGAGGAACTCGCGGGCCCGGTCGAGGGAGGCGGGCGCGTCGTTGAAGATGTTCGGATAGAGCATCACTGTCTCGGCGGCCACCCCGCCGAACGACATCATCGAAGCCCAAACCATTGCAATTAGGGCTATCCAGGTCAGTCGTGTGCGTACCACGAGGGTTCTCCTCACGTCTCGGGGACGCCATCGACGCTAGGTCGGCGGCCGGGCACCGTCGTCCGCGTGGCCGCGCGACCGGTTGTCGCTTCTCGGCGTACGCCTCGGGGTTGTCCCTGACGCCTGCGGACGACAGCGGCGAAGGGCCGCGCGGACCTAGGCTCGAGGCGTGCCCGACGCCCTGCCCACACGTGCCGACGCGCTGCTCGCCGCGGCCACGCTCGGCCTGGTCGCGGTGGCCGTGGCGGCCGAGCGGCCCGCTGCCGGCGGCGCGGCGCTCGCCGTGGTGGTCGGCGCGGTGCTCGGTGGGCTGGTGCTGTGCGCCAGGCGGTGGCCGGTGCCGGCGCTGCTGGCCACGGCGGTCGCCATCCTCCTGTACTACGCGCTGGACCTGCCGCCGGTCGGGGTGGCCGCCCCGGCCGCGGCAGTGCTCTACCGGGCGTCGGAACGCGGGCGGGTGGTCCCTGCTGCTGTGGTCGCCGGGAGCCTGCTGGCCGTGTCGGTGGTCGCGCGGCTGGCCGAGGGCGACGACGTCGGCGTCGTCGTCGGTACGCAACTGGGCTCGGAGGCGGCGTTGCTGCTCGCCGTCATCGCCCTCGGTGATGCGGTACGCAACCGCAGGTCGCTGCGGGCGGCGCTGATCCGCCAGGCGGTCGCCGCCGACGAGGAGCGCCACCGGGAGGCGGCCCGCCAGGTCGAGGCGGAACGGCTGCGCATCGCCCGGGAGGTGCACGACACGCTCGGGCACACGATGTCGGTGATCACGTTGCAGTCGGCAGTGGCCCGGGAGGCGCTCGCCGACAGCGACCCGGCGCAGGCGGAGAGCGCGCTCGCAGCGATCCGGTCGGTGAGCGGCAGCGCGATGGCGGAGTTGCGGGCCACGCTCGGCACGCTGCGCCGCGAGCCCGGGCCACGGGAGCCGGCCCCCGGCTTCGACCGGCTCCCGGCGCTCGTGGAGGGCGTACGCCAGGGCGGGCTGGCAGTCGACCTGCGCGTCGAGGGGCCGGTGGACAGACTGCCGGCGGTGGTGGGCAGCACCGTCTACCGGGTCGTGCAGGAGGCGTTGACGAACGTGCTGCGCCATGCCGGGGCCACCCGGGTCACCGTCACGGTGCGCGCCACGGCCGCTCGGCTCGCGCTTGAAGTGGTGGACGACGGTCGCGGCGGCCCACCCGCCGGTCGGGCGGACGGGAGGGGTCAGGGCCTTCGCGGCATGGCCGAGCGCGTCGCCCTGCTGGGCGGCACCGTCGAAACCGGCACGGTCCAGAACGGCACCGCCGCATCCGGCGGCACCGGTTTCCGGGTGGCGGTCAGCCTGCCGCTGGCGGGAGTCGCCGCGTGAGCCCGGTCCGCGTCGTCCTCGTCGACGACCAGCACCTGGTCCGTACCGGCCTGCGGGCGCTGCTCGACCGGGCGCCGGACATCGAGGTGGTGGGCGAGGCGGGCGACGGCCGCAGCGGCCTCGCCGTGGTACGCGAGCAGCGACCCGACATCGTGCTGATGGACGTCCGCATGCCGGGCGGGGACGGGCTGGAGGCGACCCGGCGGATCCTGACCGACCCGACGCTGGACGGCGTGCAGGTGGTGATGCTGACGACGTTCGACGACGACGAGTACCTGTTCGAGGCGATCCGCGCCGGGGCGGCCGGTTTCCTGCTGAAGGACACCGCACCGGACGCCCTGCGGGACGCGGTCCGGACGGTGGCCGGTGGCGACGCGCTGCTGTCTCCCGCCGTGACCCGGCGGGTGCTCGCGGCGGCGGCCCGTTCGCCGGTGGCCGACCCGGCGCGGCTGGCCGGACTGACCGCCCGGGAGCGGGACGTGCTCGCGCAGGTGGGCGCCGGACGGTCGAACACGGAGATCGGGCAGGCGCTGTTCCTGAGCCCTGATACCGCCCGCACCTACGTGAGCCGGCTACTGCAGAAGTTGAACGCCCGGGATCGGGCGCAGCTCGTCGTGATCGCGTACGAGAGCGGGCTGGTCCGCCCCGGCGAGGGCTGAGCCGCGCCGGGGCGGGTCACAGTCAGACCGGCGCCGCGTCCGCCGGCTCGGGCGCCGCGTGCCGGCCGCCGCCACCGCCGTTGCGCCGTTCGTCGCCGTGCCCCGGCCACCATGCCGTGTGGCCGATCAGCCCGGTCAGCGCCGGTACGAAGAACATCGACATGACGAACGCGGACAGCACGATCCCGATCGCCACCGCGAAACCCATCTGCTGCAGGAACGAGATCGGCGCGAGCATCAGCACCCCGAACGTGCCGGCCAGGATCAGCCCGGCCGCGGCGACTGTCGGGCCGGCGTGTTCCACCCCGATCGCGGCGGCCTCGTGCGGTTCGTGGCCTTCGCGCGCCTCCTCGCGAAGCCGGGCGATCATCAGGATGTTGTAGTCGGTGCCGATCGCCACCACGAACAGGTAGAGGATGATCGGCAGCTGGAACGTGACGCCAGGGTTGCCCTGGAGTCCCTGGAACACGTACACGGTCGCGCCGAGCGTGGCGGCGAAGTTGAGCAGTACCGCGATCACCAGGTAGACCGGCGCGACGAGGCTGCGCAGCAGCAACCCGAGGATGAGCGCGATCAGGCCGGCGGCGACCGGAAGGATGACCGAGAGGTCCCTGTTGTTCGCCGAGTTGATGTCCGCGAAGATCGCGGTGGCGCCGCCGACGAGGGCCTTGGTGCCCGGCGGCGCGGCCGCGTGCAGCGCGTCCCGCAGGTCGTCGCGGACCAGCGTGATCGCCTCGTTGGACATCGGGTTCTCGTTGAGCAGCAGGCTGATCCGGGCGACGCTGGGGTCGGTGGCGCTGCGCTCCGGCGGCTGCGCCCGCCCGACGCCCGGCGCCTTGGCCGACGCGGCGGCGAAGTCGTTCACCTGCTGGTCGGTGAGCGGGGTGCCGTTGCCGGTGGTCAGGTAGACCTCGGTGGGCGCGAGCGCACCGGCGGCGAATCCGCGCTGGAGGTCCTGGGCGGCCCGCGCCGACTCGGTGTCCTGCGGGAAGCCGGCGCTGAAGTCGTAGTCGGCCTTGTAGCCGAGCACCCCGGCGGCGAGCGCGACGAGCAGCACGCCGGAGGCGGCGGCGACGACGGCCGGGCGGCGGCCGACGGCGGCGCCGAGCCGCCGGGACAGGGTCGCCTTCGGTGGGCGCTGCCACGCCTTCGACGGCCAGAACACCCACCGGCCGAGCAGCGACACCAGTGCCGGGATCAGGGTCAGCGAGGTGACGAGCATGACGCCGACGGCGATGGCGAGCGCCGGGCCGAGCGAGCCGAAGAAGCCGAGCGAGGCGAGCAGCAGCACCAGGAACGCCACGATGACGGCACCGGCGGCGGAGGTGATGACCTCGCCGACCCGCTGCACCGAGACGACCATCGCGGTGCGCTTGTCGTCACCGGCGCGCAGCCGTTCCCGGTAGCGGAACAGCAGGAACAGGATGTAGTCGGTGCCGATGCCGAACAGCACGATCAGCAGGATGGTCTGCAGGTCCTGGCTGACGTTGAGGTCGAACGCCTTGCCGGCGGCGGCGACCAGGCCGGTGGTGACGGACATGACCACGCTGATGACCACCACCGGCAGCAGCGCGGCGATCGGGCTGCGGAAGATGATCAGGATCAGCCCGATGATGAGGATGATGGTGGCGACGCCGACCACCGCGAACGCGTCGTTGAACGTGTCCTCGTTGTCGACGAAGCTGGCCACGTCGCCGGCCACCCCGGCGGTCAGGCCGCTGCCGGCCAGGTCCGGCCCGAGGGCGGCACGCAGATCGCGTACGGCGTCGAGCAGGCCCGGGTCGTCGGGGCTGTCGGCGTCGAGACCGACGGTGACCACCTGCACCGACTTGTCCGGCGCGACGGCCTGCGGCCCGGTCAGGTAGCCGGAGGTCTGCGGGATGTTCCGCGCCTTGAGCGCGGCGGCGAGCTGCCCCACGCGCGCCTCGTCGGCCGCGGTGAGCGGCTTGCCGTCGCCGCGTTTGACCACGACGGTGGCGGTGGCGGTGGCCGCCTGTGGGAACGACTTCCCGGCCAGCTCGGTGGCCTGCACCGACTCGTAGGAGCTCGGCAGGAAGCTCTCCTGGTCGGCTGAGGTGATGTCGCTCAGTGACGGGCTGGCGGCGATGATCGCTATCGCGGCGACGACCCAGCCGCCGATCACCCACCACGCCTTGCCCACGACGAATCTGCCCAGGCGCTCGAACATCGTTTCCCCCGTGTGTTCGGCTGTGTCGCACGCGATCCTACGCTGCGTGAGCAATCCCTTTCGGACGGCTCGCGGACTTCGTCGACGATCCGGTCTCCACCGCGCTGTGGTGGCCCGTGCTCGCGGCGCCGGTGCTCGCCCCCGTGCTGGCGGTCCACCAACCCCGACGCCCCGCCGCTGATCGGGTACGCCGTCGTGTTCGGCGCGCTGCTGGCGCAGAGCACGGTACGGCTCGGCGCCGAGGACAGAACCCACTACGTGGTGGGTGGCGTGCGGAAATCCGGGGCGCGGTGGGCGAGTTCATTCACTGCCCGGCGGCGACAGCATCCCGCCCGACGGTCCTTACCGCCGCCGGAAATACATGGAGGCAAAAGCGATATACCTCAGAGTCATAATCATGACTCTGAGGTATATCGCTCTGGATGGCACACGTCTTCAACGAGGCTGGACCACCGAGCCCGGGCGCTCGACGACGGCTGGCGTCACCGCGACGGCTGCCCGGCAGCGGCGGGCGCGACGCAAACCGGGCGGCGGAAGTGTCGTAGAGGGCTCGTAGCCTGGCGCGGTCAACGACGATCGCAGGGAGGCGACGTGCTCGACCACTTCTCCGTAGCGGTACGCGACCTGGCGGCCAGTGGCGCCTTCTACGACACGGTGCTCGCCCCGCTGGGCGCGCGGCGGCTCATGGAGCCCGGCCCGATCGGCTACGGCGTCGACAAGCCCGACTTCTGGGTGGAGCCCGCGCCGTCCGACGCCACGCCGGTGCCGGTGCACATCGCGTTCACCGCCGGCGACCGTGCCACGGTGCGCGCGTTCCACGAGGCGGCTGTCGCGGCCGGGGCGGAGGTGCTGCACGCGCCGAAGGAGTGGCCGGAATACCACGCCACCTACTACGGCGCGTTCGTCCGCGACCCGGACGGCAACAACGTCGAGGCGGTCTGCCACCGGCCGGAGTGAGTCCGGTTGCGTCGGGGAGGCAGGATGGGCCGGTGGAGATCGAGCCGGTCGAGCACGCTCCGGTACGCGCCATCCGCCGGGTCTGGCTGGCACAGCGCTGGCACGACCTGGCGTTCCTGCACTGGGCGGTCCCGCCGGAGCGGGTGGCGCCACTGCTGCCCGCCGGCACCCGGCCGGACACGTTCGACGGGCTCACCTACGTCGGGCTGATCGGGTTCCGGATGGTCGGGCTGGGGCTCGGCCGTGGCCCGGGCGTGCCGTACTTCGGCACGTTCTGGGAGACGAACGTCCGCCTCTACTCCGTCGACGGCTCCGGGCGGCGCGCTGTCGTGTTCCGCTCGCTCGACGCGTCCCGGCTGGTGCCGGTGCTGGTGGCCCAGCTGAGCCTGCGGCTGCCGTACAAGTGGTCGGCGATGCGGCTGGACCGCTCCGGCGACACGCTCACCTACCGCTGCCGCCGCCGCTGGCCCGGTCCGTCCGGCGCGTCCAGCCGGATGACGGTGCGCGTCGGCGCGCCGATCGCCGAGCCGACGCCGCTCGAACACTTCCTCACCGCGCGCTGGGGCCTGCACACCCGCGCGTACGGCCGCACCCTGCACGTGCCGAACTGGCATCCACAGTGGCCGCTGCACCGCGCCGAGCTGCTGGACCTGGACGACGAGCTGGTCACCGCCGCCGGCCTGCCCGCGCCGGACGGCCCACCGGTGAGCGTGCTCTACTCCCCCGGCGTCCCCGTCGTCTTCGGCGGCCCCACGTCGGCCGGATGACCGCCACCGCCTTGATCGACACCAGGTCGCCGGAGTGGCGGCATCCGGCGCACCGGGACACCGCCACCTCCCCGACGTGGCGAGCGCGGTCAGCGCAACGGGTCGTGGGTGCCGTGCGGCACGTCGGGACGGCATCGGCGTACCCGGTCGGCGGCCATCCGACCGCCCACCGCCAGCCCGTACCGCTCGACCGCTGCGAGCCCGTACGCGCTGCACGTGGGCGTGTAGCGGCAGGTCGCCGGCCAGCGGTGCGACAGCCAGCGCCGGTAACCGAGGATGGCGGCCCGGCCGGCGCGGTCCACGGCGGGTCGGCGCACGACGCCGGCGGTCACCGAGCCGAGGGTGAGCAGCATCGAGAAGAGACCCAGGTCGCAGCAGCCCGGCCCGTCACAGGTGGGCACGTCGCAGTTGCACCAGTCCCGGCTCTTCTTCTTGTGGCGGTGCCGCTTCCGGAAGATCACCACGTCATGATGCGACACGCCCGCCAGTGTCGAATGAGGCGACCGGACCGGGTCCGGTGTGATCGGGTCTGTGGACGGCCGGGAACCTAGCGTCGAGGTCGTCACCAGGAAGGAACATCGGGTGCTGGATCGGCTCAACGCCGCGTTGGATTACCTCGAACAGCGGCTCGAGCAGCCGCTCGACGTGGCCGCGCTGGCCCGGATCGCGGGCGTCTCGGAGCATCACTTCGGCCGGCTGTTCTCGGCGTTGGCCGGGCTGCCGCTGTCGGAGTACGTCCGCCGTCGCCGGATGACGCTGGCCGGCGCGGACGTGCTCGCGGGGCGGGAGTCACTGCTCGACGTGGCGGTCCGCTGGGGTTACGGCTCGAACGAGGCGTTCGCCCGCGCGTTCCGGGCCGTGCACGGCGTCGGGCCGACGCAGGCCCGGCAGGCCGGGGCGGTGCTGCGGTCCCAGCCCCGGCTGTCCTTCCGGCTCGTCGTCGAAGGGAACACCAGCATGGACTACCGGATCGTGACCAAGGACGCCTTCCGGCTCGCCGGGCTGAAAGCGCGGGTGCCGCTCGTGCACGAGGGGATGAACCCGCACATCGTGGCGTTCGTCAGGGGCATCGACCCGGTCACCGTACGCCGCATCGAGGCGCTGTCCGACCAGGAGCCGCGCGGGATCGTCAACGTCAGCGCCGAGCTGGCCGGTTCCCGCGACGAGGGCGCCGAGCTGGACTACTGGTACGCGGCGGTGACCGGCGCGGAGGTGCCCGGCGATCTGGACAGCCTGCCGGTCGAGGCCGGTGACTGGGCGGTGTTCTCCAGTTCCGGGGCGTTCCCGGTGGCGGTGCAGCACCTGTGGCGGGCCGTGTTCACGTCCTGGTTCCCGTCCAACCCGTACGAGGCCCGCCCGGGGCCGGAGATCTCGCGGGTGCGGGTCGCCGAGGACGGCGGCACCGCCGACGCGGAGCTGTGGATCCCGGTCCGCCGGGTCTAGGGAGTAGCTGCCGCTCGCGCCAGCGCGGCCGGCACGTCGTGTACGTGGTACGGATGCTCGCCCGGCTCGATGGCGGCGAGGAACATCGCGTACACGGCGGCCAGCCGCAGCGGCGCGACCGGCTGGAGCAGGTCGACGGCCCGGTGCGGGTCGCTGCCCGGCACGTCGGTACGCCAGCGCCGCGCCCACGCGCCGGTCAGCCGGGCGGCGGCGTCCGCGTCGACGTCCTCGGTCAGGCGCAGGATGTCGAAGGCGGGGTGGCCGACGAACGAGTCCGCCCAGTCGATCACCACCCGCCGCCGGCCGTCGCCGCGCACGTTGCCGGGGTGCAGGTCGCCGTGCACGAGCGTGTCGGGCAGGCCGCAGTCCCGGACCTGCTGGAGCCGGTGGTCGAGCCCGTCGAGCAGGCCGGCGGCCGCCGACACGTCGTGCCCGGCGAGCCGCTCGCGGATCTAGTCCGCCAGCCCCGCTCCGCGCAGATCCGGCACCCCGGCGGCAACCAGCTCACCGACGACCCCACACGCCCGCAGTTGCACCGCGTGATGCCCGGCCGCGATCGCGGCCCGCTCCCCCTCCCCGGCCCCGTACCGGTCGTGCCCCGGCAC